>VFJQ01000116.1 GCA_009885995.1 Verrucomicrobiota bacterium
CGAGTCATCCTGAGCGGAGCGCCGCGGGGGCGAAGGCGGCGCGGCGCGCAGTCGAAGGATCCCGTGGAATATCCCTGCGACTCCCGCTGCGGAAATCGCAGGCAGTCTGCCCGGGATCCTTCGACTTCGGCGCTGCGCGCCTCCGCTCAGGATGACTCGGCTTATTGAGCCATGACTCCCGCCGCGCGCACGTCCCTCATTTTCTGCTGCATCGCCTTCTCCTTCATCGGGCTCACGACGGTCTGGGTCGGTCGCGAAGCGGTGCGCGTGAGACGCGAGCGCGATGCGCGGCGGGCGGCCAGCCTGCCGGGGACGGGCGAGATGGTTTGGATCAAGCCCGGCGGATTCACGATGGGCTCGATCGACGGCGCGGACGATGAGAGGCCGATCCACGACGTGAAGATCCGCGGCTTCTTCATCGACCGCACCGAGGTGACGAATGAGGAGTTCGCACGCATCATCGCGACGACCGGCTACGTGCCGACCGGTGGCTGGAAGAGCGAGGCGGGGCGCGAGAAATTCCCCGCCGTGAATGTGACATGGGCCGACGCCGGCGCCTACGCGCGCTGGGCCGGCAAACGTCTTCCAACCGAAGCCGAGTGGGAATACGCAGCGCGCGGCGGCGTGGACCGACTGCGCTTCCCGTGGGGCAATGAACCGCTCCGCGAGGGGCGCCGGGCGATGAACATCGCGGGCGATGCCGACGGCTTCCCCACCCTCGCGCCGGTCGCAGCCTTTCCGCCAAACGGCTACGGCCTCTTCGACACGAGCGGCAACGCCGCCGAGTGGTGCGCCGACTGGTATCTGCCCGAATACTACCGGGCGACATCGGGCGGCAAAGCCTCGCGCACCGACCCACCCGGCCCCGCGCGCAGCTACGATCCCGCCGAGCCCGGCGTGTGGAAACGTGTGACCCGCGGCGGTTCCTGGGAGTCCAGCGAAGGGGAAGCCCGGGCTTCCACGCGCGGCAAGCTCGGCCCGGATGCGGCGTCGCCGGGCGTGGGATTCCGCTGCGTGCGAGACGCTCGCTGAGCCGCCCAAATCGGCAGCCGGGAGATGGAAGTTTTCACTTACGATTCCATGCGTAATCCTTAGCGATTACACCCGTAATCCATGCCTCCGCGCAAAACTCTTCCGCAGATCCCCGCCATCTCCGACGCCGAAGGGATCGTCATGCGCGAGTTCTGGCAGCGAGGCGAAGGCACCGGCGCCCACATCGTCAAAGCCCTCGAAGGCCATAGGCACTGGAAGCCGCGCACCGGCCCTCGCGATGGCGAGACCAAGCGCAGTGCCGAACGTGAAGGCGACCGTTCGCGTGAAGGTGCGCGGGACGGCGAGATGAATCGCCGCACTTCACCGCGCGAGCGAAGCGCGAGATCTTCCTCTTCATGCAAGGCGGGCCGAGCCATCTCGAGACGTTCGACTGGAAACCGGAACTCGCGAAGGTTGGCAAAGGCGGGCCGCATCAACTGCTCGGCTCGGTCTTCAAATTCAATCCGAGCGGGCAGAGCGGGACGATGATCTCGGAAGTTTTTCCGCAGCTCGCGAAGCACGCGGACGAACTGTGCGTGCTCAACGGAATGCAGACGCGCACCAATTCCCACGTGCAGGCGACCGTCGCGCTGCACACGGGGAGTGAGACGTTCGTGCGACCGTCGATGGGCGCGTGGATCACTTACGGGCTCGGGTCGCTCGCGGAGGATCTGCCGGGCTTCGTCACGATCGACCCGCTCCACGATCAAGGCGGTGCGATGAATTACGGCTCTGCGTTTCTGCCCGCGACGTTTCAGGGCTCGCGGAGAATGGAGTTCGGTTCATCCAGCTCACACACATGGGCTGGGATCATCACAACGGGATGCGCGAAGGCTTGCGCAGTCGCGCGGAGTCGATCGATCAGCCGATCGCGGGACTGCTCACCGATCTCAAACAGCGCGGGATGTTGAACGACACGCTCATCATTTGGGGCGGCGAGTTCGGGCGTGGGCCGCACGACGACAAGGGCAACGGCGACGGACGCGGCCACCACGGGCGCGGCTACTCGATGTGGATGGCGGGCGGCGGCACGAAGGGCGGACTGCGCTACGGCGCGACGGATGAGATGGGCGACGAGGCCGCCGAGGGGAAGATGGACACGCAGGACTTGCTCGCGACGATCCTGCACCTGCTCGGGCTCGATCACGAAGCGCTCACGTATCGCTACGCGGGGCGCGATTTCCGGCTGACGAATGTGAGCGGCAAAGTCGCACGGGGGATTCTCGCGTGAAGATCGCACTCGCTTTTCTCCTCCTCGCATCGGCCGCCTGTGCG
The DNA here is from genome assembly GCA_009885995.1 of Verrucomicrobiota bacterium. Taxonomy (GTDB): domain Bacteria; phylum Verrucomicrobiota; class Verrucomicrobiia; order Chthoniobacterales; family Chthoniobacteraceae; genus VFJQ01. The sequence goes on from VFJQ01000116.1 coordinate 2,308, forward strand.
CAAACGCGCGACGAAGTCGTCACGACGATGAAAAAGGCGGCGACGTTCTTCCGCACGAAGTGCGCTTCGCACGGGGGCTACGTGTATTACGTCGCGCCGGATTTTTCGTGGCGGCTCGGCGAGGGCAAGGCGACGGCGGATCAGATTTTCGTGCAGCCGCCGGGCACGCCCGCCGTCGGGTTGGCGTATCTGCGCGCGTTCGAGGCGACGGGCGACATATTCTATCTCGATGCGGCGCGAGAGGCTGCGGAGGCGCTCGTGTATGGGCAGCTCACGACCGGCGGCTGGATGCAGACGATCGACTTTGCGCCAAAGGGCGGACGCGTCGGCAAGTATCGCAACGGCAAGGGCGGCTCGTGGGATAACTCGTCATTCGACGACGGCATTTCGCAAGGCGCGCTGCGGCTTCTCATGCACGCGGATCGCGCGCTGAAGTTTCAACACCGTGAGATTCACGAGTCGGCTGAGTTTGGGCGCAAGGCCATGCTCGGCGCGCAGTTCGCGCATGGCGGAATTCCACAGACGTGGACGGGGCCGGTCGCGGCAGCGAAGCCCGTGAAGGCGAGCTACCCCGACGCCGAAGTGCGCGTGAAGAACTATTGGGACATGCCCACGCTCAACGACGACATCGCGCTCTTCTTCGCCGACGCGATGCTCGACGGCTGGGAAATCTACAAGGACGAGCGTTGCCGCGCGGCGCTGGTGAAGCTCGGCGATTTTCTCATCCTCGCGCAGATGCCCGAGCCGCAGCCGGGCTGGGCGCAGCAATACGATCTCGAGATGCACCCGATGTGGGCGCGCAAGTTCGAGCCGCCTGCCATGACCAGCCGCGAATCCATGACCGCGATCGAGATTCTCCAGCGCGTGAACAAAATCACGGGCGACAAAAAATATCTCGAGCCAATCCCGCGCGCACTTGCATGGCTGAAGCGCTCGCTGCTGCCCGATGGATGCCTGTCGCGCTATTACGAATTGAAGACGAACAAGCCGATCTACATGACCGAGGACTACAAGCTCACCTATGACGACAAGAACCTGGCGCAGCACTACGGGTGGAAGATCGACTCGCGAATCGCGGAACTCGAAAAGCCGACCATCGCAGCGAAGCCGGACGTGCAGAAAATCCTGCGCGAACTCGACGCGGAAGGACGCTGGGTCAGCACGTTCACGGAAGGAATGCGGCTCGTCGGCAACCCGAAGTTCAAGCCGGGCCAGCAGTTCATCGCCAGCGAAGTCTTCAACAAGAACCTCGAAGCGCTGAGCGAGTATGTGGCGAAGCCGGCACGCTGATCTTCTGCTGGCGCTATTGCTCGGCGGCGCCTCCGCGCTCGCGCAGGCACCGGAGAAGCCGGAGCCGCCGCCGGCGAGCACTGAGTTCGTCGAAATGCCCGCGACGCCGGACGAACCGCTGGCGAATGAATTCTCGCTCACGCGCGCGGCGCAGCCGCTCGATGCCGGCGCGATCGTCTTCGCGCAGGAGCGGCGCTGCATCCAATGCCAAGCGAACCTCATGTATCTCGTCGCGCGTCCCCTGCTCACGATGGTTGCGCCGATGCCGCCGGACATGCGCCGCTTCGCCGAGTGGATCGTTGAGACGCGCTGGCCGCAGTCGGGCATTGTCTATGACAAACTCACGCGCTCACATCCGGCGTTTCGCGTTCCAAATGTGAAATCGGCGACCGAGCCGATTCTCGTCGCGCACGGCCTCTCGTTCAGCGACGCGGCTGCGAAGGCTCCGCTCCACCCGCTCACACGCCGTGCGCTGGAGACCGTCATGGCGCGGCAGTGTGAAGACGGCGGCTTCAACGCGGTCGGCGACGGCGTGCGCGATATGCTGCGGGAGTTCGATCAAGCCGTGCTCGCTGCGCTCGCGATCATGACCGCGCCCGATGGCTTCGCGAAGACCGACGCTGCGCGCACTGCGCTCGGAGGCATCCGCCGCTACCTCGCCACGCAACCTTCGCGCACGCCTTATCAGCAAGGCATGATGCTCTGGCTCGGATGGATGATACCACCCGAGCGCGAGCAGGCAGGCACCGCGCTTGCAACCCTCCAGCGCGACGATGGCGGCTGGAGCCTCGCACGTCTGCTCACCGACAACGAAAAGACGCACACCGGCGTCTACGTCACCGATACTCCGAGCGACGGCTCCGGCACCGGCTCGCGGTCTTCGCGCTGCGGAGGGCCGGCGTGAGCACAGACGAGCCGCGCCTCCAGCGCGCGTTGCACTGGCTCAAGACCAACCAGTGCGAAAGCGGCCGCTGGTTCACGCGCTCGCTCGTGGGCAGAAAGGCGAACCCTATCTCCAACAGCGGCACCGCCTGGGCGGTGATGGCGCTGGCAGCGTGCGACGAAATCAAATAGATCGCCCTCATGAGCACGCTAGTCCGACACGAGGGCCACACGCCGCGCGAACGCAGCACCTGCGGATGGCGCGACCGGCTCATCAGCCGTGAAGACGTCGCCTTGTCCCCGGCAGCGTGGGCTCATGCCGTGGACATCGATGGCGCGAAACTGCACTACCACAAGCGCTCGACGGAACTTTACTACGTGATCGACGGCGGCGGCACCGTGTCGCTCGATGGCGCCGAGCACGAGGTGCGCAAAGGCTCGCTCGTCCACATCCCGGCTGGGGTGGTGCATGGAGCGAAGGGCCGGATGCGCGTGCTCGTGGTCGGCATCCCAGACATCGCGGACGACGATTACTACGAGCCATAGCCGCTGGTCTGCGCGAAATACCAAGATCTCGCGATTGGCGCTCCGCGTCACACCGCTACGCTCTGCCTCGCTTCCCATGTTCCTCTTCCGCGCTGCCCTCCTTGCCATCGCCTGCACCGCACACGCAGGCGTAAAACTGCCCGCGATCATCTCCGATCACATGGTGCCGCAAAACAACGCGACGGATGCCATCTGGGGCTGGGCAGCGCCCGGCGAGTCCGTGACTGTTTCCATCGCCGGGCAGACCCAAGCGACAACCGCCGCCGCGAACGGCCGGTGGAACGTGCGGCTCGAACACCTCACCGCGTCCAGTGAGCCACAGACGCTAACGGTGACGGGCAGGAACACACTCACCCTGGACGATGTGCTCGTGGGCGAGGTGTGGCTCGCCTCGGGACAATCGAACATGGAGATGCGGCTGAAGGACAAGCTGCACGGGTCCGTGGACAACGCTGATGAGGAAATCGCGGCGGCGAAGTATCCGGCGATTCGCGTGTTCATGCACAACGACGGCTACGCTATCTACGACCTGCCGCTGCCCCCAGCCGAGCCAATGGCAGACCGCCCGGGACAATGGGTCGTCTGCTCGCTGGACACTCCCGCGGGCTTCTCGGCGATGGGTTGCTTTTTTGCCCGTGACCTGCACGCGCGGCTTCGTGTGCCGGTCGGAATCGTCACGGCAGCCGTCGGAGGCACACCGATCGAGGCATGGACGAGTCTCGCCGCCCAGGAGGCTGAGCCCGCACTCAAGCCCGTGCTCGACGGGGAACTCGTGATCGTCTCCAGCGCCACCGTTCCCAATCCCTCTGCCGTCCGCTACGGCTGGGCAGCAAATCCGCGCGGCAACCTCGTCAACGGCGCAACGCTGCCGGCTTCCCCATTTCGCACGGACGACTGGGACTGAACCTGAATCTCTCCAATGAAAACCCGCCACCTCCTCCTCACCCTCGCTTTAGCTACATTCGCTGCACGCGCGGCTGAGCCTTTCGTCGAGAAACTCGATCTCTTCAAAGTCGGCGAAGATCCGGCCTACAACATCTATCACATTCCCGGCATCGTCGTGACCGCCAAGGGCACGGTGCTCGCCTGGTGCGAGGCGCGCAAAGGGGGCGGCGACTGGTCGGACATTCGCATCCTGCTTCGCCGCTCCACCGATGATGGCAAAACATGGAGCGCTCCGAAGAGCATCGCCGACGTGCCGGGACCGAAGACGAAGAACCCGTTCTCGCTGCGGATGAAGAACGTGAATCCGGCGGACATGACCTACAACAACCCGGTGCTGATCGCCGATCGCGACGGCACGGTTCACATGGTTTTCTGCCTCGAATACATGCGGTGCTTTTACCAGCGGAGCACAGACGACGGCGTGAGTTGGAGCACGCCGGTGGAGATCACGCAGACGTTCGAGAAGTTTCATCCGGCTTACGACTGGAAAGTGCTCGCAACCGGCCCCGATCACGCGATCCAACTCCGCACCAGTCGGCTAGTGGTGCCCGTGTGGCTCTCGACTGGCACCGGCGGCAATGCGCACCGGCCTTCCGTCACCGCGACGATCTACAGCGATGACGCGGGCAAGACCTGGCACGCGGGAGACATCGCCGTGCCTTGCACGGACGACTGGATCAATCCGAACGAAACCGTCGCGATCGAACTCGCCGACGGCCGTGTGATGCTGAACGTGCGTAGCGAATCAAAGGCGCACCGCCGGCTCGTCACGACCAGCCCTGATGGCGCGACAAAGTGGAGCACACCAAAGTTCGACGACGCGCTGCTCGAGCCGATCTGCATGGGCGGCATCGTTCGCTACTCGCTCGACAAGCCGCGCATCCTTTTCAGCAACCCGCACAACCTCTCGCGCGCCGACGGCAAGGAAGAACCGGGCAAGAATCGCGACCGCAAGAACGTGTCGGTGAAGCTCAGCTACGACGAAGGGCAGACGTGGGCCGTGAACAAGACGGTCGAAGCGGAATGGAGCGCTTACAGTGACATCGCGGTGTCGAAGTCGGGCACGATCCTGTGCTTTTACGGCCGCGGCGCGAAGCCGGGCTTTGCGGGCGACGCACTCACGCTTGCCCGCTTCAACCTCGAGTGGCTCACCGACGGCAAAGACTCGTCGAAATGAACGCGGCCCGGCTCGCGCTCGGTCTCTCCCTCACGGCGGCATGGGCGTTCGGTGGTGAGCCGTTTCGCATCGAGCAAAGCACGGTGCTCACGAGCGAGGGCGAGTATCACTGGTCGCAGTCGCGACCGGCAGTCATCCCCGGCGAACCGGCGCGCGTGATCATCACGACGCAGGAGATCGAGAAGCATGGCTCGCACGGTTATCGCGATATCTTCCTCACCGAGACGACCAACGGCGCAAAGACGTGGAGCGCACCGAAGCGCATCGAGAGCCTTCAGCGCAAGCGCTACGAGGACGGCGTCGAGCGTGTCTTCGGCGACGTGTGTCCGCAGTGGCACGCGGCGTCGGGCAAGCTGCTCGTCACGGGAAAGTGCTTCGGCTTTCTCGCCAATCCGAACGACAACAAAGCCAAGGACGACCGCTCGCAGGAACGCGTGGCGTATGCGGTGTATTCGCCGCGCACGCAGCAGTGGAGCGGGATGAATACCATGGCGATGCCGGAGAAGGACCACGCAGGGAAGACGATCATCGAGCCGAATGCCGGCTGCCATCAGCGCGTGGACTTGCCGAACGGCGATGTGCTGCTGCCAGTGCGCTATCGCAAGGATCCGAAGTCGCGCGTCTATACCACCATCGTCGCGCGGTGCTCTTTCGACGGCGAGACGCTGACCTATCGCGAACACGGCAGCGAGCACACCATCACACCGCCCCGCGGCCTGTATGAGCCGTCGGTCTGCGCGTTTCAGTGCCGCTACTTCCTCACAATGCGTGCCGAAGATTCCGGCTACGTCGCGCGCAGCACGAACGGCATCGACTACGAGGCCGCGTTCGAGTGGAAGCTCGATGACGGCAAGCCTCTCGGCAGCGCGAATGCCCAGCAGCACTGGATCACGCACAACAACGACCTCTATCTCGTCTACTCGCGACGCGGCGCGAACAACGATCACGTCTTTCGCAATCGTGCGCCGCTCTTCATCGCGCGCATCGATCCCGAGCGGCTGTGGGTGCTGCGCGCCACGGAGCAGATCCTCATGCCGGAAACGGGCGTCGACCTCGCGGGCGGGTTTGCGCCGGTGGACGTGAGCGCGACGGAGACGTGGGTTATCAGCTCCGAGATGGCTTTCCCGAAGGAGCGGCAGGACGAAGCGAATCGTGTGTTGCTGGCGAAGATCGTCTGGGCCAAACCGGGCGCTTCCCGATGAACGCTTCCGAACTCCTCCACGCCCTGCACGCCGGCACGCAAGTTTTCGGCACGCTCATCGCATCCCCTTCCCCGCGCTGGCCGCAAGCGGTGCGCGGGTGCGGTCTCGATTTCGTTTTTATCGACACCGAACACATCGCGCTCGACCGGCATCAACTCTCTTGGATGTGCCACACCTACGCGGGGCTCGGGCTCGCGCCGATCGTGCGCATCCCGTCACCCGATCCGTATGAAGCCACGATGGTGCTCGATGGCGGCGCGGCGGGAATCATCGCGCCTTACGTCGAGACGCTGGAGCAAGTGCAAGCGCTGCGCGGCGCGGTAAAGCTGCGGCCGGTCAAAGGGAAGAAGCTCGACGCGCTCCTCGGCGGCGCGACACCGGAGCCCGAGCTGGCCGCGTATTTCGCACGCCCGGAGGCGGAGCGCGTGCTCATCGTGAACATCGAGAGCGTTCCCGCCATCGCGACGCTCGACGAAATCCTCGCCGTGCCGGGCCTCGATGCGGTGCTCATCGGCCGGCACGATCTCTCCACGAGTCTCGGCGTGCCGGAGCAGTATTCGCATCCGAAATTCCGCGAAGCAGCACGCACGATCTTCGCCAAAGCGCGCGCGGCGGGCGTCGGCGCGGGCATCCATTTCTGGGACGACCTCGACCTCGAGCGCGAGTTCATCGCGGAAGGCGCGAACCTTTTCATCCACAGCAGCGACGTGCGGCTCTTCACAGCGAACCTCACGCGCGATCTCCAGTTCCTGCGCACCGGGAGGAGCAGCGCGGCGGGAGCGGACGAAGCAATCTGATCGCGCGTGAACCGTCTGCTCCTCGTCATCGCTGCGATCTTCGGCGCCTGCGCGCAGGCTGAAGTCATCGAAGCCGACGTATGCACCTATGGCGGCACGTCGGGTGGCGTCGCCGCCGCCGTGCAAGCCGCACGCATGGGAAAGCACGCCGTCATCGCCGAACCGGGCCGGCACCTCGGCGGGATGACCGCCGGCGGGCTGAGCGCCGTGGACATCGGCGACCCGCGCACGGTGGGCGGGATTGCGCGCGAGTATTTCACACGGCTCGTCGCGAGCTACGGGAAGGCGCTCGAATGGGACAAGCCCTTTGAGAGCAAAGGCGGCGGGCCGGCGACAGGCGGCGCTTACTCGATCGAGCCACACGTCGCCGAACGAGTGTTCGGCGAGATGGTGAGGGGGGCAAAGGTCGCGGTTCACTTCAACGCGCGACTCGCCTCGGTGAAAAAGGACGGCGCGCGCATCACCGAGTTCACCACCGAGGACGGCACCGTGTTCCGCGCAAAGATGTTCATCGACACGACCTACGAAGGCGACCTCATGGCAAAGGCTGGCGTGACTTTCACGACGACTCGCGAGGGCAACGCGAAGTATGGCGAGCGCTACAACGGCATCTATTACGACACGAAGTATCAGCCGCGGACCAATCACCTGAAACCCGGGCCGACAGGTCGCGTGAAAGGCGGGCAAGGCGTGTGGGATCGCGATTTCCCGCTCGATCCCTTCGTCGTGCCCGGTGATCAAAAGAGCGGACTGCTGCCACTCATGAATGCGGGCGAACCCGGCACCGTTGGCGAAGCCGCACCCGGCGTGCAGGCGTATTGCTTCCGACTTTGCCTCACTACGGCTGCCGACCAGTTGCCGATCGCGCCGCCGCCGAACTACGACCCGAAGCACTACGAACTCGTCGCTCGGTTCATCGCCGAGTGTGAAGCGATCGGCGATGAGATGGACCTGCGCTGGTTCTCGAAGCACGACGCCTTGCCGAACGAGAAGTGGGATTTCAACACCGCGACCTTCGGCGGCAACCTGCCGGGCGCGAGCTGGGAATGGCCCGAGGCCACCTACGCCCGGCGCGAGCAGATCGCGAAGAACCACGAGAACTATCACCGCGGCCTCCTACACTTTCTCGCCACCGATCCGCGGGTGCCGACGAAGGTGCGCGAGGACATGAAACGCTTCGGCCTGCCGCGCGATGAGTTCACCGATACCGGCGGCTGGCCCCACCAACTCTACATCCGCGAAGCGCGCCGCATGGTGAGCGATCTCGTGTTGACCGAGCATCACACCTTCGGGCGCGAAGTCGCGCCGCACTCCGTCGGGCTCGGCAGCTACGGCACGGACACGCACGAGATTCGCCGCATCGTGAAAGACGGCGTCGTGATCCGCGAAGGCAAGACCGCCGGTGGACGCGACGGCGCACCTCCTTATCCGATCGGCTACGGTGCAATCGTGCCGAAGGCGAGCGAGTGCGAAAACCTGTTCGTGACCTTCGCGCTTTCAGCGAGCCACACGGCGTTCAGCAGCATCCGGATGGAGCCGGTATTCATGGTCACGAGCCAATCCGCAGCGACTGCGGCGGTGATCGCGATCGATGAGGGCGTCGCGGTCCAGGCGATCGATCACGCGAAGCTGCGCGCGAGACTGCTCGCGGACGGCCAGGTGATTGACTGGCCGGCGCGCTAGACCTTCGCTTCGCTGGCCTGCTCGGCGAAGAGCTGCCGGATCACATCCTCGACGGGCGGATCTTCGACGCTGATGTCGTGGATCTTGCAGCTCGCGAGGAGATCGCGCGCGACATCCGTCACACGGGCGCGGGGCACGCGGAGCTTCACGGCCCGGTCGGTGCGTTCGACGATTTCACCTGCAGCGCTGAAGTCGGTGTCGGTCACGTCGGTGAAAGTGAGACCGATGATCTTGTGCGTGGAGAAGCGCTCGACGATCGCGGTGAGCGGGCCGTCGAACATGATGCGGCCGTGGTCGATGACGATCACGCGACGGCAGAGCGCCTCGATGTCCTCCATGTAGTGCGACGTGAGCATGGTGGTGATGCGGCGCTCGGCGTTGTAGCGGCTGAGGAATTCGCGAACCTTGAGCTGGCTCGTCACGTCGAGGCCGATCGTGGGCTCGTCGAGGAAAAGCACCCGCGGCGAGTGGAGCAGCGCGCTGATGAGTTCGAACTTCATCCGCTCGCCGAGGGAGAGCTCGCGCACCATCACGTCGAGCTTGTCTGTCACGTCGAGGAGCGTCGTGAGTTCATCGACGATGGCGCGATACGCTTTCTCGGTGATGCCGTAGATGGCGCGGTTGAGTTCGAGCGACTCGCGCGCGGGCAGGTCCCACCAGAGCGCGTTCTTTTGCCCCATGAGCAGCGAGATCTGGCGCTTCATCGCGTCCTTCCGCTCCCACGGCACGAAGCCGAGCACGCGGGCCTCGCCAGTCGTGGGGTTGAGCAGACCGCTGAGCATCTTGAGCGCGGTGGTCTTGCCGGCACCGTTCGGGCCGAGGAAGCCGACGAACTCGCCCTCCTCCAGCGTGAAGCTCACGTCATCGACCGCGCGCGTCTCCGTGTATTCGCGGCGGAAAAGCCCGCGCACCGCGCCGGCGAGGCCGGGCTGTTTCTTGTAGGTGCGATAGACCTTCGTGAGGCCGCGGGCTTCGACGATGGGCATCGGCTACGGCTGGCCGATGAGTTTCACGATGTCGCGGCGCAGCTTCTCGGCGTCGGGCTGGTAGAGATACATCATGTGGCCGCTCTCGTAGTATTCGACGGCGATGTTTTTGCGCAGGCTGTCGGGGATCGGCAGGTGCGCGATCGAGTAGAGCGCGCTGTCGGGCGGCACGGCGAGATCGCGCCAGCCGAGGCAGAAGAGGACGCGCAGGCGCGGGTTGTCTTTCATCGCGCGGGCGAGGTCGTCTTCCAGGTTCACGTATTCGCCGGCATAGTCGTTCCAGCTCCAGTTCACGCCGCCCAGCACGACGTAAGGGAGGTCGAATTCATAGCCAAGGTCGCCGCGGATGTTCGCATTGGTGGCGGCGGCGAAGGGGCCATAGACATTCGTGTAGCTCGGATCGAACTCCGGATTCGGGCGTAGCCGATCGTAGTCCTCGGCGGTGACGCGGGCGTCGAAGCGTCCGACGATCTTGCCTTCCTTGCGCAGAAGATTTTCAAAGAAGAGCGCAGGCGAGACGCGCAGGCGGGCACGGTCGATGAGTTCGCGATCGAGGCCGGTGAAGCGGGCGAGCTGGTCCAGCGCGGCGGTGCGCTGCGCGGCGGGGAGCGTGTCGCCGGCAAGGAGTGAGCGCGCGTAGTCTCCTTGCGCGAAGGTGCGCGAGGCAGCGATGGCTTTGTCGCGATCCGATTGCAGGTCGGCGGGGAGTTTCTTGTGGTAGTGTGCGGCGGCGGTGAACGCGGGCAGGAAGAGGACGTGGCTGAGGATCTCACCACGGAGCGTCTCGAAATTCACGACGCCGCTGATGGAGATGAACCCATCGACGTAGAGGCCGTGCTTGCTTTGCAGGAAGTTCGCGAGCCCGGAGCCGCGGATGCCGCCATAGCTTTCGCCGCAGAGGAATTTCGGCGAGGCCCAGCGCTGCTCGCGCGTGGTGAAGAGGCGGATGAATTCGCCGACGCTCTCGATGTCCTGCTTCACGCTCCAAAACTGCTCGCCCTTCTCGCCTTTGCTCGGGCGGCTCGCGCCCGTGCCGACGGGATCGATGAAGACAAGATCGGTGGCATCGAGGATCGAGTTCGGATTCGGCTCGACGACGCCGCGCGTGGCGGGCTGGAGGCCGTCGGGATCGAGGGCGACCTTCTTTGGCCCGAGTCCGCCGAAATGCAGCCACACGGAGGCGCTGCCGGGACCACCGTTGAAGCAGTAGGTGATCGGGCGCTTCCCGGGATCTTTGGCGGCGAGTGGCTGGCCGTCCTCTCCGAGCGCTGCGTAGTAAACGAAGAAGACGCGGGCGCGTTCGCCAGAGCCGTCGTCCTTGAGCAGCGGGAGCGTGCCGGTGCGGGCGAGGTATTTCACCTCGGCGCCCGCGATGGTGACGGCGCCTTTGCTGTCCTTGGGCTTCTCCTCCTTCTCTTTGTCGCCCTTCTTTTCGTCGGATTTCTTCTCAGCGGGCTTGGCGCCCTTCGGCTCGTCTGGTTTTTCCTGCGCGAGGGCGGAGAGGACGAATAGGAAGGATAGGACGAGGGCGCGCATGGCTTACGCGAGGCAGGTTTCGATGCGGGCGCGGAGCTTCGCTTCGTCGATGGCTTTGCCGATGAAGACGATCTGGCTCGTGCGCGTCTCGCCTTTTTCCCACAGGCGATCCCACATGAGCGTGAAGCGGTTGTTCACGCCGTGGAAGACGGCGCGGCGCGGGTTGCCTTGCAGCCAGAGGAAGCCTTTCGAACGATAGACTTTCTCCTTCTCGCTCACGTCGGCGACGAGTTGCTCGAACTTCTCGATGATGATCGGGCGATCAAAGGTGTAGCTGAAGCTGACGATGTCGTGGTGGTGCTGGTTCTTGAGTTCGTCGAGAAAGTCGGGGTCGGCTTCGAGTTTGCGGTCGAGGTCGAAGGCGTGGATGTCGAGCAGCGCCTTCACGCCCACTTGCGAGTGGCTGGTGCGGAACTGCTGCGCGTGCGGATTCAGCTCGCGGCATTTCGCCTCGACCTTTTCGACGTGCTCGGGAGTGACGAGGTCGGTTTTGTTGATGAGGAGGTAATCGGCCATCGCGACCTGCTCACGAGCCGTCTCGGTCTCGATCATCTGCTTCGCGATCTGCTCGGCATCGACGACGGTGATGATCGCATCGAGCCGCACGTATTGCTGGAGTTGCGGGATGTTGAGGAAGGTCTGCGCGATCGGGCCGGGCTCGGCGATGCCGGTGGTCTCGATGAGCAGGTAGTCGAAGCCGCCTTTCTTGAGCAGGTTCTGCACGCCCTTGATGAGGTCGCTGCGGACGGTGCAGCACATGCAGCCGTTGCTCAGTTCGAGGACCTCGTCCTTCTGCGTCTCGACGAGCGCGCCATCGATGCTGATCTTGCCGACTTCGTTGATGATGACGGCGAATTTGTAGCCGTGATCCTGCTTGAGGATGTAGTTGAGGAGCGTGGTCTTCCCGGCGCCAAGGAAGCCGGTGAGGATGGTGACGGGGACGGGTTTCGTAGGCATGAAAGGTCGATAAACAGGAGGCGCAGAGGATTGCCGACTTCTGACCTCTGACAACTGACTACTACAAAAAGAACGCGGCCCGGGATCGCTCCCGGGCCGCGGAAATAAACGTCGCTTAAGCGTGCCGGCCCTATTCGGGCTTGCGGATCTTCTTCAGCAGCGGGAGGCCGGTCTTCGTATTTTCAGAGACCTCGTAGCCTTCCGGCAGACCATCCATGGCACCTTCACTCGCCACACCGGCAAAGTAATAGAGCATCACTTGCTGGCCACCCTTGAGCTTCTGATTACGGGCGTGCAGGAAGTAGGTCTTCCCAGACTTTTTGCTGATAACACTGTAGGACATTGGATCGATGGAGTTAGGATTGAGTTGTCGGTTGGGAACCTGCGGCGCGTTTCTTCTGCCGCAGCGGCTTGATGACCCCCGCCTTGAGTAACGTCGTATAGGCGCCGTTCTTGGCGATGGTCTTCAGCGCCCGCGAGGTAAGCTTGAGTTTGATCCATCGGTCAAGCTCAGGAACGAAGACCCGCTTCTTGTGGAGATTGGGGTAAAACCACCGCTTGGTGATGGCGGTGACGTGCATACCGATGCCGCCCTTCTTCTTGGCAAGACCGCGGCGGTGGATTTTATTGCCGCGAATCGGGCGGACTCCGGTGATTTGGCAGACTTTACTCATGGAATTCTTGGGTTAAAAAGGGCCGCGACAGTGGCTTTCGGCCTTCTGGCGGTCAAGGGGTTTTTCCCAGAGCGTCCAGAGACGGGCAAATGTGGACCTCAAGAGTGGGGGCGGCGTGAGCCCGTCAGTCGATTCGGGCAGCAAAGGTCTCCACGATTTCGCGCTCGGCGCCGTTATCGAAGGGGAAGGCGTTGATGCGGGCCAGGGCGGCACTGCGACGGAGCGCGTGCGCCGCTTCGCGCCGGTAGGCGCGCGCGACGGCGGAGCGGAAGGCGGGATCAGCAGGGAGCCCCTCGGCGGCGAGTTGGGCGAAGAGTTCGCGCGCGATTTCGGCGGCCATGCCGGCGAGGGCCGTGGCGGCGGGTTGGTGCTTGTGGTCGTAGCCGCTCCCGCCATCGACCTCGCAGACGTCGCGCGGATCGACACGACGGAAGACTTCGCAAAGGTGACTGATCTCGACGTTCCAGCCGGCCGCCGCCGGAAGCTGGGCGGCGAGTTCGCGGGTGAGGGCGATTTCACCGGCGAGCGGGTAGCGGAAGCTCAGGAGGAAATCGACGAGCGGATGGTGCCCGGCCACGCGCACGACGGCGTGGAGGAGTGGTGCGAAGAAAAGCCGCGAAACCCGCCCGTAGAGCCGGTCGGTCACGCGGGAGTAGTAGGCCTTGGCGAAACGGTAACCGAGATCGGGATGCGCAACGGCATAGCAAAGCCGCGCGAGGTCAGCACGTCGGAAGCTCGCGACATCGCAGTCCTGCGTGGCGAGAATCGCGGCGTCGGTCTGGGCGAACGCGGCGTGGAGGTTGGAGCCTTTGCCGGCGGGGCTGGCCGTGTCATTGACCAAAATGCGCGTGGGCTGCGGGAGCGCATCGAGCTGCGAACGCACAACGGCGAGCGTGGCATCGTCGGTGGCGTTGGCGCTGACGATGATCTCGCCCAGCCAGGTCGCGCCGCGCAACTCGCCGAGGATATGCGCGAAAGCGGGACGCGCCAGGTCCGCCCCGTGACCGGGCAGCACGAGGGCGATCGCCTTTTCCCTCGAAAGCTCGCACAGCTCGTCCTCGATGCGCGCGAGGTGCGTGTCGTTGAGACGCTGGAGCGTGCTGATCAGGCCGCTCTGGGCGAAGTCGCTCACGGACTCTCGGACGATTCGGTCGGCTCCTCGTCTTCGAGTTCCTCCTCGATCTCCTGCTTCATGCGCCGCGAGAGGAAGGGACGCGTGAAGCCGTAGAGCAGGTAGCTGAGGAAGAGAACGAACGGCATCCACTCGTAGAAACGCACCGTCGCGAACCCGACGAGCACGATGGCGAGGAATCGCGGGATCGAACGGGTGCTGCGCCAGTTCAGGCCCTTGAAGCTCGGGTAGCGAAAGCCGCTGAACATCATCCATGAGAGGAAGAGCATGAGCGGCGGCAGGATCCATTTACCGGGGCCGATCTCGCGGCCGCGTTCGTCGAGGTAGAGGAGGAAAAGGGTGAGCGACGCGATGAGACCGGCGGCGGCGGGGATGGGGAAGCCGGTGAACTCCCGGTTGGCGGCAGCGCTGTCTTCGGCGGCGAGGCAGTTGAACCGCGCGAGCCTCAGCGCGCCGCAGACGAGATACACGGCGGCGATGATCCAGCCGACATTTGGAAATGTGTGCAGGACGATCCGATACACCATCAGGGCTGGCGCGACGCCGAAGGAGACGATGTCGGCGAGTGAGTCGAACTCGCGACCGAAGGCGCTCTCACTTCCACCGAGTCGCGCGAGCCGGCCATCGAGCGCGTCGAAGAGGCACGACGCGAGGATGCAAAGGATGGCAGCGTGGAATTTGTCGCTCGCAAGATCGACAGCCCGCGCGATGAGGTCGGCGTTGCCGGTGATCGCCGCGGTGTCGGTGATGATGGCGCCCTCGACGATTTTGAGCGCGGCGGCGAACCCGCAGAACAGGTTACCCGCCGTCATGAGGTTCGGCAGGAGGTAGATCTTCGGGCCGCGCGGGTCGCTCATTTGAGTCGCGCGATCACCGTCTCCGCGCCGCGGACCTTGTCGCCGATCTTCACCGTCACCTCGGCATCGAGCGGCAGATAAACCTCCGTGCGCGAGCCAAAGCGGATCATTCCGAAGCGGTGGCCCTTCTCGACTGCGTCGCCGGTCTTCGACCACGGGACGATCCGCCGCGCGATGGCGCCGGTGATTTGGCGCACGACGAGCGTCGCCTTCGCGCCCTCGAACGCCCACGTAAGCGCCTCGTTGAACTTCGAGCACTCGGGATGGCGCGCATCGAGATACGGCCCGGGATACGTGCCGGGGTAGTGCTTCGTATAGGTGATCTTCCCGGCGATCGGCGCCTTGTTCACATGCACGTCGAAGACGGAGAGGAAGATGCCCACGCGCCGGCACTTCTGCTTCAGCACCTCGTCTTCCTCGATCTCCACGATGTCGGCCACGGTGCCGTCCGCGGCGGCGACCACGACATCATCGCCGGACGGAACCGCACGCTCCGGATCGCGGAAGAAATTCATGCAGAAAAGAACGCCGAGCGCGCCGATGAGCACGAGCAGATACCAGCCACGCTCACCGGTTCGGGCAGCGAGGCCCCAACCCGCGGCGATCGCCACGAACAGGATGGCAAAAATGAGGCGACCTTCGTAGAGCGTCTGGAAGCGCATGAGGGCGCGCAGTGTCGGCGGGTGCCGCGAAGGGTCAAGTGCGGCGTCGGGTGTCCGCGTCGCGAAATTCCGGTAGTGGCTCAGTTTGCCCGGGAACACAGGTAGGGACCGCTGTCCCTAGCGGTCCGGAGTGAGCGCACGATCCGCTGCGCGGCGCGGTGGGGACACCGCGCCCTACCTTCGTTGCCCGCCAGGTCAAGCTGAGCCACTACCGTCGCCAGTCCGCGTCGCGAAATTCGGACCCGCCCAATAATCGCTCGCCATCCCCTGCCCTGCTTCGCACGTTCGGCGGATGAAATTCGGAATCTGCAACGAGATCTTCAAGGACTGGTCGCTCGCGGACACCTTCGCCTACGCGAAAAAGGCGGGCTACGACTTCGTCGAAATCGCACCGTTCACGATCGCAAAATCCGTCACCGACATCGGCGCCGCCGAGCGGGCGAACATCAAGCGACTCGCGGCCGAGGCCGGCATCGGCATCTCCGGCATCCACTGGGTGCTCGTGCAAACCGAAGGGCTCTACCTCACTTCGCCCGATGCGGAAGTGAGGGCGCGCACCGCGGCGTATTTCGTCGCGCTGGTAAATTTCTGCGCCGACATCGGCGGCACGCGGATCATCGTCGGCTCGCCGAAGCAGCGCAGCCTGCTGCCCGGCGTGAGCTACAAACAGGCGTGGGCGTTCGCCACCGAGGTCTTCCGCGACGCGGTGCAGCGCGGCGAGGAGCGAGGGGTCGTGATCTGCTTCGAGCCGCTCGCGCCGAGCGAGACCGATTTCGTGAACTCCGCCGAGGAGGGCATCCGCTTCGCCGCGCAGTTCGCGAGCCCGGCGATGTCGATCATCATCGATGTGAAGGCCATGTCTTCCGAGCCACGACCAGTTCCCGACACGATCCGCGGCACCGGCGGGAAGTTCGCCTACTTCCACGCCAACGATCCAAACCTCAAAGGCCCCGGCTTCGGCGACATGGACTTCGTGCCGATCGCCGCCGCGCTGCGCGACGTGGGCTACGACGGCGTCGTCTCCGTCGAGGTCTTCAAATTCGAGGAAGGCGCGGAGGTCATCGCCACGCAGAGCCGCGCGAACCTGCGCACCGCCTTTGGCCAATGAGCGGGCAGCAGGGAGCAGGGAGCAAGGAGCAGGGAGAAACAGCGAGCGCGCCCGCCGCGGCGCTCCATGCTCCGCGCTCCATGCTCCCTGCTTCCTTCCCCGGCCCGATCGAGATCGCACCGCACTTCCGTCCGCGACCGCGCCTGCGCCACGCGATCATGGATTGGGACGGCACCGTCTCGCTGCTGCGCGGCGGCTGGGTGGAAGTGATGGTGGACGTGTGCATCGAAAGCGCGCCGTCGCTCGACCGCACGCTCGTCCACACCGAGATGCTCGCGCTCAATGGCAAGCCGAGCATTCACCAGATGGTGCGCATGGCCGAGTTGGTGAGCGCCAGCGGCGGCACACCACAGCATCCGGACGAATACCACCGCATCTACAGCGAACGCCTCGCGCGTGCCGCCGAGGACCGCGTGCGTGAATTGCGCGCCGGCGGCTCGCGCGATGCGCACACCGTGCCGGGTGCGATCGGCTTCCTCGACGCGCTGGCAGCCCGCGGCCTCGCGATCAGCCTGGTGAGCGGCACGTCGCATCCCGAGTTGATCGAAGAGGCGGACCTGCTCGGGATCACTGCGCGTTTCGGCGGACGCATCCACGGCCCGCGCGATCTCGCCGACCGCGAGTTCACGAAACGCGCCGCGATCCACGCGCTCGTCGCCGAGCACGAGGTGAGCGGCGAAGACTTGCTCGCCGTCGGCGATGGCCCCGTCGAGATGCGCGAGACGAAGGCACTCGGCGGCCTCGCCATCGGCGTCGCGTCCGATGAGTCCACGCCCGGTTCGCGCCGCTTCGACGAACACAAGCGCCGCCAGCTCCTCGACTGCGGCGCCGACATCGTGGTGCCCGACTACGTGGACGCCACCGCACTCATCGCGCTCATCCTCGGCGAGTAGCGTCCTCATTTGAAATCCGATGACCGCTGCTTGTGCCGCGATGGATCGCGTCCCCGGCTAGAGCCGGTTTCAATAAAAGCGTCGCCGAGGAAATGTCCCGGAGGGACAACGGAAATTAGCCGGTGGTGAAGCGAGTCCGCGAGCGGGAACCACCGGACCGCCCGCACAAAAAAAAACGCGCCCGCCCCGGCAGGGGCGGTGGAATTCCGCCGCCCCCGCCGGGGCGGATACGTTTATGGACGGTTTTCAGGTGGCTGACGCCACCGGATAAGTATTCGGTATTTCCTACCAACGCTTCGGCTGGCATATTTGCCCCATGCCGAAGACATCTTCACAGCACTCTCGCGGCGAGCAGTTCGCAAAAGACGGGCACTCAACTCGCAAACCAAAGGCATACTCGTATCTGCGCTTCTCGACGGCCGACCAGATCCGCGGTGACTCCTTCCGGCGGCAAACCGAGCTAAGAGCCTGTCGGACTGAGCTTGTGGCGTTGGCGGTGAGCCTCGCCAGCGCGGCGCCCTCGCCGCAGTGACACGGCGGATCGCGGGTTAAAAAGGCGCGCGGCGAGTTGAAAAACGGGCGGCGTTCGGGGGAGGCGGGCGTTTGCTCCGGAGGCGGTCTGCGGATGCGCTCGTTTTAGGCG
>VFJQ01000053.1 GCA_009885995.1 Verrucomicrobiota bacterium
GCCGCCGGTGAAGTTCGCCGTCGCGCCCGAGGCGATCGCCAGCTTGCCACCGCTCGTCAGCGTGCCGCTCTGCCAGTCAAAGGTGCCGGTCACCGTCATCACCGAGCTGCTCTGCATCGTCAGCCGCCCGTCGCCTAGGATCGTCAGATTCGCGAAGGTCGCGGAGGCGCCGGCGACAAGTGCGCCGGGAGAAACCGACACCACTGCACCGCCGGTCGTCGCGCCCCCGTGTCGCAGCGTGAATATCCGCGAGTTTGTGTTCAGCGTTTGCGTTCCGGAGCTGTTCCCCATCACGAGCCGCGAGATCGTCGGATTGATATCGAGCGTCACCGTGTAAGTGCCCGCGAGCGTGATGTCCGCGATGTCGTCCGGGCCGGGCAGCAAGCCGTTGAGCCAGTTCGCCGGGTTGCTCCAGTTTCCGCCCGCGGCATTCGTCCACACCCGCTGCGGCGAGGGCACCACCGTGATCGTCACCATCGCCGGCTTGCTCGGCTGGAAGGGATCCGTCGCGCGATACGTGAACGTCGCCGACCCCGTGAACGCCGCATCAGGCGGCGTGTAGGTGAAGGTGCCGTTGCCGTTGTTCAACACGCTGCCCGTGCCCGCCGCAGGCTGCGTGAAGTCGAGCACCGTGAGTGTGTCGCCCTCCGGGTCGCTGTCGTTCGCGAGCACGTTGCCGGTCGTCACGGGGATGCTCTGCGGCGTCTGCGCGCTGTCGGCGGCGAGTTGCGGAGCGCGGTTTGGAACGAGGGTGGCCGATAAGATGGTGACTTCGTTCAGCACAAGGTTGCCGGTGCCTGCGCGGCCCGGCCCATTGCCTGGCAGCGATGGGTCTGTCAGCACCTCGAGACGAAATCCCCTCACGTCGCCGCTTACGCCTTTCACATGCACGGTGTAGGTCGTCGCGTTCGGCACCGGCCCGCTGACCAGCACAGACCCGTCTGGCTGCACTGCGAATGCCTCGCCACCGGTGCCGGTGATGGAAACCACGTCCAGAACCGTCCAATTCGCCGTCACGTCGCCGCCATTCGCCAGCCCGTCGGCAAACTCGCTCCGGGCGTCCGTCGTCGCGGAAAGCCGGAACCGGCCGATGTGATGCCCCGCGTCGAATTTCTGAATCAGGTTCACGATAAACTCGGTGTCCAGCGTGGCGGGCGCGTTCGCCGAGGTTTCCCACACGATGGTCTGGTTCCCCGCACCTGTTCCGGGCGCCCAGCCGTTCACGCCTCCGTTGCTGAGTCCGTCGATCGTCGCAGCAGGCGAAAATTCGGCGCTCTGCGTAACGGTCGCCGTGGCGTTTTGCAGAGCGATCGGGTCACCCGTGCCGCTCGGGACAAGAACAACCGTCTCCCCGATCGCATCCAGCTCCTCGATGCGCGGGCCGGGGAAGGAGAAGTTGCCGAACTGGTCGAACTCCGCGCGGAACTGTTTTCCAACGAACGGCGCGAACGAGAGCACCGCGCGCACCGGAGCAAAATACGGATTCGCGCCGGGGCGATACGTCGCGACCAGCGTGAACGGGTCGGTCGCATTCAGCCGGCCAAAAAGCCGCATCTCGGTGAATGTGCGCTGTCCCTGGGTGTCCCCGCCTTGGGTCGCGAAAATTCTGGCACCCGCGATGCGCAGGAATGACGGTGACTCCCACTCGATAAAATGCGTGAAGCCCGCCGGGTTCCCGTCAGCGAAAATCGCGTTCCCCGGCTCCACGCCGAAGCTCGCGCCGAACATGTTCGTCCCCCCCGAATCCCCGCGGAACCCCGAACTGCCCGTCACCGTCACGCCGGTGCTCACGTCCCACACATCATTGGTCACCGTGCCGAACGGCGGCACCACGTGCAGCACGGCATCCGCGGGCGCCGACTCGAGCCCGCCATCGAACATCGAAAACGCGAACCCATCGTCGCCCAAATAGGCCGCGTCGGCCTGATAAACCACGCGCCGCTGCGGGTCGGTCACGTTCGCCGGCACCGCGATGATCTCCGCGCCCGCCGCGCTGCCGGTGAATTGGAACAGACTCCCGTGCGCTGGCAGGCTGAGAATCCGCGCGGTCAGCGGGTTGTTATCCACGTCCGAGCCGGGAAGAACGAGCAGCAGCGGCGCGGTTTCCATCGCCGTCGCCTCGAGGCCGAGTTGGGCCAGCGGCGCCGCGGGCCGGATGCGCGCCGTGCCCCCGACCAACGTGCCGTTGCGCCCCGCGGGCGAGGAATCCAGCAGCGTGGTGCCGCTGGTTTCATCCATGCGCCAATACACCGCCAGGCCGGGCTCGGTGCCGCTCACGCGCCGCCCAAATGCCGTCGCGATCTCTTCCGCCGTCCGCGCATGATCCCAGACGCGGACCTCGTCCATGAGGCCAGCGTAGGCTCCATACGATGGGGTGATCGAGATGTCAGCCGACGGATGCACCGCCGTCCGGCTACTTTGAACACCTGTGCGGACGAATACTCCGTTGATGAAGAGCGACGGAGTCCGGTTGTTATAGACCACAGCCACGTGCGTCCAGTCGCTGATGGAAACATTGTGCACCAAAAGCGTCGGGAGATAACTGGCGCTGTGCTCAGCCACGCTGATGCCGTTCGTTCCCACGGAAACACCCGCGCCCGCTTCCGGGTCGGCGGAAAATCTCGGGAAGAGGGCGTAGCGCTGCCCGCCCAACCCGTTCACGCCGCCGGTCGTTTGTGAGGTCACATTTCGTGTGGCGGTGGGTCGCGCCCAGAATTCCATCGTGAAGTTGTTCGCGATGCTCGTGATCTCCGGACCGCTCGCTCCATCGTCATTGCCGTCCAGGCTCAACCCGCCGGACTCGTAGAATCCCAACTCGCCCGCCACGGGCCGATGGTTCGTGCCCACCGTCACATTCACCGTCGCCGTCGAGGTCAGGTTGCCCGGATCGCGGATCGTGTAGGTGAAGGACGTGCCGCCGGTGGATCCGCCGGCCGGAGTGAAGAGCAGCGTGCTTCCGCTGGGCTGCGTCACCGCGCCGCCGGTCGTGGGCTGCGTGAAGCTCACGAACGTGAGCGCCTGGTTTTCCGGGTCGGTGTCGTTCGCGAGCAACTCCGTCGCGATCGTGATCGTCCGCGGCTCGCCCGCGTTCACCAGGAAGCTGTCCGCGTTCGCCGTCGGTGCGGCATTCGGCGAAGTCGGGAAGGCATCAACGTCATCGCGCAAGCCGTCGTCATCAGTGTCCGCGTCGAGGGGATCGCTTTCTGCCAGCGTCCCGTTTTGGGATCGGGTCTGGATCTGTGCGGGCGATAGTGCCACGCCGTAAACGGAGAGTTCATCGATCGCACCGATGAATCCGAACGCGGTCGTGCCACCGTTATCATTCCCGATCGCCGCATTCAGATTGTTATGCAGGATGTTGCCGGTAAGCGGGGCGCTCGCCTTGAGTTGGCCATCGACAAAAACTCGTGCTGCACCGCCGTCGTAAGTCGCCGCGACGTGAACATAAGCATTGAGTGGCACCTGCTCGGTCGTCCCCACCGTGAAATCCGGGTTCGATGTGGTGGCTACACCAAAGATCACTCGCCCGTCGGTCACCTGCAGGATGTAGCCATCCCTCACGCCGGAGAAATACTTATCGAAGATCACCTGCGTGTTGAAGACGTTCGTCGGCTGCGTGTAGGTGCCGAGTTTGATCCATCCCTCAACAGTCACTTGCATGCCGGTGAGATCGAGGGAGCCGACAGTGCTGTTGGGGATCCGCACGACATCGTCGATGCCGTCGAGCGAGAACGCCCTGCCGATAAAGCCGGAGATAAACGCGGTCCCATTCCCGAGCGTGCCGTGGTGCTGGCCGAGCACATCATTCGCATTGTCCTCTCCTTTCCACCGTCCCACGAGCGCGCCGAGTCCGCCCACCTCGCTCCCATCAAGGAGGGTGTCATCATCACTGTCGTTATCACCAGGATCGGTGCCGCGAGTGCGCTCCTGGCCATTGGT
Source organism: Verrucomicrobiota bacterium (assembly GCA_009885995.1). GTDB lineage: Bacteria > Verrucomicrobiota > Verrucomicrobiia > Chthoniobacterales > Chthoniobacteraceae > VFJQ01. The sequence continues at coordinate 3,940 of VFJQ01000053.1, forward strand.
CAGACCGTCATTGTCGAAGTCTTCGCTGTCGGCATTGGCGATGAACGGATTCATGCCACGATCGACTTCGAAACCATTCAGCCAGCCATCGCCGTCGTCGTCGTCCGCGCGCGGGCGCAGATCGAGCGCGATGTCCGGGTGCGCGTAGAGCGGCAGCAGATCGTTGAGCTTCCCGCGCAGCTTGAACACCGCTGCAGTCGCGCTCACCGGCAGCGTCATCGCGCGGCTCGTCTGCGTCGCGCCGGCGCTCTGCTCGACAAATGCATCATCATTGAACGCGAACCGCCACACGCTCGCGCCGACGCCGCTCTCGTAGTCCACACGCGCCGTGATCGCCTGCCCCGGCACGATCTTCGTCGCCGCGACCGGCGTCACGCTCGTGATCGCCGCCGTGGTGAAAGCGAACGTCTTCCCCTCCGGCGGCACCGTTGCGCCGCCCACGTCCTGCCACAGATTGCCCGCCGCGTCGGTGATGTTTGGCCCGATCGTGAGCGTGTAAGTGCCGCCCGGCGCGAGCGCCACCGGCAGGCGCACCGTGTGCATCGTGTTGTTCAGCTCCGAGAGCACCGTGAACGGCACCGTCGCGCCGCCCGGCCCGATCACCGCGAGATTCGGCGCGGCAAACGTCGTCGCATTCATCGCCTCGTCGAAGAGCAGCGTGAAGCCCGCAGTCCACAGCGACTGCTGCCCCGCCGCGTTCGCGGGCGCGACCGTCACGAGCCGCGGCGCGCGCGAGTCGGGCAGCAGGAAAGTGCGCGTCGTCTCGCTGAAACGCCCCGTCGCATCCGTCGCACGAACGGTCGCCGTGACCGAGCCGCCCGTCGTCGGCGCGCCGGTGAGCGGGAAGTTGAACGTCGCGGGCGTCGCCGTGTTCGGCGAAGCGCTTACGCTCTGCGGATCGGCGCTCGCGGGCACGTCGCCGCTCAGCGCGGCGGTCAAAGTCACCCCGCCGCTGTTGTCCGACCACGTCACGCCGAGCGCGAGCCCGGCAGCGGGATTGAGCACCGAGTTCGCAGCCGGCGACGCGACGGCCACATTCGGCGGCGTCGCATCGGAAACCGCGATCGCCAGCGTTTGCTCGCCGCTCGTCGCGCCGCTGCCGTCCGTCGCTCGCGCGAGGATGTTCACCATCGCGCCCGGCACTGCGCTCGCCGGCACCGACCCCGCGACCGTGACCGGCGAGCCGCCGGTTGTTTGCAGCGCTACGACCGCCGCGCCCGCCGCCGCCGCGCGCAACTGCGTCACGCCCGAGTCGTCGCTCGCCGTCACGCGCACGATGAAGCCTGACCCGCTCGGCAGCGGCCCGCTCACCGGATTCAACCGCTCGAAGGCGACCACCGGCGGCTGATTCGCCACGACGGTGAACACCTTCTCGAACACCGGCCCGACATTTCCAAAGCGGTCGATCGCCGTCGCGCGGATCGTCACGCTCCCGCTCGCCGGCAGCGTGAACGGCAGCTCGACCGAGTCCGCCGCGCTGTCGCCGATGAGCGCGAAGTCCGCCGTGAATCGCACGCGCGTCAGCGGCTCCGTCGCGGGCACGACGGCCTGGAACGTCACCATCGCCGACGCGACCGGCGGCACGCTGTTTTTCAAAACGATGTCCGTGATCGCCGGCGCGGTCGTGTCGAGCGTGGCGAAGGTCGTCGTGAGCGGTTGGCCGAGCGCGAAGTTCCCCGCGAGATCGCGCACGCCGCTCACGCTCGCGGTGAAGGTCGCGTTCGGTGGCAGGTCCGCATTCGGCTGGAAGACGAGCACGAGCCCATCCACGCCCACCGCCGTCGTGCCAGCGACCGCGCCGCCCGGCCCCGTGAGCGTCACCACCGCATCCGGCCGGATCGTCTCGTTGAACGACAACCGCACGACGCTGCGCGTGTCCACCTGCACCGCGCCATTCTCCGGCGTGAACGAAAGCACGACCGGCGGATCGTTGTCCGCCGTGGTGAACTGCGCGATGAACGGCGCCGTCAGGATGCGTCCCACGAGATCGGTCGGCCCGGTCGCGATCACTGCACCGACCGCGTTGAGCCGGTCGCCGTCGATCACCACGATCTCGTAAGTCGCGAGGCTTTGCAGCGGCGCACTCGGCGTGAGGCGCACGAGCCGCAGCGCGCCATCGCCCGGCGCGGGCAGGAACTGAAGCGTCGCCGCGACCGGACTCGTCGCTGAGCGCAGGTAGACGCCCCCGGGCGTGATCGTGCTCGCCTTCAGCGCCTCGTTGAAAAGCAGCTCGATCGTCGTGTTCGTGTTCACGCCCGTCGCGGTGTGCCCGGGCACCGAGCTGACGACGCGCGGATCGTCTTCATCCAGCCGCAGGTCGCCAAGATTGAGCGTCTGGCCATTGCTCGTCAGCGAACTCGTGTGCCGCGCGATGCCGGCCACGTCGGGCGCAATCGCTTCGAGGTTCACCGCCCCGACCGGAATCTGCGTGAAGCTGAACGCGCCCAACGCGTCCGTCCGCGAAACCGCGCGACCCGGCAGCCCGCTCTGCGACATGAACGTGAGCAACACATCCACGCCCGGCTTCGCCGTCGTCCCGTCCGCGCGCACGATGCGGCCGATCACGCTGCCGCTCGGGCTGAGCCTGAGGTTCACGGTCTGCACATTGCCGTTGCCGGCGATCGTCCCATTCGCGCTCGCGCCGAGTGCCTGGTCGGTCACGACCACGCGGAAGTCGCCCGGCGGAACATTGCCGATGCTGTAGTTCCCGCTCCCGTCGGTGATCCGCGTCTCGGTCTGCCCCGCGAAGAGCGGCGAGAGCACCGTGAGTGTCACCTGCACATTCGGCGCAAGCGCATTGCCCGCATCGCGCACCTGGCCCTGCAC
>VFJQ01000103.1 GCA_009885995.1 Verrucomicrobiota bacterium
ACAGCAGCGACCTCCCCCCCGCTTGACCCACCACCCCAAACCCACTACCTACGCCACAGGTGCTTCACTTTTCGACCGGCACCCGCCGCACTCTTGGTCCGCCGTTTACGTGCGCTGCCTCGCCGTCGCGCTCGCCGCGCTTGGTAAGTCCGACAGACTAGCCTCCTGTCTTGCGCACGAAATTTCGGATGAGCACGCGGACATTGTAGCCGGTGCATTTTCCACCGGGGACCGCGCGCTCTTCCCAAAAAGCGGGGGAGGCGATGACCTTGTTTGCGGCGAGGACGCGGATGGCGTCGGGGCGGGTCGAGGCGGGTGTGAAGGTCGCGGCCATTTTCACCAGCATCGCGGCGACTCGCTCGCCGTCGCAATCGCGGCCCTTCGTTGCGTTCGCGTGCCAATACTCGGGCAGGTCCACGATCTTCCGCTCGACGAGTTTGTCGAGGTCGGCGGTGAGTTGCGCCGCGAGATCGGCTGGGGATTTCGGGGCCGCCGCGGCGGTCCTGGGCACGAGGATCTGCCGGTCGGTGAGCAGGCGCTCGCGCAGCGGTTCGTAGGGGAGCGCCTGCACGCTGACGCCCTGCTCGATGGCGAGGCTCGCGGCGGTGCCGGCGGCCTGGCCGAGCATCATGAAGACCGGCTCCATTCGCAGCGATCCATAGGCAGCGTGAGATGCGGATAGGCAGCCGGGCACGAGCAGGTTCGTGCATTCCTCTTCGCGGGGACGGAGCGCGCGGTAGCTGATCGGATACGGCTTGATGCCGACGAAGAACCCGCGCTCGCGCCAGAGCTTGTTCGTCTCGTCGATGTAGAGTGTGACGCCGTGGGAATCGAGCGGGTAGGAGCCGAGCGCGACTGCGTCTTCCGCCACGCGCACGCCGCGCGCTTCGTGTTCGGTGACGACGTAGTCGCCGACCATGCGCCGCGCTTCGCGGACGTAGAGCTGGCGGGGGAAGTGATCGTTGTCGGCGAACTCATCCTTCGGCCAGCCCCAGCGCTGCATCTCAGTATGCACTTCCTCGGGCAGGCGAGGGTCGGTGGCGAGGAACCACAGCAGGCCCTGCGTGTAGTTCTTGTGCTCGTCCCAGAGCTTCTGCCGGCCCGCGTAGTCGGCCTCCGCCCAGCCGTAGCTGCGGCCGGTGAGATCGCTGCCGAACTCGCTGCCGGAGTTCGAGTCGGTCTTGCGATTGGGCACGAGCTCGAAGTTGATCCCGAGGTCGCCGCCATTGCCGCGCAGGCCGATGGCAGCGTGTTTGCGCGGGCCGGGCTTCACGTTCTTCATCGTCGCGATGTGGCGTGCGAGCAGTTCGTAATCGAGCGGGTTGTAAGCCGCGGGTTTGGTCGGCGGGACGCGGTTTTCCGGCACGTCGGTGAGGGAGATGCGGAAGTTGTAAGCCTGCACGCGATGATCCGCGGCGCCCTTCGGTCCGGGCGGTTTCGGTTCGATGCGCGGGAGCAGGCCACTCTTCGGGTCGCCGGGCACGACGAACGGATCGATCTTCGGAAATGGCGCGGGTGTGAACGGGAACGCGCCGTTGAGCGTCTCGCCGTATTGCTCGTTCGACTCGCGTCCGACGATTGTCTTCACGCCGGCCTTCGCCATGAGGTCGCCTTCATAGGTGGCGTCGATGAATACCTTCGCCGCGACTTCGCGCCCGCTTTCCATCACGATGCTAGCGATCCTCGCGCCCTGCTTGCGCACGCCGGTTTTCAAGTCGAGCCGCTCGCCGAAGATGACGCGCACGCCCGACTCGCGTGCGAGGTCGTCGAACACCGCCTCCGCCGCGTGCGGCTCGAAGATGAACTGCGCTTTGATCTGCTCCATGCGTGGGCCGTCCACGCCCCAGATCTTCGGCAGCCAGGCGAGGTAATCCTCGCGCGTCTGAAACGTCCACGCGTCGGGCTTCGTGTAGAAGCGATAGACGCGCTGGTAGAACTCGCGCGCCATGCCGCCGATCGTCTCGGTGGAGCCGTTGTCCGTCCAGCCGAGGCCGCTGCTCGACATGCCGCCGAGATGCCGACTCGGCTCGATGAGCAGCACCCGCTTGCCCATCCGCGCCGCTTGCGTCGCCGCGATGGTGCCCGCCGATGTGCCGCCATAGACGCACACGTCCGCCTCTTCGACCTGCGCGCTCGCGCCGACACTGAGAGAGAGGATGAGGGCGAAGATTCGCGATGCGCTGACCATGTTCACTCGGGCAAGACGGTCACTTGCTTCTGCGCGTGCAGGCGCTCGGTCAGCCGTGGGTAATCTACGCGCTGCACAGCCACGCCCTCCTTCGCCGCGAGTGCCGCTGCGATGCCCGCGCTGTGGCCGATGGTCATCCACGTCGGCTCGACGCGGATGGAACTGTAAGCGACGTGCGTGGCCGAGAGCGCGACGGGCACGAGCAGGTTCTCGCATTCGCCGACCTTCGGCGTGATCGCGCGGTAGGGGACTTGGTAAGCCGGGCCACTGCGCTCGGCGGGTTTGAGCCGGAAGGGGAAGATCGTGCCTTCATTGATCACCTCGCCATCGCCGCGCGCGACGCGCTGGCAGTCGTGCGAATCGATCGGGAACGACGCCACCGCGATCGAGTCGGGCTTCGTGTTGGTCGAGAGGATGTCCGTCTGCGTCAGCACATGCTCGCCGCGCATTCGTCGCCCTTCGCGCACGTAGAGCTGAGGCGACCAGTGGCCGGTGGAGGCGAACTCATCCTTGCACAGCCCATACTTCGCCAGCGTCTCGCGCAGCGACTCGGGCACCGCTGGGTCGGTCGTGAGGAAACGGTAGAGTTCGAGCGTGTATTGCTTATGCGCCTCCCAGATGCGCGCGCGGCCGGCGGTGTCCGCCTCACACCACGCATCGCCGCCGCCGATGATACCCATCGAGAACTGCTTCCCGATTCCGTTGTTCGCGTCCGCCTTACCGCCGGGCAGGGGATACAGATCCCACAGCAGGATCGGCTTCTTCTCCTGCGCGAAGTAGCGCCGCACCACCTCGAAGCGCGCCGGGTCGTAATGCGCAGGCTCGGGGAAGGGCACGCGGTTCGCCGGTTCAGCGGTGATGCACAGGCGGAAGCTGTAAGTCATCACGTGCTTGTCGCCATCCTCGTCCTCGCCGGCGTCTTTCGTGGTGAGGAGCGGGAGCAGATTGCCGCGCGCATCGAGCCCGGAGATGGGCAGCGGCGGCTTGGGATACTGTTTGCCCGCGAGCGATTCGCCGAACTCCTTGCGGCCTTCACGACCGATCGTCCAACTCACCTTCGCCGCCGCCATGAGATCGCCTTCGTAGGTCGCGTCGATGAAGACCTTCGCGCTGAAAACATCGCCCTTCGCCGTCGTGAACCGCGTGATGCGCGCGCCGTCCTTCTCGACTTTGCTCAAGACCTGCCCGGTCTGCACGGACACCTTCGCCTCGCTCAGCAGCGCATCCGTCACGCGCGCCGCGACGTGCGGTTCGTAGGTCCAGTGCTTGTTGTCCTTCTCCGCGACACGATACGGCAGCGTGACGCCGCGCTGCGTGTAGTCGGCTTCGATGCGCTGATGGAACTCCTCGAACAACCCGCGCAGCGCAGTGCGCACCGTCTGGTTCGAGTCGCTGAAGCACAAGCCGCCCGTGTTCACGCCGCCGACATGCGCGGTGGGCTCGACCAGGATGACGCTCGCGCCTTCCCGCGCCGCGCCGACGGCTGCGCACACGCCGCCGGGCGTCGCGCCATAGACGATGACATCCGCTGGGAACTCGGTGGCGCGAGTGGAGAACACGAAGGTGAAGGCGATGAGGACGAGTGTGCGGAGCATGGAGGTTCGTTTAACCCCGCATCGCCTGCTCAATTAGCAGCGCGGCGAGGTGTTCGGTTTCGTGGTCGAGCGCTTCGTTTGCCTTTTTCAAAGCGGGCGCAGACTTGAGCGCGATCGCGCTTTCCACGTCGGCGATGCGGCGATCGATGTCGGCGCGCTCCTCGGGCGAAAGATCGTCGCCGAGTCGCGGCAGCGCGGTGCGGACGGCGGCGAGCAGGTCGTCGGCCTTGAGCTTCGCCTCGGCAAACTGGCGCGCGCTCATGTCCTCGAAGGCGTGCTCCAGCGACGCGTCGAGCATTTGCTCCACGGCGGTGTCAGCGACATCGACGGCGCTGCGCATCTCCACGCGCTGCTCGCGGCCGGTCGCGGTGTCGCGGGCGAGGACGTGGAGGATGCCGTTCGCATCAATCTCGAACTGCACGCCGACGCGTGCCTGGCCTTTCGGCGCGGGGGTGAACTCGAGCTCGAACTGCCCCAACTCCCAATTGTCCTTTGCGAGCTCGCGCTCGCCTTGCAGCACGCGGATGAGCATCGAGCGCTGGCCGGGCACGGCATTGGTGAACATCTCGCCGGCCTTGCACGGGATGGTCGAGTTGCGCGGGATGATGACGTTCATCAGTCCTCCGAAGGTCTCGATGCCGAGCGAGAGCGGCGTCACGTCGAGCAGCACGACATTCTGCACCGCGCCGCTGAGCACGCCGGCTTGGATCGTGGCGCCGAGCGCGATGGCTTCGTCGGGGTTTTGCGAGACATTCGGCTCACGGCCAAAGATCGACGCCACGAAGCGGCGCACGAGCGGCATGCGCGTGACGCCGCCGACGAGGATCACATGGTCGAGTTCGTCCGGCTTGAGCTTCGCATCGGCCAGTGCGCGCAGGCAGTGCGAGCGCGTGCGCGTGACGATGGGCTCGGCGATCCGTTCTAGATCCGCGCGGGTCAGTCGATAGACGAGGCTTTCGCCGGCCGCGGCGAAGGGCAGGGGAATCTCGACGGCGTCCTCGGTCGAGAGCCGGTGCTTCGCTTCGATGATCACGTCGCGCTTCTCCCAATCGGCGATCGGCAACCGGCACTCGGCGATGAGCGCGCTGTCGATGTCGTCGCCGCCGAGGCGCGTGTTGCCGTTGGTCGCGAGGACGTGGAAGACGCCGGCGTTGAGCTCGAGGATCGAGATGTCGAAGGTGCCGCCGCCGAGATCGAAGACGGCGATCTTCGCGCGGTCGTGCAGGCGATCGAGGCCGTAGGCGAGCGCGGCGGCCGTGGGTTCGTTCACGATGCGCTCAACAGTGAGGCCGGCGAGTTCGCCAGCGAGCTTCGTGGCACTGCGCTGGGCGTCGTTGAAATACGCGGGCACGGTGATGACGGCGCGGGTGACTTCGCAGCCGAGCGCGCGCTCGGCGTCGGCGCGCAGCTTGCGCAGCACGAGCGCGGAGATTTCCTCCGGCGCAAACTCCCGGTCCCGCACGCGCATCTTCAGTGGCGTGCCGCCGAGCGCGTAGCTCACATCGGCGGGGACTTCGCCCGTGCGGCGACCGATGAAGCGCTTGATCGAATAGACGGTCGCTTCCGGATCGATCGCGCGCATTCGAGCCGCGGCGCGACCGATGATGGGCTCGGCGGCCTGCGGGAAGTGGACGACGGATGGCGTGAGGCGCTGGCCGTCCGCGTCGGCAATGAGCACGGGAAAACCCGCGTCCATCGCGCCGATGAGCGAGTTGGTGGTGCCGAGATCAATACCGACGATGAGCGACATGGGCGCCGCCGATACCCCAGCGCGCACGCGGCGGCAACTGCTAGAGCTTCAGCGCGAGGAGCGCTTCGCTGAGCTGCGTCGTCCACTTGTCGAGGAAGCCAAGGCGGGCGAGCAGGCGGGCGAGTTCGGCGAAGTCGTCGGAGGTCCACCGGCGGTCGATTTCGCGGATGCGAGCCAGCGCGGCATCGCGTAGCGCGGTCAGTTCCGCGAGCATCGTCTCGGTCTGCGCGGGGTTGGCGGTGGTGTGTTTCAGCGCGTGTGCGACGCGGGAAAAATACTCGATGAGATCGGCGGGCAGCCCGGTGGCTGGCTCGGATCGTTCGAGCGCGAGGAAGTGGCGCAGGCGCGATGCGGGTTCGCGGAGGATGCCGTAGGCGGCAGTGAGATCGGAGAAGTCGGACGTCGAACCGGAGCGGTCCGGATGCGCGCTGGCGGCGAGGCGTTGGAAGGTGGCGCGCACTTCGTCGGCGTCGAGCCACGGGTGGCGGGGGAAGCCAAGTGCGGCGAAGGCGTCCTTCATCAGCGGGCGAGCGACATCAAGGCGGCGGCATCGGCGCCGAAGCCGGCTTTCGGTGTATCGTCGAAGGCGCAGTGATTGAATGAGGTCTCGCCGCTGGACGGCGGGGTGACGTTCAAGCCGATGAACGTGCAGCGTTCGGCGGTGAGGCGGGCGTTCTTGCCGATGCGAATTTCATGTGGGCTGCCGACACGACGGATGAGGACATTGCGCAGTGTGACGGATGAGACGCCATTCTGCGGGCGATCGGTGTGCTGCGCGACCTCGACGGCGCGCGCGGCGCTGCTCTCGATGAGCGCGTTTTCCATGCTGTGTGGGCTGTCGCCGATGAAGAACACGTCGTAGCCGAGGCAGCCCTTGATGAAGACGTTGCGGTAGTGCGTGACGCTGGAGACGGTGTCGCAAAGGCCGGTCGAGTTGCCGATGCTCGTGAAACCGTCGATGCGGCACTCGGCGTCTTCGTGCGCGCTGAAGCCGTCGTCGCCGCACTCGATTGCGGCGATGTTCTCGAAGACGCACGCGCGCTGCGCGCCGTGGATGTTGAAGCCGTCGTTATAGACGTGGGTGCCGGTGATGTTGCGCACGACGAGATGAGAGCCTTTGCCACTCAGAATCACGGCGCTACTGCGCAACGGGTAGCGGATGTTGGCCGCAGCGAGCGTCTGGTCTGCGGCGAGTCGGAGGTAGAAGGCGTCCTCGTCTTTCACGTAGGTCCACTCGCCGGGCTGAAGCTCGGCAGGCTGCTTGAGCGCTGCGCTCGGGCCTTTTGAGGTGCGGCCCATGTGATTCATCTTTCCATTCCAGAGGAAGAACCAGCGACCGATGATCGCGGGGTCCATTCGTGGCATGAGCTTCACTTTCCGAAACAGCCCGTCGCCGAGCGACTCCCACTCGCTCGCGCGCACCGGTTCGCTGCCATCGAGCACCGCGCCGTGGCCGTCGAGCGTGATCGGTTTGCCGGGCTCGCCGTGTTTGTTCGAGAGGTCCGCGCTCTCGAAATACGTGCCGGGCTTGAGATGCACGGTGTCGCCCGGTTGGGCGAACCGGATGGCGCGCGCGATCGTCTTTGTCGGTTGGGTGGTGCCGTCGGCTGTATCGTCGCCGCTTGTGGGATCGACATGAAGATCGCGGGCGAACGCTGGCAGGCAGACGGCGAGGAACAGCAGGACGCGGGCGGTCATTCGTGCGTGGCTTCGTCGCGTCGCGTCGCGGGCTGCTTCACGATCCACAGGTTGCACGGGATGACCTGAATCACCCAATCCATGTAAGTGGGTAGCAGCGTTTGACCCTCGGGATCGGTGGCGGCGGGGACGACGAGGAGGTCGGCCTCGATCGACTTGGTGAAGTCCGCGGCGGCCATGCCGGTGGTCGAGTGGATGACGCGCGTCTCGATCGGCACGGGTGATTCCGCGGCGAAGCTCGCGAACTCATCGAGCATCCCCTCGGCGTCGTGCTCATGGTGAGAGGGGGATTCCGCACTGCCGAACTTCGCGCGAGCGGCGGTGAATGGCGTGAAGACGGAGAGCACGTGGAGGGACTCGACTTGCTCGCGCTCGGCGATGTGGAGTGCGGTGCGGAGCGCTTCGCGAGCGGCGTCGGTGAAGTCGGTCACGAAGACGATCTTGCGAAATGGCTTCGGGTCTTCCCTGGGTTCGGTGAAGAGGAGCAGCGAGCAGTTCACGCTGCGCAGGAGCGAGCGGGCGACGCTGCTGAGGAAGTGCGGTCCGGTATCGCGTTCGAGGGCGCCGGCCACGAGCAGATCGACGCTGTGTTCCGCCGCGAGTCCGATCAGCGCCGCGGCAGGTGCGCCTTGAGCCCAGTGGACGGGAGTGTCCTCGGGCAGGCCGAGCGTGGCGATGGCGCTGCGAAAACGGTCTTCATGCGCCGCGATGCGTTCGCCCGCGTGCAGGATCGAGAGACGTGCATCGAATAACGATGCGAACCGCTGCGCCTCGGCGAGCACGCCGCGCAGCCGTGGGGACATCGCACAGGCGACCGCGATGTGGGTGGGGTCTGGCATGACTCGGAGCGGGGTGGTCAGGAGTGCTCGCCGCGCGCTTCGGCGTCGCGCAGTTCGATCAGCAGCTTTTCGATCCGATCGACGGCGGCATCCGCGTCTGGTCCGTCAGCTTCGAGGTCGAAGGTGGCGCCGAAATCGAGATTGGCAGTCAGCACGTCCATAAGTCGCCCAGCGTCGTAGCGCTTTTTCCCGACGACGATCCAGAACTGACTGCGAAAAGTTCGTGTGACTCGCACGAGTTCCGCCGCTGGCCGCGCGTGTAGCCCGAGTTTGTTGGCGACGGTCAGCGTTTTGGTGACTCGCTTGCTGGAGAGTCGAGGTGTGAGTGCCATGGGTTCGGCGGTGGTGATTGGCGAATTCCCGGGACGCTCGCACGAAGCGGGAGTGCTTCGCGGCGGACGTTCGCTGAGCTTGAAACTGGGACAAGCCGGGGTTTTGGATTGTTCGTTTCCGCGCTCGTTGTGGATGGGTGAAAAATCCCGCTTTGCAGCCCTGCTGGGCTGTGGCATAAGCCGCGGCTCTTTTCCCCGGAGCACCCCGACATGGTTGACCAGCAAATCATCGCGACCCGCCAACTCCAGGTGGAGCGCAAGTTCTTGATCATCGATTACTGCGAGAATTCCCGCGGTCGTTTCCTGCGCATCTGCGAGGAAGCGCACGGGCGGCGCAACACGGTGATCGTGCCCAGCACGGGGCTCGATGAATTTGTCGCGAACCTGCTCGCGGTGGCCGGTGCGGGCGGACACGAGTCGCCGCCGCCCGCATAGCTCCGCAGCGGAGCGACCGACGTTTTCTCCCCACAGACGAACCATCCTCAAACCATCCTCATCAACCGAACCAACATCAACATGGCAACCAAGACCAAATCAGTGAAGCTCCCGCCCGCGCGGGCCAAGATCAGCAGCAACGGCAGCAAAGCCGTGAAATACGTTTACACCTGGGGCGCGAATAAAGCCGACGGCGATGGCTCGATGAAGCCGCTCCTCGGCGGCAAAGGCGCGAACCTCGCCGAGATGACGCGCATCGGTCTGCCGGTGCCTCCCGGCTTCACGATCACGACCGAGGTCTGCACCTATTTCTACGAGCACAAGAAGACCTATCCGCCGACCTTGCAGGCCGAGATGGAGAAGGGCGTGGCGAACATGGAGAAGATCATGGGCTACAAGTTCGGCGACTCGAAGGGCTTCCCGCTGCTCGTCGCGGTGCGCTCCGGCGCGCGCGATTCGATGCCGGGCATGATGGACACGATCCTCAACCTCGGTCTAAACGACGAGACCGTGATCTCGCTCGTGAACGCGACGAAGAATGAGCGGTTCGCGTGGGATTGCTACCGCCGCTTCATCCAGATGTATGGCGACGTGGTCATGGGTGTGCAGAAGCGCGAGGGCGAAGACCACGATCCGTTTGAATCCGTGATCGAGCACTACAAGGACGAGAAGCATGGCCAGCATGACATCGATGACTCGAAGCTCGATGCCGCGGACTACAAGGAACTCGTCGCGCGCTTTAAGAAGCTCGTGAAGGATCGCACCGGTAAAGCGTTCCCGAACAACCCTTGGGACCAGCTCCGCGGTGCCGCGGGCGCTGTCTTTGGCTCGTGGATGAATGATCGCGCGATCGTTTATCGCCGCAAATACAACATCCCGCAGGAGTGGGGCACGGCCGTCAATGTCCAGGCGATGGTCTATGGCAACACTGGCGAAACCTCCGGTAGTGGCGTGGCTTTCACCCGCAATCCGGCGAACGGCGCGAATGAATTCTACGGCGAGTTTTTGATCAACGCGCAGGGCGAAGACGTCGTCGCCGGCGTGCGCACACCGGAGCCGGTGTCGCAGCTCAAGAAGGAGATGCCGAAGTCGTATGCGGAGCTGATGAAGGTCCGCCAGATCCTCGAGAAACACTTCAAGGATGTGCAGGACATCGAGTTCACCGTGCAGGAAGGGAAACTCTTCATGCTCCAGACGCGCAACGGCAAGCGCACCGCCGCCGCCGCGCTGAAGTTCTCCATGGATATGTTCAAGGAGAAGCTCATCGACTGGGAAACCGCGGTGCTCCGCAATCCCGCCGACCAGCTCGACCAGCTCCTCGCGCCGATCTTCGACGTGAGCGAGGTGAAGAAGGCCAAGGCCATCGCCAGCGGCCTCCCCGCCGGTCCGGGTGCCGCGAGCGGTAAGATATACCTCAACGCCGACCGCGCTGCTTCGGCTGCGGAGAAAGGCGAGAAAGTGCTCCTCGTCCGCAACGAAACGTCGCCCGAAGATCTCCGCGGCATGATCGCCGCGGAGGGTATCCTCACGGCGAAAGGCGGCGTTTCGTCGCACGCCGCGCTCGTCGCCCGCCAGATGGGCAAGGTCTGCATCTGCGGCGCCAGCGCGCTTCAGATCGACTACAAGGCCAAGACCGTGAAGGTCGCCGGCCAGACGTTCAAGGAAGGTGACTTCCTCTCGATCGACGGCACCAGCGGCATCGTCTATGGTGGCCAGCTCGCCACGCAACCGAGCGAGATCATCACCGGCATGCTGCACGGCGATAAGCGCGCGCAGAAGACCGAGAAATTCGCCGCCTTCAACCAGCTCATGAAGTGGTGCGCGCAGGCCACCCGCATGGAAGTCCGCACCAATGCCGACAACCCCGAGCAGACCGAAAACGCCCTCGCCTTCGGCGCCACCGGCATCGGTCTCACCCGCACCGAGCACATGTTCTTCGAGGGCGACCGCATCGATGCCATGCGTGAGATGATCCTCGCCGACAAGACCGAGGACCGCATCGCCGCGCTCAAGAAACTCCTGCCGTATCAGCGCAAGGATTTCACCGGCATCTTCAAGGCCCTCAAAGGCTACCCGGCGACCATCCGCTTCCTCGATCCGCCGCTCCACGAGTTCCTGCCGCACGACCACGCTTCGCAGCAATCGCTCGCGGAAAAGATCGGCATCAGCTCTGAGAAAATCGCGCAACGCGTGAAGGACCTCCACGAGTTCAACCCTATGCTCGGCCATCGCGGCTGCCGCCTCGGCATCGCCTATCCTGAGATCACCGAGATGCAGGCCCGCGCCGTCTTCGAAGCCGCCGCGGATGTGGCGAAGAAGAAGATCAAGGTGAAGCCCGAGATCATGATCCCGCTCGTCGGTTTCAAGAAGGAGCTCGATCTTCAAGTCGAGATCGTCCATCGGGTCGCGAAGGAAGTCATGGCCGAGAAAAAAGTGAAGTTTGACTACATGGTCGGCACCATGATCGAAGTCCCGCGCGGGGCCCTCACCGCCGACGAAATCGCGCAGACCGCGGAGTTCTTTAGCTTCGGCACGAACGACCTCACGCAGACCGCGCTCGGCATCAGCCGCGACGACATGGGCAACTTCCTCATGCCCTACATCGAGAACGAGATCTTCAAGAAGAACCCCTTCGCCACGCTCGACACCGTTGGCGTCGGCCAGCTCATGCGCATCGCCGTGGAAAAAGGCCGCAGCAGCCGTCCGGGCATCAAGCTCGGCATCTGCGGCGAACACGGCGGCGATCCGGACAGCGTGAAGTTCTGCCACAAGCTCGGCCTGAACTACGTGAGCTGCTCGCCCTACCGCGTCCCCGTCGCCCGCCTCGCCGCCGCCCAGGCTGCGATTGAGGAAAAGCGCGCGAACGCGAAGAAGAAGTAGTCCCGCGTTGACGCCAACGCGTTCAATTCAAAGCCGCCCCGGTCGGAAGGCTGGGGCGGCTTTTTGCGATTTGAACCGAAGCAGTCCTCGACTTTTCGCAAATCACCGCTATTAGGGCGGATGAAATCAACTTACGGCTTCTCACGTCGCGGTCCGGATCGGGTAGCAGAGGAGCTGGCAGCAGTGCTCTCCAGCAAGGCAGCGTTTGAATTCAAGCCGCTATTCGAGCGAGTGCATGCCAACCTCAAATCGCGCAATGCCGCCAGCGGTGGCGAGGAGATGCTGCGACTGAGGGCTTACGAAAAGCTGCACAACCTCGTCGAGGCCGGGATCGTGACCAAGACTGGGAAGGAATACCGTGGGGTAAAAGCGGCGCTGGCCACGTTCATCGAGACCGCCGCGACCCTGAATGCCGAGTTCGAAGCGCGCAAGCCGGGCCGTCTGCCGGTGAAGCCCGAGGCGAAGGTCTGAGCATCCTCCTCTCGGCATGACCGCCCCGGCGGTTCCTCCCATTTCGAAGGGAATCCTGAAGCTCGCGCGGCAAATCGCCCCGACAGCTGTCCCGCAATACGTCGCGGTGGAGCCGGCTGAGGATTGCTTGCCGGAGCGCAGCTTTGCCAACGTCACCGCGATCGTGCGGCGATGCGGTGGCGCCATGTCGCTCGGATGGCGGCTGCGGGAACAGCCCCGCGCCTTTGTCGAAGGCGTCTTCCACTCCGTGTGGCATCGTCCTGAGGGTGGGTTGATCGATGTGACGCCCCGGGCCGATCAGCAGACCCGCATCGTGTTCCTGCCGGACGCGAGGATCGAGTGGGACGGAGAACCCGCTGAGCCCCGGCGCCTGATGCTGCACGAACAGCCCTGCTATTGCGGCAGCGGCATGCCGTTCAACATCTGCCACGGGCTGGCCGAAGCGTAGCCGCCGGCCTGGCGCGCGCGGATCGGGTGCCAAGTTGTGCGCCGCCCGAAGGTTGAACACGCACGCACCTTCACCATGCACCGCCTCGCCCTCATCTCCGCCGCCACTTACGGACGCAACACCCCGCGCACTCGCGGCTCCAACCACGGCACCGCCTTCGCTACCACCTTCAATGGCTGGGACGAGGAAAAGGCGAAGGCGTTCGGTGGCACCTTCGTCCGATCGGGTCGCAAGTTGGAAGGCGCGCGCGTCGTGAAAGTCTGGGATCCCGATCAGGAGGCCGCACGCGCCCTCGCAGATACTTGTGGCATCGAAACTGTCGCCACCTCTGCGAACGACGCCTGCACAGGTGTCGATGCGGTCCTCCTCATCGACGACGGCAGCGGCGCGCAGTGGAAATACGCCGAGCACCCGCTGCGCAAGAACGTTCCCGTCTTCTGTGACAAGCCCCTCGCCATGACCGCGCGCGAAGCCGAGGCGATCGCCAAGCTCTCGCGCGAGACGAAAACACCGTTTATGTCGTGCAGTTCGCTCCGCTTCGTGCCCGACATCGTGAAGCTCCGCTCCGAACTCCCGCAACTCGGCGCCGTCCATCTCGCCAGCGCCGCATGCGGCAATGAGCTTGTCTATTATGGCATCCACGCGCTCTCGATGATCTACGCGGTGCTCGGCCGCGGCTGCGTCTCCGCGATGAATGTCGGCCAGCCCGGCGCGAACCTCGTCCGGCTCCGATTCGAGAACCACCGCGATGTGATGCTCATCGTCGGCGAGAAGGAATGGATGCGCGCCGGCTACCAGGTCAACCTCTACGGCGAGAAAGGCTGGCGCAGCGTGCAGCCCGACTTGAAAGATCTCTACTCCTATCTGCTCGAAGCCTTCCTCGACCTCATCGAGACAGGCCAGGAGCGCGTGCCGATCGAAGAGGAAGTCGAACTCATCGCCGCGCTCGAAGCTGGCGCCCTTTCGCTAAAACTGGGCCGGGAGGTCATGTTGAGCGAAGTGCTGGCGCCCTAAACGAGATCCCGGGTGGGGCGTCGGCGGACGTGAGAATATCGTTGCCACGCTTTGGCGAGATTGTTGTGATGCGCGCGTTCCGCCTATGAAAACAGCCTCTCGCGTAGGTTTGATCGTGTGTGCTTGTCTTGGTCTCGCCGAGGAGGTTCGCGGCGCATCGGATGTCACTATCTCCAGCGCCGCAACGAGCGGTGGCAGTTTCGCCGGTAGTGCGCCGCTCGTCTTCACGCCCACTGCGGCGGCGGCGAACGCAGACCTCACCACGATCCAAGGTCAGCTCGATGGCGGCGGCGGCGCGACGGTGAATACGGCGAGTGCCGCCGGAGGCAACGGCGATCTCACGCTCAGCGAGTCGCTCACCAAATCCGCGGGCGCTGGCTCGACGCTCACGCTCAATGCGGTGCGCGATCTCGTGTTCGCAGCCTAGCTCGATGCGCCCGGCGGCGCGCTTTCGCTCGCGCTCAATGCGGGACGCGCCATCATCTCGAGCGCGCCCATCGCCTCGAATGGGGGAAACATCACCATCAACACCGTCCAGCCTTTTGCGCTCGGCCACTCGCTGTCGGCCGGGACCGGACAGGTCTTTCTTCAGACTGGAAGTCTCGAATCGTCCACGGCGCAGACGGTGACGGCCGCCACCGTTCAGGTCTCGGCCAGTGCGGCGTGGAAGCAGAATGGGACGATCAGCGGAGACCTCGTCGTTTCGGGCACGCTGTCGGCCGGGCCCGGGACGGGTCCGCTGCAAGTGGGCGGAACGCTCACGCTGCAATCTAGCGCCACCACATTGGTCGATCTCGGCGGCACCGGCCAGGGATCGACCTACGACTCCATCACCGCTACTGGCGCGGTGACACTCGCCGGCGCCTTGCAGTTGAGTTTCCTGAACGGTTTCGAGAACGAAATCGTCAACAGCTACAGCTTCACCCTCATCTCGGGAGCCAGCGTCAGCGGCACTTTCGCCGGCCTTCCAAACGACTCGCGCATCACGCTTCCGAATGAACTCGGCTCGGTAAAGATCACCTACACCGAGACCGCCGTCACGCTCAGCGACTGGCAGCCCTTCATCCACGAACTGACGTGGGATCCGGGCACTGCCGATGCCGGCACTCAGGTGTTCACGAACACCAACACCCGCGCCGGACGCCACTACTTCCACGTCAACGCCGAGGCCACGGACATCGGCGCATGGAAGACACGCCTCACCGTCGCCTCTGGCGAAGCCGACCTCTACCTGGGCAATGGCTTCATCCCACAAGGCACCAACAACTATAACCACAAGTCCGATCGCGTCGGCTCCGACGGTCGCGTCCTCCGCGCTGACGAATACTCGCCCGGGCAAGATTGGTATTTCATGGTGAATGCCACCGCGTCCGCGCAGTGGTCGATCTTCACCGGGCGCGCGTGGGTGCACGATCTCGGCACGCTCGGTTGGACCGACACCAACTCGAACCTCCAATACGACATCGGCGAACCGGTGCTTCCTTCCGGCACGGCTGGCAACGTGACGATCGGTCCGAGGGCATCCGATTCTTCAAGACCATCGTCCCGACCGGGACGCCCGCATGGAGCTTGTGGCTGAATGGCGACTCACGCGAGATCGCCGTGCGCGAGAACTTCGTCCCCTTCCCCGACAGTCAGTTCGACCGCAAACAAGCCGGGCAGATGCTCGTCGTGCCGCCGTATCTTCAAGGTGTCGCGAACACTCACTTCCTCAGCTTCACAGGCGAACCCGGCGACGCGGTGAACCTGGATTCGCGGATCCAGGAAGTGAGCAACCTCACGTTCGACTCGACGGTGAGCAGCGTGAGCGTCCCCGCCGCACCGTATCGCGTGTATCGCGTGCAAGTGCCCGTCGAGCAGATCGCGTGGGAGGTGCGGACCACGGCGATGAGCGGTAACCCAAACGTCTGCGTGCGCCGGGACAACGTGCCAGCCGAGTTCGACAACGACGCCTTCTCCGAAGTCGGTGGCGCGACCCAGGACAGCGTCACCCTCGTCCCTGACTTCCTCACCGACGGCACGTGGTTCATCACCGTCTATGGCACGAGCGCCTACACGTTCCACCTGCGCAACGGTCCGCCGACGATTTCGGACATCGCCTTCACCGACACGAAGATCAACGACGAGACGAACCGCGCTGGCTGGCGCTTCTACAAACTCTACGATATCCCCAGCCAGCTCGGCTCGCTGGGCTGGGAATTGAACCTCGCCAATCAAGTGCCCGGCACCGAAATCGCCATTCGGCGCAATGCCGTGCCGAGCCGCTGGCGGTTGCGGACCAATGGCAACCCGGGCATCGGCGAGGACTACCGTGTCGATGCCTCCGGCACCGGCGGTTTTCTCCAGCGACCGGGGCATCAGGCCGACATCTGGTATGTCGGCATCTACACGCCCACGCAGGCCCTCGGCGCTTTCACGCTGACCAGCGCGCCGATCGTGCCGACACTGCGAACCTTCGATGGCGGAACGCAGACCGTCAGCAACCAAGAGCCGGGTCGGTGGAAGTTTGTGCGTATCGATGTCCCCGCCGGGGTGCTGGGTTGGGATGTGCGGTTGCGCGATGTGAGCGGGCCGCTGCCGGTGATGGTGGTGCGGCGGGATCAGTTGCCCGGTGATACGAGCACGTCCATTTACTGGCCGGACGGTCCAAACCCCTACGTCCCATCGACGGGCACGGGCTGGCCGAGCGGCCACCAGTGGGCGGCTGGGCTGGATTGGACGGGGCGCTCCTACGAAGAATACGATCCGCTCTACACGCAGGTGCCGCAGCGCCTGGTCATGAGCATGGGGCGGCCGCTGGAGCCGGGCACTTACTACGTGGGGGTCTATAATTCGGACGGAACCAACCCCACCAGCTACACCATCGACAGCCGCGGCATCGGCGCCGGGCAGACCTACCCGATCACGGCCACTCTCGCCTACAACGGCGGCAGCGCCACGATCACCAATCTGACTCCGCGCGAGGCCAAGTATTTCAAGGTGACCATCCCCGCCAGCACGCCGAGTTGGGAAGTGACTCTCGCGCCGAGCGCCGGAGAGATGCTGCTGCTCGTGCGCCGCGGCACGGTGCCCGATTTTGCCGCCGCGGAGAACGGTGGTGCCGGCGTGTCGGCGGCCTCCGGCGGGGACTGGGAAGTGAAGATGCAGAAGGCGGGGCCGGAACGTTACGTGATGCTGCCGCCCTCCGGAGAGGATTATCTGGTCGAGGGCGACTACTACCTTGCCGTGGTCAGCGAAGGGGCGAACCCGCCTAACAGCAGCACCATCGGCACGGGGACCAGCAGCGCAGTGCTGACCAGCCTCGGGCCGCTGACGGTGACCAATCTGGGCGCGGCGACTCCTGCCGGAGTAGTGCAGCCGGTGAGCCTCGCCGGCGGGCAGATCAAGGCCTACCAGTTCAGCGTCCCGCCGGGCACAGCCAGCCTCGAAGTGCGCCTCGACAACCGGGTGGGCAACCCGTGGATGTCTCTGGTGGAAGGCACGCGGCTGCCGGCTCCGCCAGCTAACTACGTCCACAACTGGTATGAATACACCTATTATGGGTATGACGGTGGAACCGGCGGCACCGCGCACGACCAAATCCTGACCGTCGCCAACCCCATGCCGGGTACTTACAGCCTGTGCGTCCGCGCCAGCTTCAACAGCGGCGACAACTCCAACCCCAACGCCTCCGCCGATCTGGTGGTGCGGCAAAAAACAAATCTCCCGCTGAATTTCGCCGCCAGTCTGAACGGCAACGGAAACAGCCATACCGACTCGCGGCAGATGATCGATGGAGAATACCAAATCTACCAAGTGACCGTGCCGATGACCGAGAGCGGTCAGCCGGTCGTGGGCTGGATCATCAAGACCGATGTCCTGCAAGGCACGGTGTCGTTGCAGGTTTATAAGAACTTCGCCGATCCCGCCAGCGGCCTCTCGGTGAATGAAGCCTTCGCCGTGATCGTGCCGCCATTCCTGACGCTCAATGATACTTGGTATGTCCGCGTCCGGGCGACTGGGCTGACGAATTACACCATCACCAGCCGGCCGGTGACAACCGAGCGGCCGGTCTGGCAGATGCCGGTGCCCCATAATGTGACCTTCGGCGATTCGGGAAATGACAGTGGCAGAGTTCCGCTGCCGGGCGATCAAGGCGTCGATCTCGGCCAGGGCGAGTGGCACTTCTACGCGGTGGATGTGCCGGAAGGGGACATGGGCCTGCTGCGCACCGAGTTGCAGGCGATCAGCGGGAACCCGGACCTCTACATTTGCGAAGACGGAGTGCCGACGACGAGCCACAACTCGAACCCGCCATACTACGGCTCGGCTCTCTACCAGCGCAGCCTCACCGGCACCGTCACTGAATACGGAAACTGGGTGCCGCTCGATGGCAAGACGGAGAGGCAACTCGCGCCAGGGCGCTGGTATCTCGGGGTAAAGGCCGGCAGTGGCTCGAATGTGCGCTACCGCCTGCGCGTCTCGACCGGCACCGTGCAGGATCTCGCCCTCGACGGCGGCGCCGCGTCGAATCACGTGCTCGCCGATAACGACTGGCGCTACTACCGCTTCAGCGTGCCCGCGGACGCCCCAGCCACGTGGTCGCTCAACTTCAGCCAGATCGTCGGCGACGTGGTGATGTGGCTGCGCGACACGGTGCCGCCGGGGCAGGGCAACGTAAACTACGTCGACCCGGTTGGATACTACTACGGCTTCATCCGAACTTGGTATTCCGACTCGAAGAACCAAGGACTCTATTCCCTCAATGGCCACGATAGCGCAGGCACCTACGACTTCACCACCCCGCCGCTGCGTCCCGGCCACACTTACTATGTGGGCTTCCGCTCGAACAACAGCGCCACCTTCTCGGTGAGCAGTTCCGTCAGTGCTGGCGTTGGCGTTCCGACGGCCATCGACTTCACCAGTGGCAGCGTCACCACCAACGTGCCCGGCGGCGACTCGCTGCTCTACCGCGTGGTCGCGCCTGCCGATGCCGCGCGTTTCAAATACACCGCTACGCACAGCGCAGACGTGCAAGGGAAACGCTGATTTAATAGCCTTCGGCTGGAGAAAAGGAAAGTCAACGCAGCGAGGCTTTGGTAAAGTGGCAGACATGAAGCAGCAAATGAGTTTCGCGCAGTCTGAATACGCCGGGAAGAAGAAGGTGACGCGGCGGGAGAAGTTTCTTGGCGAGATGGAGCAGGTGGTGCCTTGGGCGCGGCTGTGCGCGCTGATCGAGCCGCACTATCCGCGGGGCA
>VFJQ01000047.1 GCA_009885995.1 Verrucomicrobiota bacterium
TGCCCCGCGGATAGTGCGGCTCGATCAGCGCGCACAGCCGCGCCCAAGGCACCACCTGCTCCATCTCGCCAAGAAACTTCTCCCGCCGCGTCACCTTCTTCTTCCCGGCATATTCAGACTGCGCGAAACTCATTTGCTGCTTCATTTCCGCCACTTTACCAAAGCCTCGCTGCGTTGACTTTCCTTTTCTCCAGCCGAAGGCGATTAAATCAGCGTTTCCTTAATTGCCGGCACTCATTCCGGGTGGCTAAGTCTTGTTCGATATTGCACCGGATCGGAGAGCGTTGCGCCCGACTTCGGCCCCTGACGGGCTCGCTTGCGCCACCCACTGCTTACTGACAATCATGGGCTAAGCGAAAATGGGCACTGAGATCGAACGCAAATTTCTCCTTAAGACGGGTGCAGCATGGCGTCCGGTCTTGCAGACACCCGGAACCCTGATTCGACAGGGCTACCTTTCGCTCGCCAAGGAGCGCACGGTTCGCGTTCGAGTGAGTGGCGAAGAGTCTGCGTGCCTGACCATCAAGGGGCTGACCATCGGCGCGACGCGGAGCGAATTTGAATACGACATCCCACACGAGGACGCGCTCGCGATGCTCGCGATGTGCGAAGGCTCGCTCATCGAGAAGACGCGCTATCACATCGTTCACGATGGATTGACCTTCGAGATCGACGAATTCCACGGCGACAACGAAGGCTTGCTCGTGGCGGAGGTGGAATTGGAATCCGAAGGGCAGACCTTCGCCGTGCCCGAATGGCTTGGGTCTGAAGTGACGAACGATCCGCGCTACTTCAACGCGAACCTCGTGCGGCATCCCTTTCGCGAATGGTGAGCAAGGAGTTGTAATCGGAGGTGATCCCGGCGCGCAAATCGCGGCGGAGTTTTGCGTCGTCATCCGAGTTTCGTTTCGTAACGTCCGCCCGCTCGAATGAAGAAAGCCCTCTACAAGAAAAAGCCCGACAGCAATGGCGGCGTTGCCGAACTGCTCAAGGAGCTTTGGAATGCCGCGGTCGCGCTGCGGGGGAACATCGAGCCGGCGGACTACAAGCGTTACGTGCTGCCGCTGATTTTCCTCCGCTTCCTTTCGCTGCGATACGAGAAGCGGCGCTCGGAGATCGACGCGGAGATCGCCGATCCGAAGAGCGATCTGCACACGACGGACAAGCAACTCATCCTCTCGATCCGCGAGGA
Source organism: Verrucomicrobiota bacterium (assembly GCA_009885995.1). GTDB lineage: Bacteria > Verrucomicrobiota > Verrucomicrobiia > Chthoniobacterales > Chthoniobacteraceae > VFJQ01. The sequence goes on from VFJQ01000047.1 coordinate 1,193, forward strand.
CGAAGACCTTTACCTCAGCAAGCAAGTCTTCCTCGTGCCGGAGGACGCGCGCTGGGACAACATCATCAAGATCGCTCGCGCGGATGACGTGAAGCTGCGTCTGGACAAAATCCTCGCGCTGTTGGAGACCACCTTCCCGAAGCTCAAGGGGCTGCTGCCGGCGATCTACGCGGGGTCGAATCTCGACAAGGAAAACATCGCCGGGCTCATCAATCTTTTCTCCAAGGACATCTTCCGGTTCGAGGCGGGCGGCATCGACAAACTCGGTCGCGTCTATGAATACTTCATCGGCGAGTTCGCGTCGTCGGAGGGCAAGCGCGGCGGCGAATACTTCACGCCGGAGAGCATCGTGAAGCTGCTCGTGGCGATGCTGGAGCCGACCGAGGGGAAAGTGTTCGATCCGTGCTGCGGCTCGGGCGGCATGTTCGTGCAGAGCGACCACTTCGCACACCACAGCGGCAAGCTCTCTTTTCTCTGGCAGGAGGCGAAGGACTTCACCTATCGCCTCTGCCGGCTGAATCTCTTCATCCACGGACTCGACGGAAAGATCGAGCTTGGCAGCTCTTACACCAACGACCAGCACGCCGACCTCAAGGCCGACTACATCCTCGCCAATCCGCCGTTCAACGATGGTGCGAAGGGCGAGAAAGGCTGGGGCGCGAATCTCATCCCGGAAAAGGACGCTCGCCTCACTCCGCCCGGCACCGCCGGCCCGCAGCCGCTCGCGGTGCGCAATGCGAATACGATGTGGATGCTTCACTTCGTCGGGCATTTGAAGGATCACACCGCGCGCGAGGCGGGCGGCACGGCGGGGTTCGTCATGGCCACGGGCGAGCTGTCGAACAGCGAAGTCGCGCGGCTCGCCGTGCGCCGCGCGCTGGTCGAGGGCGGGTTCGTGGACTGCGTCGTCACGCTCACCGGCCAGCTCTTTGCCAATACGCAGATTCCCTGCGCGCTCTGGTTCCTGAGCAAGAACCGCGGCGGCGGCCACGGCTACCGCAAGCGCAGCGGCGAAGTGCTCTTCATCGACGGGCGCAAGCTCGGCGCGCTCATCCCCGGCTCGCGCAAACAGAAGCAGCTCACGCCGGAGGAAATCGAGCGCATCGCCGGCATCTTCCGGCAGTTTCGGCGGACCGGCGCGCCCGCCGCCGAGCCGGGCTTCTGTGCCGTGGCGGGCGTCGAGAAAATCCGCGAGTTCGGCTACGCGCTCACGCCCGGCCGCTACGTCGGCGCGAGCGACGACGGCGGGGAGGATGAGCCGTTTGAAGAGCGGTTTCCGCGGTTGATGAATACGATGCGTTCGCAATTCGACGAGTCCCGAACATTGGAGACGGCGATTCAGTCGGCACTCGCGGAGAACTTCATCCTCCCCGGCGAGTGACGATTGAAAGAGACGATGAGCAGCTTTCTGCGCCGGAGGGCTGGGAATGCCCTACGTTGGGCGCGCTTGCTGACGAGGCGCGCGGGATCACCTACGGCATCGTGCAGCCCGGCCACCACGTCAGCGACGGTGTGCCGATTGTCCGCGTGCAGAACATCGTGGATGGAACGCTCGAAACGTCGGATGTGATGCGTGTCGCGCCGGAGATCGCCGCGAAATACCGGCGCACCTGTCTACGCGGCGGCGAACTGCTGCTTTCGCTCGTCGGCTCGGTCGGCTCGTCCGTCATCGCTCCGCCGGAATTCGCTGGCTGGAATACTGCGCGCGCAGTCGCCGTCGTTCCGCTGCGGGCGGGAATCGACGCGCGGTGGGTGCGCTTCTGCCTGCGCTCGGGACCGCTACAACATCTCATGGAGGTGTGGTGCAACACGACGGTTCAAGCGACGCTCAATCTCAAGGACGTAACGCGGCTGCCGATTCCGCTGCCGCCGCCGAGAGAGCGCGAGGCCATTGTCGCGGTGCTGAGTGCGCTGGATGACAAGATCGAGCTGAACCGGCGGATGAATCGGCCGCTGGAGGAACTGGCGGGGGCGCTGTTCCGGGCGTGGTTTGTGGATTTCGAGCCGGTGGTGGCGAAGGCCGCCGGGCGCGCGCCCTTCGGCCTCGCCCCCGCCGTCGCCGCCCTCTTCCCCGCCACCTTCACCGATTCTGAACTCGGCCCCATCCCGCTCGGCTGGCGCGTGCAACCCATCGGCGATGTCGTCCGCGCCGTCGGCGGGAGCACGCCCAGCACGGGCGAACCGCGCTACTGGTCAGGCGGCGACAATGCGTGGGCGACACCGCGCGACCTCTCGAACTTGAGCGATCCCGTGTTGCTCGCCACGGAGCGGCAAATCACAGCCGCTGGCTTGGAGCGAATCACGTCCGGCCTTCTCCCCGTCGGCACCGTTCTGCTCTCTTCCCGCGCGCCAATCGGCTACACGGCGATCACGGAAATCCCCGTGGCGGTGAATCAGGGCTTCATCGCGCTCGCTTGCAATGGCCCGCTCCCAAATCACTACGTCATCGAGTGGGTGCGTGAAAACATGGAGGTCATCGAAGGCCGCGCGAACGGCACGACGTTCATGGAAATCAGCAAGGCGAACTTCCGTCCCATTCCCGCCATCGTCCCGACGCCCGAAGTCCTCATGCAATTCTCCGCTGTCGTTGGCCCTTGGTGGCGGCAGATCGTCCACAACGTTCGCGAATCCCGCACCCTCGCCGCGCTGCGGGACACGCTGCTGCCGAAGCTGCTCTCCGGCGAATTGCGGGTAAAGGAAGCGGAGAAGGCAGTCGCGGGGGCGGTTTAGCGGGCTCTTGGGACTTCGAGGAAGCTTTGCAGGTTTGCAAAGTCGCGGGGTTGCAACGTTGCCACCGTTGCAAAATCGACCCCGGTTCGGCACAAAACTGCTCTACGGTAAAGCACGCCGGCAGTTTGCAAGGCCGTAGCGCCACACTTAGCTCTGAAAATCAGCCACTTGCGAGCTAACCGTCGCGCCGTCCGTTTCGCTTTTTACAAAACAAAACAGCGCGCGCCGCTACAGTTTGCAAAACGCATTCCGGCCCGCGGACGGAGGGAAGAGGCTCATCTGGAGTGAATTGCGCGTTGCGTAAAGCCGGCGATACGTCCGCGCTGTTGTGTAAAGTCATTCGCGTTTCGCTTTACACAAAGCGTTTCGCGTATTACCCCCTTTCCACAACGCCATGAAGCCTTTCGTGCCCCAACTGCTCCCAATTCAGGATGTCGAATGGGAGCCGTTGATTCCCCTGATGGGCGAGGCGAATCGAGCTCTCGCGCGCTACGATGGGGCGCTTTACGGCGTCCCAAACCCCGAGGTGCTGCTGTCGCCGCTGACCACTCAGGAAGCAGTGCTTTCGTCGAAGATCGAGGGCACGGTGGCGACGCTCACGGACGTGCTGAAATTTGATGCCGGCGAGCAACCGGACGAGGAGTCGCGCCGGATCGATATTTTCGAGGTCGTCAATTATCGTCGGGCACTGCGCCGGGCCGAGACGGAGCTGAAGACCCGCCCTTTCAACCTGAACCTGCTCCTGTCGCTGCACGAGACGCTGCTGGACAGCGTGCGCGGGACGAACAAGAACCGTGGACGCTTTCGCACCCGGCAAAACTGGATCGGCCGCCCGGGATGCACGATGGAACAGGCCGACTTTGTGCCGCCCGATCCGCTCGTGGTGCCGGAGGCGATGAGCGAGTGGGAGAAGTATTACCACGCCGAGCGGCCCGATGGGCTGGCACAGCTCGCGGTCGTCCACGCGCAATTCGAGATCGTTCACCCGTTTGACGATGGCAACGGGCGTCTTGGGCGGATGCTCATTCCGCTGTTTCTTTACGAAAAGAAACTCCTTCACCGCCCGATGTTTTATCTCTCGGCGTATCTCGAGGAGTATCGGAGCGAATACGTCGCGCACCTCCGCCCGTTGGGTCGTGAACCCGGTGCATGGAATCGGTGGGTCGCGTTCTTTCTTCGCGCTCTCGCCGCGCAAGCCCGCGCGAATGCCGAGAAGGCGCGGGCGATCATGGACCTGTATGAAAAGCTAAAGGTGCAGGTGCTGGAGTTGACACACTCGCAGTATGCGGTGCCGCTGCTGGATGTGATGTTTGAAAAGCCGATCTTCCGGAGCACCGAGTTGGAAAAGCACGCGGGAATGCCGAGCAAGCCGATGATCATGAACATGCTCGGAAAGCTGAAGCAGTCCGGCGTGTTGAAGGTGCAACGCGAAGGCCGCGGACGAGTGGCGCAAGTGCTCGTGCTGCCGTCGTTGGTGAATCTCTGTGAGGGGCGCGACGCTTTCTGACTGGTCGAGCCGCGTCGCCGAAAGTGGCCCTGTGCTTGACACGGGGACTACAATTCAAAGCACGATCGCCGTCGGCTAATACGAAGCTCAGCGGTGGGCGAGAACTCACATCGCCGGTGAATTCGCGCTGAGCTTTCCTGACAGCGGATCGGGCTGGCGCCCGTCCGCTGCAGCGTGTGAATTCGCCGCGCGTCGTTGTGTAAAGCGGACGATACGCGAATGCGTTTGCGTTTAGCATCGGTCGTTTTGCTTTACACAAACGGCCCGCTCCGAGACGGTCGCCGCCGCTAAAGCTCGAATCCACTGAGCCATGCCGAACCAAGGCACCGAATCGCAATTTGAAGAGACGACGATCGACCGTCTCCGCAAGCTCGGCTACCGCTACGAATACGGCGGACTGATTGAGCGGGATTGGCGCGAGGTGGTGATGACGGACTGGGTGCGCGCATTTCTCCAAGGCAAATATGCGCACCTGCCGGCGGAGGCGATCGAGGAGGCGGTGATGCGCTTCGCGCGCCCGGACGGAGTGACGGCGGAGCAGCGGAATCTGCACTTCCACAAACTGCTGACCGGCGGACACGAGCAGCGGTATCGGAAATCGGATGGGGCCGAGGCGTTCGAGCACGTTTACGCGGTGGATTGGGCGAATGCGGAGGCGAACGATTTCTGTGTTGTGAACCAACTCACGGTGCGCGGGCAGAACGATCGGCGGCCCGACGTGCTCGTGTATGTGAACGGATTTCCTCTCGTGCTGTTCGAGCTGAAGAATCCCTACGAGGAGGAGCCGAACACGCTCGGAGCATTCAACCAGGTGCAGCACTACCGCGCGGGCATCGCACAGCTTTTCGATTTCAACGCGCTGGTCGTCGTGTCCGACGGCGGGCTCGTCGGGCACGCGGACGACGAGACGCCGCGCGTGGCTGGATCGACACTACACGGAATGTGGACAGCGCCGTGGGAATGGTATCTGCCGTGGAAGAGCATCGACGGACGGACGGTGGTGGAGAGCGCGATGGGCGCGATGAAGACGCTGATCGAGGGGCTGTTTCCAAAGGAGCGGCTACTCGACTACGTGCGGCACTTCATCGCCTTCGAGGTGGTGAATGAGAAGATCGACAAAAAGGGCGCGAAGTATCACCAGTTCTTTGGCATTCGCTTCGCGGTGGAGGAGGCGCTGCGGGCGACGCGCCCGAATGGTGATCGGAAGATCGGCGTGATCTGGCACACGCAGGGCTCGGGCAAATCGCTCTCGATGGCGTATTTCGTGGCGATCCTTCGGCATCATCCGTTGATGGAAAATCCGACATTCGTCATCCAGGTGGACCGCACGGATTTGGATGACCAGTTGCACGATCAATTCGTCGCGGTGAAGGCGCTCGTCGGCGACGTGCAGCACGCGGAATCGGTCGATGAGTTGCGCTCGCTGCTGCGTGGTGAAGGTGGCGAGGTGATCTTTTCGACCATTGAAAAATTCCGGCTCGGCGACGGCGAAACAGCGCACCCGGCGTTGTCGGATCGGCGCAATATCATCGTCATCGCGGACGAGGCACACCGAACGCAATACGGTCTCACACCGGACGCGGACCCGAAGACGAAGAAGGTGAGCTACGGCTTCGCGTATCAGCTTCGGCAGGCGCTGCCGAATGCGTCATTCATCGGTTTTACAGGCACGCCGGTGAGCTTTTCTGATGCGGATACGGAGGCGGTATTCGGTCAGGTGATCCACACCTACGACATGCAGCAGTCGAAGCGCGACGGCTCAACGGTGCCGATCTACTACGACCCGCAGCTCATCAAGCTGAAGCTATCCAATGAGCAGATCGACGCGGAGTTGGCGGAGATCATCGAGGAAAAGGGCGGCGGCGCGACACCCGCGCAGCTTGCTCGCTGGGCCTCCATCGCTGAGGCGAGCGGCAGCAAGGAACGGATCAAAGAGCTGGCCGCAAAGCTTCTCGACCATTTCCAAAAGCGGAACGCGATGAGCAACGGCAAGGCGCTCGTAGTGTGCATGAGCCGGCGAAACTGTGTGCGACTCTACGATCAACTGACGACGCTTTCGGGTTGCCCCGAGGTGAAGATCGTGATGACCGGGAATCTCGCCGAAGATCCGCCTGCGTGGAGCACAGCCGGCCACATCACAACGAAGCCACAGCGCGACGCGATCAAGGCGCGGATGAAGGACATCAACGACCCGCTGAAACTCGTCATCGTCCGCGACATGTGGCTCACCGGGACGGACATCCCGTGCCTTCACACGCTCTACATCGACAAGCCGATGAAGGGGCACACGCTGATGCAGGGCATCGCGCGGGTGAACCGCATCTTCAGTAACAAGCCCGGTGGTGTGATCGTCGATTTCATCGGGATTGGCGACGAACTCAAAGCGGCCACGAAGCGCTACACACAAGGTGGTGGACGCGGCACGCCGGCGCCAAACATCAACGAAGAGGCGAAGGATGCGTTCCTCGATGCGCTGGAAGGAGTGCGCGAGTATTTGCCGGAACTGGCCACTGGAAAGAGCTACGGCGATTGGCGCGCGTGGCCGAACATCGAGTTCGAGGACACATTCCTGAAGTGCTGTGGGCACCTTGTGGAGACAGACGAACTAAGTGACGATTTCCTAAACGCTGAGGCCAAACTGAATGGTGCGTTTTCGCTCGTGAACCATCTGTCCGACTGCATCGGATACTCGGACGAGATCGCGTTTTACCAGATGCTCCGCAAGCAACTGCGCAAAACGACGAGCGGCGGAACGACGAAGGATGAGGAGAACGACACCGCCGTGCGCGAGCTGCTGGATCGCAGCATCGAGAGCAAAGGCGTCCAAGACATCTTCCAAGCCGCTGGGATTCAGACTCCCGACATCTCGATTCTCGACGAAGCATTTCTCGCCGAGTTCAAATCACACGAGGAAGAGAACCTGCGTTTGAAGCTGCTCGCCAAGATTCTCGCGGACAAAATCAGAAGCCGCGAAAAGACGAACCTCGTGAAATACAAATCGTTCAAGGAGATGCTGGAGCAGACGCTGCATAAGTATCACAACCGAGCGATCCAAGCGGCGGAGGTGGTGCGCGTGATGATTCAGATCAAGCAGGACATCGAGAAGGAAGCGGAGCGCACCAAGGAATTGAATCTCAGTGCCGAAGAGCTGGCGTTCTATGACGCCGTTTCCGAAGACGCTGCGGCCCTCTACGACGAGAAAACTCTCTGCGACATCGTGCGCGATGTCGTGCAAGCGGTGAAGAAGAACCTCAAGGTGGATTGGACCAAGCCGCATCGCGAAGACGTAAAGGCAGGCGTGAGGGCAGCGGTGAAAACTGTGCTGCGCAAACGAGGGGTCACCGCGGAGCATCTCGAGAAGCTCACGCGGCAGGTGCTCGTCCAAGCCGAAGCGATGTTCCGGGAGTGGCCAATCGCGGCGTGATTGACTGGAGAAAACTCCACCGTGAAATCTTGCTGAGTCCGAGAAAAAAAGTGCCGCGACGCGCGCGCGGATGCTTTCAGCGGGTGTCGCGGCGGCTGCAAAAATGCAGTTCGGACACGGCCAATACGCGACTCTATCGACGCAGATGACAGTAACGAATGCCCTTAGAAATGCCCTTAGTTCGGCCGCTGAATTCGCACAACTCCTTCGTATTCAAGCTGGCGGATGGGGGGGGATTCGAACCCCCGTGGGCTTTTAGACCCAACACGCTTTCCAGGCGAGCCCGTTAAACCGCTCCGGCACCCATCCGTTACTCAGCGGGGCGCAGGATGGGCGCTTTTGCGGCCTTGGCAAGGGCCGGCTGCGGTCAGCGCAACTGCACGTGGCCGTCGGCGTAGAGCACGTTCATGCGCTTGCGCATGCCGGCGTCCTGCGCGGCGTGAACGAGATCCCAATCCTGGCAGAGGCGCACGCGGCTGAGCCGGCCGGGGAAGGCGCCGCGTGGCGTGTAGATGGTGATGTTGTTCGTCGGCTCGTCCTCGCTGAAGGGCTGCCACATGTAGCTGGTCTTCTTTTTCGCATACCAGTTCGGCCCGGCGAGGTCGCTCGGGCACTGGAGGTTCTTCTCGGTGCAGCCGTAGTTTTTCAGCGTCTCGTAGAGCGGCTTGGCGACCGCGTTGTCGCCATAGACCGGCTTCTCGGGGTCGATCTCGATTTTTGGGAAACGGTTGTCGTTGTCGTTCGCAGCGCTGCTCGTGAAGACGAAGATCTGCCGGAGGTTCTGCGCGCACTTCACCTCGCGGCTTTTCTCCGCGAAGCCCTGCACCGCAGGGATGGCGAGTGAGGCGAGCAGGCCGATGATGGCCATGACGCAGAGCAGCTCGATGAGGGTGAATGCGGAGCGTCGGTTCATTTGGCGGCCCCCGGGTTCCGCGCGGCTTCCTTGTGCTGCACGTAGCCCTTGGCGCGCTCGACGCGCTGATCGGGCGACATGCGGGCCATGTGTTCGCTCATGCGCTGCTCCATGCGTTCCTGGGTCGCGGGGTCGCTCATGCGCTCTTCCATCTTCGCCTTGCGCTCCTCGGGCGGCAGGTCGCGCAGGCTCTCGAAAAACTTGCGACGCTCCTCGGCGGCGGCGCGTTGGTCGGGCGGGAGTTTGTCGATCTCGGCCTGCGTGCGCTGGGCGAAGGCTTCGCGCATCTTCTCGCGTTGCTCTTCGGTAGGCTCGGGCCGGGTCTCGCCGTCGGGCCGCGGACCGCGGCGGCCGAAGCCGAACCGCGGGCCGTCATCGCCGGTCGGCGGCGCATCGCCCTCCGGTCGCGAGCTTCCTGCGAGGTCGCGGCTGCGTTTCTCGATGATGAAGACCTCGAGCACACGACCGCCGGCAGCCTTGGCGAGCGCTGTGGCGGAATCGTGAATCGGTCCGCCGCTCGGCGCCTTCTTCACGGCGGGATTCCACGACTCGGGGAAGACGAACGCCGCGTTCACCGAGCGCGCGGCCTGTTCCGCGTAGGCTTGAAACTCGGGCTTGTCCGCCGGCTTCACATTCCACGGATCGGTGCGCGGATCGGGCGCAGCGCCGCTCTCCTCGCCCATCGGCATGAACATCGGGAGGAACTGCATCTTCCACCCCTCGGGCCGCTGCCCCGCGACGAAGCTGGCCACCGCCGTGTGCGCCTCCGGCAGCTTTGCCGCGAAGATGTAGGCGAGCCGCCAGCGCGCTTCCGCGACAGTGCTCAAGGTCTCGAGCGCCTCGGCCACGGGCACCTTGTCCACGTGCATGCGGATCTTCACTTCGTCGGTGAGGTTCGTCTTCAAGACGATGCCGCCCTGGCGCTCGATCTCCCTCGCGACTTTCGGCGCCGGCCAGTCTTCGCAGTGGATCGTGACGAGCCCGCGCCCGTGCCACCAATGGTAGGCGCCGCTCGAAACAGCGAGGACGAGGACGGTGAGGAGGAGCCAGTGAGTGCGATTCATGGAAGTGGCGCGGCGCGGCGGGCTTCAACGACGCGCGAGGTGGAAAGTTGCGGAAGCATCCCGCGGTGCGCTACCGTGCGAACGCGATGCCGATCTACGAATACGAGCTTTGTGAAGGGGACTGCAAAGTCTGTGGCGGGCACTTCCAACTCAACCGGCCTGCGAGTCGGCCGCCGCTCGAAAAATGTCCGCTCTGCCGCAAGCCCGTGCGGAAGATCGTGTCGAACTTCAGCACGCCGAAAGTCACGAAGCCCCTCGCGGCCAGCGATGCGAAGAAGGCTGGGTTCACCGTCTTCAAGAAAGTCGGCAAAGGCGAATACGAGCGGCAGTAGCCGCGGTGGTCCTTGAAGAGAGGCCCGGGCAAAAAAATTGCGGGGCCGCCCGTCGAATGACGGAACGACCCCGCTGTTCCCCCCAGAACGACGAGTAAGACCAGCGCCGATCGGGTTCGTTAGCGCAAAGTTTGAAAATATTTCAGGTCATTAAAAATCGCGGGATTTGCCCGACGAAATCAGCCCGCGGTTGAAAAAGACTTCCGCGGATCCGCTTATAATTTTAGCCGTTCATCCTCACCCAGCACTTCCTCCAGCGACGTCCAGCCGCCCGCATCGTCGAGCGCCTGGAAGCTGTGCAAGTAGGCGGCGACGAGCCCGGGATCGTGTTTCGCGAGCACCGCGTCCACAGCTTTGCTCACTGCGACTTTATCCGGCGCGGGCGGGAGTTGCTCGATCGTTCCGTTCTCGTCGTGCTGGATGCCGAGCGCGTCGAGGAAGTCGCAAAGGAGATCCGCGTGTCCACCGACGAACCAGATTTGCAGCACGTGCGCGCTCACGGACGCATTCGTCGCGCGAGCCATCTGGTCCTTCATCCACACGTGTCGCTTCGGCGGCGGCATTTTTTCGATGAAGACCGGCCGGAAATTTCGCTGCTTCGCGAGCGTCTCGATGGTGGCGTTGTAGAGCTTGCGCTCCTTGGTGTGGAGGAAGGCGAAAAGCTGCTCGACCAGGGCGGGTGACAGGCGGGCGACGATCTCGTTGGGCTGAAGCATGGGGCGCGGAGCGTAGGAATGGCGCGCGGGCTTGCAAGCGGCCAGTCGCAGCCGACTTTGCCGCATGGCCGACACGCCCACGCCGATCAAATCACTCACGCTCAACGATCTCACCGAACGCTTTCGCGCACTCGGGCAGAAACCGTATCGAGCGAAGCAGGTGATCGAATGGCTCTACGCAAAGCGGGTGAAGGACTTCGCCGCGATGACGAATCTCTCCGCCGACTTGCGCGCGCAGCTCGCGGAGCAGTTTTCTTTCGACGCGCTCGAAGTCGTGCGTGTGCTCGGCTCGGAAGACACCACGCGCAAATTCCTCCTCCGCCTCGGCGACGGCGCGCTGATCGAGTCGGTGCTCATCCCCGCTTCGCCCGCGCTTTACGGCGAGGCGAGCGACCGGCGGACGCTGTGCGTCTCCACGCAAGTCGGCTGCGCCTACGGCTGCAAATTCTGCGCGAGTGGGCTCGACGGCTTCAGCCGCAATCTCCACGCGGGCGAGATCGTCGAGCAGGTGTTGAAGGCCGAGGAAGTCAGCGGCGAGCGCGTGAACAACATCGTCTTCATGGGCATGGGCGAACCGCTCGCGAATTTCGCGAACGTGATGAGCGCGATCGAGATCATCAACGCGCACTGGGGCGTCGGCATCGGCGCGAGGCATATCACGCTCTCGACCAGCGGCCTCGCGCCGCAGATCCGCCAACTCGCCGAGCAGCCGCTGCAAGTGCGCCTCGCCATCTCCCTCCACGGCGCGACCGACGACGTGCGCGAAAAGATCATGCCCGTGAACCGCAAGTATCCGCTCAGCGTCCTGCTCGACGCGTGCGAAGACTACGCGGAGCGCAAACGGCAGACGATCTTCTTCGAATACATCCTCATCGAAAACGTGAACGACCGGCCCGAGGACGCGTGGGCGCTCGCTCAAATCACGCGCCGCATCCCGTCGAAGGTGAACTGCATCCCTTACAACACGGTCGAAGGCCTGTCGTGGACGCGGCCGAGTGAAGCCCGACAGGACGCCTTCATGGCCGTGCTCCGCGAGGCGGATGTCCGCGCGACGATCCGCCGCGAGAAGGGCCACGACATCGCCGCCGCGTGCGGACAGCTCCGGCGGCAGACGGAGGTAGGGCGCGGTGTCCCCACCGCGCCGCGGACGGCTGAGGACAGCCGTCCCTACCTTTAGCCGAGCAGCGCTTCGAGTTCCTCGACCCGCTTCGCGAAGTGCCGCAGGGCGCTCTCGATCGGCGCGGGCGTGGACATATCGACGCCCGCCTTCTGCAGCGTCGGGATCGGAAACTCGCTGCCGCCCGATTTGAGGAAGCCGAGAAATTTGCTCGCGTCGCCCGTCGCCAGCACCTGCTCGGCGAGCGCCACCGCGGCGCTGAGGCCAGTCGCGTATTTATAGACGTAGAAGGCACTGTAAAAGTGCGGGATGCGCAGGCACTCGAGCTCCAGCTCGCCATCGATCGTGAAGCCGCTGCCGAAATACGCCTCGAGCAGTCCGCGATAGATCGAGCGGAAGACATCGAGCGTGAGCGGCTCGCCTTTTTCCTCGGCGTCGTGCGTCAGCTTCTCGAACTCCGCGAACATCGTCTGGCGGAAAATCGTGCCGCGAATGTCGTCGATCTCGCGGCACAGGATGTAAGCGCGGAACTTCGGATCGTCCGTCGTCTTGAGCAGATGCTCGGTGAGCAGACACTCGTTGAAAGTGCTCGCGACCTCCGCGGTGAAGATCGGGTAGTCGTAGGTCTGGAACGGCTGGTTCCGCGCGGAATACCACGAGTGCATCGAGTGCCCGACCTCGTGCGCGAGGGTGTAAACATCGCCGAGCACGTCCGCCTTGTAGTTCATCAGCAGGTAGGGCGGGTTCGCGAACGTGCCGCTCGAAAACGCGCCGCTGCGCTTGCCCTTGTTTTCGTAGCGGTCGCACCAGCGGTGCTTGCGCAAGCCATCACCGAGCACACTCACGTATTCGGCGCCGAGCGGCGCGAGGCTCGTGAGCACGAGGTCGGTTGCTTCGTCGAAAGGCGTGGTCTTCTCGCACTTCGGGACCAAGGGAACGAAGAGATCGTATTGGTGAATCTCGTCGAGTTTCAGCACGCGCTTGCGCAGCTCGAGGTAGCGGAAGAGCGGCGTGAAGTTTGCGCGCACGGTCTCGATGAGGTTGTCGTAAACGGCCACCGGCACGTCGTCGCGGAAGAGCGCGGCCTCGCGGGCGCTCGGGTAGTTCCGCGCGCGGGCGTAAAACACATCGCCCTTGATCGAGTGCGAGAGCGTCGAGGCGAGCGTGAATTTGTGCGCATCGAACTCCGCGTAGAACTGCTGGAACGTCCGCCGCCGCAGCTCCGCGTCCGGGCGCAGCAGCAGCGACATCCACGAACTCTGGCTCAGCTCGACCGTCTGCCCGCGATCGTCCGTGAGCATGCCAAACTGCATATCCACATCCATGAGCTGCCCCGACGCATCGTCGAAGCCCGCGAGCACCGAACCCGCCAGCGCCATGATGCGCTCCTCGGCCGTGCTCAGCGTGTGCGCCTTCAGCCGGCGCAGTTTGCGCAGCGGGATCGTCCACTCGCTCAGCGCCGGATCGGCGAGAAAGTGCGCGAACTTCGCGTCGTCGATCGCCTGGATCTCCGGCCCGAGCCACGAGCACGCCTCGCTCACCCGAGTGAGCAGCCCATCGAGTTTCGAGCTGCGCGCGAGGTTCTGCGCGTCCGATGAATCTTCCGACAGCCGCAGCGAGGCATACACGCGCAGGTTTTCGATCGAGAGATCGAGCGACTTCTCAAACTCCAGCACTTCCCCCAGCGTGCCCGCCGACGTGCCGACGCGCCCTTTCCACTGCGTGATCTTTTGAAATTCCACCGCGAGTTTCTCGAAGCCCGCCTGCCAGTCCGCCAGCGTCACGAAGACGGGTGTGAGATCCCACGTGTCCTCGATCTTCACGGCGTCGCGGGTCGGGATCGCAGTGTTGGCGTGGATGGCGTCGTCTTTCTCGCGAACTGAAATCATAGGGCGGGCAAGCAAGCGCACGCGCCCACAGCGTCCAGCGGATTGTGTCGATGCGGCTTCGTCGCTTCGTGTTGGCGCAGCAACAATCCGTTGCCGGCTAAGTTCGCGATGTGGCACGAGTCAGAGCGCTACACCTCATGTCCTCCTATCCAAAAATACTCCCGCTGTGTCTCGTCCTGTTCGCTGTTTTCGCCCGTCCCGCTGTCGGCGCGAATGAAGCGCCGCTGCCCAAAGCCACGCTGGATCTCTCGCTCGAACCGCCGGCGATCAACACCGCGCCCGGGCCGGAATACGCGGATCAGGTGCGCGTGGGGAATATGATCATCGGCATCGAGCGCACCCCGAAGGGCCGGCTGTGGGCGGCGTGGGTCGGCAATGGAGACAGCCCGAACGGCTTCTTCATGCTCGCGACGAGTGACGATGGCGGCGCGAAGTGGAGCCAACCGCGCGTGGTGATCGACCCGACCGATCCGCCGGATGCACCACAGCGCCGTGCGCTCGTGGGGAATTTGTGGACCGATCCGCTCGGCCGCTTGTGGTGCTTCTTCGACCAGAGCCTCGGCTACTTCGACGGGCGGTGCGGCGACTGGTATATCCGCTGCGACGATCCCGATGCGGCGGAGCCTGTGTGGACGAAGCCGGTGCGCTTCGCCGACGGCTGCACGCTGAACAAGCCGACCGTGCTGAGCAGCGGCGAGTGGCTGCTGCCCGTGTCGTTGTGGACGCGCGATCGCATCGGGCCCGCGGTGCTGAAGGACGCGCACAAAGATCTCGATTCGATCCGCATGGCGAATGTCTTCGCCTCCACCGATCAGGGCAAAACGTGGACGCGCCGCGGCGGCGTGGCGTTTCCGGAGACGGACTTCGACGAGCACATGATCGTCGAGCGCAAGGACGGCAGCCTATGGATGCTGGCGCGGACGAAGAAGGGCATCAGCGAGAGTTTCTCCTCGGATAAAGGCGCTACGTGGAGTGAGCCGCAGGCGTCCACGATCCAGAATGTGAGCGCGCGCTTTTTCATCCGTCGCCTCGCTTCCGGCAAGCTGCTGCTCGTGAAGAATGGGCCGATCAATGTGCGTCTGCCAAGGCGCTCGAACTTGAAAGCGTTCCTCTCCGACGACGACGGCAAGACGTGGGGCAAAGGCTTGCTGCTCGATGACCGCGCGGAGGTCTCGTATCCGGACGGATTCCAGGCGCCGGACGGCACGATCCACATTGCCTACGATTGGAACCGGCACACCGACGCGGAGATCCTGCACGTGAAGTTCACCGAGGATGATTTCGCCTCTCAGCCGAAGCTTACGAAGGTCGTCGTGAACAAAGCGCACGCGCCGAAACTGCCGCGCGCGATCACGCCCGATGCGAAGTGGACCGCGCAGGCCGCGGAGGACGCGAAGCAGGATTCCTCCAGCATCCCCTACGACGGCGTGACGCCGAACAAGATGGTCTGCGACACCACGCTGCGTGAACTGCCCGACGGCTCGTGGATTCTCTTCATCCTCGCGGGCGGCGACACCGAGCCTTCGCCGCTCAACTACACCGGCGTCACCCGCAGCACCGACAAGGGCAAGACGTGGACGCCGCTGGAACCCTTCGATGTCGGCTTCCCCCGTGATGGCAAAACGATCGGCCAAGGCCCGACCGAGCTGATGATCCTCGGCCAGCGCTCGACTCTCTTTTTCTCCACGCACTCGAAGCACTGGGCGAACGACTGGCGCTCGTGGTTCCTCACCAGCGACGATTCGTTCAAGACGTGGAGCAAGCCGGTCGAGGTGCCGGGGCGGTTGAAGGAGCGCACCTTCATCCGCAAGCACATCGTCTGTCGCGACGGGCGGATCATGATCCCGTTCCAGCACTACATCGGTCCCGATGATGAGCAGGACAAAGCGCCACTCGATCGCGCATTCACCAACCCGTGCAACGGCGTGCTCATCAGCCGCGACGGCGGCAAGACGTGGAGCGAGCACGGGAACATCCGGCTCACGCCGAACAGCCGCTACTTCGGCTGGGCGGAGAACGATCTTTTCGAGCACCCGGACGGGGGCATCACGATGGTCATTCGTGCCGATGGGCTCGGCGGGATGCTCTACAAAGCGGAGAGCAAGGACGGCGGCGTGACGTGGCCGGAGTTCGCGAGCCTCACGCCGATCCCGAACCCCGGCAGCAAGACCACGCTCTACAACCTCGGCGGCGACACCGTCGCGATCCTGCACAATCCCAACTCGAAACACCGCAGCCCGATGGCGCTTTGGATCAGCTTCGATGGGATGAAGACGTGGCCGTATCAGCGCGTGCTGCAGCAGGAGTCGGTGGATGGCCCGAAAGGCCGCATGAATTATCCCGACGGTTTCGTAAGCGCCGACAAGCAGTGGCTCCACTTCGCCTTCGACGACAACCGCCACCGCGCCGTCCACTACAGCGCAAAGCTGCCGCCGCTGCCGTGATGCTCGCGCTGCTTTTCCCCGCGCTGCCGGTCAGCGCTGCGGAGGCGATCCTGCCGCCCGGTTGATCGCCCACGCCGGCCGGCTCGCCATCGCGGCGATCGCGCTCCACGTCATCGGCTTTGCCCTCGGCTACGCCGTCGCCCGCGTGCTCAGCCATCCCCGTGCGCGACCTCGCCGATGTGCCGCGCTTGCGCGGGTTCGGCTTCACGCATCTCGCCGTCGATTCCGACCTCGGCCTCCTGCGAGAGGGTTATCGAATCATTCTCGCTGCCACTCGATAAAGCGAACGCCGTTCAGGTGATGATACCCTTCACCACGCTCCCATGCACGTCGGTGAGGCGGAAGTTTCGGCCGGCGTAGTTGAAGGTGAGCTTTGTGTGATCGAGGCCGAGCAGGTGCAGGATCGTCGCGTGCCAGTCGTGGATGTGGACGGGGTTCGTGACGGCCTTGTGGCCGAAGTCGTCGGTCGCGCCGTAGGCCATGCCGCCGCGCACGCCGCCGCCGGCCATCCAGAGCGAATAGCCTTTGTGGTTGTGGTCGCGTCCGTCGCCGCCCTGCGCGTAAGGCGTGCGGCCAAACTCGCCGGCCCAGATGACCAGCGTGTCGTCGAGCAGGCCGCGTTGTTTGAGGTCGGTGAGCAGGGCGGCGATGGGCCGGTCGGTGGCGGCGCACGATTTCGCGAGCGAATCCTTGAGCAGATTGTGGTGGTCCCAATGGATCGGCGCGGTGACTTCGATGAAACGCACGCCTGCTTCCGCCATGCGGCGCGCGAGCAGGCACTGCCGGGCGAACTGATCCTTGCCCTCGCCGATGCCGTAGAGTTTGCGCACGTGCTCGGGCTCGGCGCGGATGTCGAGCACGCCGGGCACTTCGTCCTGCATGCGGAACGCCAGTTCGAACGACTCGATCGCGCCTTCGATCTCCGGCTGATGCACATCGCGCGCGAGTTTGTGCTCGTTGAGCCCGCGGATGAGGTCGAGCTGCGCGCGTTGCAGCGACGGCATCAGGCCGGTGTTGACGATGTTTTTCATCGGCGGCCCGGGCTCCTCCTCGATCCGCATGAGCGCCGCGTAGAGATCGGGAAGCTGGCTGCCGCCGAGCCGCGTGCCCTGGCAGACGGCGGGAAGAAACGCGCTGCCGTAGTTGCGCGCGCCGCCGTTGTCCGCGGGCGGATTCAGCGTGATGAAGCCGGGCAGGTCCGCGTTCTCGGTGCCGAGGCCGTAGAGCGTCCAAGCGCCGAGCGAGGGGCGCACGAATTGGAAACTGCCCGTGTGCATTTGCCCGAACGCCTGCGCGTGGTTCGGCAGGTCGGTGTGCATCGAGTTGATGACGCAGAGTTCGTCCGCGTGTTGCGCGAGGTGCGGATGAACATCGGCCATCCACAGACCCGACTGGCCTTGCTGCCGAAACGGATGAACCGGCCCGAGCAGCTTCGCGCCGGCGGAATCGCGGCTGAGGCTGGCCGGCTGGCCGTTGCGTTTGATCAGCTCGGGTTTGTAATCGAAGAGGTCCACGTGCGACGGCCCGCCGCGCATGCAGAGGAAGATGACGCGCTTCGCCCGCGCGGCGAAGTGTCCGGCGCGCGCGGCGAGAGTGCCGGGTTGCGCGGCGCCGTGCGCGAGCGCGGCGAAGGCGAGGTAGCCGAAGCCCGACGAGCAGGTCTTCAGCGCGTCGCGGCGGGAGTAGAGCGTGGGCGGAATCTGCATATCAATCGACGTTGCGGAACTCAGCGCTGGCGAGCAGCGCCTGACAATAACCGGTCCACGTTTTCTCGTCGTCCGACGCCGCGGCTTTGAAATAAGCGGCAGCCAGTTTCATCTCGGTGTCGTCGGGCAGGCGGTGGAAGCAAAGGACGAAGGCGCGCCGGATGCGCTCGGGCGCGGCGTGCTGCTCCTGCGTGATGCGGCGCGCGAGCGCGGCGGTTTGCTGCTGCACGAAGGGGCCGTTCATCAGGTAGAGCGCCTGAACGGGCACGTTGGTGATCTCGCGGTCGCCGGTGACAAGGCTCGGCTCGGCGAAGTCGAATAGGTCGAGCACGTCGGGCAGACGGTCGCGGATCACCGGCAGATAGACCGAGCGATACCGCGAGCCGTCGAGGTCAGCGGGCACCTTCTTGTCGAAGCCGACGAGCGACATGGACTGGCCGCTGAGTTCCGCGACGAGCGAACCGGGCCGGCGCGACGTGTCGAGCTGGCCGGCGACGGCGAGCATCGAGTCGCGGATCACTTCCGCGTCGAGCCGGCGCTTGTTTGCGCGCCAGAGCAGGCGGTTCTCGGGGTCTTTCTGGAAGTAGTCCGCGCGATACGTCGAAGCCTGGCGGTAGGTGCGGGAGAGCACGACTTCGCGGACGAGCGCCTTCACGGACCAGCCGCCGTCCACGAATTTCAGCGCGAGATGATCGAGCAACTCGGGATGGCTTGGGCGCTCACCCGTGAAGCCGAAGTTGTCCGCCGTGCTCACGAGGCCCGCGCCGAAAAGGTGCCGCCAGACGCGATTCGCCATCACGCGCGCGGTGAGCGGATGCGAGGGATTGGTGAGCCAGCGCGCGAATTCGAGGCGTCCGCTTTGTCCCGCGGGCAGTGCTGCGGCGTCCGCTTCGATCACGCGCGGGAAGCCGCGCGCGACGGTCTTGCCCGGATGCGCGATCTCGCCGCGTTCGAGCAGGCGCGCGTCCGAGACTTTCTCCTTTTCCATCACGCCCATGCACAGCGGCAGCGCGCGGCCAGAGTCGTCCACGGTCTCGAGTTGTCCCTCGACACCGCCGCGCGTCCAAATGATGCGCAGCGCGTTGCGCAACAACTCGAACGCCTCCTGACCGAGATCCCTGCTCTCAGCGACGGCCTTTTTCAACACGGCCTCCTGCGCTTTTTCGTCGGCGTTCAACGTCGCCAGTTGCGTCTTCAACTCCGCTACTCGATTCGCGGGGATCGCTTTGTTTGGGATCAACTGGCCCGGCAAATCCGGCAGCCGAATCAGGTTGCCGCCGACGTTGTTTTCCGAGTCGATCCATGTGCCGAAGAACGTCCGCGTGCTGCCGAAGATGCCGGCGAGCGCGTAGTAATCCTCCATGCTGAACGGGTCGTATTTGTGATCGTGGCAGCGCGCGCACGCGACCGAACTGGCCAGCACCGCACGCGTCACGCTGTCGATCTGTTCGTCCACGAGATCCGCGTCGAACTGCGCGGGGTTCATCTCGTTCAGCCCCTTCGTGCCGAAGGCGAGGAAGCCGGTGGCGATGAGCAGCCGCGCACGCTCGGCGTCGTCTTTCGCGGGCAGGAGATCGCCGGCGATTTGCTCGGTGATGAAGCGGTCGAACGGCACGTCCGCGTTGAGCGCGTCGATGACGTAGTCGCGGTATCGCCACGCGTGAGGGAAGGCGAGGTTCGACTCGCGACCGCTCGATTCCGCGAAGCGCGCCACGTCCAGCCAATGCCGGCCCCAGCGCTCGCCGAAGCGCTCCGACTTCAAGAGCGCATCGACTTCCGCCTCCAGCGCCGCGTCCAACTCGCCCGCGCGTGCGCGCCGGGCAAAAGCCGTCGTCGCCGCGTGCGTCGGCGGGAGCCCGATGAGATCGAAGTAGAGGCGGCGCAGCAGCGTCACCGGCTCCGCGTCGGGCGTGGGGGAAAGCTGGCTGCTCTCCAGCTTCGCGAGGATGAAACGATCGAGGTCGCGCTTCGCCCACGCGGGATTTCCCGTCGTGGGCGGCGTGTGCTGGACGGGCTTTTTGAACGACCAGAACTCGCGACCCGATTTGATGTCCACCGGCGGGCGCTCGACGATCCGCCCCGTCGCTTCGCGCGGATCGGGCGCGCCCATCTTGATCCACGCCTCGATGTCCGCGATCACCGCTTGCGGCAGGCGCGCCTTCTTCGGCGGCATCTCGAGATCGGGGTCGGTGTGCGAGATGGCCGTGAGCAGAAGGCTTTTCGCTGGGTTGCCCGGCACGACGGCGGGCCCGCTGTCGCCGCCGGCGCGGATGCCGTCGCGCGTGTCGAGCAGCAGTCCGCCCTTCACCTTGTCCGCCTCAGCCGAGTGGCATTCGTAGCAGTGCTTCACCAGCACCGGGCGAATCTTCGCCTCGAAGAAACTGACCTGCTCCGCCGGCAGCGTAGCCGCCGCGCAGAACGAGGTCAGCGCGCTGAGGCAGATGATGGGACGCAGCGGGGACATGCGGCGTGCAAGCTACGTCACGCGAGGATCGGCTTCACCACTTTTCCATGCACATCGGTGAGGCGGAATTGGCGGCCTTGGAAGCGGAACGTGAAGCGCTCGTGATCGATGCCGAGCAGGTGCAGCACGGTCGCCTGAAAGTCATGGACATGGACTTTGTTCTCCACCGCGTTGAAGCCGAACTCGTCGCTCGCGCCGTAGCTCATGCCCGGCTTCACACCCGCACCGGCCATCCACAGCGTGAACGCGTAGGGATGATGATCGCGTCCCCATTGCTTCGTGTCCTCGATCTTGCCCTGCAAAAACGGCGTGCGCCCGAACTCGCCGCCCCAGATGACCAGCGTGTCGTCGAGCAGGCCGCGCTCTTTCAAGTCGAGCACCAGCGCGGCGCTCGGCGCGTCCACGTCAGTGCACTGGATTTTGAGCTGCGTGTTGAGATTGCGGTGCTGATCCCAGCCCGCGTGCATGAGCTGCACGAAACGCACGCCGCGCTCGGCGAGCCGGCGGGCCATGAGGCAGTTGTAAGCGTAGCTCCCCTGCCGCCGCACGTCGGGGCCGTAACGCGCGAGCACGTGCTCGGGCTCGGAGGAAAAGTCGGTCAGCTCCGGCACGCTCGCCTGCATCTTGTAAGCCATCTCGTATTGCGCGATGCGCGTCGCGATCTCCGGGTCGCCGAACTCGCGCAGCGTCATCTCATTGAGCTTCGCGAGGTCGTCGAGCAAGCCGCGCCGCACTTCGCGGCTCATGCCGTCGGGATTGCTGAGGTAGAGCACCGGGTCGCCGCTGCCGCGGAATTTCACGCCCTGATATTTCGACGGCAGGAAGCCGCTGCCCCAATAGAAGTCGTAGAAGATTTGCCCGCACGACGCCTCCTTGTCGCGCGAAGTCATCACCACAAACGACGGCAGCTCATTCGACTCGCTGCCGAGCCCGTAGCTCAGCCACGCGCCCATGCTCGGCCGCCCCGCCTGCTCGCCGCCGGTCATGAAAAACGTGATCGCCGGCGCGTGGTTCACCGCCTCGGTGTGGAGCGACTTGATGAAGCACACCTCGTCGCTGATCGACGCGATGCGCGGCAGGAAATCGCTCACCCACGCGCCACTCGCGCCGTGCTGCGCGAAGTTCGTGATCTCGCCGAGCACCGGCCGCGCGGTCTGCCCGCCCGTCATCGTGCTGAAGCGTTTCCCGCCGACGACTTCATCCGGAATTTGCGTCCCGTGCCACTCCTTGAGCTTCGGCTTGTAGTCGAAAAGATCGACATGCGACGGCGCGCCATTTTGCAGCAGATAAATCACGCGCTTCGCCTTCGGCGCATAGTGCGGCAACCGCGGCGCCGCCGGATCAGCCGGCAGCGCGAGGCTGTCGCGCGTAAGCAGCGAGCCGAGCGCTGCGCCGCCGAGACCCATCGCGGATTTCGCGAAGAGCGCGCGGCGGGTGAGGACGGCTTGATGTTCGAGGAGAGGTGTCATCGGGCGAACCGTTTGCAGTTACGTTAAACGGCAAACGGTGTAACCTGCACTTGCTTCGCGATCTTAGTCGCGTCCGTAGGGGGCTCGAATGAGCCGTTCGGCTGCCATTTTGGTTCGATGCCCAAACGTTGCAATGAGGGCCATTGCAACGTGCAAAATCTGCGGCTTGAAAGACCTTGTCTTTCCCAATTCTCGGCATGAACAGCCGCCAACGAATCATGAGCAGGCGCATCGGAACTCAAGCTGAATGGGAATTGTGTGAAATGTTGAATGGCAAGCTTGCTCCCAACGGAGCAGGCTACGACATCCTCACGCGCCAAGGGGTTCGTCTCGAAGTGAAGTATTCCAGTATTCATCCAAACCCTACGAATCGATGGGGATGGACGCGAGTATTTGGCGAAGGGCACACGAAGCAATACGAACAGCTAATTCTTTTAGGCGAACCAGATCCCGAGTGCTGCGAGTATTATTGATCAGGGTCGGCTCGACAAGGTTGTTTGGACGCGCGCCGTCGCCAACTCGGCAGGCGACGACAAACTGGCAACGAGCCTATACGTTCGTTATCGCGCAAAAGCCTTGCAGGAGGCTCAAGCACAGCAAGCGCGAGCTGAGCACGAAGCGCAGGTTCTGAAACGAGAGCGGCAAAAGGTCCAGGAGTGGCAAGCGAAGGAGGCGGCAGTGCGCAAACAAACCGAAGCTAATCAAACGGGCGGTGTTATTGCGGTTCTTATCGCGATTGGCATTTTCGTTTGTGTGGTCACCATCAACGCCACGAGCGATGGACGGCCCCAAGTATCGTCTTCGCCCGCATACACAGGAACGCCGCATCCTCGCACGGCAGCAACTCCTTCTCTAGCCGAGCGGAGAGCTGTGCTCGCCCAGAGGTTCGCCGACTTAGACGCTGAGTATCGTGTGCTTGCTGCACGTCGCCCCAGTCTGGACCTCAACAACTCCGAAGAGGTTGCCGCTTTGAATCGCGATGCAGAGAAATACAGTCGCCGCACTCAAGAAGCCCGTGCCGAGAAGGAGCGAGCCGAGGAGGAACAACAGTCCGCTGCCAAGACCGAACAGGAACGGCGAGAACTGGAAAGGAATAAGGCACTCCTCGCCTTTGGACACACAATCGGCAGCAATGGCTGGTGCACTCGCTGCGGCGAGGCAGCAGACGCCTGGTATCTAACGAAATCTTCGAAAGTATGCGTTCCCGAACCTGGGCATACGTTCAGTCCTACCGGCTATTGCACTCGCTGTGGTTGGGAGAGGGATTTTCTGACACGGATCAACAAGCCATGTCGCAAATAGCACGAAGGCGGCGAGAGAGGACGGGAGTGAAGCTACGGGCCAGGAGGAAAATCGAAAGAGCCGCATCCCTTTGGAGAGATCAAAGCCTGAATCGCGAATGAAACGCGCGTGGTATTCTCTCAACGGGCACGAACCACGCGTGCATGAAACGGCATCCCGGATTGCCTCCCGTCCACTTCGCTCGTAGCCTCCGCGCATGAGCATCAAGCACCAAGTCTTAGCCGCCATCCAACGCTTGCCGGATGACATCGACTTCCGGGATGTGAGTGAGGAGATCGCGCTGCTCGCGGCAGTGCAGGAGGCGGAGGACGACATCCGCGAGAACCGGCTGGTTTCCAACGAGGAGATGAAGAGCCGGATCGAGGGATGGGTGAGCCGCTGATCTGGACCGAGCGGGCTTCGGCGGACATCGAGGTGATCGTCCGCTACATCGCCCGTCGGAATCCGAGCGCGGCTACCGCGATCGGCCTAGGCATTTGCCACCGGGCGCATATCCTTCTTACGCATCCGCAGGCCGGGACGGTGCTCGATGAGTTGCGGGAGGGTGGCTGGCGGAAGCTGATCTTTCGCCGCTGGAAAATCATCTACACGATCCGCGACGAGAGAATCATCGTGGGACGTGTGTGGCCGGCGGCACTGGGCGAGGCGGACCTCGAAACGCCGCTCGATTGACCAGCCGTGTGCCGCGCTGAACGGCCATTGCGGCGCTTCAACGTCGCCGCAGCGCTTCCAATTCCCGCCGCAGCGGCAGCCAGTGCTCGCGGTCGGTGGCGCGCTCGGCGCGTTCTTCGTCGGCGAGCGCGGCTTCGGTGCGAACCGGATCGGCGATGTGGCGCAAGGCGGGGCGTGATTCGGCGAGCACGATGCACTCGGCGGGGAATCGGCGCGCGAGTTCGGCGAGCAGCTCGGGGGTGCGCGCTTCGCTGAGCCAGAAACGAATCTGCGCGGGCGTCGGCTCGCTGGTGCAGGCGGCGTAGTCGGCTTCGATGAGGCGGCGAATCATCGGCCAGTCCTTGTCGCGCTGCGTCTTTTTCGCGGCGACGAGGTCGGGCAGGCAGAGCAGTTCGTAGCGCGAGCCGTCTTCGCCTTCGAGCGTGGTGCGCCTTTCCCACAACTCGGGGAAGGGCGCGACGCCACGCATCTTCGCCATCACATCGACGCGCAGGCCGGCGGCTTCTGGGTGATGGCAGCGGAAGTGGACGGCGTGGCCGCGTTCGAGGTGTTCGCGAGTGAAGGGCGGGACGGCGATGACTTCGGCGCGCAACTCGTCGAGCGCGCGCTGGAGCCGCGCGAGATTTTCCGCGTCGGCGAGGATCGCGAAATCGGTGTCGCGGCTAAACTCCGCCGCGCCGTAGAACACGCAAGCCTGCCCGCCCATCAACAGGGCGCGCACCTCGCAGTTCCGGAAAGTCGAAAGGACTTTGCGAATCGGGTTCGGGATCAAGGCTGCCTCCTTGGGCGAGATATTGCGCCCAGAGTTTTTCGGTTTCGTGCCAGCGCTCCAGCGGCGCGAGATGATACCACTGGTGCCATTCGTTGGCGGTGTCGTCGAACATCGGCGCGCATCGTGCCACAGCGGCAGACGGAGGGCAATGTTTCCTGCTTTCATTCTTTGCCAAGGATTGCCTGTCTGCCTGGTTCGCTCCGCACTCCTCCATGAAACTCCCCGCACTCAGACTCACCCTCGCGCTTTACCTCTCCACGATCGGCGCCCGCGTGCTGGCGGACGGCGTGATCCCACCGGGCTATCGCCCGCTCAGCGCGGCAGTGACCACGCAGGTCCAAGCGCCCAAGCCTTCCGCGGAGGGATTGACCGGATGGCTCGGCGTGTCGTTCGCGGCTGGTGAAAACGGGCGGTTGCTCGCCGGCGAAGTCGCCGACGATTCGCCTGCGGCAGTCGCGGGCATCCGGAAAGGCGATGTGATCGAGAGCATCGGCGGCGGCGCGGCGAAAACGCCGGACGACGCGCGCTCGCTGCTGCAAGCGCGCGCGCCCGGCGAGATGGTCAGCATCGCGCTGGTGCGCGGCGGGATGACGATCGAAGTGTCCGCCACGCTCGGCGCGACGAGCCGGCCTTTGAAAATCGCGGACCAGCGCGGAGTCATCGGCGTGCGGATGGGGCAGCCGACGGACGGGGGCATTGCGATCAGTTTCGTGGTGAAGGACAAGCCGGCGGCGCAGGCGGGGCTGCGGCTGGGCGATGTGATCGAGAGCGTGGACGATGCGGAGTTGGGCGAAGGGCTTTCGCTCACCGACGTGCTCGCGGAGAAGCGGCCCGGCGACACGATCCGGCTGCACGTGCGTCGGAAGCAGCAGGTGCTCGATAAGGAACTCAAGCTCGTGCCCGACGATGCGTCGTCGTCGCTCGCGCCCGAGGAGCGACGCGTTTTGAACACGTGGAAGAAGGACACCTACCGCTTGGCGCTGATCTGCGTGGAGTATCCCGATATCAAACATCACGAGAAGGTGACGGTGAAAGATTGGGAGGATGCGTTCTTCAGCCGCGATACTTACAAGACCACGAATGTGCTCGGGCAGACCGTCTATGGCAGCATGAACGACTACTATCAGGAGCAGTCGTGCGGCAAACTGCGGGTCGAAGGGAAGGCCTTCGACTGGGTGCAGGTGAAGAAGAAGCGCGCCGACTACGACCGGGGCACGAGCCCGGTGGTGAAGGCTGAGTTTCTCAACGAAGCGATCGACACGCTGCTCGCGCGCGAGGGCAAGGGAGCGCTCGATGGCTTCGATGGGATCGGCTTCATCTACGCGGGCGAAAAATATCCGACCACCAATCGCGGCAGCCTCTACTGGGCGCATCGCGCGAGCGTCACGCACGAGAAGAAGCCGTGGCCTTACGTCATCGTGGCGGAGCTGGCGGGGCCGCAGGCGATGAGCACGATCAGCACGATGTGCCACGAAACCGGGCACATCCTCGGTCTGCCTGATCTTTACGCGCGGCCGGAAAATCCCGGCTCCTCGGGCGTCGGCAGTTGGTGCGCGATGTCGAATCACGTGCGCAACGGACGCCCGCAACATTTCTGCGCGTGGTCGAAGGAACAGCTCGGCTGGCTCGATCCCGTGGTCGTCGATCCGACCGTGCCGCAGAAGCTCGTCCTCGGCCCCGTGGAAGGCTCGACGCGCGAATGCCTGAAGGTGCTCGTGCGCCGCGATGGCAGCGAATACTTCCTGCTCGAAAACCGCCGCAAGACCGGCTTCGACGCGAGCGTGCCGGCGGAGGGATTGCTCATCTGGCGCGTGGTGGCGAACCGGCCCGCGCTCGAGGAATCGCACGGCGTCGGCGGGCCGTCCGGCCCGCGCGTCTATCTCGCGTCCGTGCCGTATCCGAGCAAAGCGAACCGCTCGTTCACGCCTTACACGACGCCTTCGAGCCGCTCGCAACTCGGTGGCGGGCTGCCCGTCTTCATCTCCAACATCCGCAAGCTCGACGACGGCCGGATCGCGCTGGAAATCGGCTGCGAATACGATTGAGCGAGCTACTTCGCGTCGGGATGCTCGGCGGTAACTTGGTAAGTCTTCCCATCCGACACGACCTGCACCTGCCCATGGATGCCAGTGATGTAGGTCTTCGCGCCGACGGCTTTCAGCTCCGGCGTGCTTTTCAGCCCGCGAGCGTAGCGCGGGAAGACGCTGGCGATGGAGACTTCCGGGCGCACGGCTTCGGCGAAGGCTTTCGAGCCGTGGATGCCGTGGCCGGGCGCGATAAGCACGTCGCATTTGATCTTCGCGGGATCGACGAACGGAAGGAGGCTGCGGTCGATGTCTTCAGTCTGGATGTCGCCCGGTAGATAGAAGACGACATCGCCATGCTGGATGCGGATGCCTAGTGAATTGGCGTTCACGAGGTAATGCGCAGGCGGATCGTTCGCCGCGCGCACGGAGCCCTCGGGGTTGGCGAAGAACTCCTTCGGCGGTGCGATCACTTCGACGTTTAGCGCGTCGTCGAGCGCGAGCTTGTCGCCCGCGTGCGCGGCGACGTAGGTGCCGCGTTGCTGAAACTCGGCACGCACCCGCGAGTAGTGGCGCAGTTCGCTGGAGTAGTCCGGCTTGCTAGCACCGGGAAATTCGTAGCCCGAGTCGATGAGGCGTTTGATCGGGAAGTTATCCTTCAGCCACACGAGGCCGCCGAAGTGATCGTAGTGCGCGTGGCTGATGAGCACGCCGTCGAGTTCTGTGACACCAAGCGCTTTCAAGAACGGCACAACGAGATCGCGACCCGCATTGAAGTCGCCTTCCCATCCCTGTCTCACCCGGATAACCAGAGCCAGTGTCGTAGAGCCATGTCTTACCCCCCGGTGTTTGCAGCACGAGCGCGAGGCCGGCGCCGCGATTAATGTCGGGGATGTTCAGCGCAGTGAGGGTGAACTTGCCGCCAGCGAAGACGAGCGACGGGAGAAGCAGGAGGACGAGAAGACGGAGCGTCATGCTGCGCTGCATGACCTCGCGCGAGTTCATTCCTTCGACAAAGAAAACCAGAGCGGTTCTGTTATCAGTGCCGTGTTTCGCATCCTGAATCGTCTTTTGCTCTTCGCCTGCCTCGCGTTCGCCTTTTGTGCGCGCGGAGTCGAAGCAGTAAGCGTCGAAAAAGCGGTGCGTCCGTTTTTCTCCGAGCACTGCACGAGCTGCCACGGGGCAAAAAGCAAAAAGGCGACCTCCGGGTGGATACGCTGAGGGTCGACATCGAGTCTCCGAAGATCATGGGCCACTGGGAGGAGATCATGAACCGGATCAACTCCGGCGACATGCCGCCGGACGATGTGGAGAAGCGGCCGAAGCCGGACGACATCAGTTTGAAGCCGTCACACTGCATCGAGATCTGGGTCGGCGCCTACACGCAAAAGCTCGTGACCGAGCGCGCGATCAAGCAGCGCAGGGCTGCGAAAAAGTAGCCGCGGCGCTACTTCTTCGCCGCGAGCGCCGCCTTGTTCTTCGCCCAATCGGGGTTCGGCAGCGCTTCCCACACCTTGAAGTTGCGCACGCTGCCGTCCATGCCGGCGACGAACATCACGCTGCACTTCTCCGAGCCAATGAGCGGATGCGTGCCGGTGAGGCTGTGTCCATCGACCGTGCCGACCATCTCCTCGCCGAGGATCTCAAAGACGACCGTGCGCCATTCGCCGAGCTTGAGTGGCGTCTTCACTTTGCCGAGCGGCACGGCCTTGTCGGGTCCGGCGTGGTCGTTGTCGTCCTTTTGAATGCGAAAGCCGCCTTCGTTAATGACGACGCTGCACACGTAGTCCTTCGTGTCGGTGGTGCGCACCATCATGAAGCGAAACTTGCGGCCTTCCAGCGGCACGTCGTTCATCCGCAACTCGCACTGGATGACGACATTCTTGAAGTCGAACCCACGGCTCGCCGTCGCCGGGTGCTGCACCGCGGGATTCTCCGAGCCGGTGAATGCGCCATCCTTCACCTCCCAATGTCCACCACGCTCCGCCGCGTTGTAGCGCCAGCTCTTGAAGCCACTCGCGAAGCCGTTCGACTTTCCATCGAAGGGCGGCAGCGGCTTCTCGAAATTCTCATCCACGAGCAGATGGCCGCGTGTGGTCATGAGCGTGGGCGGATCGCCGGCCACGGCGAGTGAGGTGAGCGCAGCGAAGAGGAGGACAGATTTCATGCAGGCGGATCAAAACCCGGTGTTCGGAAACCAGCGACTGAAATGGTTTTCGTCGAGGCGCGTGAGCGGGACCGTGAGTGGCTGCGGCACGCCGCTCTTCGCCCAGCGC
This sequence comes from Verrucomicrobiota bacterium, assembly GCA_009885995.1. GTDB lineage: Bacteria > Verrucomicrobiota > Verrucomicrobiia > Chthoniobacterales > Chthoniobacteraceae > VFJQ01. Next base: position 30,014 of record VFJQ01000047.1, read on the forward strand.
GCGACGCGCTCGTGATCACCGAGGCGGCCGAGCACGTCGAAGACATTGCCCTGTGAGCCTTCGGGCCAGCCTTTCTCGACTTGCGGGTCCCAGATCGCGACGCCGGGATCGCCTGCGACGTAGTAGTCGGCGACATTCTTGCACAGCTCCTGCGGTTTCCCGGTTTTCCATGCGATGACCATCGGATAGGCCTTCGTTTTTGTGCCCTTCGTGATGCGGCGGTAATACTCCATGTCGATCTGGCCGGGGGTCTTCTCGAACGACGTGTGATACGCGAACCACGTCGTCGCCAGCTCATCCACGAGCCCGCGCTCGATCCAGCGCGGCAGGTCGAGGCCCCATTTCACATTGTCCGCTTCCTTTGCGAAAGTGCCGAGCGAGATTTTGTAAGGCGTCGTGCGGCCTTGGGCGCGCGCGGTCTCGTCGAGCAGCGCGCGCACTTCGGTCATGAAGTCCGTCATGACGGCCGCGCGCGTCGCGTAGATGCGCGGGTCATCGTCGCCGGCCTCACGCGCGTCGGCGTTGTGCATCTGCTTGAACCGCACGCAAAAGGCATCCTCCCACAGCATCAGCGGCATCCCTCGATTAAAAAGAAAGCCCACGCCCTCGGGTTGCAGCGCGAGCGTCTCGCGGAAAATCTCGATTAGTTGCCGCCTCACTTCCGACACCGCGTAGCTCATGAAAAACGTCGGCGTGCCGTCGCGATCGAAGCAGCGCCACTCGGGGTGTGCGTAGTAGAATTTGCTGTTGAACGTCTCCTCGTAAGGCATCGAGCCGACCCAGCCCGCTGGCCGCAGCATCACGTGAAACTCCGCGCCCTGCGCCTTCGCCGCGTCGCGCGCGACCTTAAGGGGATTGATGCCCAATTTGAAAAGCGTCTCCAGCGAGCGCGTGACTGCCGCGTAGCTGCCGCTGGGAAAATCCGTCGTCCCCTCGCCGGAATACGTGCCGATCTTCGACGGGTAATTCACGAGGTCCGCGCCGGTGACTTGGAACCACCACTTGCCAATGTCTGAGTCCTCGAACCCGCGAAACTCTTCCGCGAGTTGTTCCGCCGTCGTCGGACGATACGGCCAGATCCAGCTATGCCCGTCGAACGTCGCAATCGACGTGCGCACGCGTTTTTCCAGGCGGCTCGCGGTCCACGTCTGCGTTTCCTCCGCCGTCAGCGGCACGAGTTTCACGTAGCAGACATTCGCCGGCCGGCCCGGCAGCGGCGCGATCTCGAGCGACTGCCCCTTCAACTCCGCAACCGTGAGATACTGCTCCTGGATTTGCGCGCGCCGGTTCGGCAGCAGATCGAGATTGCACGCCATGCGCTTGAAGATCGGCTCATCGCTCAAGCGCGCCTTGATCCCGTTCGGCCCGATATTGAAGCCGCCGGAAGTCGTCGCCAGCCCGACATATACTGCGTGCCATCCACGCGCCGCGAGCGGCAACTTCACCGGCACCGGCCCGGTGCCGCCATACGCGGAGAGCGCCGTGCCTTTCGACTCCGCCGTGGTGAAGGGGATGAGCTTCCATTTCCCTTTTTCGCGCTTGCCGGTGATCAGCGCCGACGCCGGCTCCGCCTTCGCAAGGTCCATGAGCACGACCGCATCGCCCACCCGAGACCAGCGACGCGAGTCGGTCGGGAAAAGTTCGGCCTGTGCAGGCTTCACCTCGGCGGCAGCCAGCGGGACCGCGCATGAACAAAGGATGGCGAGAGCGGAGGTCTTCATTTGGCCGCCCGTTTGATGTCCTGCCCCCAGTCAGTGTGGTCGGGGCCGTTCCACTCGTCCACGTAGGTGCGCTGTGCCCACGCGGTCCACGAGGCTTCGAGGCGCGAGGCGATCTCGGGGTGCTGCGCGATCACGTCGTGCTGCTCGGTGCGGTCGGCTTCCATGTCGAAAAGCTGCCACGGTTGCTTGTGGCGCATCACGAGTTTCCACTGGCCGTCGCGAGCGGCTTTGTTGCCTTCGTGTTCCCAGAAAATCGGCTGGGTGCGCGCGAACGGTTTGCCGTCGAAGGCGGGGCGCAGGCTCACGCCTTCCATCGGCTCGATCGCGTTGCCCTTGAACTCACGCGGATACTTCGCGCCTGCGAGATCGACGCACGTCGCCAAGATGTCGATGAGATGTCCCGGCTGCTTTTCCAACGCGCCGTGCCGCGCGATGCCGTTCGGCCAGTGCGCGATGAGCGGCGTGCTGATGCCACCTTCGTGGGTGAAATGCTTGTAGCGCGTGAACGGCGTGTTGTTGAGCGTCGCCCAGCTCATGCCGAGGTGGACGTGGCTCTGCGGGCTGCCGATCGGGCCGGGGCCCTTCGTGATGCCGTCCGGTCCGCCTTCGGCGTTGCCGCCGTTGTCGTGCATGAAAAGGATGAGCGTGTTGTCGAGTTCGCCGCGCTCCTTCAGCCCCGCCACGAGCGTGCCGATGGCGAAGTCGATGCGGTCGATCATCGCGGCGTAGGTCGCCATCATCTGGTCGAAGCGATCCTTTTGCTCCGCCGTCAGCGAGTCCCACGCGGCAACCTCGGGCGGGCGCGGCGCGAGCGGCCACTTCGGATCGATGATGCCGAGCTGCTTCTGCTTCGCGTAGCGCTGCTCGCGGAGCTTGTCCCAGCCGGCCATGTATTTGCCGCGATACTTCGCGATCACGTCGGCCGGCGCGCGGAGCGGGAAGTGCGCGGCGCCTTGCGCGACGTAGAGGAAGAACGGCTTCTTCTCCGCGCGCGCTTCGTCGATGAACTTCAGCCCCCACTCGGTGAAGAGATCGGTCGAATACCACTCGCCCTTGCCGATCTCGGGAGAGTTTTTTGGGATCTCACGGCCATTGAGGTAGAGCATCTTCGTGCCGGGCTTGTCGTCCTCGTGCGGGAAAAAGACCTCGCCGAAGCGCGAGTTGAGCGAGCGCATGAAACCGCGCTCCCACGGAGGCGTGCCATTCTGCTGCCCCATGTGCCACTTGCCCGTCATCGCTGTGAAATATCCCGCCTCACGCAGCACCTCCGCGATCGTCACGCAACGCGGCAGCAGCTTGCCGTGAAAGCCGCGCGATTGCGGCTCCACCTTCCCATCGAGCCAGCCCAGGCCGGCCTGGTGCGGATACAGGCCGGTGATGAGCGCCGCGCGCGTCGTGCTGCACCGCGCCGTGTTGTAGAACTGCGTGAAGCGCAGCCCTTCCGCCGCGAGCCGGTCGAGATTCGGCGTCGGGATTTCGCCGCCGTAGCAGCCGAGGTCGGAGAAGCCGACGTCATCGACGAGGACGACGACGATATTAGGTCGTGGCGCTGCCAGCGCGGCGAAGGTGGACGCGAGTGCGACGAGTGCGGTGAGGAGTCTCATGGTGTGATGGGTTACGGTTTCTTCGGTTGCTCCGTGCCGAGCGCGGGGCCGTTGTCCGGCGGCATGGAGCGGTGCCAATCAGTCACGGCTTTGCTGAGGCGCTCGACGTTGGTCCCTTCGCTGCGATCGGTGGCAAGGTCGTAGAGTTGGGGCCGGGTGCCGTCGTATTCGCAGAGGAGTTTCCAATCGCCCTCGCGCACCGCGAGGTCGGGCAGCGGGCCGGAGCCGTAGGCGGATTTTCGATCGGGCGGACGTCTCCAAAACAATGGCGCCTGACGGGAAGCCGTGCCGCGACCGAGCAAAACCTGCGCGAGGTTTTCTCCATCGAAGACCACGCCCGTTGGGTGCGGGACGTTCGCGAGGGCGAGCAGCGAGGGCACTAGATCGAACGCGGCGAAGACGGCCGATTCGTTGCGCGAACCGGCTTTGTTTTTCTCGATGAGTCCCGGTCCCCACGCGATCAGCGGCGACCGTGTGCCACCTTCGTAAAGCGTGGCCTTGGTGCCGCGAAAGGGGCTGGCGCTTCCCGCGCCCACATCAGGACCGTTGTCGGAGCAGATGAGGATGAGCGTGTTGTCGCGGAGTGCGGGGGTGGAGCGGATGTGATCGAAAAGTTTGCCGAACTGCCGATCCATTTCCTCCAGCACGGAGAGGTAGAGGCGGCGCTTGCTGCCGTCGCCCCACATTTCCACCGGTGGCCACCACGGACCATGCACGTCGTCCGGCCAGAGGTTGACGTAGAATGGCTTCTTCTCGCACGCTGCCTTGTCGATGAAAGGGATCGCCGCGTCGATGAAACCGGTAGTGATCTGCGAACGCTGCATCCAAGTCACCGGCCCGCCGAGACGCTCGGCGTCGGCCCAGATTTTCCCCGGCTCTTTGTCGCCCGGCTTGAGCGTGAGCGGCAGGAGCTTCGGCCCCATGCCCTCGAAGTTCGTGAGCGTTTCGTCGAAGCCATAAGCGGTGATCGGCGGCGCATTGTCCACGTCGCGTTGTCCGCCGAGGTGCCACTTGCCGAAGTGGCCGGTCGCGTAGCCGCTGCGCTGGAGGATGCGCGCGAGCGTGGGGGCTTTGGGGTCGAGCCACTGCGCGACACCGCGGCGTTCGTTGTCGCCGCGGTTGTTGAGGAAAGACGTGATGCGCCAGCGCTGCGGATACTGCCCGGTGACGAGCGCGCAGCGCGACGGCGAGCAGATCGGCGAGTTCACGTAGAACTGCGAGAAGCTGATCCCTTCGGACGCGAGGCGATCGATGTTCGGCGTCTGCACGTCGCGGTTGCCGAAGCACGAGAAGTCGCCCCAGCCCAGGTCGTCGATGAGAACGAGGATGAGGTTCGGCTTCGGCGCCGCGAGCGCGGGGAATGCGGACGCGAGTGCGAAGAGAACGGTGAGGAGGAAGCGCATCGGGAAGAGCACGACTTCTACACGCCCAGCGCGCGGTGCGTAAGCTACCCGAACGCACATTCGCCTATCGACGCCGCGCCGCGCTCAGCTTTCCGCCGTGCCGGACGGAAGCCGGGGGGAACCACTTCCTTTTGCTGGGCCGCGTGGGCCAGCCACCTGTCGCCCACCGACTCTGCGTCACTGGCGGCTGGTCATTCGGCGAGGACGGTGGGATTGTTGCCGCGTCATCCACCATGCCCGACAACGAATCACAGCCCGTCTCCGAACCCGCGCCGAGCGGAATCACTCGCACTCGCTCCGTTGCGCTGAAAAACCTCTTCCTCGACCCAAACAACTACCGATTTGGCGATCATGAGGACTATGTCGCTGTTCCGGCGGAAAGCATCGCCTCGGACGACGTGCAGCGCAGGACGACGGGATTTCTTCTTGGAGACAGTAACGAGGGTATTCGTGACATTCTTACCAGCCTCAAAAAAAATGGGTGGCTTGCGATCGATCCAATCCAAGTTCGTGAGCTATCGAAGGGTAAATATCTCGTTGTCGAGGGTAACCGCCGCGTTGCCGCGCTAAAACACCTCCAGCGGCGCTACGAAGAAACCGCCGTAGATCTTGGCGTGCTATCGCCGGAATTCTTTAGCGCTGTGCCCATCGTCATATACGAGGAAGAGAACGCTGCGCAGCACCTTGTTGTGATGGGATTGGCTCACATTTCTGGAAAAAAGAAATGGCCACCTCTCAATCAAGCACGCGCTCTGCGTGAACTCATCACCAAGCACGGCTGGAGTGAAGATGAAACCTGCCAATCACTGGGCCTCGACCGCAATCCTCTGCGCTTGATGTTGGGCGCGCTAGCTCTGAGCGACCTGTATGCCAAGAGCGAATTTGGCGACCAGATGACTACCGACAAATTCAGTCGCTTCAGCGAAGTCGTCCGCAGTCCAGCCCTCCGAAATTTCATCGGCTGGGATCGTAACGAATATCGAGCGAACAACCCGGCAAACCTGGAGCGATTGTTCTCTTGGTTCTCGCGTGTGAGCTACCCCGAGGACGAGGAGGGTTCGGAAAAAAACAGGCCCTCCGAGCCGGCCATCAATACGTCTTCGGACGTTCGCGAGCTTTCAAAGATCATCGAAGACGAAGCTGCCCTCCGTAACCTCGACGACTCGCGCCAGCTTTCCTCCGCCACGTTTTCCAGCAGCCAGATCGTTGAGAGTCGGCTCGGCGAGTGTATCCAGAGCATCGGCGATAGCGTGAACGTGCTTTTCAGCCACTCAGGCAAGCTCAGTGCCGAACAGCTCTCCGGCGTGGAGGATCTCCAGAGCAAGCTGCGAGGGCTACTCGCCGCGCGAGACCGGCAGCCGATGGTTTTAGGCACGCCCTCGGAACGCCAGCCGATTAATGCGGTTCGCCAGTCGCACTTTTCGGAAATCTCCTTGGATGTATACCGCCGCTTTCACTCCTTGCATGTAGACGGCCTGCGACGTGTGAACCTTTTTGTAGGCGCCAACAACTCTGGGAAGACGTCCCTGCTGGAGGCAGTGCAACTCCTCGTCTGCCAGAACGACATCACCGCGCTGCTCGAGATCGCGCAGCGGCGTGGCAAGATGCACGACGATCCGCCCCCAGGCTGGCTCAAGGAACAAGTTCCCGCGGAGTCACGCATCTCGGGCACATTCGATTCCATCCCGGCCAATCACGCTACGGTTGTCATTCGGAACGAAATCAACGGCGAAGACCTCGACGACAAAACCGGCTACCTCACCAGTATTGAGGTATTGGCGGACTACGGTGGTCTCTCGCAGGAATCAACCACCCACCTCTTCGAGCGTCGTGATCGCATTACCCGCTACAGCGCTTCTCGGGTGCTCTGCCCCGCCGTCTTCTCCAGCCCCTTTGTGCAGCATGACCCAGAGTTCCTTGCCACGCTTTTTGCCAAGGGCGTCGAAGCGGGAGTGAAAGGGAAAGTCGTCGAGTTCATCCGCGAACATCTCGACGGAGCGATCAGGAACGTGGATCAAACGACCGCCCGTTACGCGCAAAAATTCACCCGCTTCCTCGTAGAGCACGAATCTATGCTGCCCGCGCCCGATCTCGCGCAATTCGGTGACGGTCTCCAACGCATCTTCTATATCGGCCTGTTGTTCGCCTACGCGAAGGACGGGGTCGTGCTGATTGATGAGTTTGAAAGTGCCATTCATTTCAAGCTGCTCCGCTCGTTCACCAAGCTCGTGCAGGAACTCGCAGTGGAATTTAACGTGCAAGTCTTTCTGACCTCTCACAGCAAAGAGTGCGTCGATGCCTTCGTGCAAAACGAATACCGTCTCGAAGATGTCGCTGCATACACCCTGCGTGGGGATAATTCGGATGCGGCGTGCTATCGATACGCTGGCGAACAGCTCGCTACATTGCTGGATGGCTTCAATATTGACCTCCGGGACTAATCCATGGCCTCCCGTCCGATTCTCGTCTTCTGCGAAGGTCCGCACGACATCGCATTTCTCACGCGCCTGCTGGAAGAAAGCGCCGGGGCAAAATCAGTGGACCTGCCGGTTGCCAAGCTGCCCGAACCATTTGGGAAATTTTTCGTCACTCGCCTCAATAACCGCAACGCAAACCTCGCGAAACTTGGCGGTAACGGACCTGTCGCTCCAGATGAACCTCCGTTGCTTGAGGCGGTCCTGAAGAGTGCGGATGAACTGCGGTTTTGGTATTTCCTGAATTGCTGTGGCGACAATCGCGCCAAATAAATCAACTCCTTCCTGGAACTTGTCGTCGCGCGCACACAAATGAGTGATCCTGAAAAGCGCCTGACTGAGTTGGGCGTCGTTTTCGTCAACGACGCTGACGAAATGGGAGTCGCATCACGGCAAAAGCTTATTACCGACAACCACAAGGATCTGCTGGCTCCATTGCTTCCCGATTTTTCGTCCCTCGCTGGCAACAGCTATCAACAGAGCGGCGGTTACGGTGGGGCGATCTGTGTTTTCACGGAACCCGACACCGATAAAGGGTCTCTCGAAAACATTATTTGGGCACTGTGGCATGAAGCTCATCTGGAGCGGCGCGACAAATCGCGGAACCTCATGGATTCGCTCGCCGTCGCTGGCACCAAGATCGGGCCAACCAGCACTCCATCGAAGATCCTCAAGGCCACACTGACGACTGCCGGGCAGACTGAGTGCCCCGGCTACTCGCTGGCGGTAGTTTTGCGAGAGACCGACGCCATCGATTCCACCGCAATGAAAGCAGACCCTTCATGTCAGGCGTTCGTGGAATTACTAACGAACGTTTGAACGGAATTTTCGACCGAAACTAAAGCGCCGCACGGAGCACGAGGTTATGGGTTCGGCTTGGACGCTGCACGGGGAGCGATGCAGTCCGCACAAGAAGTGACGCATGCTGCACGACGGAGCGCGCACCCGCTTCGCCGCGTCACGCACTAGGGTCAATGTGGCTGGCTGCTAGCCTGGCGAGAGACGAGGGGTGTCTTTTTTCGCCGGGTGCTGGTCGTGGCGACCGTGCATGTGAACCGCCGTCCACTCCGCGAGGCGTCGCCCGAGGATGCGACACGCCTCCTGCGTCTCGGGCTCGCGCGGTTCCTTCGCCGCGACGGCGCCGTAGTGCAGCGTCATCTTTTTGCCCGCGTAGTCGGTCACGCCGAAGACGAGGAAGCCGAAGTTCATCAGCACGGTGAGGATCGACTGGCAGGCGAGCTCCATGCCGCCGCCCCAGCCGCCCGCGCTGCTGAAGGCGCACGCGATCTTGCCGTCCACCTCCATCCATTTGGCGTTCATCGTCTCGTCCCAGAAGCGCTTCATCTTCCACGAGAGGATACCCATGTTCGTCGGGCTGCCGACGGCGAGACCGTCGCACCAGACCACGTCGTCCGCCTGCGCGTCGTCCACGGAGCGGATGCGCACTTCGGTGTCCGCCACGGTGCACGCGCCTTCGGCGACGAGCGCGGCCATCTTGGCGACGTTGCCGGACTTGGAATCGAAGAGGACGAGGATCTTGTTCATGCGCTCGGATTATCCGCGCGCACTCACAAGATCACTAACACGATCGCCGACATCATGAGCGTGGCGCCCGCCAGCCGCCACGCGAGCACGCGGCCGCCGAGATGCTGCTCCCGGCTTTGCACCCAATGCCCGCAGAGCCACACGAGCAGCACGCTCCACAGACCTCGCGAGGCGTAGATCACATTCACCGGCGCCGCGTGGCCCCACTTCGCGATGGTCGAGACGAAGAGCACCGATTGCCCGGCGATGAGCAGCGTGCCGCCGAGCAGCCACGGCCATGCCGCTCGCGGCAGCTCCGACAGCGGTGCGCGAAAGCGCGGGATGAAGCCGAACGAGAGCACGCCCGCGATGCCGATGGTCAGCGGCAGGAAGCGCCCGAGCCCCCAAGTCGGCGACCACTTCTGCACGAGCACATCGAAGATCGCGAAGGCGCCCGCGGCGAGCCCCGCCGTCGCGATGGTGCGCCCGACGTGATGATGCGACGCAGCCGTCCGTCGATTGAGCAAGGCGATGCCGGCCGTCGCGAGAGCCGCCGCGGCCCACAGCTTCGGGCGCAGACTTTCGCCACCGAGCAACGTGACGAAAATGGCGACGAGCAGAATCTTAAGCCCCAACACCGGCGTGGCCACCGACACGTCGCCGCTCTCGAGCGAAACGAACGTCAGCCATTGGCCCACAACGAAGCATAGCGCCACGAGCACCGGCTGCCACCACAGCTCTGCGTGCCAGCTTCCGCCCAAGCACAGCAGCGGCTGAAAGCAGACCGCGGTCACGACGTTCGAGACGAAGGCCGTGCGCCACACTCCCGCCCCGAAGTCTCCGGATCGCTTCACGACCAACGCCCCAGCTGCGTAGAGCACGGCAGCGATCAGCACGAAGGCGTATGGAGTGGTCATCGACATGCGCGACGATGCGAACGCGGCTGCCACGAGCGCAATGCGGATCGTCGAGAATTCAGTCCTTCGTGAGCGCCTCGTCGAGATTCAGCACGAGCTGGCAGAGCGAAGTCCACGCGGCGTGCTCGGTTGGCGCGAGCGATTCGTCGCGCTTGGATTCGCCGACCTGCAGAAGCTTCTGCGCCGCCGCCTGGTCTGCGCTGAACTGCGTCTTGAGCGAAGTGATCCGCTTGAGTAACAGCGCGCTTTCGGCGGGCGTAATGTCGCGGGCGACGGCGAGTTTGAAGACACGGCGAAGACGTGCGTCGTCGTCCTTCTCCGCGAGCATCGCACGCTGTGCGAAGACGCGCGCGGCTTCCACGAAGGTCACGTCGTTCAGCGTGGTGAGCGCGTGCAGTGGCGTGTTCGTGCGGATCGCGCGGATGTAGCAAGTCTGCCGCGAGGTGTTATCGAAGAACATCGTCGGCCCGACGATGCGGCGCCAGAACGTGTAGAGACTGCGGCGGTAGAGCGCCTCGCCTTGGTCCTGCTTGTAGCTCTTCTTTCCGAAGGTCGCTTCCTCCCAGATGCCCTCGGGCTGATACGGCATCACCGCTGGGCCGCCGGGTTTGTCCACGAGCAGGCCGGCGACGGCGAGCGCCTGGTCGCGGATCATCCATGAGGGAAGACGGAAGCGCGGGCCGCGCGCGAGCAGGCGGTTTTCCGGGTCGCGCTCGAAGAGCTGCGGTGTCACACGCGACGACTGGCGATACGTCGCGCTCATCGCGATGAGCTTGTGCAGCGCCTTCACATCCCAGCCGCTCTCGACGAACTGCACCGCGAGCCAGTCGAGCAGTTCGGGGTGCGACGCCTTCTCGCCCTGCACGCCGAAATCCTCGACCGTCTTCACCAGCCCCGTGCCGAAGAACGCCTGCCAGAACCGGTTCACCGTCACGCGCGCGGTGAGCGGATGGTCGCGCGAGACGAGCCACTGCGCGAGCCCGAGCCGGTCGCGCGGCGCGTCGGCAGGCATCGGCGGCAGGCTCTCAGGCGTGCCGGCGCGCACCTTCACGTCAGTCGGTTTGTCGTAGGCGCCTTTGCTCAGGATGAAGGTCGGACGCGGTTCCTTCATCGTATCCATGATCATCACGCGCGTGACGTTCTTCGCCGCCGCGTCGCGATCACGCATGGCCTTGAGCAGCCTATTGAGCTGCCTGGTGTAAGCGGCGTCGTTGTCCTTGAAATGCGCGACCGCTTCGAGCAGCGCGTCCACGCCGCGCTTCTTCGGCTCGGTCTTTGCGAGTGTCGCGGGCAGGTTGCCGGGCAAGTTGATCGCCTCGGATTCCGCGAGCGGCTTGCCCGCCGCGCGCGGGAACTTTGCGAGCTCGAACGCCTCTACTTCCGCCGCCATCTCCGCGACCTTCTTCTCCGCCTGCTGGCTCCGCTCGATCTCCGTCGGCGTGGACATATCGAGCGCCGGCGCCGCCTGCCCGCCGCGGCCCTGTCCGGTCTCGGAGGTCTGGTTGAAGAAATCGTAGAGCGCGAAGTAGTCGCGCTGGCTGAGAGGGTCGAACTTGTGATCGTGGCAGCGGCAACAGCCGACCGTGAGGCCCAGCCACACCATGCCGGTCGTCTCCACGCGATCGAAGACATTCTCCACGCGCGACTCCTCGGAAATGCGCCCGCCTTCGCCGTTCATCATGTGGTTGCGGTGGAAGCCGGTCGCGAGCTTTTGCTCCGCCGTCGCGCCCGGCAGCAGATCGCCCGCGAGCTGCCACACGGTGAACTGATCGTAAGGCATGTTCGCGTTGATCGCCTGCGTCACCCAATCGCGCCACGGCCACATCGTGCGCTCCGGGTCGCCCTGGTAGCCGTTCGTGTCCGCGTAGCGCGCCGCGTCGAGCCAGTCCCAGCACCACCGCTCGCCGTAGCGCGGGCTCGCGAGCAGACGATCGACGACTTTTTCGTAAGCGTGCGCCGACGTCTCCGCGACGAACGCATCGACTTCCTCCGGCGTCGGCGGCAGCCCGGTGAGATCGAGCGTCACGCGCCGGATCAGCCGCGGCTTATCGGCCTCGGGCGAAGGCTTCAGCCCTTCCTGCGCAAGCCGCACGAGAACAAACTCGTCGATGGAATTTCCTGCGCTCCGTTTCGGCGCGACGAAGGCCCAATGCTCGCCCCACTTCGCGCCTTCCTCGACCCAGCGCTTGAGCGTCTGCTTCTGCGCCTCGGTGAGCGAGCGGTTCGACTTCGGCGGCGGCATCACCTCGTCTTTGTCGGTGCTCAGCACCCGCACGATCGCGTCGCTCCCGGCGCTGTCGCCCGGCTTGATCACGGTGAGCCCATCCTTCGTCCGATACGCGCCTTCAGGACCGTCTTTGCGATCGAGCCGCAAGTCGGCCTCGCGTTTCTTCCCGTCGGGCCCGTGGCAGTGGAAGCAGTTCTCCGAGAGGATCGGCTGCACGTCGCGGTTGAAATCCAGCGGCGCCGCAACTGCGGCAGTAAGGGCGATGAAACTGGTTGAGAAGAAGCGCATGAACGCGGCGCTGAATTGATCGACTCGCGCTGGAAATCTTAGCGCGGCACCCACGCCACCATCTCGCGATTTGCCGTGGTCGTGAGCGCGATGTTTTCCTCGTCGGGCTGTTCGCGCGCGTCACGCAGGCCGCGATTGCGCGCATTGTTTCGGAGATACGCGCCGCAGAGATGCGCGCCGATGCAGCCGGGGTTTTCGCGCAGCGCGCGGAGTTGCTCCGCATACCACGCGCCGTCGTTGCGGATCGCGGTGCTGCCCTTCACCGGCACGTTGCGCGCGCCATCGGCCCACAGCACGGGCTTGCCGGTGAGCGTGTGCCATACGGCGAGATGCTTCACGGGCTCTTTGAAATCTTGAAAGCACAGCACATCGACGAACGGCTTCGCGGACTCGACCACTTCCATAGGCAGCGGTGCGTTCGCCTCGTAGCGGTCGCCGAGGATGAGATGGTGCGCATCGTAGCGGCGGATCGCGTCATACGTCACCTGGTAGTAGCGCGTGGCGAGCTTGCGCAACTCGGCCTTGCCCGCGTCGGTCGTGAGCTTCGCCGGGTCGAAGAGCGGGCCTTTCCACGCGTTGTCGGGCCGTGTGTGAACCCACAGCGGGCAATCGGTGTAGAAGTATCCGATCAGCTTCGGATCATCCGCGAACCGCGCGCACTGGCTGCGCGCGACATAATCACACCAGTCCTCGAAATCCTTGCTGAAGAAGTCGGGAAGTCGCGTCTCGTTCTCCCACTGATGCGTCTCGGCGAAGGGCAGCAAGTGGCAGTAAGGCAGGCCGAGCCACTGGTATTCCTCGAACGTGAACGACGGCGAGTGCCGATGGATGGCGTGCCCGCGCACGACGACCTCCTGCGTCCAGCCGACCGAGTTGAAGCCCCACGCGCGCAAGTCCGGCGCGACGGCTTCCTTGAGCCAGCGCTCGATCGAGTTGCCATACTTCGTGCGCCACAGCTCGCCATTCTCCACTTCGCGCAGCGGCGAGGCGTCGATGTGATTGAGCCCGAGCGAAAAGAACGGCGCTCCCCCCGGCGTGATGAACCACCAGCGACCGCCGCGCTGCGCGACGGTGAAGAAGCGATCTGCGCTCGCAGCGACACCCGTTGCTGCGGCTGCGAGTTGATACAGGAAATGCCGGCGCGTTTGCATGATCAGCGAGGTTTCTCCGCCCACGCGGGAGTGCCGAACCACTCATGCATCTCCTTCTCGAACGGCGCAACGGTCCCTGCCGGCTCCGGCATTTCGCCGCGGTCCTTCGTCTCGAGGATCCACTCGTCGAGCGTGGCGCGCAGGCGGAGCAATGTTTCGTGGTGCTGCGGATCGGCGGCGAGATTCCGGATCTCGTGTGGATCGGCGTCGGTGTCGTAAAGCTCCTCGTTCGGCCCGCGCACAGCCATGAGGTCCGCGGGCGGACCGCTGAGCTTTCCTGCCGCGTGCAACTCGCGCATCAGCGGCATGATGAGGAAGCACTTTTCCTTGTAGCGATTCAGCGAGGTGAAGGTCGGGCCGGGCGTGAAGTTGCGAATGTAGCGCCAGCGCGCGTCGCGCACGGAGCGGATGCGCAGCGTCGTCTCGTCGATCCGGTCGCGCGCGCTGAACGCGAAGTCGCGCGGTGGGTCGGCGAAAATGTCGCGGCTCTGCATCAGCGGCGGACGCGGCACGCCGGCGATCGCGAGCGTGGTCGCGGTCACGTCGAGCACGCTGACGACTTGCTCGTTCACCGAGCCGGCGTGGCGCTTCCCCGGCCAGCGCACGATCATCGGCACGTGCAAGCCGCTGTCGTAGCACCAGTGGATGCCGCGCGCTTCGAGTCGGCCGTTGTCGGCGAAGAAGACGATGACCGTGTCGTCTTCGAGACCGTCCGCACGGAGCTTGTCGAGCACCCAGCCGATACGCCGGTCCATGCCGGAGATGGAGTTGAGGTAACGCGCCCACTCGGCGCGCACGATCGGATGATCCGGATAGTAAGGCGGCGGCGTCACATTCTCCGGCGTCGCGATCTGCGGATGCTCACGCTCGCCCACCCACTCGACGCGTTCCTTCTTCGCGCTCTGCCGGTCGTAGATGTCGTATTCGACCTCGTGCGAGTTCACGACGGCGAAGAACGGCTGCCGCGACTTCAGCGCGCTCCAGTCGTCGGATTCGTAGATCGCGCCTTCGTTGGCGAAATTGAAGTCGAGCTTCCCCGTGCCGACGCTGCGCTCGCCGATGGTCTTGATGTTTGCGGTGAAATATCCCGCGTCGCGCAGCCAGTGCGTGATCGGCCGCACGCCGTCGGGCAGGCGGAAGCCGTCGTTGCGATGCGACCGCATGTGATGCGTGTCCGTCGTCGTCTGATACATCCCGGTGAAGAACGCCGACCGGCTCGGCGCGCACACCGGCGACGTGGAAAACACGCGGGTGAACCGCACACCCTCCGCCGCGAGCCGGTCGAGGTTCGGCGTCTGCACGAGCTTCGCGCCGTAGCAGCCGAGTTCGTGTTCGAGATTCTCGCCGACGAGCCAGAGGATGTTCGGCCTGCGCTCCGCGCCGAAAGCGTGGATGACGAGCGCGAGGATGGCGGCGAGACGGAGGATCATCGCCGCGCCAGCTCCTTCAAAAGACCAAGTGCCGTCTCCACGAGCTTCTCACCAGTGCCGGCCTCGCCTCGCGCGCTCACGACTTCGTAGTTGCCCTGCGGATAGGCGTCGCGGTTCGGCACGTAGCCGATGCTGCCGTTCGCCAACTCGGCGATGAACGTATGCTTGAACGGCGACGCGGCTTTGATGGTGAGGCCGAGTTCGACGAAGATCTCGCCGGGCAGCGAGACGATCGCGAGATCATCGCTGAACGCCACGACCTGCAACTCGGCTTCGAGCGGCACGTCCTGCTTCGCGATCGTCTCGAGGATGCACACCGCTTCCGCCATCGGCACGGTGCCGAGGTTTTCGGTGAACATCCGATCCGCGATGTCCTTCGCCTTCGCGATCTCAGCCTCGCTGAACTTGCGCCGCTGAAGCGTGTGCGTCGCGGAGATCATCACGCGATCACCCGGCAATCTGCACTGCTCGGTGATGAGCTTGCGCGCCGCGGCGACGAGCGGCCGCGTCGTGCCGGCGAGATCGAGCACCACGAACACCGCGCGGGCACCGTCTTGCTCGACGACGATCGCCTTTGCGTAGATCGGATCGAGCACGCCATCGACTGCGCGGAACTTGTAGTAGCCGGCCATCGGCGTGCCATTCGCCGGCGTGATATCGACCTGCGCCGCGCCGACTTTGAACTCACCGGCGGATGCGGCGAGCGGAAGCAGGAAGGCGATGAGGCGGGAGAGGAGCTTCATCCCGGCACGGTAGCGTTCAGCGCGGATGCGTGAACCGCCTAGGTGAGCAGTTCCCGGATCACGTGTCCCTCCACGTTCGTGAGCCGCCGTTGCACACCGTTGTGCTCGAAGGTGAGCTTCTCGTGATCGAGCCCGAGGAGGTGGAGGATCGTCGCGTTGAAGTCGTAGAGCGGGTGGATGTCCTCCACGGCTTTCTGGCCGAGTTCATCGGTCCTGCCGCAGCTCACGCCGGGCTTCACGCCCGCGCCGGTGAGCCAGCAGGTGAAGCCGTCGGGATTGTGGTCGCGGCCCTTCGCGCCCTTTTGGAAGAAGGGCATCCGCCCGAACTCGGTGCACCACACGACGAGCGTGTCCTGCAACAAACCGCGCTGCTTCAGATCGCGGATGAGCGCCGCAGCGGGCTGGTCGAGGATCGGCGCGTGGACGTCGTATTGCTCCTTGAGCGCGTTGTGTCCGTCCCAGTTGAGCTTCCCGCCGCTGGCGTAGGCACCGTTGAAAAGCTGCACGAATCGCACGCCGCGCTCGATCAGCCGGCGCGCGAGGATGCAGTTCTTCGCGAACGCGGCCTTGTCGGCGTTCTGCGTGTCGTCCGCGCCATACATTTTCAAAATGTGCGCTGGCTCCGTGCTGAGGTCCGCGATCTCCGGCACGCTGAGCTGCATCCGCGCGGCGAGTTCGTAGCTCGCGATGCGGGCGGCGAGTTTGCCGTCGCCGGGATGCTGTTCGAGATGCCGCGCGTTCATCTTCTGCAGAAGCGTGCGTGCGGCTTGATCCGCGTCCGCCGAAACACCCGGCGCAGCGAGGTGCCGCACAGGATCCTTCGAGCTCATCGTCGTGCCTTGAAATGCGGCGGGCAGGAATCCTGGGCCCCAGTTGTTCGAGCCATTTTGCGGCACGCCGCGCGGATCGGGGATGGCGACATAGGCGGGCAGATTCTGGTTCTCGCTGCCGAGCGCATACGTCACCCACGAGCCGAGGCTCGGGAAGCCATCGAGCACGAAACCGGTCGAGAGGAAATTCTCCGCCGGGCCGTGCGTGTTCGACTTGCTCGTGAGCGAGTGGACGAACGCGATGTCGTCCGTCAGCTCCGCGAGATGCGGGATCATGTCGCTCACCCACTTCCCCGTCTGCCCGCGCCGGCGGAACTCATATTGCGGCCGCGCGAGATTTCCCGCCGGGCCCTGGAACGTCACCGCCGGTCCGCCCGGCAGCGGCTTGTCGTCCCACTTGATCAGCTCCGGCTTGTAATCCCACGTCTCGAGCTGGCTCACCGCGCCCGCGCAGAAAATGACGACGACATTCTTCGCCTTCGCCGGGAAGTGCGACGGCCTCGGTGCATAGGGCCGCGCGGGGTGAATGATCGGCGCCGCGAGGAGGCCGTCGAGCCCGAGCAGATTCGCCAACGCGATCGATCCGAGTGCCGTGGCGCTGCTGGAAAGAAACTGCCGCCGGTCGAGCAGCGTGCGTCCGGCGGTGGAGAGGTGTTCGGGGTTGGTGATCATGCGATGGCGGTTCACTTGATACTCTCCGGAATGCCTGCCGGATTAACGCCCTTTTTCACTCGGAGTCCGAGCGACGACGAAGTTGGTCTGCGCAGGTGCCAGGCAAACGCGTCGCGTGGGACTGGCGGAAGGCTTCCTGCGCAGGCGACGTTCCGCTTTTCAAGTGCCCGCAATGAGATAGATCGGGAGCTGCCGTCTGGTCGCTTCGACCAGAACTCGTGCTTCCCCTTAGCCAAACAAGACCGTTGCCCTCGTGTCTCCATTGAACCGATCTCATTTCCCGCGCTGGATCGTAGCGATCCTGCTTGGTTCCGCCGCTGGTTTGATCTGGTGGGCGTCGCCGCGATCGGCGACGCCTCCGCCAGTTCCGACTGTGGCTGCGGTGCCGGTGCGTGCGGCGTTGGAGCTTGCACCGATTGCCGTGCGGCCTTCGGCGAAGGCGGTGGCGGCTGCGATCCCGGATCAGGGCCGGGCGCGACCGTTGTCGGCGGATGTGGCGCTGCCGATGCGCCAGGACCTGCGCTGGCAGACGCCGATGCCGGAGACGGTGTTTGCGGGGTTTCGCGATTGGACCACGCGTTTTGCCAAGGCCGGGACGGCGGCGGAGAAGACGGCGCTGATCGGCGCGGGGCTCGCGCTGGTCGAGGAGCGGCGCAATCAGATGGCGGATTTGATCGATCAAAATCCGCGCCGCGCGCTGGAGCTGGCGGTGCCGGTGGCGGTGCGGCGGGAATTGCCCGCGGACATCGTCGCGCAGCTCGAGGAGCCGGTGGCGGGTCGCGGCGACCTGTGGGTGGTGGCCGCGGTGCCTGCTCCCGGCAAGGCGCTGCGGGTGCGGCCGGTGGAGCGCACGGTGACGATGAAGGACGGGCGCGAGTTTGCGGCGTTCACGTTTGGCCAGCGCGACGCGGTGCCGACGCGGGAGAACATCGCGGTGCAAGGGATCGCGCTCGACGGCAAGCTGGCGCTCACCGAATTGCCGGGGCGCATCATGGAGCCAGTGGAAGTCGCGGACCTGCGCGCGGCGGGCGCGGCGCCGGTGTGTCCGACTTCGGGCCTCGTCACGAGCACCACGGGCGATGAAGTCGTGGTGGATTGGGATGGCGCGGACCACACGTTTTTCTGCGGCCCGAAGCATGCGCTCGATCAACTCGCCGCCGCGGCAGGCGAGGAGGCGATGCTCGGGAGCGCGAGCGGCGGCGGGCCGGTCGCGCAGAGCGCGAACACGGAAGGCACGAAAAAGCTGCTCATCATCCGCGTGGATTTCCCGGATGCGCCCGGCCAGGTGGTGAGCGATGCGACGCTGACGACGCTGATCGGCAACATGCTCACGCACTGGACGGAGATGTCGTATGGCAAAATGACGTGGACTGCACTCGGCGCGGGCTCGGATTTCACGCCGACGCTGCGGCTGCCGCTGGGTCATGCGAGCTACACGGGCTTTTCCACGATGCTCGCGGCGGCGCGCACTGCGGCGACGGCGGCGGGTTACAATTACACGAACTACACGCACGAGGTCGTCGTCACGGGCGACAAGCCGGACGTGAGCTTCGGCGGCATCGCCTACGTCGGCGCGCGTGGCGCGTGGCTGGCAAATTCGCAGTGGAACCTCGGCGTGTGCAGCCACGAGGTCGGGCACAATTTTGGGCTTAACCACGCGGGCTTTTGGGACACCGACGATGGCACGACGATCGGCAGCGGCTCGGCGGTGGAGTATGGGAATCCGTTCGATCAGATGGGCGGCGCGAGCAGCTCGATGGATGCTCACTTCGGCGCGCGGCAGAAGAATTTCCTCGACTGGCTCGTGGACGCGGACGTGGTGAAGATCACGACCGACGGCACGACGACCACGCGCATCCGCGCGTTCGATCGCAGCGCGGCGGCAGGCGACAAGGCGATCGCGGTGGATCGCGCCGGCACGAGCAACGATTACTGGATCGACTACCGGCAGGACTACGCCGACACGAACCTATGGATGCGCGACGGCGTGCTGCTGAACTGGGGCGACGTGACGATCAGTAACATGAAGCCGCTGCTGCTCGACTGGACGCCGGGCACGAGCAGCAAGGACGATTGCCCGGTGATGATCGGCCGAACTTTTTCGGACCCCGCGGCGGGCATCCATATCACGCCCGTGCTGCGCGGCACGGACCTCGATGGCACGACTTGGATTGATGTGACGGTAAATCGCGGTGCCTTCGCCGGAAATCAAAAGCCCTCCGTCATGTTGACGGCGTCGAACTTAAACCCCGCGGTCAATGGCAGCGTGACCTTCACCGCGGCTGCGACCGACCCGAACGGCGACGCGCTCGCATATTTCTGGGACTGGGGCGACACGACATTCACGGCAAACAACAGCACGACCGCTGCGAAGAGCTGGAGCAGTTCGGGCACGAAGACGGTGCGCTGCTACGTGACGGACATGAAGGGCATGACCACGACCGGCCAACTGCTCGTGCAGGTCGGGACGAGCAGCACGTTCTTCATCCAGGGTGTGGTGAGCACGACGGCCGGAGCGTTCGTGGAAAACGTGGTCGTCCGCGTGGATGCCACGCACAGCGACACCACAGACAGCGAGGGCTACTACGCGATCACCGGGCTCGCTGCCGGCAGCTACACGATGACGGCGACGAAGACCGGTCTCTCGATCCAGCCGGACGCCGCGTTTTTCACGAACCCCGCGGTCGTCGGGCCGAGCCGGCAGAACTATAATTTCACCGCGCCACCGGGCTCGCCGTATTTTGGGACGATGAAGGCGGGCCTGCTCGATCAAGGCTCGAACACCGGCGCGGTGATCGTGCCGGTGAGCGACGCGGACACGCCGATCACCAACATCACGCTCACCGGCACGTCGTCGAACACCGCGGTCATTCCCGATGCGAGCATCACCTTCGCGCCCGTCGGCACGACGGTGCGCACCGTCACTGCGGCGGCTGCGAGCAACGTGAGCGGGCCGGTGAATATCACCATCACCGCAACCGATCCCGAGGGCGGGACGAACAGCTACGTGTGGCCGGTGACAGTGAATGCGAAGCCCGTGCTCGCCGTGACCACGCAGACCACGCCGGAGAACACGCCGATCGATATCGATCTGCGCGCGTTCGTGACGGACGACCTGACCGTCGATGACCAGATCGGCTTCGAGTTGCTGCGCGCGCGCGACGGCACCGTGGCGCTGCTGCCCGACGGCCACACCGCGCGCTTCACCCCGGCGCCGAACTACAACGGCGCCGCGTCGTTCCGCATGACCACGCGCGATCTCTCGCTCGGCACGCGCGTGCTCTTTCTCTACGACTTCGAGCCGCCGGATGTCGCGACCGACGCGAAGAGCACCGACCAGTCGAACTTCAACCGCGTCGGCACGCTCGAGGTCGCGGGCGTCGGCGGCGAATATTCCTACACCGCGGATGTGCCACCCGGCGTCGGGCCGTGGGGCACGCAATCGCTCAGCCTCAGCGAGGCCGGCACCGGCGGCGCGCGCCTTCGCCGCACGCTCGCTTCCACCGACCTGGATTACAACGACGCCGACTGGTCCTTCTCCACGTGGGTGAAGCGCTCGACGCGCGACACCGACGATTTCATCTTCCATCTCGGCACCGGCGATGGGCATGGCACGGAGGCGGAACTGGAACTTTTTTTCCCGGCGGCGAGCGACACGCTGCGTTTGCAGAAGTGGGGTTCGGGCGGGCTCGAAGCGGAAATCGCCGGCCCAAATCTGCTCATCGGCGAGTGGCATCACATCACACTCACCTACGATCGCACCGGCACGGACGTCGGCACGTTCGCGCTCTACGTGGATGGCTTCGCCGCGGGCACCGTGGCCTCGGTGGCGATGGACGTGAGCCAGTCCGCGACGCTGGTGGCCGGCGGACATCAAAGCACGGCGGCGAACTTCGATCGCTACTTCGATGGCAAACTGGAAGACGTGCTTTTTCAAAGCGGGATCAACGGCCGCCCGGAGATCTGGGGCCTCGCGCACTTCGGCGCGCGGCATTACAACGGGCTGAACGCGACCGCGACCGTCAACGTGACTGTCACCGGCGCGAACCAGGCACCGGCGAGCACGAGCATCTCCGACGTGATCATGCCGGTCAGCACCGTCACCGCGCCCATCGCGTTTGTTTTGTCGGATGCGGAAACGGAAGCGCGGAATCTCACGGTCAGCGCGGCGTCGTCGAACACGGCGCTGCTGCCCGTGTCCGGCATCGCCGTCAGCGCCGCGCCCGTGTGGACGAGCGGCGACATCGGCGGGGTCGGCGCGGCGGGCTCGCTGACGGAAGACCACGGCACTTTCATCGTCGGCGGTGCCGGCGCGGACATCGGGCCGGCCGGCGGCGATGAGTTCCGCTTTGTGCGGCAGGATTTTACCGGCGCCGGCGAAATCATCGCGCGCATCGCGAGCATGGATTTCAGCAACGTCGATTCGAAGGCCGGCGTGATGATGCGCGAGTCCACGACGGTCACTTCGCCCTACGCATTCGCCTTCGTGACCGCGGGCAACGGCGTGACCTTCCACTATCGCGCGACCGAATCGACCGCCGCTGTGGTCAAGGCCACGATCAACAACGTGGCCGCGCCGTGCTGGGTGCGACTCGTGCGCGCGGGAAATAGCTTCACCGCATTCCATGCGACCGACACGAACGGCGTCGCGGGTGCGTGGCAGCCCATCGGCACCGCGCAGTCGATCACCTTCGCCGCCGGGCCGAATGCCGTCGGCCTCGCGGTCGGGAGCAAGGTCGATGCTACGGTTTGCACCTCGGTCATCGATCACCTCGGCGGCACGATTGATCTCGGCGGCGAGCGCACGGTCACGCTCACTCCGACGGCGGGAGTCTCCGGCTCGGCGAACGTGACGCTCAACGTCGGCGATGTTTCGACGACGACTCCGCGCGTCTTCAACGTCATCGCCGATGGCGCGCCGCCGAGCACGACGGTGTGGAATGCGACCACCGCCGGTAGTCTGCTTTGGAGCGCCGGCACGAATTGGAGCGGCGGCACTCCACCGCCGAGCAGCCGCTTTTCCACCGTCGAATTTTTCACCGGTCAGACCTTCGCCGCCGGCAACATCGTTTCCGACAACGACACCGCCATCGGTCACGCGATGAACGTGCTCACGCTCGGCGGGACTGGTCCGGCCAGCGGCACGGCCGCGATCACCATCGGCGGCAACTCGCTCATCTTCCGGCAGGAAGCGGTGCTCGCTCCCGTGGTGAACCTGAGCGCGACCAACGGCACCGGCTTGACCTACGATGTCAGCGCGCCGGTCACGCTCGAGACCAGCACCACTTTCCAGGGCGGCGGATCGGCCACGTTCATCTTCAGCGGCGATATCAACGGCGCGGGCGGTCTCACGAAGTTGAACGGCAGCAAATTGATTCTGACCGGCACCAACAGCTACGCCGGCATCACCACGATCACCGGCGGCACTTTGCAAATCGGCAACGACGGCGCGACCGGCACGCTGCCCGCGGGCGCCGTGATTAACAACGCCACGCTGCGCTTCGACCGCATGGGCACGCTGCTCGTGCCCAATGACATCAGCGGCACCGGCAGCCTCACGATCCACTGCCCGATCAGCGCCGGCACCGTGGTGCTCAGCGGCGCGAACAGCTTCACTGGCGGCGTCACCATCACTTCCGGCGCACTGCTCATCACAAATGGCTCCGCGCTCGGCACCGGCACCAAGACGATCACGTTGAACAGCGGCACTGCGGGAAACCCGCACCTCCGCCTCGACGGCAGCGGCGGTGCCATCGACCTGCCCGACACCATCAAGTTCACCACCAGCAACACGAACGGCGCGATCATCAACGAAGCGGGTAACAACATCCTGCGCGGCGACTTCACCCTCACGAGCGGCGGCGGCGACACGCGGATCATCGTCAATGCCGCCACGCTCACGCTCGAGGGAAACATCGCGCCCAACACCACCGGACGCGCGCTGGTGCTCGCGGGCACAGGCGCGGGATCAAGCACCGGCATCATCAGCAATGGCACGGTCACGCAACTCCTCGCCGTGACCAAGAGCGACGCCGGCACGTGGACCGTCTCGGGTGCGAATACCTACTCCGGCACGACGACCGTCAGCCTCGGCACGCTCAAGCTCGGTCACCCGACCGCGTTGGGAAATGGCACTGGTGGCACCACCGTTGCGGCGGGGGGCACACTCGATCTTAACGGGCAAACGGGCGTCAATGAAGTCATCACGCTCAACGGCACGGGCGTCGGTGGCAACGGCGCGCTCGTGAACCAGAGCGGCACGCCCGCGAACGTCGCTAGCGGAGTCGCATCGCTCACCGTGACGACGGGCGGCACGCACAGCGCCGTCCCCGCGGTCACCATCAGCGGCACCGGTTCGGGCGCGACGGTCACGGCCACGCTCGGTGTTTCTGCGGCGAGTTTCAGCATCGATGGTGGCGCTACGGTTTATTCCGCCGCGCCCACCGTCACGATCAGCGGCGGCGGCGGCACGGGCGCGACGGCCACCGCCGTGCTCACCAGCGGCGTCGTCAGCGGGATCACCATCACGAACGCAGGCACCGGCTTCACCACCGCGCCGACGATCGCTTTCTCCGCCGGCACGATCACCACCGCGGGCACGAACCCGACCGGCACTGGCAACGCGACCAACTTCGCCGTGAGCGGAATCACTGTCACGAATCCCGGCAGCGGTTACACCGGCGCGCCGACGGTTTCGTTCAGCACCGGCAGCGGCACCGCGGCGACCGCGAATCTTTCCGCCGTTATCCTGGCCGCGAATACCAGCATCGGCGGCAGCGGCGCCATCACGCTCGATGCGTCGCTGTCCGGCGCGTTCACGCTCACGAAGATCGGCGGTGGCACGTTGCGTGGCAGCGGCAGCGTCGTGGGCAACCTCACCATCAACGGCGGCACGCACGCACCCGGCAGTTCAC
Source organism: Verrucomicrobiota bacterium (assembly GCA_009885995.1). Taxonomy (GTDB): domain Bacteria; phylum Verrucomicrobiota; class Verrucomicrobiia; order Chthoniobacterales; family Chthoniobacteraceae; genus VFJQ01. The sequence goes on from VFJQ01000047.1 coordinate 53,912, forward strand.
CCGGCATCATGTCCACCAGCGGCAACTACACGCTCGCCGCCGCCGCCACATTGCAGATCGAAATCAACGGCACCGCGCCCGGCACGCAACACGATCAAGTTCGAGCACAGGGCGCGTCGAGCACCGTCACGCTCGCCGGCGCGCTTGATCTCATCGCCGTGCCCGCTCTCGCTGCCGGCAGCACGTTCACCATCATCGACAACGCCGCCGCCGCCGCCGTGAGCGGCGCCTTCGCGGGTCTGCCGCAGAGCGCCGAGTTCTACGAAGACGCGCAGTGGTGGCGCATCAGCTACATCGGCGGCACGGGCAACGACGTGGTCCTCACGCGCATCACGCCCACACCGATGCAGAACTGGCAGGCGGCGAACTTCGGCACGAACACCAACGACCCCTCGTTCGCGGGCGCCATGGTGGACGTGGAGCGCGATGGTCTCGTGAACCTGCTCGAATACGCGCTCGGCGGTGATCCAAACGGCGCCTCACAAAACGCGCTCCCGAAAAGCATCGTCGCCGCCGGCAAGCTCGCGCTCACCTTCTCGCGCACCGTCGCCAACACCGACCTCACCATGACGGTGCAAGGCTGCGATTCGCTTAGCGGCCCGTGGACCGATCTCGCTCAAAGCACCGCCGGCGCCGCCTTCACCGCGCTCGTCGGTGGCGTCACCCTCACCGAGACCGGCAGCGGCGCGACGCGCAACGTGGAAGTCCGCGACCTCTACCTCCTCACCGACCCCGCGCACCCGCGCCGCTTCCTCCGCCTCGAAGTCACTGGGCCCTGATCCTCTCAGGGCACAAACAAGAACTCGTTGCTATTGAAGAGCGCGCGGCAAAGCGTCGCAACGCCGAACTGGCGAGCCACGGGTTCGATGTCGGCGAGTTCTGCCGCGCTCGGTTCGCGGCTGAGAGCGAGTTGATAGGCACGGTGGATTTGCGTCGCGATGCCATCACCAGCTTCCTTCTTCACACGCGCGGCGAAGGTGTCGGCTTGTTCGAGCGTGAAGCGACTGTTGAAGAGATTCAGTGCCTGGATCGGCGTGGTGGATTCGCGGCGGCGGGCGGTGCTCTGGCCGGCGTCAGGGCAATCGAAGGCGCCGAAGACGGCCTCGCGTTCACGGCGGACTTTGTGCGCGTAGATCATGCGGCGCAGGCCGTCGCCGGTGAAGGACTCGACAGGCGTGAAGCCGCTGAGGCCACCGCGTTTGTCGAACAGATCGAAGCCGCGGCCATACATCTTCAGGTCGAGTCGGGCGCTCACGGCGAGCATCGAGTCGCGGATGGTTTCCGCTTCGAGACGACGCGATGGGAAGCGCCAGAGCAGGCGCGCGTCCGCATCCTTATCCGCAGCGCCCTCGTCGTGCCGCGCGGACTGGCGAAACGTCGCCGAGAGCACGATGAGCTTGTGCATATGCTTCACCGACCAACCGGAGCGGATGAACTCCTGCGCGAGCCAGTCGAGCAATTCGGGATGCGTGGGCTTCATGCCGCTGTTGCCGAAGTCGCTCGCCGTTTCGACCAGTCCGGTGCCGAAGTGGCCCTGCCAGATGCGGTTCACCATCACGCGCGCGGTGAGCGGATTTTGCGCGCTGGCGATCCACTCGGCGAGCGCGAGGCGGCGCTGCTGCTCGGCGGTTTCCTTGGGCAGCTTTACGTCGCCCAAGGAGCTGAGCACCGCGGGCACGACTTCGTCCTTCGGCTGCTCGGGATCACCACGATTCAGCAGGTGGATTCCATCCGGTGCGCGGAACTTCCCGGCGAAGACGTTCTGAGCGGCCTCGGCGTGTTGGAGCTTGGCCTCGAGCGGGCGCTTCTCGTCCAGCAGGCGCGCCGCGTCGGCTGCCTCGTCTGTGCTCAGGCCCTTGGTGGAAAAGGCGGGCTGCCTCTTGTCGCGCTTGTCGAATCGCTGCCGGTCGTCGGAATCGGCGACGACGCGCCACTGACCGGAAGCATCGCCGGTTTCGATGACGTAACTCGTCGCGAGCCGGTCCGCGAATTTTCCCTCGCGGTCGCGGCCCCACACGACGCGCTCGATCGTGTGCTCCCCGTTGAATTCCACCTCCAGCCATCCGCGACCCTTCTCGTTCGACATCCAGCTCCGCGAGTTGCCGTAGTTCCCGTCGTTCACGAAACGCAGCTCGTGCCGATCGGCGACGACGGTGTCGCCGGACGATGTGACGCTGGCGCTCAGTGCGATATTTTCGCCCGCCGAGTCGAAGATTGCGAGTTCGTCGATGCACGGCTCCAGGCTATTCGTATCGCGGATGGTGAAGCGCACGCGCGTTGCTTTCACCGGCGCGAAACGATCCTTGTTCTCGCGGGCATCGACCATCGGGCGCGTGGTGCCCGACTTCGCCAGCGGCACGAAACGCGCGAGCTTCTTGTCGATTTCCGCGAGCTGCGACTTGAGTTGTTTCGCTTCCGTCCGTGCCGCCTCGGCCTCAGGCGTGCGAAGGCTGCGGTCGCCGTATTCCACGCCCGCGACGAAGGCCTGCATGGCGTAGTAGTCGCGCTGTGGGATGGGATCGAACTTGTGATCGTGGCAGCGCGCGCAGCCCACGCTCAGGCCGAGGAAGGTCTGCCCGATGTTCACCACGATTTCATCGAGCGAGTCCTGCCGCGCGAGCCGCTTCGAGACCTCGTCCTTCCCGATCTGCCCTGGTAGCAGCACTGATGCGGTGACGAGGAAGCCGGTCGCCGCATCCTGGCCCAGCGCGTCGCCGGCGATTTGCTCGCGGATGAAGCGGTCGTATGGCGTATCGCGGTTGAGCGCGTCGATCACGTAGTCGCGATAGGGCCACGCGTTCGGGCGCTCCGTATTTACTTCGAAGCCGTGTGTGTCCGCGTAGCGCACCACATCGAGCCAATGCTGCGCCCAGCGCTCGCCGTAGCGCGGCGAGGCGAGCAGCGCATCCACCACGCGCTCGTGCGCGTTGCTGTTGGTGTCGCTCGCGAAGGCCGCGACCTGCTCCGGCGTCGGCGGCAGGCCTGTGAGATCGAAGGACACGCGCCGCAGCCACGTCGTGCGATCCGCTTCCGGCGAGAGCGCGAGGCTATGCTCCGCGAGCTTCGCGCGGATGAAGTCGTCGATGGAATCGCCGACGCGGGTCACCGCGATCAGCTTGAAGCTCCAGTGGTCGCGTTTGTCCTCCAGCTTCACGAGATCCACGCCATCCGGCCACACCGCACCCTCATCGACCCACGCCGTGAGCGTCGCGATCTCCGCGGCGGACAAGCCTTTGCCCTTCGGCGGCATCCGCTCGTCCTTGTCGTCGGTCGTCACGAGTTGGATCAGTGGGCTCTCCTTCGCCTTCCCCGGGATGATATCCGGTGTGTGTTCATCGCCACCGCGCAGCGCCTCCGACTTGATGTCGAGCCGCAGCCCGGACTTCTGCTTCTTCTCCCCGTGGCATTCGGTGCAGTGCTTCTCGAAGATGGGCCGCACGTCGCGCACGAAATCCACCGGCGCGGCTGCGGATACGGATGCGAGAATGAGGAGTGCGCAGGCGAGCTTCATGCGAGTGGATCAGAGGTAAGGATTCCCGGCGGCGTAAAGCGCGCGCACTTCGTCGTCGCTCATCGCGCGGCCGAGGATGAGCATCTCATCCACGCGTCCGCTGAGCTTGCGGTCTTTGGCGTCCCAGTTCCCGATCTGCGCGGGACCGAGCCGCGCGGGATGCGCGATCTCCTGGCGCGTTTCCTTGTCGAACTGGCCGTTTAGATAAAACCGCACCGTCCGCGCCTCGGCATCATAGACGGCGGCGAGATGAACCCAGCGTCCTTGCTCGGGCAGCACGGGAGTGCGCGAGTCGGGGAAGCCGTGCTGCTCGTCGGAGCCGGGCGCGAGTGAATTCTGCCGCAATGCGAGCCGTGTCGTGGTGGTGCCGGTGATCATCCAGTGGACCTGGCCCGCGTTGTCGGCGTTCCAGCCATCGGTGTGATAGAGCGACTGATACGGCGCGCCGAGCCGGTCGATGCGCACCCACGCTGCCAGCGTGAGTTGCGGCCACGCGCGGCCGCCGCCGACATCGAGCTTCATGTGATCGCCGACGTTCACAAACTCCGCTGCGTGCGAACCCGGCCAGCGTCCCTGCACCACACGGAATATGCCTGCCAGAGTCCCGGGTTTTTCGAAGTCGAGCATGGCTATCAACGCCGGATCGCCACGCAGAGACGCGAGGACAGCATCCGCACGGCCGCGCTGCCCGGCAGCCAGCCCGGCGCTCAGCGCGGTGATTTCGGAGGACCGGATGAACGCTGCCGACCGCATCTCGCGTGGCGCGCTCGCTCCGGACTGAAGCGAGAGAGCCTGGCCGTCGCGCAAGCTCTGGCGCTTTCCGCCGCCGTTGGGCTGCGCGATGACTTCGCCCTGGAAGACGTGAATCTCCGCGGTGCCTTCGCGCGGAACATCGACACCAAAGTTCGTGCCGAGGTCCACCGCGCTGCCGGTCGGTGTGATCACCGTGAAGCCCTTGGCCGATGGCGGCACCTCCGCCGCCACGCGACCGTGCAGCATCCGCAGCCGCTGGCCGGATTCGAAACGGAATGCAGCCGGCGCCTCGATCACCACCCGCGCGCCACGAGCCGTGATCAACTCGACGGTTCCCGCCGCGATCTCGCGCGCCTCGCCGTGCAGTGCCATTCCAGCCGCCAACTCGGTGACGCCGACTCTATTCGCGACCGTCGCATACGCCCGCGGCGCGCGTTTCCACCACCCTGCTGCACCTGCGAGCAACGCCACACACGCCGCCGCAGCCAGCCAGCGGATCGCGCTCGGGAAGGCGACAATGCGGCGTGGCGCGGGTGCGGTGGCTATCCATCCAGCGGCCAGCTCCGCGAGAGCGGAATCCACATTCAGCAACTCGGCAAACTCGCGCCGCGCATCCGGGTCGATCCGGAGAGAAACGCTGAGCTGCGCGACCTCATCCGCCGTGGTCTGCCCATCGGCGTAACGATTCACGAGCGCTTCGAGTTCAGGCGTCTTCACGATGCAGCTTCCTTGGAAAGCTCACGCCGCACGCAGTCCAGCAAGGCCCGGCGGATGCGGTGCAGCCATTGATAGAACCCGGCGACCGTGCGTCCGCTCCCGGCGGCGACGTCCTGAATCTGCGTGTCTGGTTGATACGCCCTCATCAGCAGTTCGCGCTGGGCGGGTTCCAATTTTCCCGCGCACACCTCCAGCGCACGGCGCTGACGATCCAGCCGCGGCTCATCGCCGGCGGATTCGTCGGCGAGGAGCGCCACCACATCCTCATCGAGCACGAGCCGATCGCGGCCTTTGTCGCGCAGCCACGAGAGCACCTTGTAGCGTGCGACGCCAAACGCCCACGCACGGAAGTTTGCACCGGCCCGAAACTCTCCGAACTTTTCCCACAAGATGATCGCCGCCTCCTGCATCACGTCGTCAGCATCGGCGCGCGAAGGCACGAGTCGCCTCACGTAGGCGCGGATGGCGGGCTCGTTCGCCGTGAAAGCGCGAAGGAAGCACTGGTGTTGTTGTCGCTCGTCGGGAGTCATGAATGCTCAGATTCCCATTTCCACCACCGGCGCGAGTTTAACGGGAATTCTTCTCTCCGCCGGGCAGTGCGAGCGCGAGCGCGGTCGTGGCCCAGCCGGCGGCGGTGATGGAGATGAACTGGTCTTCGCCGTGCGGGTAGCCGGACTCGTAGTAAGTCTGGATCGGCTTGCTGCGGGTGCGCACGTGCCACGAACCGTCGGGCACTTGCGTGGCGAGGAGAAAGCCGAGGCCACGCTGATACTCAGCGTCCGTGGTGGCGAGTCCGCCGGCCTGGTGCAGCGCGACGAGGGTGGTGCCCGTCGCGTAGGCATCGCTCGTCGTGTCGGCGAGCTGCGCCCAGCCGCCGTCTGCGCGCTGGGTGTCGCGCAGTTCCCTGGCCGCGCTGGTCGTGTCGGCGCCGACGAGGCGCAGCGCGCGTAGGCGTGCGACGCGGTCCTCGGTGTCCTGTGCTGGCGTCTCGTGCAGCCACTTGCGGACGCGCGCGAAGCGTTGCTCGATGCGCTCGCGCTGCTCCTGCGTGCCGAAGGTCTTCAGCGCGCGCAGCGCGACGTGCGTGGATGTGAAGAGGCTATTCTCCGTCGGCGGGCGCTGCGACTGGGGCTTCCAATGAACGAGGTCCTGCTGCCAGACGATGAGGTATTCGGCCACAGCCGTGGTCGTCTCGTCGGGCTTCCAGCCGCCATTTGCGAGCGCCCAGAGCGCGTAGCCCGCGGTGTCAGCCTGTCCGCCCTGGCCTTTGCCGGCGAGGTAGTTGGCGCGGTTGCGCGCGAGGAAGTCGGCGGTGAACTGCACCTGCGTGCGCAGGTTCGCTTCGTCGATCGCGAAGCCCCGGTCGCGTGCCGTCGTGAGCGCCATGATCGGCAGGCCTTGGTTGTGGCACGTGAAGCACTGCTTGCGTTTCTCCATCGAGCCGCGCGCACCTGCTTCGATCAGCGGCAGCGACTTCGCCACCGCGGCGCGGATCGCATCCGGTTCGGCAGCGCCGGCGAAGGTGATCGCGATCGCGCTGGCGAGGAGCGCAGCCTTCATCGCAGCGCCTCGACGTTCGCCGCGTCGTGCAGCTTCTTCATCTCCGCGTCGCTGATTGCGCGGTTGAATATGGCGAGCCCGCCGAACTTTCCTTTCGTCGCTTCGCCGAGCATCGAGCCGACCGCGTAACGCGCGCCGACGGTGAAATCCGCCCCGCCGCCTGGCTTCGTCGCCGCGTGCTTCACCGGGTCGTAGCGGAAGATGCCGCGCCCGTGGAAATACGGGTTCATGCCGCGATCCTTCCCGCCCGGACCCTCGTTGGTGAAGTAAGGGTCGGTGCGTTTGTCCTTCACCGGATCGAGCGAACGCGCATCGAGCACGCCGTCGATGTAGGCGCGCAGATATTTTCCGTCATAGGTGAAGCCGAGCGAACACCACTTCTCCTCCGGCACTTCGCGCTTCGTCGCCGCGTAGTCCGCGCACCACGGGAACGCGCTCCCATCCGCGCGACGCGTTACGCCGCCTTCGCTGGAAATGTGCGGCACGAGCTGCCGCGGACCGCCATAGGTCGGCATGTTCATGAGCAGCGCGTATTGCCGCGTGCCGGTGTCGTCGTTCGCGCCTTTGCCCTCACTCCACATGCCGGCGATCGTGCGGCTTTGCTTGAGATCCACGATGCGCACCACCGCGAACATCGAGACCTGTGCGTCCGGCCCGGAGATGTTCAAGTCGCCCGTCTCCGCGTAGAGGATGTGGAAATACTGCCGTCCGTTCAGCTCCGCCGAGTAGCCTGAAAACGGCCCGCCCTCGACCCGCGCGATCGGCCCGCCGACTTCGGTGAGCGGATGCTTTTCCCTCGTGCCGGTGGAAACGCGCGCCTGCCCCGCGTCTTCGCCGAAGGTCCAGAACGCGACGAGGCCGGGTGTGGCGGTGACGGTTTCGATCGGCGTGGCGGCGAGGATGGAGCCGCAAAGAGCGCAGAGAACGCAGAGAGTTTTCATGGTCAATCTCTCGTCAGCTCCGCGGGCAATTCCTTCAGCCGCTCGATCTCGACGATCTCGTGATGGAACCACGGCTTCCCGCTCGCCTTTTTGTAGATGATGCAGCGCGATGGATACTTCACGCCGTCGTGCTCCTTCCAGTCGCTGAAGCGGTAGATGTCCGCGCGCCAATCCATGCGCACGAGCAGGCTGCTCTGCGGGTCGAAGTAGAGTTCCATCGGCGGCGTGATCGTCCCGCTCACGCGCAGGCCGAACGCCGCTTTGCCGTCCTCGGTCACGTCGGGCACGACTTCGACCTTCGACTTCGGATCGGTGATCGCGCCGAGCGTCCAGCCCCACACATCGAACTTCGCCGGCTCATCCGTGCGATCCTTTTTTCCCAGCCACCAATACGCCGGCGCTTCGAGCACCGACTCGCGCGAGGTCTTCTTCTTCCCGGCCTTCGGCTCCGGCTCGGCGCCGGAATGAAACTGCTCCTTCATGCGAAAGAGCTTCAACAATTTGTCCGCCCCGCCGACCGCCGCGACGGCTTTGTCGATGAGCGGCTTTGGATCGGAAGCGGTCTGGGCCAGAGCGGTCGTAGCGAGGAGCAAGCAGAGGAGAGAATGGGTGAACATGGGTCGTGAGATTTGTGAATCCGCTCGCGCAACGCCAGCGCGCAGTTTTTGCCGGCTTGTCGGCGTCTCAGCGCAGTTTCACCTGCAATTCACGCACGGAAAAACTGTCTTCGCCGGAGAAGACCAGGTGCAGCGTCCGGCCATCCGCGCTCATCCATTTGGTGGGTAAGTCGCCGTGCTCGCCGGGGCCGACATCCCATTTCTCCGTGAAGAACGCCGTCGTCCACGGTCCCCACGGCTCGGGCGCGTCGTAAATGGCGAAGCCGCCGGCGAAGCGCGTGTCGCCGCGGTCCTCGGTGACGCCGGGCGCTTGCGGGAGGTGCTGCCACCAGAGGTAGCGCTTCAGCGGCGCGCAGTAAGTCATCGCCGAGCGCAAGCACGCGCCGGAGTTTTGGAAAATGGAGCCGCGCTGCTCGATGTCGCGCCTCCAGCCCGGCTGGCCAGCGGGATCGAGCCTCGCGAAAAACTCCCACGCGTCGCGTGAGGTGAGCTTGTCCTTCGGCGCGCGCAGCAGGATGAAGCGGTCGGCGGGGGTGTCGGCGTGCGGGCCGTCGTGCGAATAGGCATAGACGAACTCGTCGCGCGCGCCGGCGTAGTTCCTGCCGAAGTTGACGAAGCCCATCATGCCGAACTCGGCGAACTTCCAGTCGGCGAACGTCCACGTCTTTGCGTGATCGCGCGACCACGCGAGCTGCGCCGCGGCGCCGCGGTTGTCGGCGTGGCCGAGCCAGAGATACAGCACGCTCTCCACGCAAAGGATGCCCCAGCCTTTCTTCCCCGCGCGGCCCTGGCCAAGTTGCTCGGCATCGGAGCGCACATTGACTCCGTCGAAATGGTCCGGCGTGCCCGTCACGCGCGCAAAGCCTATGCTCAACTTCTTCTCCACCTTCGGCACGAAGCCCGTGCCGTCGCCCCACGTCGTGCAGAGCGCGTCGTTGTCCGCCCATGTGACCGGCCAGTTATCGCCGTCCTTTGCCTTGCGGATGATGGAATCCTTCGGCGCCCATTCGATGCCCGCGATGACGGGGCTGGGTGGATACGGCGGCGTCGTGGCCGAGGAGGATCGGCCGCTAGGAATACAAAATAGCGCGAAGAGTAAAACGGCGCGGAGAGAGTGCATGTCAACGCGCGGAAGCCGTGCGGCGCGGGAGCTCGTCGCACATCGCCAGCGCGAGGAGCGGGAAGGCGGTGCCGCTCTAGGTGATGAAGTGCGACTTGTCGGTGTTGAGCGAGCGCGTCCACCAGCGGCCGGACTCGCGCTGGTTCGTCCTCAGCCACGCCACGCCGCGCTGCATGCGCGGGTCGCTCGCGGGCAAGCCGGCTTCGCGCAGCACGACGATGGCGTAGCCGGTCATGTGACCGTCGCTCGGCGGCTCGGTGAAATCAGGCTCGGTCTTGAGCTTCTCCGCGCGGTTGCCGCGGCCCCATGCTTCCGGCGCGGCGAAAATGCGCATCGACCAGCCACAGTCGGCGCGCTGGTGCTTGGAGATCATCGCGACCAGTTCGGCGTGCTGCGCGGCGGGCAGCAAGTCCTTCATCCGCGATGCCGCGTGGAGCAGCAGCACGCGGCTGTAGTCGTGCGGCGGCTTTGTCGTTTGCAGGTAAGTCTTCAGCTTCTGCACGCCTGGCGCGGGCTGCCAGCCCGGCGCGGTCGCGACGGCGAGCGCGGCGGTGGCGGCGAGGTGATAGGCGTCGGATTCGTAAGGGGGCCAGCAATCGAGCGAGCCCCACGTGCCGGAGTCGAGCTGCAGCTCGAACATCGCTGCAAGCGCGCGCTCCGTCTCGGGCGAGAGTTTCTTCGCCACATGCGTGTCCCATTCGGCGAGGCCGAGCGCGAGATAGATTTCCTGCGCGGGGTGTGTCGCTTTCAACCGGTCCTCGCGCTTCGCCTTCGCATTGGCGCCCAGCTTCTCGATGAAAAACGTGCGCAACTCTGCATCAGGCGCACCGAGGAACGGCGTGAGCGCAGGGCGCGCTTGCAGGTAGAGGCCGGTAGTGTGGCAGGCGATGCAGTCCTTCGCACCCATCCAGGCGACCGCGCCCTTGTGTAGATATTCATCGGCAGCGGCGGCGGAGAATGATGCGCGGCGTGGCTCGTCGGCGCGCGCGGCAGGAATCTTGATGTCTCCGTGTTCGTATTGTGGCTTGGGCATCTCATCGGCCAGTGCGCCGATGGCGAGCAGGAGGCTGGGGAGGAGAGTCTTCATCGCGCAGCGAAAGAGAGCGGTCGGGCGCTCATCCGCCAACCGCCGATTCGTCCGGTGCAGACCGGCTCATGGCCGCGTCGCGCGCAGGCGCAGGAATCGCGCATCGCCCGGCGGAATCGCCTGCACATCCTTGATCGTAATCGTCTCGAGGCCGGCCGAAGGTGTGTTCGGCTGCACGCTGAGTTGATTGGCCGGCGCGAGCGGGTCGAACTGCGTCCACGCACCCGTGAGGCTGTTGGTGGATTCACCCCGGAGCGTCACGCCCGTGAGAGTGGTGTCGCGGATGAAAGTCAGCGTGAGATATTCGCTGCCGCTGATGTTGGTGCGTCCGCCGACCGGCCTGGCCGCCGGGCTTGCGACGAGCGGCGACTGACCGGCCACGCTTTCAAACAGATTCAAGAAGCCATCCCCATCGGGGTCGGCGGTGTCGGCGGCTGCGCCGGTGTTAGCCGAAGTGCCAAAGTGCCGGTAGCGCCAGCCGTCCACCGTCGGCGGATTCAAAGGCGCCGCACTCGCCTCCGTGCTGAACGCGGATTGGAACGACGGGTTGTCCGCCCGCAGCCGGTAGTAATAGGTCAGGCCGACCGTGAGCGCCGAGTCGGTGAAGCCCGGCGTGGAGACCTGCGCGATCTGCGTGAAGCCGCTGCCGCTGCTCGTGCTGCGCTCGATCACATAAGTCTCCGCGCTTTGCACCGCGGCCCAACTCAGCGCAACCTCACCCGGTTGCACGCCCGTGGCCGCAGAGACGACTGGCGTCGGCGGCACGGTGTGGACGTTTACGTTGTCGAACTGCGCATAGCCGTAGATTGCCGGCGTGGATGTGTTCGACGCCATGACGAGCGAGACGGAAGGCGACGCGCCCAGGTTTGCCAGCGCGACCGCGGTGCCAAACGCCGTCCACGCCGTGCCGTTTGAGGAATACTCGAGCGCGACGTTGTTGCCCGTGCGCGTGAGCCGCAGCCACAGCGGCAGGGCGAGCGAACCTTGAGTGAGCGCGGTGTCGGCTGTGCCTGCGGTGGTCGTGCGATAGGCGCGCTGAATGGCCGTGGTCGAGGTGGTGACCGCCCCGCACATGACCGCATCGGCCGCCAAGCTCGAGCGGATCATGATGCCCGCCCGCGTGGAACTGGCGGCCGTCGAGCGCACCGCGATCCGCGCAGTGATGCGGCAGTCGCCCGTGACCGTCCGGTGGATGCTCCTGTAGGAATCGGCCGTGCTGCTGATGCTGCCCGTGACGGCCGAGATGCCGAAGCTGCCGGCGGAATGCTCCGCGTAGCCTGCCTGCGTGACGGTGCCGATGGCCTGGCTGCTCCACGGTGAAGGCAGACTCTGCGCGGTCGGATCGTAGATCTGCACGTAACCGGTCGTCGGCGTGCCGAGCGCGCTGCCCGTGGCGCTGTTGAGGTTCACGCGGAAGATCTTGGTGAGCTGCGGCGTGGCAAAGCTGGTGATCCCGAAGTTCACGTTCTTCGTGCCCGGCTGGTTGTGCGTCCACGAAACCGAGCCGGAGCCGCCACCGGAGAAAGCGCCGGTCGAATTCACGAAGTCGGTCGTGGTCCAGTTCCCCGCCGCCGCGCCGTGCGAACCGCTGAAGCGCAGGATGCCATAGGGCAGCGTCGCGGTGCTCTCGGTCACGAGCGTGTAATCCTGCGCGAGCCGCGCGATGCCGGGCGGGTTCGGATCGGACACCTCGCTGGAGAAGGCCGAGTTCGTCGGCGAGGCGAGCGCGCGGACGCGGTAGTGATTCGAGACGCCCGCGACCGCGCTGCTGTCGGTGAAGGAGGTCGAGTTCGCAATGAGGGTCGCGATCGTATTCCACGTGCCGCTCGTTTCATCCCGCCGCTGCACTTCGTAGCCCGGCGCGTTCGGGGCGTTGTCATCCCACGTGAGGAAGAACGTCGTCGTCCCCGTGCCCGTGACCGTCAAGCGAGTGGGCGCGCCGGGCGTCGCATCTCCGTGCGTGATGCTCACCGCTTCGCCGAGACTCTGGTTCGCGTAAGTGCCCGACTCGGAGGTTTCGAGACGCACCGCCTTCACCTGATAGTGATACGTCGCGCCCGGTGTGATCGCCGTGTCGAGATAGGTGGTGCTGATCATCGGCGAACCGAGCGGATCGCTCGCGCTCGCCGGGCTGCCCGTCAGCCGCGTGTAAGGACCGCCCGCCGTTGTCGCGCGATAGACGTGGTAGCCCGCGACCTCGCCGGGCGATTGCAGCCACGAGACTTCCACGTTCGCCCCGCTCGTCGTCGCCACGAGCGCGCTGACCGGCTGCACCGTGTGCAGGCGCAGTGTGGGATCGCCCATGAGATTGATCTGCACGCCTTTGACGTAGCCGTTCTGGAACCAGTCGCCGCTGCCGGTCGAAGTGTTTTGTGTGTAGCGGATGCCGTAGCCCACCGTCTCGCCCAGGGCCATGTGGTAGTAGTGAACGTGCCCGCGGCCCGACCACGCGCACGTGAGCCCGAGCGAACCGTAGGTGCCCGCGAGCGGCGAGCGGAGGAAGTTGTTGCTCACGTCCCAGTCGCCGAAATAGCTGCCGAACAAACCGGTGAAGACCGCCATCGAGTCCGAGCGGCCGAAGTCGGTCGTAGAAGTCCCGACGCCGCTCGCGCTGGTGTAGGAACCGCCGCCGCAGCTGTAGGCGAAGAGCATCGGCGTGGTGCCGAGCGTGCCGAACCAGTCGAGTGCATCGACCTGCCCAGCGCTGCGCCCAAAGAACCCGATCGCCGCGCGCCAGCTCGAAGTGCTGAACGCTTCACCGCCGAAGTAACCAAAGTTGTCGTCGATCAACGCCCGCCGCTCGACGGACTCATACGGTCCTTCGCTGCGGCGAAAGCGATGGTTTCGCACCAGATACTGCCGCAGCAGCCCGGTCTCGGTCTGGCCGGTCGGCACGCCGCTCATGTTCGCCATGTCCACGCGGCCGGCCATCAACTCGAGCGCGGTCGGGAAGCTGGCCTGGTCGAACTTCCCGTCACCGGGCACGTTATCGTTGCGCGCGTCGCTGGCACTCGTGTTGTTCACGGACGTGTCGTTCCAAGTCCCGTTCACGTCCGCGTAGTAGCCGTCGGTCGGCCACGCGCCGATGTGGTCTCCGTGCCCGTCGGGCGCGATGTTGCCGGAGTAGGGCACCGGCACACGGCCGATGATGAGCAGCGCCCACGGCACGGTCGGCGCGGAGTTGTAATCCGCCTGCACGAGCGAGCGGATGGCGGTTTGCTCGGCGATCCGCGTCGGCCAATCCGCGGAGTTTGCCGAAGAGGCCGGGACCACCTGGCGCGGCACATCGTGGCGGAAAACCTTCCAACCGTCCGCGCTCAAGTCGTTCACCAGTTGCGTCAGCTCCGGCGCGAGCGGGGTGCTCATCGTGTTGTCCACGAGCAGGCACACATTCCCGCGCGACTCGACCAGCGGCACGTTGTAGCCCGCGACGATCGCCCCATACACGGTCGTCGGCGTGCCCGTGCGCGTGCGCTGGAGCGAATACTCGTAAGCCACTCCCGGTGCCGCCGTCGCGTCGGCATACGAAGTGTCCGCCGCGTTCACCACGATCGCGCTGCCCCAGCTCGCGCTCCCCTTCACCCGCCGCCAGAGTTGCTGCGCCGTCACGCTCACGCCGCCGGGCGTGATCCAGTTGAGCGTGATGTGCGGCGCCGTCGCGCTCGTCGTGGCGGTGACTTCCAGCACCGTGTCGCGCGCCGACTGTCCCCGCGCGTTCACTGCGATGCTGATGAGCGCGATGAGCGCCACGAGCAGCGCGCGGCTGAGGGCAGTGAGTCTGGCTGGGGGACAGAGCATGGGTGGGCCTTTGCGCTACACTATCGCAGTCGTCAAGTTACGAAGCGACTGCATCGCAGGTGATTATGCCCGCACCAGCCGAGCGGCGAACGCGCCATCGACGCCATCGATCCACGGGCGCGTGCGGCGCTCGTGCGTGCAGTCGAGGCCGGGCAGCTCGGCGATGGCGCGCTCGACCACGCGCTCGTTTTCCTCCGGCTCGAGGCTGCACGTGGAATAGACGAGCACGCCGCCGGGCTTGAGCAGCTCGACCATGCGGCGCAGCAGCGCGAACTGGTGCTCGGGCATCCGCACGAAATCCTCCTCGCTCAGCCGCCAGCGCACATCGACGCGGCGTCGGATCACGCCCGTGTTCGAGCACGGCGCGTCGAGCAGGATGCGGTCGAAGCTCGCGGGTTTGAGCAACTCGTGCGGCTTCATCAGGTCGGCGACGATCGGGTGCGTGTTGCGCACGCCGAGGCGGCGGATGTTTTTCTGGAGGAACTCGACCCGCGATTTCCACAAGTCGCACGCGATGATGTGGCCCTGGCCGTTCATCAGCTCGGCGAGATACGTGGTCTTGCCGCCGGGTGCGGCGCAGGCGTCGAGCACCTGATCGGTCGGTTGCGGGTCGAGCAGGTCGCAGGCGATGAGCGTGCTCGGATCCTGCACGTAGCACATGCCGCCGCTCAGCCACGAGTCGGGCAGGCGCGGCGTGCGCACGGCCTTCGGGTGGAAGGCGCTGATCTCTGCGCCGGGGACGCTTTGGGCCAGCTCGGCAGCGGTGGCGCGCAGGCCGTTCGCGCGCACGAAGACTTCAGCCGGGCGGTTGTTGATTTCGCAAAGTGCGAGCGTGGCTTCCTTGCCGAACTCCTCGGTCCAGCGCCGGACGAGGAATTCGGGATGCGAAAGGCGGAGCCAGTCCGGTGCTTTGAGAAGCGCGTTATCGAGGGCGTCGCGCTCGCGCAGGGAGCGGCGGAGGATGGCGTTCACCATGCCGCGCGCGCGACCGGCGAGGTTCACGGTTTCATTTACTGCGGCGTGGGCGGCGATGCGCATGTGCCGGAGCTGGTAGATGCCGAGGCGGAGCAGCGCGCGGGTGTCGGCGTCGAGCTCGCCCTGGCGGAGGCGGTCGATGATGAAGTCGATCTCCGAGAGGTGGCGGATGACGCCGAAGAGCACTTCGCGCGTCCATGCCCGCGTGTGCGGCGAGGGCTGCTCGTGCTCGAACATCTCCTCGAGGATTTCGTCGGCGAACTGGCTGCCGCGCTGCCAGTTCAGCAGGGCGTGGCGGCAGAGTTGGTGCGGAGAATCGGGCATTTTTGGAAAGAAGACGAAAGTCGGAGGTCGGGAGACGAATGGACGATTCGCCCGCCATACCGCGAGCACTGCCTTCTGTCCTCTGTCTTCTGTCCTCGCCTCACACCACCCAGCCACGCCGGCGCAACGTGTCGAACATGATCGTCTCGAACGCATCCGCGGTGCTCACGCTGACGAAGCGCCCGGCGCGCTGGCGGCACAGCGCGGCGAGGCGCTCGGCGTGGCCTTCGCGATACTCGTGGTAGAGCGCGAGCAGGTCGCCGGCGGAGGTGATGTCGAGCGTCGCCTGCGTC
Organism: Verrucomicrobiota bacterium; assembly: GCA_009885995.1. Classification (GTDB taxonomy): domain Bacteria; phylum Verrucomicrobiota; class Verrucomicrobiia; order Chthoniobacterales; family Chthoniobacteraceae; genus VFJQ01. Next base: position 69,608 of record VFJQ01000047.1, read on the forward strand.
TCGCTATCGACGAAGCGCAGGTCGCCCGCGAGCTCGGGCGCGAGTTCACCGGGGCTGAGGATTTGTAGCGCCATGACTTCCAGGCCCGCGCCGTGGAGGAGGTTGAACGGGCGCAGGAAATCCTCCGCGGAAAGGAAATCGCTGAGGAGGATTGCGACCCCACGCCCGCGGTGCTGGCGGAGGAAAAGCTCGATCCCGCGATCGAACGCCGTCTCGCCACCGGCTTCGACGCCTTCGAGGAAGGCGAAGATCTTGCGCTGGTTCATCCGCCCGCTGCTCGGCCGCAACAGTTGTGCGCCGGCGCCGCCGACGAGCGTCACGCTCACCTTTTCCAACCCGCGCAGCCCGACGACCCCGAGGGCCGCCGCGAGCTGGCACGCGAGCGCGAGCTTTCCCTCGAAGAGCATCGAGTTCGACGCATCGACGACGATCGCGACGTGCAGCTCCTCCTCGTGGTGGAACTGCTTGAGATACGGACGCTCGATGCGCGCGAAGATGTTCCAGTCCACAAAGCGCACGTCGTCGCCCGGCGAGTAATCGCGGTAGTCGCAGAACTCCGTGCTCGTGCCGCCCTTCGCCGCGAGGTGCTCGCCGCGTGCGCGGTTGGTGAACCGCCGCGATGCATTCAGCCGCAGCCGCGCGAGCCGGTCGAGGTCGCGGTTGGTGAGGAGCGAGGTGAGTTGGGCGGTGCTCATGACGCCGCCTCTCCAGCGTCGCGCAGCGCCTGTTCCCGAATCGACGGCGAAATCCAAAAGCCCGCTTCATGCACCAAGGCATCGATCAAAGGGCCGATCGTGGTGATGAGCCGCTCGTCCTTGGCTTGGCGCAGCACGCCGATGAGACCGATGATCGGCAGGCCGCGCTGCCGGGCCACGCTGCGGCCTGCGGATTCGTCGATCAGCAGGAAGTCGGCGTTTGATTCTTCTGCGAGCACGATGGCCTCGGCTTCGCCTTCATCGAGTTGATCCGCGGTGAGTTCCCGGACCGCGCGCTCGTTTTGCACCACGACCTCGCGGAGGAACTCAGGAATCTGGGAGTGCGCCGCTCGCAATTCCCTTCCCACCGCAGCAGGAACCTGAACTTCCGCAAAAAGATCGCGCAACAACTCCACCCGGCCGATGGCGATCAGGTTGGTAATGGCCGAGGTGTCGCTGACGACGATCACGTCTTGGGCATCGCCGCGACGGTTCGCATATCAGCCTCGTAGTCCTCCATCGTGTAGTGCATCGGGATGCGGCGGCGTCCGAGTTCGCGCTGGAAATCGAGGAACGTCAGCCCGGCGATGCGGGCACCCTTCGAGGTCGAAACCTTGTTTGCCGCGAACAGCCCGACGGCGATTTCGAGCCGCGCCTGCTCGGGCGTGAGGTCGAGGTTGCAGAGTGCTTCGTCCGGGATCGTGACGGTCATGGCAGGCGCAGCTTGCGCCCGATGGATGCAGCGTTCAAGGGCGGGAACGCGTGTGACACCAGCAGGCGCGGGATGGCGAGGGCGATCGCGAGGAGGGCGGTGGGCGCGAGTTGGAGGAGCAGGCGAGGTTGGGCGTGTTCGGCGTGGATGAGGTAATCGTCGAGCGCGCTCAGGACGAAGGGCATGACGTAGAGGCCGAGCGGCAGGGCCAGCGCCCACGCGAAGGCAAAGGCGGGCGACCATGCTCGCCGCATGGCGAGCGCGATCACAGCGAGCGCGGCGCCGGGCCAGAGCAGGCTCCACGATTCGAGGTCGGAGATCTCGGTGAAGAGGCGCGCGAGGACTGGGCCGAAGCGGTCGAGGTGAGCGGCGATGTTCGCGGGAGTGGGAGCTTGGTAAAATGGGTCGGGCAAGGAGCGGACGAACTTCAGGTAGAGCGCGAATGCTGCGGTGAGCAGCGCCGCCGGGGCTGCGCTCCAGATCGCCCAACGCCAGCGTCCGGCTCGAGCGAGCGCAAGCGTGGCGAAGGCGATCAACACCAGCCACAGATAGAAGCCCTCCTGTTTCCCCCAGACCACGAGCGCGGAGAGCGCGGCGAAGAGGCGGCACTCGGCGGCGGTCGGTTCGCGGGTGATCCCAGGCAGTCGGCTGACGGCGGCGAGGTAGAGCACGCCGAGTGGAAAATCCGCGTAGCCCGCGAGCACGTGCCAGGTGCCGGTGAAGAAGTAAGGCACGAAGAACATCGCCACCGCGACGGCGAGGCCCGCGGTGCGTGCGCCTCGGAGACGCTCGGTGGCGCCGACGATGATGAGCGCTGCGGCGGCATAGGTGAGCGGGCCGAAGATGCGCACCCAGGCTTGGTCTGCGCGTCCGAGGCAGAGATAGAGCCACGTCTCGGAGTAGGGCAGATAGAGCGGGTAGCGGGGCTGGACCCACGCGAACGGAAACTCGCGAAAGTAGGCGAGCGGGAGCGCACCGCCGTGCGCTGCGGCGATCCGCGCCTTGGCTTCCCAGAGGGCGAGGCCGTCCCAGCCGAAGGCGAACTGCGTGGACCAAGTGGCGATCAAGATCAGCTCCACGCCGAGCGCTGCGACGAGCAGCCATTCGAGCGCGTTGCGCGGACGCCATGTGGGCGCGCGAGGGATTTGCACGCGCTGCCCGAGGATCGCCAACAGCGCGGCGCCGGCTGCGATGAGCGCGATCAGGGCGGCTCCCCGCACAGCCCAGCCCGCCGCGAAGATCGCCAGCGACACCCAGCCGGTTCCCAGCAGCCAGGTCAGGCCCAGCCGCTCAGGTGTGGGCGTGTTTGCGAATTCCCCGCGCAGGAGCAGCCGCAGCGCGCCGTGGCCGGCGAGCGCGATCACGGCGAGGGCGCCTAGCGTCTGGAGGCAAGGCAGCGCGCTCACGGGGCGCGGTCGGCTTTCTGCCAGAAATAGAGCAACCGTCCGAGGCGTTGGCTTTCGGCGAGGCTGGGGGGCGGCTCGGTCCCGAGTGAGAAGGCGGCCGTGGCGCCGGCTCGATCCATTTCCTCGCGGCCTACTTGCTCGGGCTCGGTGAGCGTCACCACGCGCAGGCCGTGCATCCAGGCCATTTCGCAGAGCAGTTGTGCCGGCAGCGTGTGAAAGGAGCCGTGCCGGTAAATCACCGCGACGGTCGCGCCGTCGGGCAGCGGCGCGAGGCATCGGTCGATCTGCTGCGCGGCGTTCTCGACATGGAGATCCCGCGCGAAGGCGGCGTCGGTGGAGTTGAGCGGGCCTTGATCGCGGACGCGGGCGTTGCGCCAGAGTCCGTCGAACGTGACCGCGCCGACGTAGATGAACGCGAGCAGGAAAACGAACCACGCGGCGATCTGCCACTCGGCGCGGCGGCGGGCGTCCACGGCCTCAGACGGTTTCCGGCACGGTCTTCGCGAGCTCGGCGACGAGCGCGGGGACGCTGAGGTTTTCGGCGAGGCCGTCGTAGTTGAGCAGGACGCGGTGGCCGAGGACTTCGGGGGCGAAGTGGCGGATGTCCTCGAAGGCGACGTGAGCGCGGCCTTCGGCGAGGGCGCGGACGCGGGCGGCGCGGATGAGCGCCTGCACGGCGCGCGGGCTGGCGCCCCATTTCACGAAGCGCCGCACGCTTTCACCCGACTCCTCGGCGGCGGGGTGCGTGGCGAGGACGAGGCGCACCGCGTAGTCGCGCAGCGGGTCGGCGACGACGACCTTTTCGAGGATCGTGCGCAGCTCGAGGATGCGCGCGCCGTCGAGGATCTTCGGCACCTCGACGTGGCGCGTGAGCGTGGTGCGCAGCACGACTTCGTTCAGCTCGGCGCGGTTGAGGAAGGGCACGTCGATCTTGAACATGAACCGGTCGAGCTGCGCCTCGGGCAGCGGGTAGGTGCCTTCCTGTTCGAGCGGGTTTTGCGTCGCGAGCACGAAGAACGGCTGCACGAGCATATGCGTGTGACCGGCGGCGGTGACGCTGCCTTCCTGCATCGTCTCGAGCAGCGCGGACTGCGTCTTCGGCGTCGCGCGATTGATTTCATCCGCGAGGAGGATCTGCGTGAAGATCGGCCCGCGGCGGAACTCGAAGCTGTAGCGTCCGTCGGGGCCGGTGCTCATCACGTTCGTGCCGACGATGTCGGCGGGCATGAGATCGGGCGTGAACTGGATGCGGCGAAACTCCAGGTCGAGCGCGCGGGCGAGCGTCTTCACCAGCTCGGTCTTGCCGAGGCCGGGCACGCCTTCGAGGAGCACGTTGCCGCCGGCGATGATCGCGGTGAGCGCGCCTTCCACGACGCGCTGCTGGCCGACGATGATCTGCCCCACCGCTTCGCGCAGGCGCACGAAGTCTTCTCGGAATTGGCTCGCTTCGGTTTGCAGCTCGGCGGGATCGGGCATGGCGCGGAGAGAAGCGCGCACGGTGCGGGGCGTCTAGCGCGGATTGCGCTGCGTGCGAGCGTCGAGCGGCTACGTCGGCTGGCGCATGATGGATTGCCAGCGCGCTTCGTTCCACGCCACGTAAGCCAGCATCTCCGCCTGCGTCACCGGATCGCTGAACATGCCGGGATACGGCGCGCTGCCAAAGGGATTGCGCGCGGTGCCGGCGATGGAGTCATTGAACTGCTGCAGCGACACCTCGCCCGGCGGCCCGTCTGCCCCCGGCTGGCCATCGCTGCCAGACGGCCCCGGCTCGCCCTGCGGCCCCGCCGGGATGTTATCGATCCGCGCATTCGCCTCGTCGATGCGCGCCTGCGTGTAAGTGAACTTCTCGCGGATGAATCGGATCGCCGCTGCCGGAGCGTTCTTCGTCACGCGCGCCAAGGACAACCTGCGCTTCTCCCGCCAGCGTTCGCTGCCGGTGGATTACCCTGCCGGCCTGCGCAGCGACCAGATCGGCAAACCCACGCTGGCCAAAGCACGGAGCGCCTTTCCCTCGCTCCTGCGCAAAGTGCGCTACTTTGACGCCGACACCGGGCGCGACTTTGTCTTTCTGACCACGGCCCGCACCGAAACCGCCTCTCTCCCGCAACGGCTCCGCTCGCAAATAGCGCGCGCCGTGACCAGCCGAAGGCTGGCCCCGCAGGGGCGAGACGAGCGGGAGCGAGCGAGTCATTATGGAAGTTGAAAAGCCAATCGACTCAATCCCTCGAAGCGGAAGCGTCCCAAA
>VFJQ01000135.1 GCA_009885995.1 Verrucomicrobiota bacterium
CCCCGGCTTTCCGGGGTCGGTTTCCGGGCCTCCGGGAGGGCACCCCGGCTTTCCGGGGTCGGTTTCCGGGCCTCCGGGAGGGCACCTCGGGTTTCCGGGGTCGGCTTCCGGGCCTCAGCCGGGCGGGTGCCGGGGTCGGGAAAATATGGTTTTGACACTCCCCCGGCTTTCCGGCCCTCTGCGCACCCAACCTCAACCCGCTCCCGGCACCTCCTACCTTGGCCCGCTACGGCTTCGCCTTCTTCGATAGTGGCGTCAGATTCGACTCACCGGACGCACACCCTACGACCATGATCGACCTCCATCGTTTCCTCGAAAATCCCTTCGATGATCGCGACATCAGCCTCGCCGAACTGCTCGCCTTCAGCAGCGATCACCTCGCACGGATGATCGCCAACAATCCCGGCGGCGAACTGGCCGCGCGGATCACGGCGACGAATAGCTCGCTGACGCTGGTGGAGAATTGTGCCACCGACGACCAGACGAAGCTCGCCATCCGCAAGGCGCGCGTGCAGGTCAAGAATGCCTTCCGCGAGAATCTCTCCAAGGAGATCGCGAAGGTCCACGGCGCGGTGGTGGCCCGTTACGGGCCGGATTCGCCCGAGGTGACCGAGTGCTTTCCGCAAGGCCGCAGCATTTTCCGCGAGTGCCCCGACGACCGGCTCGCGCAGCACGTGCAGACGCTGCTCAATGGGGTGACGGCGCATCAGGCCGATCTCGGCGCGCCGCTGGTGGCGGCGGTGCAGGCGCAGCTCACGCAATGGAACACGGCGGCGGCGGCCAGCGAGACCGCGACCGGTGCGGCGACGACCACGCAGGAGGGCAAGCGGATGGCGCGGGAGAATCTGCAACTGATGCTCTTCCTCAATCTGCTCAAGCTCGCGGATATGTTCGCGCGGCAGCCGGCGCAGCTCGATCTCTACATGCAGCAGAGCTTGCTGGAGAATCCCGCGCCGCAGGAGGAGGAAGAGCCGCCGGTGCCGCCGACGCCCTAGCGCGCCGGTTCCTCGTCCTCGACGATGTCGAGGTAAGCCCGCTGGCCGTGGCGCGAGCCAGCGGCATTGAGCAGATTCCGGATCGCCGTCAGCGTCTGGCCGTGCTTGCCGACGACCTTGCCGATGTCGCTCTGACGCACGCGCAGCTTGAAGACGATCTTCCTCGGCTGCTCCTCCTTCGTGAGCAAAACCTCGTCGGGAAACTCGACGAGTTGTCTGAGCACGAATTGAAGGAACTCCTGCATGGGTTCTCTTCGTAACGCGCGATGCTCCGCCGCGTCAACTCACTACGCGACCAGCGAGCGCACGCGCCCGGCGACATCGCGAAACGCCTGCGCGACCGCTGACTTCGGCTCCGCGAGCACGACCGGGCAACCGCGGTCGCCGGCTTCGCGCGTCGGGATGTCGATCGGGATCTGGCCGAGCAGCGGCACGTTCAGCCGCTCCGCTTCGCGCTGTCCGCCGCCGTTGCCGAAGATGTCGTAGCGCGTCCCGTCGCTCGGGCAGAGGAAGTAGCTCATGTTCTCGACCAGCCCGAGCACCGGCACGTTCACCTTCGCAAACATCGACGACGCCTTGCGCGCATCGATCAGCGCGACCTCCTGCGGCGTGGTGACGACGATCGCGCCCGCGAGCGCGACGGTCTGCACGATGGTGAGTTGGATGTCGCCGGTGCCGGGCGGCAGATCGAGGATGAGGTAGTCGAGGTCGCCCCACTCGACCTGCCGGAGAAATTGCTGCGTGTATTTCGTGACCATCGGCCCGCGCAGGATGGCGGGCGCGGCGTCGTCGAGCAGGAAGCCCATGCTCATCAGCTTCAAGCCGTAGCGTTCGTTCGGGATGATGCGGTTTTCCTCCGTCGCCATCGGCCGCTCGGTCGTGCCGAACATCAGCCCGATGCTCGGGCCGTAGAGGTCGCAATCGCAGAGGCCGACCTCCGCGCCGAGTTCGTGCAAGGCGACGGCGAGGTTCGCAGCGACGGTGGATTTGCCGACGCCACCCTTTCCGCTGGCGACCGCGATGACGTGCTTCACGCCTTCGATCTGCGTCTGCGCTGCCGCCGCGCCCGTCGAGCCCGGCGCTTGCGCGGGCGCGTGGATGTCGATCTTCACGCTCACGCTGCCGATGCCGGCGATCGCGCCGAGCGCCTGCTCGCTCTCGGCCTTGATCTGCTGCGGCACGCGCGGGTCGGCGGTCGTGAGCGCCATCTGCACGGTCACGTCCGCGCGGTCGATGAGCACGCTCTTGATCAAGCCAAACGACACGATGTCGCGGCTGAAGCCGGGATACTTCACGGTGGCGAGCGTCTGGCGGATGAGGTCTTCGTTGAGATCGGGCATAAAAGCGGGCGCGCTCCTTAGCGGCTCGCGGCGGGCGTCGCAACTGGCGACTACGCCGCAGCGTTCGTGCGGAAGAGCACGTCCACGACGTTGCGGATGAACTGCTCGTCGGGCAGCGCTTCGAGCACGTCGGGCGGGAAGTGGGCGAGCGTCCGAAAGTGCGCGGCCATCTCCGTGAAAAGCTGCACGCGCGCGGCGGGCTCGAACTCATCGCGCCGCATCAGCGCCTGGAGCGCGAGCCGCGCTTCGTCGGGCGACGTGCGCTGCCGCAGCCGCCCGCAGAGGTGCGGGTGCGCGCGCAGGCTGTTGAACTTCGTCCCGAGGAGCTGCTCGAGGTCCGGCTCGGCGGGCTTGCGGTGATGCACGACGATGGTGCCCGCCGCGAGATCGCCGAGCCGCTGCGCCTTGCGCGAGAGCAGGCTCGCGACGCCGCCGACGAGATAGAATCCCGGCAGCAGATCGGCGAAGCGCACGATGTTCCGCATGAGCACCTGGTGAAACTGGAGGCGCAAGCCGTCGGCATCCATCACCCGGAGCCGGAGCACCATTTTCCCGACCGTCTGCCCGCGCCAAAACCACTCGAAGACGATGCCGTAGCCGACCGGCACAACGAAGAACGCAAGCGCGACGATCGCTTGCGAGAGATCGACGGAGATGGCGCCCACAGCGCCGAGGCTCGTCGAGATGATGAGGCAGGCGACGAGCACCACCGTCATGTCGATCGTCCACGCGAGGCAGCGCGTGACCGGCCCGGCGAGCTGGTAGGCGAAGGTGATGCCCTCGGGCGTGCGGATGCGCAGCTCGCCGGTGCTCATGCGGTCGCACGCGGTTTTCGCCACCACGCGGAGGAGAGGAATGCGGTGAGCACGGCGAGCTCCGCGATGCCGAAAGCGATCTTCAGCGCGTAAGGAATACGCGGCTGATGGTGCTGCGAGAAGTAGCTCTCCACGAGGCCCGCCCACACGAGCATCACGGCGATGGCGCCGACGAGTGTCGCCACGTCGCGCCCGACCGCGCGCAGCCGCGCCGCGAGCGGAGCGCGATCGCCGCGACCGATCAGCGCCTTCGCGAGGACGAAGGCCGCCTGGCCCGCGATGACGATGGCGGGAATCTCAAACGAGCCGTGCGGAAGCAGCCAGCCGAAGAGAAACGCGGACTGGCCAGCCGCGATGAAGTCCGCGCCGACGAGGCCGAGGATGACGCCGTTGTAGAAAAGCATGATCACGCTGCCGATGCCCCACGTCATGCCGAGCGCGAGCGTCTTGATCGAGACGCCGATGTTGTTCGCCATGAGCTGCGCCGCGAACGTCGCGTGGCCGCCCCCGAGGCGATCGTTGGCCGCGGCTTCCTCCTCCGCCACGCGTTCGGCGGGATCCTGCAGCACGTGCGCGAACTGCGGCGGGACGAGCGCGGACTTCGCCTCGTCATCGAGCAGCACCGCGAACGCGCCGAACGCCGTGCCGACAATCGTGACGAGCACCGACATCCAGAACGCGCCGACTTGCCGCCGGAAAACCGCGGGCACTTCGACGAGCAGCCAGCGCAGCGGATGCCAGCGCACGCCACGCTCGCGCGTCTCGTGGATCTCCGCGTAGGCCCGCGCGACGAGCGATTCGAGATAGCGCCGTAACTCCGGCTCCGAGGCGAAGGTCGCAACGCGGCCGAGATCGGCGGAGGCTTTTTGGTAGAGGAAGTGGAAGCGCCGGGCTTCGTCGAGCGCGAGCCGGCGGCCGGGATTGGTCGCGAAGTCGTCGAGCATCGTCTCGAGTTCCGTCCAGGCCGGGCGCTCGGCGGCGATGAAGCGGGGAAGGTCGATGATCACGGCTACCTTTTAGCGGACGCGACGAACTTCCCGGGATTCAGCACGCCGTGCGGATCGAGCGCGGTCTTGAGCGCAGCGTGGACGCTGCGGCTCGTGGCGCTGGCGGCTTGCGGCCACCACGGTTTCTTCGCGAGGCCGATGCCGTGCTCGCCGGTGATGACGCCGCCGACGCTCAGCACCCACGTGAAGAGTTCGTCGAGCGCCTTGTCCACGCGGCGCTTCACCTTCGGGTCGCTGTGGTAGTTCGCAGCCATGATGTTCGTGTGGATGTTACCGTCGCCCGCGTGGCCGAAGCACGCGACGGGGTAGCCGTATTTGTGGCGCAGGTGCGCGGCGAACTCGGCGAGATCGACCAACCGCCCGCGCGGGACGACGATGTCTTCGTTCAGCTTCGTCAGGCCCGTGGCTTTCAGCGACTCGGAAAACTTGCGCCGCAACTCCCAGAGCTGCTCGCACGCGACTTCGCCGAGCGCTTCCTTGAGATGCAAGGCACCGAGCTTTTTCAGCAGCTTGGCGAGCGCCTTCGCCTCGCCGCGCACGCTGTCTTCCTGACCGTCGAGATCGATGAGCACGTGGCCTTCGCCCGCAGGCACGATGGCGGTGCCGCAGTGCTCGCGCGCGCTTTGCAGCGTGAAGGCGTCGGCGATCTCCAGCGCCGCGGGGAGGAAGCCGGCGCGAAAGATTTCCTGCACCGCGGACGCGGCTTCGCCGAAGCTGTGGAAGCTCGCGCTGAGGCTGGCGCGCGCGGGCGGAAGCGGGAGCAGGCGCAGCGTGGCTTCGGTCACGACGCCGAGCAGGCCCTCGCTACCGACGAAGAGCCCGACGAGGTCGAAGCCGGTCTTGTTTTTGTGCGTGCGCGAGCCGCAGCGGAGCACGCGGCCATCGGCGAGCACGACTTCGAGCCCGAGCACATAGCTGCGCGTCACACCGTATTTGAGGCAGCGTGGACCGCCGGCGTTGGTGGCGATGTTTCCGCCGAGCGAGCAGTCTTTCAGCGACGCGGGATCGGGCGGGTAAAACAGCCCGCGCTCGCGGGCGGCGCGCTGGAGTTCGCCGGTGATGACACCCGGCTCCACCACCGCGACGCCGTCTTCGAAATGAATCTCCTTGATCGCCTGCATCCGCGCGAGCGAGAGCGCGATGCCGCCGCGCACGGGCACGCAGCCGCCGACGTATCCGAAGCCCGCGCCGCGCGGCGTGACGGGAATGCCGCGCCGGCTAGCGAAGCGCAGCGTCTTGCTCACATCGGCCGTCGTGCGCGCGAAGACGACGACCTCCGGCACACGGCTGGCGAACCACTTGTCGGCGGCGTGCTGCGTGAGCACGTCCGGCGCGATGGAAACTTGGGCGGCGCCGAGCAGGCGCGTGAGGTCACTGGCGAGGCTCACTGGCGGGTGATGAAAGGTGGGAAGCGCATGGACGGAGTCGGTCGAGGATCAGCGTTTCTGGCCGCCGAACATGCGCTGAAAGACGTTCGGCCGCGGCGTGGCCGCTGGCGTCGCGGCGCGTTTCTTCGGCGTGGGTTTCTTCGCCGAGGTCGCTGCCGAGCCGAAATCGTCCTCCGCCACAGGCGGCGGTGTCCCGCGCGGGATGATCGGGATCGGGTTGATCTGCGGTTCCTGCGTGAAACCGGGGTGCAGGATCACGGTGCCGCGCGCGGCGGAGACGAAGAGCTTGCCTAGTTCCACGCCGGCGGCGTCGAGGCAGGTGACGGTCCAGAGCGGCACCGCCTCGGGCCCGCTCTTGCGCAACTCGAAGTGCATCGCGGAGACGCTTACTTTGTTCACCAGCCCGAAGTCGCGCGCGAGCTGCGCGACCTGCGCGGAGTCCACTTTCATGGACTCGGGGGCGATCACATCGCCGGCCGTGAGCGACTCGGCGAACTGCGACACCGGACGGTCCGCCGTTTTGCGCCCGGCGGCGATGACGACCTCGCGAAGCCCGTTTTCCGCTCGCGGATCATGCACGAGGAAGTGCCAGCGCTCCGGCTCCGGCGTGCCGTCGCGCCCGGCGATCACGGCCACGCTGCGAGCCTGGTCGGGCGGCAGGAGTTGCAGCGCGGTGAAGGCCGAGGCCGCGAACGCGTGGGCGCCGGCAAGGGCGAGCAGGCTGAGGCTGGCCAGGATGGGTCGCATGTGGAGCGGCAGGCTAGCGGCGGCGCGTGGCATTTCCAGATTCAATCTCGCGCGCGTCGCGGAACCGCGCGCAAAGACTTGCCCGAAGGCTGGCCTGCGCCGTTACTGCCAGCCCTTTTTCCACACCATGAAAGTCTCGCTCAACTGGCTCCGCGAAACCGTCGATCTCCCGCCGACGACTGATGAACTCGTCACGCTGCTCACCATGGCAGGCGTGGAAGTCGAGGGCATCGAGACGACCGGCTGCACGATCGAGAAAGTCGTCGTCGCGCAGATCAAATCCTCCGAACAGCACCCGAACGCGGACCGGCTCAGCGTTTGTCAGGTCGATGATGGGACGGGCGCTCTGCAAATCGTGTGCGGGGCGAAGAACTACAAGGTCGGCGACAAGGTGCCGCTCGCGCTGCCGGGCGCGCAGTTCGGGGCGGACTTCGTGATCAAGGTCGGCAAGCTGCGCGGCGTGGAGTCGCAGGGCATGATGTGCAGCGCGAAGGAACTCGGCCTCGCGGAAGACGCGGAGGGATTGCTCATCCTGCCACCCGACACCGCGCTCGGCACGCCGATCACGGAGCTCTTCCGCGGCGACACGGTGCTCGATCTGGAGATCACGCCGAACCGACCGGACCTGCTCAGCTACGTGGGCATCGCGCGGGAAGTCGCGACGCTCACGGGCAAACCGCTGCGCGTGCCGGCCGTCGATCACGCGGCGGCGCAGACGGCGATGGCCGATGGTCGCGGCGGGCTGCGGATCGAAGACGCGCAACTTTGCCCGCTCTACACGCTGCGAGCGATCCGCGGGGTGAAGGTCGGGCCGTCGCCCGAGTGGCTGCGCGCGAAGCTGGAGGCCGCGGGGCTGCGGCCGATCAACAACGTGGTCGATGTAACCAACTACGTGCTGCTCGAAACCGGCCATCCGCTGCACGCTTTCGATGCCGCGAAGCTCACGGGCGACTTGCAGGTGCGGCTCGCGGCGGAAGGCGAGGAGTTCCTCGCGCTCGACGGGAAAGTATATCGGCTCGCCGGGCGCGACCTCGTGGTCGCCGATCAGCGTCACGCCGTGGCGATCGCGGGCGTGATGGGCGGCGAGGAAACCGGCGTGACCGAAACGACGACTGACGTGCTGCTCGAAACCGCGGTCTTCCAGCCGCAGAGCATCCGCCGCACGGACCGCGCACTCGGGCTTTCGTCGGACTCGAGCTATCGCTTCGAGCGCGGAGTGGATCCCGCCGGCGTCGCGGCGGCAGCACAGCGAGCGGTGGACCTCATCGTGCAAATCGCCGGCGGCACTGCCGAACCGGACGCCCGCATCGGCGAGCCGCGCGCGATGATCCGCACCACGCTCGGCACCGTATCGCTGCGCGCGGAGCGACTGCGGCTGCTGCTCGGCATCGATGTGCCGGCGGAGCGCGTGCGGCAGATTCTCACCGGCTTCGGCCTGCGCGAGACGCCGCAGGGCTGGGAAGTGCCGAGCTTCCGGCAGGATCTCATGCGGGAAGTCGATCTGATCGAGGAGGTCGCGCGCGTGCTCGGCATGGACGCAATCCCGTCGCGCATGCAGGCGAACTTCGCCGCCGCGAGCGTGAGCGACCGTGCCTATGACCGCGCGATGGAACTGCGCCGCGCGTTCGTCGCACAAGGCTTGCACGAAGCGCGCAGCATCACGCTCGTGCCGGACCAACCGCTCGGGCTCGGGGCGACGCAGACTTCACCGGAGAACCTCCAGCGCGTGAAGAACCCGATGATCGACGACCAGGTCGTGCTGCGACCGAACCTGCTGCACGGCTTGCTCTCCGCGGTGCGGGAGAATCTGCGCGCGGGTGCGAAGACGGTGCGACTGTTCGAGCTGGGCCGCGTCTTCAGCACGCGCAAACCGGAGGAGTTCCCGCACGCCGCCATCGTGCTCGCCGGACCGCTGAACGAGCGGAGCTGGCACGCGAGCGAAGGCCGCGAGGCGGATCTCTTCGATCTCAAGGGCCTGCTCAAGGCTGCGCTCGGCTCTGGCGTGACTTTCGAGAAAGACACGAACGAAGCCGTCGCGCTCTCGCTCGTGGTGAAAGTGAACGACAAGCCCGTCGGTTTCGCCGGCCAGCTCTGGCCCGCCGATGCGCGTGCGCTCGACGCGAGCACGCCCGTGGTCTTCGCCGAGATCGATCTCGCGGCGCTCGCGAAAGCCGATACGCAATCGGTCGCGAAGAAGTATCGCGATATCCCGCGCTTCCCCGCGACGACGCGCGACATCGCGATGCTCGCGCCGCTCGACCTCGCGCACGATCGCATCGCCAGGACGCTCGCCGGCGCGAACGAACCACTGCTCGCGGGCGTGGAGTTGTTCGACGTCTTCACCGACTCGACCGGCGCGAAGATTCCCGCCGAAAAGAAGTCGCTCGCCTATTCGCTGACCTACCGCAGCACCGAGCGCACGCTCACCGCCGACGAGGTGAACGCCGCGCACACGAAGCTCAAGGAACGGCTCAAGCCGCTCGGTGTCGCGCTGCGGGAGTAGAGCTGTTAGACAAAGATGAAGAAGCTCGCAGAGGTCGGTGACGTCCTGAAAACACAGCCCATTCCGGGCTTCTGGACTGCCAGCGTCGTCCTTGCGGTTCAGGCGAAGACGGAGGATTTCGTCCCGATGTGCCTCGTCGGAGGCACGCTTTGCGTTTTCCCGCACGACTTCACCTTCTCCGAAATTGTCCCGGGCTCGCTAAGACTAGCGCGGGGCATCAGCGGGGTCTACGCAGACCGGCCCATGTTATGGGTGCATGCGGCACGGCTTAAACTAGGTGTGGACGTAATCGGGCGCGTAAACGTTGATACCGTTGCCGACCGAATTTTCGAACTCCGGTTTAGTCGGCAGGACATGCCAGAATGGGCAATGAGTGGTTCACTTAGTGGCTCGATTGGCAGTAGTTCCGTCCATGCTTGGCGCAGCGCTCACGATAGAGAGCGATGGTTGCAGGACCTCGACGCAGCAGCGCGATCCCATGAAGCGATGATTACTCGACTGAAAGAGGAAGCTCGCAGCAAGCGTCAGGCGAGGAAACGGCCGAACTAGTCGCCAGAATCAATGGCCCGGAGCGGCCGGACTCACCTTGAACGTTGACGTTCCAAAGCCGGACGCCAACAGTCCGCGCAGTTCTTTCCACAGCTTTCGTGCGGCGCGAGCCGCACAACCCATTTGCTCTGCGTTGTTCGATCAAGAAGTGGTCATCCCCGCTCCCGTATTCAACAAAGTCAGGACGCCGGGGTGGGCGTGTTTAGGTCATGCCTCTCTAGGAAGGCCGAGGCCCGTCCCAGGTGTCCACCGTTGTTCCTTTGGGACATCGGATTTCCACTTCGACGGCAAAGGTGGGGCAAAATCCTTCAGCGCCGTGGGCGCGACGCAAGAGTCGCCCCGCGGCGTTTGATTTTAGGGCGTGTTTGCAAACTCGTCCGCGCGGCGGGTAGGGACCGCTGTCCCCAGCGGTCCGGAGTGAGCGTAAGGCTGGCGGATTCACTGCACGCGGACGGCTGAGGACAGCCGTCCCTACCTCTCACCGGCCCACAAACACGCCCTACGACTTCGGCGCGGCGAAGACTTGCAGCTCGTGGATCGACCAAAACAGCCCGCCGACCGAACCGGTCTGCGTGATGCGGATGAACTTCGCTTTCGCCGTGGGAAACCGGACCACCGTTTCCGGGCCGCTGCCTTTGCCGGTGGCGACGGGCTTGGCCCATGTCTGACCGTCGGTGGAAAGCTCGATGGTGTAGCCGCGCGGGTAGTCGTTGGGCGACTTCGCGCTGTCGAGTTCGAGGCCGGTGATGGTGCTCTCCTGCGGCAACTCGATCTGAAACCACATACCAGGTTTCTGCGGCGTCTTCGTGGTGTAGCGCGACTCGGGTTTACCATCGATGGCGAGCGCGACGTCGCCGGGCGCGTGGCTGGCGGTGAGCTTCCAGTCTTTGCGATTCGCGAGCGGTTGCGGGAGCTTCGAGAGCAGTTCCTTTTCGGTCCACGGCTGCGTGCGATCCTTCGAGGCGGCGCGGATGCGGGCGACCTCCTGCGGGCTCACGAAGCCGGCGCGGTTGCCGAAGCTGTTGCGCACGTAGCTGAGCACGCTCGCGATCCATGCGTCGTCGTTCGTCGCCATCGGGATCATCTGGCCTTCGTATTTTTTCCCACCGAGATCGCCGGTGAGGCCCTGGAGCAGCACGTGGATGCCGGCGTCGCGCCAGCCGGTCACGGTCTTCGATCCGGCGAGCGCCGGGGCAAGCATCGCGCCGGGCGCGGCGCCGGCCATCGGCATGCCTTTTCCGTCGATGCCGTGGCATGCGGCGCAGAGCGTCTGGAAGGTCGTCTCGCCGGCCTTGAATAGTTTCTCATCGTCCTTCGACATCGTAAACTTCGGCGCGGAGACGGGCGGATGGAGGATCTGGTTCCCGATCTCTTTCACGCCGGGCATCGCAGTCGAGGCGACGAGCGTTTCGAGCGACTTTTTCCAGTCGGGGACTTCGAGTCGTTTCGTAGCGAGAAGCGACTGGATCACGACGTTCGGATCGGAATCCTTCGACATCGCCTGCACGTCGAGCACGAGCGATTTGTCGTCGGCTTTGTAGAGCGACTCGCTCGCGCGAATCGCAGCGACGCGGAGCTGCGGGTGCGTGTCCTTGAGCTTCTCGCGGACGAGCTCGGGCGTGAGCGCGCCGAGGCCTTCGAGCGTCCACAGCGCATGCAAACGGGCGAGCGGGTTCTGGTCGCTGCGTGCCATCTTCGTGAGCGTAGGGACCACGGTCTGATCCTGCTTCAAGACGAGCAGCTTTTGCGCGGTATCGCGCCACCAGCCGTTCGGGTGCGCGAGATGCGCGACGAGTTGCGCGGGTGTCTCGGTGCTCATCTTCGGCGTCGCGTCGCGCTTCGTGGTGTCGTGCACGAGGCGGTAGATGCGGCCGCGCGCGACTGCCTTATCGAGCGCATGCTGCTGCACGGCTTTGCGCAGGTAGCTGCCTTCCTTCACCCAGTTCCCCTCCTGGATGATCCCGCGATACATATCGACGATGTAGAGCGTGCCGTCGGGCGCGTTGGCCATCTGGATCGGGCGGAATAGTGGATCGCTCGAGCGCAGGAACTCGCCCTCGCCGTGCGGGTTGCTGAGGTAGGTGAGACCGTCGCGCACATCGATCTTCGTGCGGCGCATGAGCCGGCCCACGGGCTCGCCGAAGAAGAGGTTCCCGTGCAGCTCCTCGGGCAGTCGGTCGCCGCGGTAGATCTCGCCGCCGCACGTGGCGGTGAAGTGATTCAGTGTTCCATCTTCCGGGCGGAAGCGCCGATCTCCACCCTGCACATCGCCGAGGCCGATTGCTGGCCACACCACGTCGTAGCCGAGCGCGAACTGATCCTTCGCCTGGAAACCGCCATAGACGATCGGCGTCTGAAAATTCACCGGCCCTTTCTCGCCACCCGCATTCACAAACCACTGCTTGCCCCAGTCGTCCTGCGACACGCCCCACTGGCCGCCGTTCGGTGCGGTCGGTTCCTTTTGCGTGCCCCGCGGAGTCCAGCGCAGGCGGTAGGCGTTGTAGGTGGTGTAGATCCAGTTGTCGGTGCTCCACATGAGGCCGCTGGGCTGGTGCTCCATGTTTCCGCCGCGCGGGCCGCCTTCGAAGAACACCTCCTTCTTGTCGGCCTTGCCGTCGCCGTCGGTGTCGGTCCAGAGCATGATGTCGCTCGTGTCGGTCTCGCCGATGAGCGCCTTGCCGCGTTCGAGCGGCAGCACCATGCGCGGCAGTAGCAGGTTGTCCGCGAAGGCGGTGTGCTTGTCGTAGGTGCCGTCGCCATTCGTGTCCTCGTGCAGCGAGACGCGGCTCGTCTTGTCGTGCTCGCCGGTGCCGTCGATGTCCTGCATGTAGGTGCGCATCTCGACGACGAACATCCGCCCATCGCCGTCGAACGCGATCGCGACCGGCTCCGCGATGTCGGGCTCGGAGAGGACCGGTTCGAGGCGGTAGCCTTTCGGGAGTTGGACGGTCTTCAGCGTCTCCGCCACGCTGCGCGGCTGGACCGGCGGCTTCGGCGGAAAGGCAGGGTCTTGCGCGAGTGCGGTGGCGGCGAGAATCGAGACGACGAAAAAGCGGGGCATGGCGGTGGTGAAAAAGGCGGATAAGCC
Source organism: Verrucomicrobiota bacterium (assembly GCA_009885995.1). GTDB lineage: Bacteria > Verrucomicrobiota > Verrucomicrobiia > Chthoniobacterales > Chthoniobacteraceae > VFJQ01. The sequence continues at coordinate 12,433 of VFJQ01000135.1, forward strand.
TGCGATTCTTAGCAGGCGGGGGCAAGCAAGACGCTCGCGTCGTAAAGCCGCGCGATCAGTTCGGCGAGTCGGGCAACTCGAACCAGAACGTGCTGCCTTGGCCGACCTCGCTCCTCACGCCGATCCGTCCGACCCCTGCTACCAGACCCCTGCTACCAAGTGCCATGCGTTGCGGCTATTCGCGATAAACGTCCTTCCGATGCCTGACGCGCTGAATCTCGATAATCCGAGACTCCACGAAAACCTCGTAGATGACGCGGTAATCTCCGACACGAATCCTGTAGGTCCGCTCGGAGCCGGAAAGTTTCTGGGAGCCGTGAGGCAGGTGGTTGCTGGCAAGCTCGCCGACCGCAGAAACAACACGAGCCACCTCCTGACGCGGCAAGTCGCGAATGTCTTTCCGGGTCGAGTTGCGCCATTGAATCTCAAAGGGTTCCATCACGCCTGAGGTCGGCGATGAATTGGTCGTGAGGAATCACCGGTTCGTCGCGTCGCTCGGCGACTACGGCCAAGTCGTCCAAATCTTCGAGGAGCTTCTCGTAGTCGTTGATTGGAAGAACGACCGCTGTGCGCTCGCCGCGGTCATCAGTGAGGTATTGCAGGGTCTGGCTCATGGGGAAAGGCTACGCCGCCGTTTCCGAATGTCGAGGCCGCGAGCCGGGCCTAACGACCTCAAGCGCATAGATGGCATGGAAGGGAGCGGGTGAGCTGGTTGGCTTACCGGCTCTATGCTTAAAACAAAAAATCATCACGAAAGGGTGACCGCACTCGCGGTTGCCGAAACGCCATACCAGACCACCCCGGCCGTGCTCAAGCTCGGCGTGGACATCCACCAGAGCGGCCTCGTCGTCGCCGTGCAGGAAGACCACGCCACGCCCAAGCCGGCGCGGCGATTTGCGCCCGAGGCATTCGTGTGCTGGGTCGAGCAGTTGCTGGCCCGCGGGCACCGGGTCTTCGCCGTGTATGAAGCGTGCGGATTCGGGTTCGGTCTCCAGCGCACGCTCAGCCGGCTCGGGGCGACCTGCTACGTGGTGGCGCCGCAGCGGCTCGACGAGCGCAACGAACGCGTGAAGACCGACGGGCGCGACGCCACGGCGCTCTGCCTGCGGCTCTCCCGCTACGTCGATGGGAACACCAGGGAACTGGCCGTCGTCCGTGTGCCGAGCGAGCAGGAGGAAGTCGCGCGCGCCATCCACCGGCAGCGCGAGACGCTGGTGCGGGCGCGCACCAAGCTGCAGGCCCAGGGCCGCGCGCTGCTCATCAACCACAGCCAACCCGCCCCGGCACGGTGGTGGCGCACCGCCGGCTGGAAAGCCCTGCAAACGCTGATCCCCGAATGGCTGCAGACCCGGCTCGAAGTGCTGCGGCCCGTGCTGGCCGTGCTCGATGGGCAGATCGCCGGCCTCACCGCCGAGCTGGAGAAAGCCGCGCCGCCGGCGCTGCCCACCGGCCTCGGCAAGCTGACCAGCGTCGTCGTCACCCGCGAAGTCTGCGACTGGACCCGCTTCGCCAACCGCCGCCAGGTCAGCTCCTATACGGGCCTTTGCCCCGGCGAATACAGCAGCGGCGGCAAACGGGTGACCGGCAGCGTGACCAAGCACGGCAACCCACGACTCCGAGCCGCGCTGGTCGAACTGGCGTGGCGGCTGGTCCGCTTCCAACCTGCCTATCCACCGATCCACAAACGGCTCGCCATCCTCGCCAAAGGCGCCCGCGCCA
>VFJQ01000145.1 GCA_009885995.1 Verrucomicrobiota bacterium
ACGCTCGACCAGCAGTGCCTCGAGCCGGTGTATGACAAGCTGCTCGAGTATGATCCGATGAAGACGGACCCGATCACGCTGCACCCGGCGATGCTCGAGGAGATGCCGAAGAAGGAGGTCCATCCCGACGGCAAGGTGAGCTACCTCTGCCGGCTCAAGCGCGACATTCACTACCACGATGATCCGTGCTTCCCCGGCGGAAAGGGGCGCGAAGTGGTCGCGGCGGACGTGCATTACTCGATGCAGCGCATGGCCGATCCGAAGGTCGAGTCGCCGTTTTTCGCGCCGCTGGCGCAACGCATCATCGGGTTTCAGGAGGCGCGGGAGATGGGCCTCGCGAAGACGGGGAAGTTTGACTACTCGACGCCGATCAGCGGCTTCGAGCAGACCGACTCGCACACTTTCCGCATCCATCTCAACGGCCCGTATCCGCAGATCCTCTACTGGTTGCAAATGCACACCTTCAGCCCCATCGCGCGGGAGTCGGTCGAGTATTACGACGGGGAGATGCACGACGGGAAGCTGCGCCCGAGCTTCCGCTTCTACACCGTCGGTCACGGGCCGTTTCGGATGCGCGAATACATCCCGCGCCGCGCGGTGCGTTACGAGCGTGTCGAGGGCTACCACACGAATGTCTTCCCGAGCGACGGCTTCCCGCCGGAGCGCGCGGAGGTGTGCAAGAAATACGCCGGCAAGCCGCTGCCGCTCTTCGACGAACTCTACATCAACATCCTGCCGGAACTGATCCCCGGCTTCGTGCTCGGGCGGCAGGGATATATCGACAGCATCACGGCGACGAAGGACGCCTTCCCGTCCGTCGTCACTCCCGATCGTCAGCTCCAGCCCAAATACAAAGCGCGCGGCATGGGGCTCGAGCGGATCGGCTTTCCGAGCACGTTCTATTACTGCTTCAACATGCAGGATCCCGTCGTGGGCAAGAACGTGAAGCTGCGCAAGGCGCTCGCGAGTGCGTGCGATATGCGCGCGTATGTCGAGATCTTCTACAGCGGCGTCGCGCCGGTCTCGAACCAACTCACCCCGCGCGGCATCTTCGGCTACGACCCAAATTTCGTGGACCCAAACGCCTTCGATCTCGAGAAGGCGAAGCGCCTGCTCGCCGAAGCCGGCTATCCCGGCGGACGCGATGCGAAGACCGGCGAACAACTTGTGCTCACGCTCAACGATCCGGTCGAAGGCACCGAGATGCGCCAGCGCGCGGAGTATGAACAGCGGATGTTCGAGAAGCTCGGCATCAAAATCAAAATCGACGAGAGCACCTTTGCGCGGGTCATCGAGCGGCTGGAAACGGGAGACTTCCAATTCTCCAGCGGCTCCGGATGGGCCGCCGATTACCCCGACCCGGAAAACTTCTTCATGCTTTTCTACAGCAAGAATTTTCCGCGCGAAGGCTCGAACCATTGCCGCTACAGCAACCCCGAGTTCGACCGCGCGTTCGAGCAGATGTCGGCGATGGACAACGGCCCGGAGCGGCTCGCGCTGATCGAGAAGATGAATGCGATGCTCGCGGAGGATTGCCCGGTGATCTGGCAGTTCGACAAGGCCACCTTCCTCGCCACGCAGCCGTGGGCGCTCTGGACGCATAACTCGCGGATGATCGAATACAGCAACAACAAGTATCACCAAGTCGATCCCGTGCTGCGCGAGAAGCTGCGCGCGGAGTGGAACCACCAGCCGATGTGGCCGCTGTTCGTGCTGGGTGGATTGCTCATCGGCGGCATCGGCTACGCCGTGCGCTGGAACCGTCGCGATCATGTTTAACTACATCATTCGCCGCCTTCTCTATTCGATCCCGATCCTGCTCGGCGTGATCCTCATCACCTTCACGCTCGACAGCGTGATGATGACTCCTAACGAGAAGGCCTCGCGTGTGCTCGGCCCGAAAGCCGTGGGCAAGACGCGCACCGAGTGGATCCACAACCGCGGTCTCGATCGCCCGATGCCGGTGCAGTTCGTGAACTACGTGAAGAACCTCGTCACGTTCAACTTCGGCACCACGTGGGTCACGGGCCGCGATTTGAGCGAGACGTTCCTGCAAGGCGTCGGCCCGTCGCTTTGCATCACGCTGCCGGGATTTTTCGCCGCGCTGCTCGGGTCGCTCGGGCTGGCGCTCTTTCAGGTCTTCGTGCGCAACTCACCGGTCGATCGTGTCCTCACGCTCTTCAGCGTCGCGCTGATGAGCGTGCCCACGATGGTCTATGTCATCTTCGCGCAAGCGTTCCTCGCGCTGAACCTGCGCTACTTCCCCGCCTACGGCTTCGCCTATGAGCCCGGGATGCTCCGCTTTCTCCTGCTGCCGATCGTCATCTTCATGCTCATCAACATCGGCTACGACGCGCGCCTCTACCGCGCCATCTTCCTCGAGGAAATCGGGCAGGACTACGTGCGCACCGCGCACGCGAAAGGCGTGAGCACCGCGCGCGTGCTCGCAGTGCATGTGTTCAAGAACGGGCTCATCGCCCTCATCACGCTCGTGGTCGCGCAACTGCCCAAGCTCATCCTCGGCTCGTTGCTGATCGAGAGCCTCTTCGGCATCCCCGGCATCGGCTCCATGCTCGTGCAAGCCATCCAGACCGGCGACCAACCCGTGGTGATGGTGAGCGTCTTTCTCGGTTCCGCGCTGTATCTGCTCAGCCTCATCGTCACCGACATCCTCTACGCGTGGGCCGATCCGCGCATCCGCCTCTCGTGAAGGAAACCCTCGAACGCCTCTGGGAGCATTGGATCACGCAAGACCTCCTGGTCATCGCCGGCTTCGCGCTCGTCTTCTGGCTCCTCCGCCGGGGCGCGCGCAATGAGCGCTGGCAGCGCGCGTTTCAGCGGATGAAGCGCGACCGCAGCGGCCTCATCTCGCTCGCCGTCGTGCTGCTCTACCTCGGCATCGGCGGGTTGGAGATGCTGCGCATCCCCGGCGGCCCCTACGGCACGCGCAGCATCCTCGATGTCTTCACCGCCGGCGTCGCGCAGGAGAAAACCTACAGCGCCCCGCTGGCTGACGAACTTCTCAACTCACCTCGCCACGAAAAGCTCAACGGACGCCACCTCCTCGGCACCGACGTGCTCGGCAAGGACGTGCTCGTGCAGACGCTCAAAGCCTGCCGCACCGCGCTCATCATCGGTGCGCTCACCAGCGCCATCTACGTTCCGCTCGGCGCGCTGCTTGGCATCCTCGCCGGTTACTTCCGCCGCCGGGTCGATGACGTGGTGCAGTATCTCTACAGCACGCTCGCCTCCATCCCGGAGGTGCTCCTGCTCGTCGCCATCCTCATGGTGCTCGGCAAAGGTCTCGGCACCATGGCCCTCGCGCTCGGCGTCACCGGCTGGGTCACGCTTTGCCGGCTCGTCCGTGGCGAGACGATGCGGCAAAGCGAACGTCCCTACGTTGCCGCCGCGCGCGCGCTCGGGCAGTCGCACCGGAATATCGTCTTGCGCCACCTCCTGCCGAACGTCATGCACCTCGTCCTCATCAGCTTCGTGCTCGGCTTCTCCGGCATCGTGCTCGCGGAAGCTGTGCTGAGCTACCTCGGCGTCGGCGCCCCCGTGGGCACTTCGAGCTGGGGTGCGATGATCGACTCCGGCCGCAGCGAACTCGCCCGCGATCCCGCTGTCTGGTGGAATATCAGCGCCGCCGCCACCGCCCTCTTCATCCTCGTCCTCTCGCTCAATATCCTCGGCGACTCCCTCCGTCGCGCCTTCGATCCCAAACGCACCTGACGCCCATGTCCACGCCACTCCTCGAAATCCGCAACCTCAGTATCGCCTTCCACACCGAGACCGGCGTGGTCGAGGCGGTGCGCGGGATCGACTTCACGCTCGCGAAGGGCGAGACGCTCGCGATCGTGGGCGAGAGCGGCAGCGGGAAAAGCGTGACGGGGCTGGCGCTCACGCGGCTGTTGCCAGAGCCGCCGGCGCGGTATGTGAGCGGGGAGATTTTGCTGGAAGGGCGCGATGTGTTGAAGATGAAGCCGGACGAGCTGCGCCGCATTCGGGGAAATCGCATCGCGTATGTCTTTCAAGAGCCGAGCACGTCGCTGAATCCGGTCTTCACGATCCGCTGGCAGATCGCCGAGGCGATCGAGTTGCACCGGCCCGAGGTGTGCGACGTGGATGCGGAGATCGTGAAGTATCTCGAACTCGTCGGCATCGTGAATCCGCGCCAGCGCATGAACGACTATCCGCACCAGCTTAGCGGTGGAATGCAGCAGCGGGCGATGATCGCGATGGCGCTCGTGTGCCACCCGGATCTCCTCGTGGCCGATGAGCCGACGACGGCGCTGGATGTGACGATCCAAGCGCAGATCATCGACCAGCTCAAGGTGCTCAAGTCGCAGATCGACATGGCGATCATCCTGATCACGCACAACTTCGGCATCATCAGCGGCATCGCGGATCGCGTGGCGGTGATGTTCCGCGGGAAAATCGTGGAGCAAGGCCCGACTGCGGAAGTGCTGCGCAACCCGCAGCATCCTTACACGCGCGCTTTGATCGACTGCATCCCGAAGCTCGGCCAGCGGCGCAAGCGGCTCACGACGATCGACCACGCGGCGCTGGAGGCGCTGTAGGTAGGGATGGCTGTCCTCAGCCGTCCGCCCGGACCGCTGGGGACAGCGGTCCCTACCTGGCTACAGCGCGTCGCGGATCAGCGCGAAGATCTCGGTTGCGTCGATGATGCCGCGCAGCTTCTCCGCACCGGGGCCGCGGGCGAGGGCGAGCATGTCTTCGGCGGTGAGCAGTGCGACGGGCTGGGTGAAGGCGGCGGGCTCGTTGCGAGCGGAGGGTGGGGGATTCTGCTGCGGGCCGTTCGGGCCGGTGCTCCACGTGAGCGCGGGGTAGCCGGCGGGATTGATCCCGAGCAGCGCGATGCCGTGGTCCTGCCGCAGCGGGTATCCATTGAGCGTGAGCCCGCCGACCGCGTGCTTGCCGGCAGCGACGATGAGCGTGCGGTCGCCGGCGTAGCGGACGGCGGTCGCGACGGCGTGATCGAAGGCGAGCGATTCGACCAGCGTTCGCTCGCCTTCGTTGCGCTCGGCGGCGCGGGTGATGAGCGCGGGATCGACGATGAGCAGGTAGCCGTTGCGGTTGCTCTGCAGGAGTTCGATGGCGCGGCGCACCATGTCGGCGAGGCTCGGCTGCTGGCTGCCGCTTTCGATCTGGTCGGCGTGCGGAAGGTCGCCGGCGGCGAAGAGGCCGACGATGCGTCGTTCCTCAAAGCCCGACGCGTTTTCGAGGTCCGCTTTCGTCGTCAGGATTTGCGCGCCGCCCTGCTGCGCGAGGTTCGTCCCGTCGAAGTCCTTCGCTCCACCGCCGAGGGCCACGGCGAGCGTGTCCTGCGCGATGAATTGCCCGGCTACGTCCGCTATCTTGCGGCTGTCGGCGAGGTGCGCATAAAACGCGGCGACGGCGGGATTGGTAAGGTGGCCGTTGGTGACGACGCCAACGGCGCGATTCTCACGTCGCGCCAGCTCGGCGAGCGTGCGCAGTGCAGTGCCGTCGGCATCGATGGAGAGATGCTGGTGCGCCGCCACCCGCCCCGTGGCGATGGCGCTCGCAGCGGCCGCGGCGTCGGGCACCGCGAAGTCGCGCGCGGCATTGCGGATGAGTGCGGTGTTCGGGAAACCGTCGAGCGTCAGCCGGTGATCGGCGCCGCCTTCGTAGAGCCGCGCAGCAGTGAGCTGCCGCGTGGAAAGCGCGTCGCTGAGAAAGAGGATGATCCCGAAGGGCTTGGGCGCGACCCAAGTCCTAAAATAGAGCACGCCGAATCCGAAGAAAATGGCGAGACACGAGAGCGCGAGCAGTTGGTTGCGGAGCTTCATCCGAAGCGCCGGATATGACGGGCTGCTTGCGCTCTTGGCAAGGCCCGGCTGCGCTGTGTGCGGCGCGAGCCCTTATTCGAGGATGTATGCCCAGCGGCGGTTTGCCGTGCGTTCGCGGAAGGTGCCGGTCGAGAGCACCCCGTTGTCCATCAGCGCGTCGATGACCGACATTTGCGCTGCATCGATGTCTTTTTCGGTCTCGGTGCAGACAGCAGACTTGGCGTAGCCTTGATCGTAATCCCAGTCCCACAACCCGCCGAGCGTGTTGCGCGCTTCCCACCGGACGCCGCGGAGATACTGGTCCATTCCGGCCGGCAGCACGCCGAGTGCTGTCTCGGCAGGGTAGCGGCTGTTCTCCGTCGCATACATGTCGAAGGCGGAGGCACACACCCGCAGATCCGAGGAGAAGCGGGAACTCTGGGCCTGCCTGCGCGCGCGGTCGTAGGCAGGCATGGCGATGAGCGCGAGATCGACGACGATGGCGACTACGATCATCAGTTCGACGAGCGAGAATGCGGCTTGGCGAGTTTTCATGGAGGCGGAGATATGCGTTGAATGGCGCACGCACCCGATTCAGGTGCCGGCCTGGCGATGCGATCGCAGGCCGCTACGTGGTCGCAAACGTATGGACTAAGTTCCGCCAGTCGTCGAGGTGATTTCCCGCGCGCCATGTCCCGCATCTCGTTCTCACTGGCCTTGCTTTTGTCCTGGAGCGTTGGGTTCCTCCCCAGTGCGCCCACGCGTGCCGGGGAGGGGCGCAAGTTCAACCGCGACATCCGCCCGCTGCTCTCGGATCGCTGCTTCTACTGCCACGGCCCGGACGAGAAGAAGCGCGAAGCCAAGCTGCGGCTCGACACGCGCGAAGGCGCGACCGCGGAACACGACGGAGAGGTGGCCATCGTGCCGGGCCATCCGGAGAAGAGCGCGCTGCTCGATCGGATCACCTCACACGATCGCGATGAGGTGATGCCGCCGCCGAAAGCGAAGAAGCCGCGCTTCACTGAAGCCGAAATCGCCACACTCCGCCGCTGGATCGCCGAGGGCGCGGAATACGAGGGGCACTGGTCGTTTCTCCCCCTGAGCAAGGAGCCGCCGCCGCCGGTGAAGGATGCGGCGTGGGGCCGCAACGGACTCGACCGCTTCATCCTCGCGCGGTTGGAACGCGAGGGCATCGCGCCTTCGCCGGAAGCCGATCGCGCCACGCTCATCCGCCGCGTCTCACTCGACCTCACCGGCCTGTTGCCTTCGCCGGAGGAAACCGAAGCCTTCATCCGCGACGCATCGCCAGACGCCTACGAAAAGCTCGTCGAGCGCCTGCTCGCCTCGCCGCACTTCGGCGAGCGCTGGGGCCGGCACTGGCTCGACCAGGCGCGCTATGCCGACTCGAACGGCTACTCCATCGATGGCGAGCGGACCATGTGGCCGTATCGCGATTGGGTGATCAAGGCGCTCAGCGACGACGTGCCGTTCGACCGCTTCACCATCGAGCAACTCGCCGGCGACTTGCTCCCGAACCCGACCAAGGCGCAACTCATCGCGACCGGCTTTCATCGCAACACACTTATCAATCAGGAGGGTGGCACCGACGCGGAGCAGTTTCGTGTCGAGGCGGCGATCGACCGCGTGAATACCACGGGCGCCGTGTGGCTCGGCCTCACCGTCGGCTGTGCGCAATGCCACTCGCATAAATTCGACCCAATCTCGCAGCGCGAGTTCTACGAGCTGTTCGCGTTCTTCAACCAAGGCGAAGACAAGAACAGCGTGGGCGCGACGGTCTCGGTCCTGCGCGGTGAACTGTTCGGCAAGCCGGTGAAAGTCGCGCCGAGCACCCCCGCCGCCGATCTCGCGAAGCTGCAAGCCGCGTGGGAGGCGAAGGAACTCCCGACTTTGGAAAAGAAGGCGAAGCTCGACCCGCAGACGCCGCGCGAGAAGTTTGCCGAGTTGAAAGGCGCGCAGGCGCTGGTCGCCGCGTTGCGCGTGCTGCCGGTTGAGCGCGCGGCGGAGGAAAAGAAGGTCGTGCAGGCGGCGTTCGAGAAAGCCGAGCCGAAGGCGAAGAAGAAGCCCGACCCGAACGTCGCCACCGCGATGGTAATGCGCGACCTCAAGCAACCACGCGAGACCTTCCTGCTCACACGCGGTGACTTCACCCGCCCGGACAAGGAGCGTGGCGAACTCACGCCCGGCGCCATCCGCGCGATCGCGCCTGCGCTTGAACCGAAGCCCGGGCGCACGCGACTCGACCTCGCGCGCTGGCTCGTCTCGCCCGAAAACCCGCTCACGCCGCGCGTCACGATGAACCGCATCTGGATGCGTTACTTCGGCCGCGGACTCGTCGAGACGGAGGAAGACTTCGGCGCGCAAGGCTCGGCACCGACGCATCCCGAACTGCTCGACTGGCTCGCGCGCGAGTTCATGGAAGGTGGAAGCGGCGCCCCGCCGCTTCGGCTCGCAGCTGAAGCGGCGGGGCGCCGCTTCCACCCGTGGTCGATGAAGGCCATGCACCGGCTCATCGTTACCAGCGCGACGTATCGCCAATCATCGAACGCGCGCCCGGATGCGGCGGCAAAAGACCCGCGGAACCTCCTGCTCGCGCGGCAGGAGCGGCTGCGCGTGGAGGCGGAGATCATCCGCGACGCCGCGCTGTGCGCGAGTGGCCTGCTCGATCGGCGCATCGGCGGCCCGAGCGTGCGCCCGCCGCAGCCGGACGGCGTGTATGCCTTCACGCAGACGGCGAAGGCGTGGGTCGCCGACACCGGGCCGGATCGCTACCGCCGCGCTCTCTACACGATGTTTTATCGCAGCGCGCCGTATCCGCTGTTCGGCACGTTCGACGCGCCCGACTTCCAGCAAGTCTGCACGCGGCGCGTGCGCTCGAACACGCCGCTGCAATCGCTCACCCTCGCGAACGATCCGGCCTTTCTCGAAATCGCGAAGGCGCTCGGCGCGCGCGTGCTCCGCGAAATGCCGGGCGAAAGCGATGAAGCCCAGTTGCGGCGTGCTTTCGCGCTCACGCTCTGCCGCGAGCCGAAGCCCGACGAACTCGCCGCGCTCACCGCCTACGCGAGGCGCCAGCCGAAGGATCCGCTCGCCGCCGCGGCGCGCGTGCTCTTCAACACGGACAACTTCATCACCCGCGAATGAGCCACGAATGCAGCCGCCCAAAGTGGTTCGAAGCTCCAGCTTCGAAGGAGTGGTTCGATTCGAAGCTGGAGCTTCGAACTACGTTGCTCGACATCACTCGCCGCCATTTCCTCGGTCGCTGCGGCGTCGGCGTCGGCGCGGTGGCGCTGCACGAATTGCTCGCCCGCGATGCCGCCGCCGCGTTCAAGCCGCAGCTCGACCCGACGCACCCGATGCATCCACGGCAGCCGCCGCTGCCGGCGAAGGCGAAGCGCGTGATCTATCTCTTCATGGCTGGTGGCCCGAGCCAGCTCGAGCTCTTCGAGGACAAGCCGAAGCTGCGCGAACTCAACGGCCAGCCGCCGCCGCCGAGCCTGCTCGCGGGCAAACGCTTCGCCTTCCTCAAGGGCAACGAGAAGCTGCTCGGCACGATCCGGAAATTCGACCGCCACGGTCAGTGCGGCATGTCGATCAGCGAGATGTTCCCGCATCACCGCGCGATCGTGGATGACGTGTGCTGGCTGCGCGGCGTGACGACCGATGTCTTCAACCACGGTCCCGCGAAGCTCTTCATGAACACCGGCTTCCAGGCGCCGGGCCGGCCGGCGTTCGGCGCGTGGACGACCTACGGACTCGGCAGCGAGAGCGACAACCTGCCCGGCTTCGTCGTGCTGCAAAGCGGCCCGCGCGGCCCGCGCGCGGGTGCGGCGTTGTGGTCGAGCGGGTTCCTGCCGACGTCGTTTCAAGGCGTGCCCTTCCGCGGCAAAGGCGACCCGATCCTGCACCTGCGCAGCCCGGACGGCACGACGCGTGAAGGCGAGCGCGAGTTTTACGACACCGTCGCGGCGCTGAACCGCTCGCGCCTCGCCGCGACTGGCGACCCCGAAATCCTCACGCGGCTCAACGCCTACGAGATTGCCTTCCGCATGCAGACGAGCGCGCCGGAGCTGATGGAAACCGCGAAGGAAACGCCCGAGACGCTCGCGCTCTACGGCGTGCAGCCGGGCGAGAGTTCATTCGGCGCGAACTGCCTGCTCGCGCGCCGGCTCATCGAGCGCGGCGTGCGTTTCGTGCAGCTCTACCACACGAACTGGGACAGCCACGGTGGCCCCGGCGAAAACCTCAACGCCGACTTCGAGAAGGTGTGCCGCGAGGTCGATCGCCCCGCCGCCGCGCTTGTGCTCGACCTCAAGCGGCGCGGCTTGCTCGAGGACACGCTCGTCGTGTGGGGCGGTGAATTCGGCCGCACGCCGATGGGCGAAAACCGCGCGACCGCGGGTCGCGATCATCACGTCGATGCCTTCACGATGTGGGTCGCCGGCGCGGGCGTGAAGCCCGGCTTCATCCACGGCGAGACGGATGAACTCGGCTTCGGCGTGACCGCCGGAAAAGTCCACGTCCACGACCTGCAAGCCACGCTGCTGCACCTGCTCGGCTTTGACCACGAAGCGCTCACCTACCGCTTCCAGGGCCGCGACTTCCGGCTCACGGATGTGCATGGGAAGATCGTGGAGCAGATCCTCGCGTAGCGCGCGGCAAGTTGAGCAGGATTCGGCGTGACCTCTCCCAGCGTGTTCGGGCGCACCCCTGAACGGTCCAGCGACGCCCCCGGATGGTTCAGCGGCGTCCCTGGATCGTTCGGGGAAGGCCGAAATCGGGCCGAAATGCCATCTTTTTCGCCTTCCCGCCCCGCCGCGCTACCGAAGCGGCCCTCTGTAGAACAGAGAGCAGGCCGCGCTGGCCCGATTCCCATGCAGAAACCACCCCCCGATTCCGCGCCCAGCCATTCGTAACTCGTAGCGAAGGCGCGCTGCAGGTTCCACACTGTAGGGCAACCGCTCCGGTTGCCGGCAATCGTTCTCCCGCCCACCACGGCAACCGGAGCGGTTGCCCTACAAGCTTCCACGAAAAACTTTCCATGCCCCGAGTCGGCTGCCGTCGATGAAGAATGTGATGTAATTTAGTGCCAACTGTTTAAGCCCCTGATGTCGTGGTGGTTGACATGCTTGCCCGGATGCTGCGCACGCGGAATTGCCGCCAGCGTCGGCGTGGTCAAGCCGAGGTGCGCGATCTACAAAGGCCCTGTTTTCCGTTTGCGAGCTTTCCCAGATTCGGGTTGCTGTCGGACATGCCTCGTCCAAGAGCTTCTGTCCGTCTCAGTTAAACCCAACAATTTTCCAGGCCACCTTTGGCCCGGATGCTCCAACTTCACCAACAGTTGCAAGCCGGGCGGTTCCCAAATTGCCGTAAGCTCGCTGATGAACTGGAGGTTTCGAGCAAGACCATTCAGCGCGACATCGAGTTCATGCGGTATCAACTCGGTCTGCCGATCGAATACGACCAACTCCACTTCGGTTTCTTCTACACGGAGCCGGTAACTCACTTCCCGAGCATCGGGGTATCCGAAGGCGAAATCGTCGCGCTCTTCGTCGCGCAGAAGGCGCTGGCGCAATATCGCGGCACGTCTTTCGAGAAACCACTGAAGGTTGCGTTTCAAAAGATCGCCGACGGGTTGCAGGACAAGGTGGCGTTCCAGTGGAGCGACCTTGAATCTTCCATTTCGTTCCGCGGCCTCGGAACGACCATAGCGGATTTGGAGATGTTCGAGACGGTCAGTGGTGCGGTGCTCAAATCCCACGAGGTCACGTTCGACTACCGGAAGCTCGGCAGCACGGGCTACGAGGCGCGACGAGTGCAGCCCTGCCATCTCGGCTGCATTGACCAGCAGTGGTATCTCTTCGCCCTCGATCTCGCTCGGAAGCAACTGCGGACCTTCGTGCTGTCGCGTATGCGCAAAGTTCAAAACGCCCGGACGCGGTTTCACCGACCGGCGGACTTTTCGATCAGCAAACACCTCGGCGATAGCCTCGGCGTGTTCACGGCCAAAGGCCGCGTCAAAGTGCGCGTTCGCTTCGATGCCTTCGCCGCTCGTCTCATCAGCGAGCGCCTGTGGCATAGTTCGCAGCGCATCCGCGACCTTGGCGAAGGCGCGATTGAGTTGAGTCTTGAGCTGGCGAGCCTCGAAGAAATCGAACGCTGGATTCTGAGCTGGGGCGCGCACGCTCAGGTGCTCGAACCCACGGCGTTGAAGAATCTGGTTCGCTCGGCGGCGGAAGGCGTGCTCGCGGCATACTGACGGCCTCACGCGCAATCTCTGAAAATAGATGATTGGTAGGACCGCGAATGTCCTACCACCGGTGCTACGATTCCGGCATGAACTTGAATCAGCTCTCCGTTGCCGGCCCCTACACACACGACAATCTCAGCATGTATCTGCTGCTCGGCAGCGACACGTTCGACGGCAATCGCTTCATTCCCCTCGACGACGCGCTGGAGCAAAAATGCGTCGTAGTCCATGAAACCGGCAATGTCGGGGAGCTTGAAGTGGAGAATCTATCCGAGCTTTTCGACCTCTACATCCAGGCAGGCGACGTGGTGAAAGGCGGACGCCAAGATCACACGCTCGGCGTAGATTTTGTCCTGCCGGCGAAGTCCGGGCGCGTGGCCATCCCATCATTCTGTGTCGAGAACGGCCGGTGGCACCGGCGGCCACTGAGGAGGCGGGTTCGTTCTCCAGCTCAAAATCGTATCTTTCGAGCAAGAAGCTGCGCATGGCCTGACACCGAGACCGGTTTCAACTGCATCCTCCGCGATGCTGGAGTGGTGCCGACCTTTATCGGTGACGACCGCAATGGCGAACGCCAGACGGATGAAAACATCGACCATGTGCGCAGCTACGCGGGCTCGAAGATTTACTCGGAAAAGTATCACGCCAAAGCGGTGCCGTGGATGGAAGCGGCCGTCGCCGAGGCTCGCGCCCGGGTCGCCGAAAATGCGCGCAGAACGAGTGCAGGAAAGGCGACATGAAAACCGTCCTGCAGATCCTCAGCGCCGCCTTTAGCGGCAGCACGCTGCTCGATGGTATTCTCGACAGCCAGCCTGGCGTGATCGGCTTGGGCGAAGTGGCCCAGCTCTCGTAAAACAAACCACCGGGCATTCGTCGCGGTCCCTGTCACCTTTGCCTCGATGACGCGAGCAAGTGCTCGTTCTGGAACGAGTGGCAGTCCGGGGTGAATCCGTTCGACTATGCCTTTGGGCGTTGCCCGGAAGCGACCGTTGCGGTCGATAGCAGTAAGCAGCCGGTGCCCGTGTCAGAATCAGCCAACGCGAAGCGGCGCTCAACGAGACGCGAGTCCATCCGCAATGCGCATGAGAACGAGCGCATGAGGTAATGGGGGCTGGCTGCGATTTCCGACGATCCGAAGGTTTGATTATATCACGGGTCGTGGGTCGTGCTGCGCCGCGGGCGCCGCGGTCACGGGCGAGGCGCACTCCGGGTCTGCAAATGGCTTGAGGTCGCCCGTCAAATCGCCAGTATCCGCCCATGACCATCGCCGAATTGCCCATCGTCATTGATGCGAATGTGATCGCGCGCTTCTGCCGGGAGCGTGGCATCCGGCGGCTGGCTGCCTTCGGCTCGGCGGTGCGCGACGATTTTACCCCGGCGAGCGATGTCGATCTGCTTGTCGAATACCTGCCGGGGCGGCATCCGGGGCTGATGCTCTTCCGGCAGCAGGACGAACTGGCCGCGCGGTTCCGGCGTCCGGTCGATCTTCACACACCGGCTTCACTCAGTCGGCATTTTCGTGACGAAGTTCTGGCCGCCGCGGTGCCGATCTATGAGCAAGCATGACCCACTCGTAATCCTCCGGCAGATTGAGGACTTCGCGCGGCAGGCGTCGCGACTCGGCGAAGAGGGCAGCCGCACCCTGCTCGATTCCGACTGGAAATATCAACTCGCCGCCGAACGCGCCGTCCAACTGATGGCGCGAAGCGGCGACGCGGCTCCCGGTGGAATTGCGTGAGCGCCACGCTGAGATTCCGTGGCGCGAGATCATCGGGATGCGTAATCGGCTGATCCACGGCTACGATGGTGTGGACTACGACATTGTTTGGGACGTGCTCCATACCCAAGCCCCGCAATTGGCCGAACGCCTGCCCGAGATCATCGCGGCAGAAACGTAAATCCAGCTTGCGAGCGGCGCTAATTCATCCACGTCGTCGGCTGACGCCGGGGACAGAGGTGCGAGCGCAATTCCGTCCGGTCGCGAACGCGGTGCGGCAGATTGCCGCCGCGCGTTCTGCGCGAAGTCGTCGTCCCTGCCCGATAGGGCGGACGTGCCCGTGCGCGCGTAGGCGCGAAGTTGTCCTTTATCGTGCCAGTTCCCCCAAGGTTGTCGGCGGTGCCCGACTTCGCGCGATTTGGTCAGCTCGGAGTGGCTAACGGAGACTGACCTGATAAACGGATGGAAATTGCGCGAAGTCGGGCGTTGACCGACAACCTTTGGGGAGCCCGTTACCGCGCCGTTGAGCCGCGAAATCGTGGCGCGGAATCCGCGCGCCCCTACATACCATGTATGTAGTGCCGTTTGTAGGGGAAGCGTAGGCGGCGGCTAGGAGCCTGTCGGACTGAGCTTGTGGCGTTGGCGGTGAGCCTCGCCACAAGCTCAGTCCGACAGGCTCCTAGCCCATGCCGACAGCGCTCGAACAAGCCACCAAGGAAGCGATGGATCTTCCGCCGCGGCAGAGGCTGGCCCTTGCAGAGTTCCTGCTGGAGAGCGCGGAGGCCGCACCCGATCCCGAAGCGGAGGCGGCTTGGGATTCCGAGATCGGTGACCGCATCCGCGCCATCGACGAAGGGCGCGTGACCGGAGTGGCCTACGAGGACGTGATGCGTGCGGCGGAGCAGCGGTTGATGCCGTGACCATCCGCTTTGTGGAGGAGGCTCGGCGCGAGTTTCTCGATGCGATCTCCTACTACGAAGAAGCTCGTGCCGGACTGGGCCGGCGCTGCAAGGACGAGGTGGATCGGTGCGTTTTGTGGGTTGCCGATCACCCTGAACTCTACCGTCTCCGACCGGGCGCGTATCGCCGTATCAACCTTCGAGTGTTCCCTTACTACATCCCTTACGTGGTCAGGGGAGAGACTCTCTGGGTTCTCGCTGTGGCTCATGCCAGCCGCAAGCCGCTCTACTGGATCTCCCGCCGCAACGAAGTCGCTTAGCGATATTCGCCATGCTCGACAGGGGGCAGGCGGGGCGGCGGTTGGGGGCCGCCAAATTTCTTGCCGCGTCGGTCTTCGCCCCTACGATGCGCGCCCTCTTTGCCCATGACAGTCCTTCGCACTCTGCTCAACTCCGCTCTGTTCTGCGCGGTGCTGTCGGGGTCGTGCTGGGCGATCCGGGAGGCGCTGCCTTTTCCGAAGGTGCTCGGGGTTTACCAGAAGTGGCTCTACTTCCAGCAGCACAAGGATGAGTTCGATGCGGTCTTCATTGGGTCGTCGCGGGTGTATCACGGGGTGATCCCGCCGCAGTTCGATGCGCGGGTGAAGGCGGCGACGGGGCGGACGCTGCGGACGTTTAACTTCGCCTACGATGCGATGTGGCCGCCGGAGAGTCTCTACATGACACGGCAGATCCTCGCGATGAAGCCGGCGAAGTTGCGCTGGGTTTTCATCGAGTGCCTGGACATCTACGCGGACCTGGACCCCTCGGTGCGCGATACGCGGCGGACGGCTTACTGGCACGATGTGCGGCACACGGCGATGGCGCTGGCGGCGGTGCGGGATCAGAAATTCAAGCCGCTCGACAAGTGGGATCTCTCGATGACGCACAGCGCGATCCTGCTGCGCAACTGGACGAGTCAGGGGCGCGGGGCGGAGTGGCTCTCGTATGAGACGGGGGTGGAGCGGCGGAAGAAGGACTCGCGCTGGGAGCCGCCGGACGCGTGGAAGAACGATGCGGGGTATCAGCCCGAGGATGAGGCGCCGCTGGCGGGCGCGGAGTTACAGCGGTTCACGGCGGCGGTGGAGGCGCGGCGGAAAAGCTTCCCGCCCGCACCGATGCTGCCGTCGCTGCGCAAAGCTTTCGCGGAGATCCTCGCCGAGATCCGCGCGGCGGGGATCGAGCCGATCGTGATGGTGACGCCGACGGTGCTGCCGCGGGAGAATTTCGACGGCTTCCCGCCGGGGGTGGCGGTGTGGCGGTATCACAACCCGAACGGATACCCGGCGCTATATGACCCGGTGAACCGGCACGATTTCACCCACCTCAATCACGCGGGTGCGCAGATTTTCACCGAACTGCTTGCGACGCGCTTTGCCACGATGCTGAACGAGAAGCCATGATGCGTTTTATTCGTCCCGCCATTCTGACGCTGATCTTTTTTGCCGCGCTGACTCTCGTCGCAGGGAGGATCAATCGCAGCGATCCCTTTGGCGAGGTGCCGCTCCTGCGCGACAAGTGGGCCTACTGGCAGGAGAACAAGGAGGAGTTCGACACGGTTTTCATCGGCACGAGCCGCGTGATTCGCGGGGTGATGCCGTCGGTGTTCGATCGAATGACCGCGGAGGCGGGGGTGCCGACGCGCTCATACAATTTCGGGCTCGATGGAATGTTCCCGCCCGAGGACGCGTATGTGACCGAGCACTTGCTGCGTGATCCGCCGAAGAAGCTGCGCTGGGTCTTCATCGAGATGGGTGTGTTCCTTGGCGATTTCGACGGCCGTCCGGCGAAGAGCGTCCGCAGCATCTACTGGCACGACTGGCCGCGGACGTGGCTGACCTTCCGCAACGCGCTGTGGCCGAAGAAACGCGCCGTGAAATGGAAGAGGTGGTTCGAGCAGAAGGAGGACGGTCCGTCCGCGATGTCGATCGCGATGACGCACCTGGAGATTTTCGTGATCCACTCGCTGAACATCGGACGGGGATCGACCAAGTGGAGCCGCGTGGCGCTGATGAGGCCGATCAAGCAAGAGGACTTCGGTGTGCAGCAGGATGGCTTCCTGCCCATCCCGGGCGATGGGATCATGCGCGGTGAAATGCTCGCTCGTTACGAGAAGGAATTGGCGGAGCGGCGGACGACGCCGGCCCGCGTCGTGCCGCTGCGGCCATATTCGCAGGAGAGTTTCGACCGGATGCTGGGGCTCGCGGAAAAGGCAGGAGCGCGCGTGATCTTCCTCGGCGCGCCGACGACCGGTGAAATGAGCGGCCACCCGAGCCAGGAGCCGGAGGTGCCCGTCTTCGATTATCGTGATCTCAAAATGTATCCCGAGTTGTTCGAGAAGGACGCTCGCACCGACACCGCGCACATGAGCCCGAAGGGAGCCGAGCTTTTCACGCGCCGAATCGCGGAAGACTTCATCAAAGTCGCCAAGTCTCAACCCACCACCAAACGCTAGATGCTCTTCGTCCAGCTCCGCTTCGTTATCTTCTTCCTCATCGTCCTCGCGGTGCACTGGAGCCTGCGCGGGAATACCACGCGCAAGGTCTGGCTGCTCATCGCGTCGCATTTCTTCTACGCGTGTCTATTCCTCGGCGGGCCGGATAGCGCGTCGGCGGATCAGTTTCCGCCGCTCACGTTTTACGAGGCGCTGAGTTCGGGCAAGGCGCTGCCGGTCGGCTGGTGGTTCCCGATCGTGCTGTGGGCGAGCACGATCATGGATTACGCCGTCGGCCTCGGCATCGGGCGCTCGGAGGAGGAGTGGAAGCGGCGCGCGTGGCTCTTTGCCTCGCTGTGCGCCAACCTCGGCGTGCTCGGCTTTTTCAAATACGCCAACTTCTGCCTCGATTCGATCCACACGACGCTCGCGTGGTTCGGCTTGCACACGAACAAGGCGACGCTCGCGATCTTCCTGCCCTACGGCATCAGCTTCTACACGTTCCAGTCGATGAGCTATTCGATCGACGTGTATCGCCGCCGCCTCGCGCCGGTGACGAGCTTCCTCGATCTCGCGTTCTTCATCTCGTTCTTCCCGCAACTCGTCGCCGGCCCGATCGTCCGTGCGATGACCTTTCTCCCGCAGGTCTTTGAGAAGCGAGTGTGGGCAAATGTCGATGTGCGCGCGTGCCTCACGCTATTCTTCATCGGCTTCGTGAAGAAGGCGTGCATCTCCGAGAACGTCGCGCCGGTTGCCGATGCTTTCTTCTCCGACCCGACGCGATACGGAGTCACCGCCACGTTCATCGGCGTGTTCTTCTACGCCGTGCAGATCTACTGCGACTTCAGCGGCTACTCGGACATGGCGAGCGCGAGCGCGCGTCTGCTCGGCTATGAGCTCACGCTCAACTTCGACTTCCCGTATTTCTCGAAGAACATCACGGAGTTCTGGCGCAAGTGGCACGTCTCGCTGTCCACGTGGCTGCGCGACTATCTCTACATTCCGCTCGGCGGCAGCCGCGGCTCGAAATTCTTCACCTATCGCAATCTCATGCTCACGATGCTGCTCGGTGGCCTCTGGCATGGCGCGTCGTGGACCTTCGTGATCTGGGGGGGGCTGCACGGCTTCGCGCTGATCGTTCACAAGGAATACGAGCGCTTTGCCGACAAGGCCGGCGCGTGGTTTCAAAAGGCGCGGGCGTATCTCGGCCCGGTGCTCTGCTTTTACTGGATATGCATCACGTGGATCTTTTTCCGCGCTCAACCAGTGATCGAGGCGAAGACGAAAATTGTGAAGATGAGTGGCTTCGAGAGCGCGGGCACGGTGCTGAAGTCGTTCGTGCTCTTCCAAAAGAACGGCGAGAAGAACTTCGACAGCGCGTGCCTGTGGCTATTTGCCGGCATGGTCCTCATCCACTGGCTCGCGTCGCGGAAGGCGTTCGCGACGTGGTGGCGCCGCATCCCGGACTGGCTCTACGCCGCGCTGCTCGGTGTCGGCATGGCGGCCGCGCTCTACTTCGTGCCGCAGCACTACAAGGCGTTCATCTACTTCCAGTTCTAGGAAAGGCCGAGGTCGCTTTTGACCTTCGCGAACCTCTCGATCGCAAACGCGAGGTCATCGCGCGAATGCGCGGCGCTGAGCTGGCAGCGGATGCGCGCCTTGCCCTGCGGCACCACGGGATAGCTGAAGCCGACGACATACACGCCCTCCGCGAGCATCGCGTCGGCGAATCGACCGGCCAGCGCTGCGTCGCCGAGCATGATCGGGACGATCGGATGCTCGCCGGGCAGCAGCGCGAACCCGGCGAGTGTCATCTCCTCGCGGAAGAACGCGGTGTTCGCCGCGAGCTGATCGCGCAGCGCGGTCGAGGCGCTGAGCTGGTCGAGCACCTTCAGCGTCGCCGCGGCGATCGTGGGGCAGAGCGTGTTTGAAAAGAGATAGGGCCGCGAGCGCTGGCGGAGGTATTCCACGATCTCACGCCGCGCGCTCGTGTAGCCGCCGCTCGCGCCGCCGAGCGCCTTGCCGAGTGTGCCGGTGATGATGTCGATGCGGCCCAGCACGCCGCAGTGCTCGTGGGTGCCGCGTCCGTGCGCACCCATGAACCCGACGGCGTGCGAATCATCCACCATCACGAGCGCATTGTGGCGGTCGGCGAGGTCGCAGATCGCGCGCAGATTCGCGATGAATCCATCCATCGAGAACACACCGTCCGTCGCGATAAGCCGGAACCGCGCACCGCTGGCCTCGCGCAGTTTCGCTTCGAGATCGCCCATGTCGTTGTTTCGATAGCGAAAGCGCTGGGCTTTGCAGAGCCGCACGCCGTCGATAATCGACGCGTGATTCAACTCGTCGGAAATGATCGCGTCCTCCGGCCCGAGCAGGGTCTCGAAGAGCCCGCCGTTCGCGTCGAAGCACGACGAGTAGAGAATCGTGTCGTCGGTGCCGAGGAACTCGCTGAGCTGCGCTTCGAGCTGCCTATGCACGCTCTGCGTTCCGCAGATGAACCGCACACTCGCCAGTCCGTAGCCCCAGCGATCCAGCGCCTCGTGCGCCGCCGCCCTCACATCCGGATGTTGCGCGAGACCGAGGTAATTGTTCGCGCAGAGGTTCAGCACTTCGCGTCCATCGGCGAGGCGGATGCGGACGCCCTGTGGGGACCCGATCAGCCGCTCGCCTTTGTAAGTGCCCGCCGAGCGGATCGCGGCGAGTTGCGAGTCGAGGTGGCTTTGGAATGCGGTGGGCATCATGGCGTCAGCGTGGGTTGAAGACAGGGAGCGAAAGCTTCCACCGCATCGCGGCGAAGCGCAGGGCGAGCACGGTGCCGGAGCCGAGCAGCATGGCCACATCTTCGCCGAGCGGGCCGATGGTCAGCACGAAGACGGTGGCGCCGGCGATGGCAGCGGTGGCGTAGAGGCGGATCTCCGGTTGGAAAACGAGCGGCACTTCGCCGGTGAGCACATCGCGCACGATCCCCCCGGCGACGCCCGTGACGACGCCGAGCAGCACGGCCACCGGCGGCGTCACGGCGAAGGCGAGGCCTTTGCGCGCGCCGATGATAGCAAAGAGCGCGAGTGCGAATGCGTCGGCGACGATGAGCGCGCGTTCCGGCAGTCGCACCGCACCCGCGATGAAGAACGTGAGCAGTGCGGTGAACGTTGCATTCATCAGCAAGCCAGGCCCGCGGAGCCACGCGACCGGCGTATCGCCCACGAGCAGATCGCGCGCAGTGCCGCCGCCGAATGCGGTGACGAGCGCGAGCACGAGGACGCCGAAGAGATCGATGCGCTTGCCCTTTGCCGCGAGGACGCCGGAGATCGCGGATACGGCGATGCCGGCGTGCTCCAGCACTGCGGGGAGAGCGAGCGCATTCACGGCTTGAAGTCTGGCGGCGTGCTGGTCACCGGGCGCACAAGCCGTTCGCCGAACTGCGTGAAGCCCGGACCGAAGCCGCCATGCGAGAGGAAAAACAATCCGCGCTCGATCCCCATGAACCGGTCGAGTCGGTCTGCCTTGCCCGTGCCGTCGTGGCTGAAGCTCGCCTCGGTGATCTCGCGCCACTCGCCGCCGCCCGTGCGAATCCACTGCGGGCCGAAGAGCGCCTTGCGCCGGAGATGACCGTTCTGTCCGGCGAAGTTTTCGCTGAACGAATACAGCCCGCGCAGCGCCTTGCCGTCCTTCGGTGCGCGGAAACTCGCGATCAATTTCCACGCCTTGTCTTCGGCATGAAACCAATAGCCGGTGTAGTCCGTATGCGTGCCGTCCGGCTTCGCGGTGACGACGAAGCGCTGCGCCTCGCCGGTCTTCCACGGGAAGACCAGATGCGAATGACCGCCGGTGCCTTCGCCGCCAAAGACGCTCGCTTCGACGCCGTCGCCCTTCGCGAGAAGCTGCACATGATTTTCCGCCGCCACCTCCGTGCGCGTGTTCGCGTTTCGGCCCGAGCCTGCATCCCACACCGAGAAAATGATGCGTCGCTCGGTGAGCGAGTTCACCTGCATGCCGAAGTAGCCGCGCGCGAATCCGCACGCCATGTAGTAAGTCCACAGCGGCTCATCGATGCCGGTCGCCTCATTGTAGAAGGCGGTGACTTCCGCGTCCTTCGGCAACGGATACATGAGGTGGACGCTCGCGGCATTGCGGCGCGGCTCGAGATTGAAGTGCGCGCCTTCGATCGCAGGTCCGTTTAGCACGAGCGCCGCGATTTCGCCCGCGGGCTTCGACGCGCTGAGCGTGAAGCGCACGTAACCCGGCTCGACATCGAAGCTGCCGAACTTCGCTTCGTTCCCGCTCACCACCGCTTCGCGCGATTGCGCGCCGACGGTCAGCTTGAACTCCGCGCCTTCCGCCGCCCGCACGGACACGGCGGCGTCGAGTTTTCCCGCGGTCTTGATCTCGCCGAACCACGACACGGTGAGCGACGGATTCGTCCAGCCGGCGATATCATCTTTGGTCACGTTCGCGCCGTTCGCATCGGGATCGAGATACGCGGTAAACGCGGGCACGCGCAGCCGGGCGCGAGCAGCGGCGTCGAGGGCGTGGCGGCGCTGCGCTTCGTCGCGCTTGAAGATCGAGCCGAGTTCCACCGTGCAGTTCTCGCCGCTGGCCTTAACCCACGCGCAATCCGGCGAGCCGGTCGGCTTCTTGTCCGGGTAAAACGCGTGGACTTTTTTCGCCTCCGGCTTGCGCCCGTTCAGCCGCGGCCAGCCGAAAGTGACGTTCACTTTCGGGATGCCGGACCGCGGAAGGGGCGCGGTGGCATACACCTCCACGAAGGCGCTGTGCCGAGGCGCATAGGTGAAGTCGGAGCCCTCGAAGCGCAGCCGCCCGACATCGGTCGTCGTCCCGTTCGGTCCCTTCACGTGGCAGAGAAACCACGAATAGGTCTTCCCATCCGCGACCTCCTCGCGGTCTTTCGCCACGCGATAGGTCCACATGCCTTTCGTCCACGTGAGCGGCCGGCGCACGCTGGCGAATTCCCCTTCGTAGCCCGCCGTCTCGCACAGTCCGCCCGGCTCCATACGCAGGTCGGCGGCAGAGAGACTGGTCTTTTTGTCGTGCGACCAGCGGGAGAAGATCGCGCCTTGGCCGCGATGCACGCGCTCCTGCTTCTCGGGCGACTCCCAGCCGTTGATGTTCGTCTGCAGGCCACCATAGAACTGCAAGCCATTGATCAGCGCCGAGCCGACGGGCGAGACGTAGAGATTATAAGTCGAGGGCACGTCGCGATCGATCGTGATGTCCATCTCGAGCGATTCGAAGTGCTCGATCGGTTGAGTGAACTCCCACCAGATGTTCGCCGTGTGCCATGGGTAAGCGGGCAGCGTGACGCCCGCGATGCGCGCCATTTCTTCTGGCGAAGGCTGCGCGCACTCGTCGGCGGCGACGGCGGAGAGGACGAATGAGACGAAGGGGAGCAATGAAGTGCGCATGTCAGTTCCAGGTGAGGATCACCTTGCCGCTTTGGCCTGACTTCATGGCGGCGAAGCCATGCTCGAACTCGGTGTAGTGCAACCGGTGCGTGATGACCGGCGCGATGTCGAGGCCGCTCTGGATCATCACGCTCATCTTATACCACGTCTCATACATCTCCCGGCCGTAGATGCCTTTGATGGTTAGCATGTTGAAGACGACCTTGTTCCAGTCGATCGCGATCTCTTCGCTGGGGATGCCGAGCATCGCGATTTTTCCGCCGTGGCACATGTTGTCGATCATCTCGCGAAAGGCCGCGGGGCTGCCGCTCATCTCAAGGCCCACGTCGAAGCCTTCGTTCATCCCAAGTTCTTTCTGCACGTCGGCGAGGCTGCGGTGGGAGACGTTCACCGATACGTCCGCGCCCATCTTTTTCGCGAGGGCGAGGCGAGTGTCGTTCAAGTCGGTGACGACGACGAAGCGCGCACCGGCGTGCTTCACCACGGCCGCCGCCATGCAGCCGATCGGGCCGGCGCCGGTGATGAGCACGTCTTCGCCGAGCACGTCGAAGCTGAGTGCGGTGTGAACGGCGTTGCCGAGCGGGTCGAAGATCGACGCCACGTCTTCGTCGATGCCGGGCTGGTGGTGCCACACGTTGGTCATCGGCAGAGCGAGGTATTCGGCGAAGGCGCCGGGGCGGTTCACGCCGATGCCGCTGGTGTGTGCGCAGAGATGGCGGCGTCCGGCGAGGCAGTTGCGGCAGCGGCCACAGACGACGTGACCTTCGCCGCTCACGATCTCGCCGGGGAAGAAGTCGTTCACGTTGCTGCCGACCGAGACGACCTCGCCGACGAACTCGTGACCGACGATCATCGGCACCGGGATGGTGCGCTGCGCCCACGCATCCCAGTTGTAGATGTGCAGGTCGGTGCCGCAGATGCCGGTCTTGTGGACGCGGATGAGCACGTCGTTGATCCCGCAGGCGGGTTCGGGGGCGTTCTTGAGTTCGAGTCCGGGCGCGGCTTTGGTTTTGACGAGGGCTTTCATGTCGTGCGATATGGCGGAGGAAGCGGCGGTATAGTAGAAGCCGACTTCCGGTAAGCAAGAGCAAGTTCCATTATACCGCACACATGTCCGCCAAACGAACCGCGACCTCCACGCCAGAGGCGATCAACGAACACCTCGGACGCCGGGTGAAGAAACTGCGTGCCGACAAGGGTTGGTCGCTCGACAGCCTTGCGACGGCCAGCGGCGTGAGTCGCTCGATGCTCAGCGAGATCGAGCGCGAGAAGGCGAACCCGACACTTGCGGTGACCTTCCGCATCGCGACCGCGTTTGGCATGACGTTGGCGGAACTCGTGGAGGCGCCCGGTGTGCTGCCTATGATTCAGGTCGTGCGCGGGGACGATCGCGGGCAGGTCTTCCGCTCGGACAAGCAGCACCAGATCCGCACGCTCTCGCCGCTGAACCTCGAGAAGGATGTCGAGTTTTACGAAGTCGTGCTCAAGCCCGGCGGGGCCTTGCGCAGCAAGGCGCACTTCGATGGCACGCGTGAATTCCTGACCGTGCAGAAGGGGAGGGTGCGCGTGGAGAGCGCGGACGCGGCGACGGAACTCAGCGCCGGCGACTCCGCGACTTACCGGGCCGACGTTCCGCACGCGCTGGTGAATATCGGCACTGGCGAAGCGACGGTCTTCCTCGTCGATATCTACCGCTGAGAGAGCCTAGCCGCCGCCGCCTGGGATATAGCCGCCCTTCCGCACGGGCGTCCCGCGCGCAGGGGCCGGTGTAACGATTGTCGTCGTCGCTGGACGACGCGGAGCGGGTGGCTCCACGCTGGCGGGTTTCTCGCTTTGACGTGCGGTTTCGGGGAGCTTGCGTGCCGGTTCGGTTTCAGCCGGGAGCGGCGTTGCTGGAACGGGAGTCGGCGTGGGTGGGGGTGGGGGGATGATCGTCGTGGTGACCGTGGGTTCCGGGAGGGGAGCCGGAGTGGCAGGCATCGGCGTCGGCGGGGGCGTCGCGACAAGCACTGGCATGGGAGTGGGAGTGGCAGGTGGTGGCGTCGCAGGAGCTGGCGTCGGCGTGGCGAGCGCGACCCGAGGTTCCGGTGTGGGCGTCGGTGTCGCTGGGGTTGGAGTCGATGTCACGACTGCGGGTTCCGCGCTCGGCGTTTCGGTGCTCGGCGCGTCGGAATCAACATGGAGACCTTGCGATTGCTGCTGCTGCTGCCACAGCCACGCGCTTGCTCCGACCAGGAGCAATGCGGCGAGGGCGAGCGGCGCGCGCGAGCGCCGTGGCGCGGGTGCGGCCTCGGATACCGCGGCCGCTTCGACCACCGGAGCCGGTGCGGCTGGCGCTGGCATGAAGAAGTCAGCAGTGATCTGCGCGGCGTTGAGCTTGATCCGATGTTCGGCGAGTTCGCGCGCCTGAATGCTCAGCGTGGCAGGCGGAAAGCGGTGCTCGGGCTCGTTGCCAGCGGCGAGCCGGGGCAGAAGTTGATCGACGACGGCATCAGCGAGAAGCCCGCGCTGTGCGCCGGCACGGATGAGAACGTCGCGCGCCTGCGCCTGCGTGAAGGCGGTGAGTCGCAATTCGCTGCGGCGGAGTTGCGGGAAGAGCGTGCGCAATCCGGTGAGCTGTGGCGTGAGTTCCTCGCGCATCACGAGCAGGACGTGGACGGGCACCGGGCCGAAGTCGAATGCGTCGTCGCGCTCGGTGGCGTCCTCGATTCGCGACGCGACGCGCGACGGTGGGCGGTTTGCGGCGAGTTGGGAGAGTTCGTCGAGAAAGCGGTCGCGATGCCGCCGGGTCGTGACGTTTGCTACGCCGGCGGCGAACGCGTCCTCGAATTGATCGAGCACGAGCACGGGCGTGACGATGCGCTGCCGCGCATTCCACCAGCGCGCGCCGGTGCGGTGAAAGACTTCCCAAAGCGTGTCGCCCGGATTGGACTTCGGGCCGTCGAGTCCACGCGCAAGCGCGGCGGCTTCGATCGCCTCGATCACCTGCCGGCTCAGCGGTCGCTGGTCGGTGCCGGCCGACCAGTCGAGGGTGATCGGCACTGGGAGCCAATCGGGGCTGAGCGAGGGGAGCAGTCCGGCACGGATGAGCGAGGTCTTGCCCACGGCCGCGGCGCCGGTGAGCAGCGTGAGCGCGTCGCGCTCGAGCAAATGGCGCAGTTCCTCGGTCTCGCGGCGGCGACCATGGAAGAACGGGCGATCGGCTTCGGTGTAGGGTTCCCGGCCGCGCCACGGTTGGTCTGCGGTGAGTGGGGAGGAGGATTCGGGGCCGGGCATGGGGGTCAACTGTTGCGTTCCGCGCGCGCCTCGCGCACGGCTTCGACGCACTCGCGGATGAGTTGAGGTGAAGGCTGACCGCCCGGTGCGGCGAGAAGGGTGAAGTTGTTGAAAGGCGCGGGGATCGGAGCTGGCGCTGCGCCTTCGCCGACCCACACCGGCTGCACGAAGTGCCGGCTTCGCGATCCGGTTTCGTTGCGTTCGATCGCCCAGCGCCACTCATTGCGAAAGAACGCGTCGGGCTGTCCGTCGGTGGCGGGGGAGAGCAGGGGAAGGAAGAGGTCGCACTCCTTTAAGTGCTGGCGGATGCGCCGCTCGTAGCGGGGGCCGCTGGGGCCGTCATTGCGGTCGAACCACACGTCGAGCCCGGCCGCATCGAGCAGGGCGGCAAGTTGCTCGGCAGCGGTGCGATCGGCGCGCGCGGCGCTGAGATACACGGCGCCGGGCATCATCTCGGCCGGCTCGGCTGGGACGGCGTGGCCATCGGCGGTCGTGGACCAGCCGTCCTCCTGCGACGCGTGCCAGCGCTTGTGCATCTCGCGGACGAAATCGGCGCCACCGCCTTCCTCGTAGATCCACACGCGCCGGCCGTTCTCGCGCAGAAAGCGGGTGAGGGATGGATCGCGTGCGATGGTATCGCCGGCGATGACGATGGTCTGGCCGCTATCTTCCGAGAGCCGCTCGCCGTGCAGCGTGCGGAGGAAGAGGCGCAGCGCCCAGTCGGGAAGGCCGAGGCCGATCAGCAGGAGATGGCGCGTGCGCAGTTCGTCGAAGAGCTGCTCGGGCCGGTGCGCTTCGCTTTGCAGGCGATGCAGGAACTCGAGCGCGTCCTCGTCGGTGAGTGCGAAATCGGGCACGGCGTTGATACGGCCGAAGAGGTGGAAGAGCGTGGGCCGCGGGCCTTGCTGCCAGTTGCGCGGGAGGTCCGTGCTGTTCCCGAGTGAGGCGATGAGCGGTCCGGCGTCGCGCTCGCGGGTGAGTCGGATCGCGGTGGCGAGCAGAGCGTCGGGCGCGGTGGTGACGATGAGCGGGAAGTCGCGGATGTCGGCGATCTGGCGGAGCGGCTCCGGGAGTGTCGAGGCGTCGAGTCCGGCGAGAAGTTGACGGTGGAGCAGGCTGAGTTCGCGCGTGAGTTGCGCCGGGTTGCGGCCCTGGCGCCGCAGCGCGGTGGCGACTTGCGAGAGCGTCAGTCCCTCGCCGGCGAGGCCGTGGCACGCGGCGATGTGCTGGGCTGCATGTTGATCGAAGGTCGCGCCGCCGTGCGCTGGCAGAGTCGATAGCTCAGGCCCGATGATCGGCGCAGTGCGCTGGTCGGTGGCGATGAGATCGAGGAGCTCGTCCCATGGAAATTGATCTGCCATAGCTTGGGGGGGTTCCTGCCGCACGATGCGCGGCTTGGCGAGGAAAGAAATGCTACAGCGGGCTGCTGGGTGTGGGCAGCGGCGCGCCTTGCTGCACGAGTTGACGATACGAGCGCGGTGGGAGGCCGTAGGCTTTGCGAAAGGCGCGGCTGAAGGCGTAGAGGCTCTCGAATCCACAGCGCTCGCCGATTTCACTCACGTTGAATTCGCTCGATTGCAGGAGCTTCGCCGCCTCGCTGAGCCGGCTCTCGCGCATGTAGCGGCCGAGGCTCACACTGAGCCGGTCGCGGAAGACCGCGCGCAGGTGGCTCACGCTGTAGCCGAGCGCTTGCGCGAGGTCGCCGATGCTCACGGCGCGGTCGAGATTTTCGCGGACGTGGCGGTTGATCTTCTCGAGGATCTGGTCGCGCAGATCGTCGCTCGAATGGATGTCGCGCCGCGCGCCGGCGATGAGCGGGAGGGTGGCGAGGTGTTCGAGCAGCCGGGCGAGCGTGTAGCTGAGAAAGAGATTGTCGCGCGTCGCGCCGCGGGGATCGACGTATTCGCCGACGAGTTGGCCGATGAGGCTCAGCGTGTGTTCATCATACACGCGCGGGGAATCGCGGAGCGTGAGGATCGGCTCGGGGTGGTGGCACTCGAAGGTGATGAAGAGCCAGTCGAGCTGGCCTTTCTGCACGTCGAGGAAATGGTGGAACTGATTCGGGAAGATGAGCGCGCCTTCGCCCGGCTGAAGCTGATAGGTCGCGCGATCGATGCGGAGTGGTGCGGCGCGTTCGAAGACCGTTACGAGTTCGAAGCGGTGGTGGTAGTTCGTGCTGACGCCTTCCGGGCGCAGCTTCGACGTGTCGGTGCGCTGGAAGAAGACGATGTTGTCCGGCGCGAATGACTGCTCGATGCGCGTGCCGCTGAAGAGGCTCTTGGGCGAGGGGAGCTTCTTGAGGTCACGGCGGAGCGGCGTGGGTTCTTTGGCGGGTGGTTTCAAATGGGTGGCTCGGGAGGGCGCCGCGTTGCGCCGCACGACAGGTCAGCCTTTGGCCAACTCGATCTCGATCTGCTCGAGCATCCGGCCAAAACCGTCGCCGTCGAAATTCGTCTCGTTCTTCGTGAACTCGAACAGCGCGTCGAGCGACTTCTCGATGTTCGGCGATTGCATCCCGCCTTCGTCGCGTAGCGCGATGTAGAGTCGGCGCAGACCGATCGCGAGATAGTAGCCGCGCTTCGCCGCGATGGAGGGAGACTTCGCTTTGCCGAAATCGGAGCGCGAGCCGGCGAGCGTGCGGAAGAGCTGCTTGGTCGATTCCTTCGTCCACGTCTCGGCAGCGGCGGCGCGCGCCACGCGGTCGCTGGCGGTCTGCGTGGAGCCGTAGTCCGAGCCGCCGAGCGAGCTGCCGGCGGAGGTCTTGCGCACGAGCCAGTTCAGCGCGTCGAAGCGCTCCTGCATATCCTTCACGCCGGCGGTGGCGCGCGGGTTCGGCGTGGTCTTGCTGAGCATCCAGCTCACCTCGCGCAGCGCGACGGCCTGGCCGACGAGCCAGCGGCGCGGCCCGAGCCACTCGCCTTTGTCCTTCCAGTGCGCGGTCTCGCGCGTGTCGTAATCGTCGAACTCGAACGTGAGCGGCACGTGGCCGTTGGCGACGATCTCGGGATCGAGGTTCTGGTGGCAGCCCACGCAGGCGTTGGCGCGGCCGTAGAAATCCTTCAAGTCGCGCATCCCAATCTGCGTGCGCATGGCGTGTGTGTAGTCGGTCCGCGTGTGCGAGCGCAGCCAGAACTCCGCCGGGCCGTGGCAGCTTTCGCAAGACACGCCGTTGCCCGCCTTGGCCGGCGTGAGGTCGGGAGCGAAGAGATCCGGATTCACCGTGAGCAGCGGTGCGTGGCACACGTTGCAGCGTGCGCTGGCGTAGGCATTGGTGATGCCGAGATTCTGCGTGAGTTGCTGGCTCCATGTCGCCTGACCCATCGCCACGGCTGCATTCGCGTGTTGGTCTTTACGATGGATCTGGGTCTGGTTGTGGCCGGCGCCACCGCCGTGACAGCCGGACGTGGCGCACGATTCGACCCCGGTGAAACGGTGGCCCTCGGCGCCCGAGGCGGCTGCGGTGAACGCGAGGAAAATGACTGATTGGAGAAGACGGACCGGACGGTTCATGGCGATTTAGTTGGGCGCGTATAGAGCCCCGACCGGCGGACGTGAAGCGGGAAGTTGAGTCCGGAGAAAAAAGTGCTCGGGCCCGAATGAGAAAGTTTCTGACTTCCCGCTTGGCGAGTCGCGTCGCGGTCACTAAACGCTTTGCCCAGCATGAAGCTCGACCGCTCGCACACTCCTTGGGCCATTATTATCGGCACGATTACGCTGCTCTGCGCGGCGCTTTATTTCGGTGCCCACAGCCCCACGGGCCGCATCCCGCTACTGCGCATCCCGCTGCCGGAGTGGCTGCTCGATGCGTCGTCGCCGCGAAACACCGTCGGTGCCAAGCCGCTCGGCCTCACGTTCGGCATCCTCGCGTTTCTCATCTTCCTATTCGCATCGGCGCTCGGGGTGCGGAAGAAGCGCCGGCTCTGGCGGATCGGCAGCGTGCAGTTCTGGCTGAAGGCGCATGTCTGGCTGACGATCCTCACGATTCCCCTCGTGCTCTTTCATTGCGGCTTCCGGCTCGGCGGCACGCACACGTCGATCCTATTCTGGCTCTACGCGATCGTGATGGTGAGCGGCTTCTTCGGCCTCGCGATGCAGCACTTCCTCCCACACATCATGATGGAGCGCCTGCCGCGCGAGTGGGTGTATGAGCAGATCCCGAATGTGCGCGCGGCGACGTTCGAGGCGGCGCTCGCGTTCACCAAGCAACTCGATGAGACGATCAAGGCGCAGCCCGCTGCGGCCGGCGGCGGCACCGCGACGATCACGGCGGCCGATGCCTCACCGAAGGTCATCCTCGAATTTCTGCGTGGCGACCTCATGCACTTCCTCGCCGACACGCGCGCCAAGCGCACCCGCCTAGCCGAGCGGCGCACGTCGGACGAAGTGCTCAAGCTGCTCCGCGTGAACGTGTCCGACAGCTACCGGCCGCAGATCGATGAGGTCAAGGCATGGTGCGACGATCACCGCATGATGGCTTACCAGGAAAGGCTGCACCACTGGCTGCACGGCTGGCTCGTCATTCACGTGCCCATTTCCTTCGTGCTGCTCGTCTGGACCGTGTGGCACATTTTCATCACCTTCACCTACCTGAACTAGACCGCCATGCCTGCGCCAGAAAAGCGAACCCAGAAAGACCTCGCACTCACCTACGGCGGATCGGCGCCGAATTTCTCCGACGGCCGGCTCGACTACTTTCGCCGCGGCCATTGGTTCCGCCGATTCCGGCTGACCCTTTTCGTCATCGCCGTCGTCGGTAGCATCGGCGGCGTGCTGGCCTACAGCCTCTTCGTCGGCCCGACTGCGCGGAAAAGCTGGAACTCCGATCTGCGCGAGCGCGTGGCGGATGCGGTGAAGAAGGGCGAGCCCGTCGCGCCGCCGTGGAATCCCGAGGAGCTGTTTAACACCGGCGCGATTTCCGAGAACCACTCGCGTCTAGAAGGCGGATGCCAGGCCTGCCACTGGGGCTCGGAGCCGAACGTCACCGCGCTCATCGGCCTCGGCAAAGCGCTCGATAAAATGGCGCCCGCTCCGGACGACACGACTTTTGGCAAGCTCGGCCTCGCGTGGAAAGAGCACGGGAGCAAGGGCCTGCTCGACGCCTACGCCGGGCTGAACAAGCTCCAGAAAATGGACGCTGCGTGCGTCCGTTGCCATGTGGACTTCCAGCAACTCCCCGTGTCGCTCCACCTGCCGCAGTCGCCGCAGCTTCACCTCGCGCGGGTCTCGTTCCCCTTCGCCGTCGCCGAGGCCGGCACGTGCTCGAGCTGCCACAAGGAGCACGTCGGGCATCATCGCATGGCCGACGTTTCCAGCGACACGTGCGGACAGTGCCACGCGAAGTCCGACGGCAAGGGCAACTCTGAAATCCTCAACGTGCTGACCGATCCGCATCGCGGAACAGTCATCTTCCCCAGCGGCTCGCAGTCCGTGGGTGAATCCACCACCGCGCAAGTCGGCGAGGGCATCACGCGTTTCCTCGTCTCGCGCACGCCCGGGGAGAATAAGGGCTTCAGCGCGCTCTGGAACAAACCGTTCCGCTTCTACGGCCCCGCCGATCCGCGCGACAAGAGCGGCCCCGGCTACGAAGGCCACCCGCCTTTCCGCTACGAGCTCCCGTCCGCGCGCGATCCGGGCCGCGTCCGCTATGGGCACTCGCAGCACGAGCAGCCGAAAGTGATGAACCTCTTTAACAAGGAGTTCGAGAAAGAGACGGCCGATGTCTCCGGCCTGCCGATCCGCGAGTGGATCAACAAGGATGGCTCGCAAAACTGCCTCTATTGCCACGAGACCGGCCCCGACGGCGAATACCGCCAGCAGATCAGCTTCGACCGCAACTGCCGCAACTGCCACCGCATGGACCTCGTCGTCCCGCCGCTGCTCAACGCCAGCACGGGCCAGCAGTATCCATTTGTCACGCGCATCAACATCCCGCACCGCGACCCGGAGAAAGTGCGTGCCTTCCTCGACCAGCAGAGCCTCCTCGTGGAGCTCGACCGCGCCGCGCTCAACTCCGGCTACAAGGACCAGACGCAGCGCCGCGAATACGTCGTCGCCGCCTTCTCCAGCCTCAAGAACCGCGGCATCGAAAACCCGCTCGAGCTGCTCAAGCGCGTCTTCTACACCGGCGACCCCGCCTACGAGAGCTGGCGCCAGAGCCCGACCACGAACAAGGCCCTCAACGCCTGCTCGCTCTGCCACAAGGACCAGCTCTCGCCGCCGACCGAGAAAGACTACACGGACATCTTCCGCGCGCCCGCCATGGCGCCGACCGGCATCGCGCACCGCTGGGCGAATCACGGCCCCTTCACCCACGAGCCGCACAAGCACATGACGTGCGTCGATTGCCACGCGAACACCAAGCCCGTGATCGACCCGCGCACGAACAAGCCGGTGCCTTCCGCCGACCCGAACGCCGCCGGCGCCGCGATGACCTACTCCGTCAAGAGCGCGCACGAGAGCCGCATCAGCGCCGACATCCTCATGCCGCGCCAGCGCCTTTGCGCCGAGTGCCATCGCCCGATGCCCAATGAAGCCGCCGCCGAGCTCGCCGCCGCCGGCGGACCCTTGGGCAGCAAGGACGCGAAGACGCAATCGCCCGAGGTGAAGACCAAATGGCAGCGCGCCACGGGCGGCATCAAATACGAATGCCTCGACTGCCACAAATTCCACGCCCCCGCCGAGGCGCTGCCCTTCATTGAGCAGCTCCAGAAAGCGGAGACGAAGCCGGTCGTGCCGGAGAAGAAGCAGGCGGCGCTTAGGTAGGGACCGCTGTCCCCACCGGTCCGCGCCGGCGGTAGCGTCCTAATTTGGTTTAGCTAGGAGTTTGTCGGGCTTTTTGCGCCCCTAATTTTACTGAGGCGGGTTGAAGTGGGATGCCCGCCCGCTTGGTCACCATTGATCGCGACACGCGCATGCTGCTCCCG
>VFJQ01000091.1 GCA_009885995.1 Verrucomicrobiota bacterium
CGATGGCGTCATCCACGACCATGCCGATGGCGACGGCGAGGCCGCCGAGCGTCATCGAGTTCACCGAGATGTCGAACCACTTGAACACCAGCATCGTGATGGCAAACGAGAGCGGCATCGCCATGAGCGTGATGAACGTCGTGCGGAAATTGAGCAGGAAGAGGAAGATGACGATCGTCACCATCACCGCGCCCTCGGCGATGGCGGTCTTGAGATTGCCGATCGCGTTTTCGATGAAGTCGCCCTGCCGGAAAAGCACCGTGGCCTCGACGCCGGCGGGCAGCGTTTTCTGCAACTCCGCGATGGCCTCCTCGATCTTCGCGGTGAGCCCGAGCGTGTCGAAGCCCGGTGCTTTCGTGATGCTCATCACGACGCCGCGCTTGCCGTTCACGCTGCCGTCGCCGCGCATCGCCTCGACGCCCCATTCGACGCGCGCCACGTCGGCGATGGTGACGGCGCGGTCGCCGACTTTCTTCACCACGGTGCGCGCGATGTCTTCGAGCTGAACGCTCATCGCGAGATTGCGCACCATGATTTCCGTCGTGCCGCTGTTGATGAATCCGCCCGTCGAATTCGTCGCCGATTCCTTCGCGGCGGTTTCGAGTTCCTCGAAAGTCACCTCGTGCGCCGCCATGCGATTCGGCTCGGGCATCACCTGCACCTGCTTGATGCCGCCGCCCATGTTCAACACCTCGGCGATGCCGGGGATGCTTTGCAGGCGCGGGCGGATGGTCCAGTCCGCGATGCTGCGCACCTCGCGCGGCAGCGTTTTGTCGTCGCGACTGCTCACGCCGATGAGTAGAATTTCGCCCATCAGCGAAGCCGCCGGCGTGAGGAACGGCTCTGCGCCCGCCGGCAGCGTGCCGCGCACGCCCGCGAGCCGCTCCTGCACAAATTGCCGCGCCTTGTAGAGGTCCGTGCCCCAGCCGAATTCCGCATACACAAGCGAAAGCGACACGTCGGAATTCGACCGCAGCCGCGTGAGCCCCGCGACACCGAGCAGCGCGCGTTCGATAGGCTGCGTGATATTGATCTCCACTTCCTCCGGCGCGAGGCCCGGCGATTCGGTGAGCACGATCACGGTCGGCTTGGTGAGATCGGGCAGCACTTCGACGGGCAACTCCATCGTCGTCCGCACCCCGAGCACGAGAAGCAGCACCGCCATTGCGACGATGATCGCGCGGTTGTGCAGCGAGAAATAGATGAGCTTGTTCAGCATGGCCTTAGTGCGCCGCCGCCTTCGGAGCTGGCGCCGCGGTCTCGTCGGCCTTCGGTTTGCGCCGCATCGCCACGATGAGGAGCGCGAGCAGCAGGCCGTTCGAGGCGAGGGAGAAAAGTGTAAGGGTCGAGAACTTCGCGCCGTCGTGTTCGTGTTCGCCGCCGCCTTTTGCCTGTCCGGCCTTTTGCGCGGCGGTGAGTTCGCTCCCATCCTCGGCGTGTTCGTGGCCGTGGGCGGCATCGAGGGCTTCCTTCAGACTCACGCTGCCTTTGCCGGCGAAGCCGAGCGAGTAGGCGCCGGTGGTCACGACTTCATCGCCCGCGACGAGTCCGCCGGTGATTTCCACGAAGCGGTCGTTCATCGCGCCGACCTGCACGGCCACGCGCACGAAGGTGTTCTTCAATGATTCGTCGTAGTGCTTGCGATAGACGGTGCGGTTGGTCGCGTCGCCTTGCAGCGCGAGGCGTGGAATGCTCATCACGCCCTCGCGTTTGCTGAGCACGATGGAAAATTCCGCACGCATGTCCGGGCGCAGCACGCCGTCGGGATTCTCGACGTGAAACGCCGCTTCGAGCGTTCCGCTTTTTCCATCCGCCTCCGCGCCGAGGTGGGCGAGCGTCGCCTCGAAGACGCGGCCCGGCACAGCAATGACGCGGATGTGTGCGACCTGCCCAACGCGCAACCCTCCCACGAGATGCTCCGGCACCGCTGCGGTCGCATGAACTTCGGAGAGGTCGATGATCTCGACCAGCGAATCGTCCGACGTGACCGGTTGTCCCGGCACGATTTTCACCGCGGAAACCATGCCGCCGAGCGGCGCGGTGAGCCGGACGGACGGCGGCGGGTCGCCGGGCTGGCGGCTCTCGATCACCGCGACCTCGGCCCCTTTCTCGATCGGCACGTCGATGTGCGCGGCCACGCTCAGCACGCGCCCCGGCACGCGGCTGCTGACCACCGCGCGATGTCCCGGTGCGACGCGGATGCGCCCGAGCGCAAAGATCGTCTCCTCGAAATCGATCTCCTCGGCCTCGACGAATTCAATCTTGAGGTTCTTCACGCCGGTCTCGTCGAGGATCACGGTGTTCGCCGCTTCCTCCGGCGTGATGGCGGCGAAGGCGGGAGTGACAACGAGCAGTGAGCAGAGCAATGGTTTGAACATGAGGGATGAAGCGAGGAGTTAGAGATTCACGCCCGCGGCTTTGAGCAGGCGCATGGTGAGGAAGTAGAGGACGACGGTGAGCAGCGCGCCCGCGCCGAGGGCGGGCCAGAATTGCCACCCGCGCCGCAGCAGCCACGGCACGGCGAGGAACATCGGCAGCGTGGGCAGGACGAACCAGAACGTGCCCGTCATGTGCCGCGCGATGAGCGCCGTGTCGTGCGTGCCGGTGTAGAGCCAGATGAGCGCGAGCAGCGAGACGAGCGGGAGCGAGTGAACGATGCTCGCGGCGGTGTTGTTGCGTCTGGCGAGTTCGCCGATGCCGACGACGAGCGCGCCGCTGAGCAGCGCGCGGACGATGAGGAGCGCGCTCATTTCACCGGCCTCCCGAGGGCCGCGGCGTGGCGCACGCGGGCGAGGTGGTAATCGCGCAGCGCGTCGAGGCGCTGCTGCTGGAGTTCGAGGCTGCGGGTGCGGGCGCGGAGGACTTCGAGGAGCGGCGTCTGGCCCGTGGCGTAAGTCTGCCGCAGGCGCTCCTCGATCTCGGCGGCTTTCGGCAGCAGCTTGCCGTCGAGTTCGCCGAGGAGGCTTTGCAATGCGGCCATCTCTCCGCGTGCGGCGTTCGCCTCGGCGGTGGCGTTCAGGGCGAGCGCTTCGGCCTCGCGCCGGGTGCGCTCGACGGTGGCGGCGGCCTCGGCGATGCGGCCCTGGTTGCGGTTCCAGAGCGGGAGCGGGATGGAAACCTGGAAGCCGAGGATGTGCTCGATGTCGGTCGGTTCCGGCTCGTCCTTGGTCGTCTCGCGCGACCACATCGCGCCGATGCCGATGTCCTCGAAGCGGCTGGCGCGTTCTTTCGCGAGGTCGGCGCGCGCGGCTTCGGCGGTGTGCTGCGCGGCTTGCAGATCGGGCCGCGCGCTCGCACCGCTGGCGAGGGCGGGTGCAGACACAGGGGCGAAAAGTTCGCCGTCGATGGCGATGCGCTCTGCGCCGGAGAGGCCGATGAGCGGGCGAAGCTCGCCGATCAGCGCGGCTTCCTCGGCGGCGAGCTGGAGCTGCTGCACCTCGATCTGCCGCGATTCGAGATCGATCAAAGCGGTTTCGATGGTCGATGCTTCGCCGGCCTCGACGCGCTTTTGCAGAAAGCCGGAGAGGTCCTTGCTGGCGGCGAGTTGTTTCGCCCGCAATCCGCGCTGGTTTTTCACTGCGAGCAGCTTCACCGCGTCGGTCTGCGCCTGCGCGATCAGCTTGCGCTCGACCTCGCGCACCTCGGCCTCAGCGGCGGCGAGTTGCGCCCGCGACACGGCTTTCTCGTGGCGCAGCCGCGCGGTGAGGGGAAAGCGCTGCATCAGCGAAAGCCCGAGCGCGCCTTCGCGGCCGATGGTGTTGCGGGCGAAGTCGAATTCGAGTTCGGGATTGGCGAGCCGGCCGCTTTGCGTGAGCCGCCCTCGTGCTTCGGCGATGCGTAGGCGCGCGGCGGCGAGGTCGGGATTTGCCGTGCGGACGCGGCTGGAGATGGATTCGAGCGTGAGCACCGGCTGGTCGGCGAGTGCGGCAGTGGTGAGCAGGAGTGAAAGAAGGATGCGTGAGTTCATGTGATCGGTGTTGGGTGAGGTGAGTGCTGTAGCCACGTCGCTCTGTGGCGTGCACGGCCCGGAGGGCCGTGGCTACAAGCGTGCGGAGCCGTTTTCGCCGGCGCACGCGAAGGGCGCGCGCGGGCATGATGCGGGCGTGAGGCCCGCTAGCCGAGTTGAGGCGGGTGGTCGATGTCCACCGGATCCACTTCAGGCGGCTGCGTGAAGCGCTCGGGGATACGCGCACCGTTGATCCATGTGCGCGTCAGCGTCGGTGCGGGAGATTCAACCAAGGCGACGATGCTGTGGGAGCAAAGTGCGTGGTCGCACGGTTTGCCGTGGTGATCGGGTGCGGGCGACTCACTGCCATCGTGAGAGTCGCAGCACTCATCCGTCTCCGCGCAGTGATGGTGCGTCGCGAAGCGCTCGTGAACCTGATGCGCGAGTCCGCCAAGCACGGCCAGCACCGTGAGCACGGCGAGTAGGCGGTGGCGGAGCAGGTGGATCATCGGGGCGGGAGTTAGTCGCGTCCGCCGATGCCGTCAAGCGCGGCGGCCTTTTCGCGCAGCGCTTCCTCGGCATCGACGAGCGAGAGGAAAACCTTCTCCAGTCCGCCCTGTTCGTGCGCCTGCGTGCGGAGTTCCTCGACGTTGCCGAGGGCGATGAGTTTGCCGCGGTTGATGATGCCGATGCGGTCGGCGACTTCCTCGGCGACGGCGAGTTGGTGTGTGGAGAAGAAGACCGTCATGCCGTTCTTCGCGCGTTCGCGGAGGACTTGTTTCACGATGCGCGCGTGGCGCGGGTCGAGGCCGACCATCGGTTCGTCGATGACGAGGATCTTCGGGTCGTGCAGCAGCGCGCTGGCGATGACGAGCCGTTGGCGCGTGCCGTGCGAGAGGTTCTCGGCGAGTTCCTGATAGTAGTCGGTGAGGTGGAAGGTCTCGAACAGCTCGCCGGTCCGGCGTTCGACGAGCTTGCGATCCATGCGGAAGACGTCGCCGACGAAGCGCATGAATTCCTGCGAGGTGAGCTTGTCGTAGATGAACGGAAAATCCGGCACGTAGGCGAGCTGGGCCTTGGCTTTCTCCGGCTCGCGCTGCACGTCGAAGCCGCCGACGAGCGCGACGCCGCTGGTCGGCTTGAGCAGGCCGCAGATCATCTTGATCGTCGTGGTTTTGCCCGCGGCGTTAGGGCCGAGGAAGGCGAAGAATTCACCCTGCGGGATGTGGAGGTCGAGGCCATCGACGGCGTGCAGGGAACCGAAATGCTTGGCGAGGGATTGGATGCGGATCACGGAAGGAGGTCGCTTGATCGCAGGGTGTAGCCGAGGACGGTTTTGGCGAGCAGCATTTGGCCGAGTTGGCTGAAGTGCGCTTCGATGAGCATCTGGCCGTTCTGCTCGATGGTGACGAGGTAGGTTTCCGTCTTTTCGCCGCGCCAGCGGAGCGAGGACTGCCGGGCGCGGACGACGGGCGGCGCCTGTTCGCGGCCTTGTTTCACGAGCGCATCGAAGTTGCCGCCGAGGCTGAGCTGGCTGGCGAGCCCGGCGAATCCGCCCTTCTCCACGGGCAATTCGCCCTCGTTGATCACCCGGTCCCGCGTCCGCAGTGTGAAGCGCGCGGTCTTGCTCCCCTCGGGCGTCTCGATCTCGGCGCGCAGGTAGCCGGGTTCGAGGATGGTGACGGTCCAGCGCGATCGCTTGATGTCGTAGGTCGGCGTCATGTCGAGCAGGCCGAGCCAGTTGAAGCGCGTGCGTTGATCGGCGCTCAGCGTCAGGTGCATCTCGCCGGAGAGATCGAGCACGCGCGTCTGACCGTCGTGGTCGAGGCGGGGGTGGACGCGCACGCTGCCGATCGAGGTGGGTCCGTTATAGACGGTCAGGTCGCTCGGCTGTTCGTGGAGAAAGAGGAGCTTGAGCACGTGCGCGATCGGCACTTCCCGCACTCGCGAAGCGTCGGGGCTGAGCTCGTTGCGCACGAGCAGCAGGGTCATCACAAACCAAAACACGGCGATGATGAAGGCGGCGAGGCGGTGGATCATGAACGATGGGCCGGGCTCCGAGATAGCAGACTCTGCGCCTGTTCGCTTCAGCGCCGCCGCTCGATTCGGGCGTAGGCGTTGTGATTGTGGATCGACTCGAAGTTCTCTGCCTCGACGCAATACCCGGTGATGTCGGCGGTGGCGTCGGCGCGCTCGGCGATGTTGCGGACGAGGTCTTCGACGAAGACCGGGTTGTCATAGGCGTGCTCGGTCACGGCTTTCTCGTCGGGGCGCTTGAGCAGGCTGTAGAGCTCGCAACTCGCGCTGTCCTCGACGAGGCGGATGAGATCCTCGATCCAGATCGGTTTTGCGAAACGCACCGCGAAGGTGACCTGCCCGCGCTGGTTGTGCGCGCCGCGGGCGGAGATGGCCTTCGAGCACGGGCAGACGGTCGTAACCGGGACGATGACGGTGACGACGAAGTCCACCGCGCCGCGCTCGATCGTCGCGGCGAAGCGAACCGTGTAGTCCATCAGCCCCACAGCCCCGGTGACGGGCGCCGGCTTCTCGAGGAAGAACGGGAACTCGAAATCGACGTGCGCGCTCTCGGAGTTGAGCCGCGCGACGAGGTCGGTGAGCAGCGTGCGGATGTTGTCCACGTGGAGCTCGGGGCCGAACTCGTTGAGCACCTCGACGAAGCGGCTCATGTGCGTGCCCTTGTGGTGATGGGGTAGGTCCACCGTGAGCGCGCACGTGGCGATGGTGTGCTGCGATTCGCGGGCCTTGTCGCGGATGCGGAGCGGGTAGCGCAGGCCCTTCACACCGACGCGATCGATGGCGATCTGTCGGAAGTCGGGTTCGCTTTGCGTGTCTTTGAGGTGCGTGGATTCAGCGCTCATGGGAGCGGCGAGCGTCGGCGACGTGCGGGCATTTGGAAAGCGATCGTGCGGCGAAAGGCGTCTTGTTTTCCCGAGGTCGGTCGCGTAGTGGGCTCGCCGCTTTTTACCTCGCCACACCCGATGATCCTCCTTCCTGCCATCGATCTCATGTCCGGCGAAGTCGTCCGACTCCGCCAAGGCAAAGCCAACCAGAAGACCGTTTATTCGAGCGATCCGGTGGCCTTTGCGCGGCAGTGGGAAGCCGAGGGCGGCGACTACCTGCACATCGTCGATCTCGATGCGGCATTCACCGGCGAGCTGCGCAATCTCGAATGCGTGCGCGCGATCTGCGAAGCGGTCCGCATCCCCGTGGAACTCGGTGGCGGAATGCGCAGCGAGGCTGCGATCCGGCGCGCGATCCGGGCGGGCGTGAGCCGTGTGGTCATCGGCACGCGTGCAGCGGAGTCGCTGGCATTCGTGCGGGGCATGGCGCTGGGATTTGGGAGCGAGCGGATCGCCGTGGGCATCGATGCGAAAGATGGCCTCGTGGCCGTGAAGGGCTGGACGGAAGCCACGGGCATGGTGGCGCTCGATCTCGCGCGGCGGGCCGAGGACGCGGGTGCGGGCACGATCATCTACACCGACATCGCGACCGACGGGATGCTGCAAGGGCCGAACTTCGCGGAAACCGAGCGCGTGCTCGCGGCGGTGCGCTGCCAGCTCATCGCCAGCGGCGGCGTGAGCAGCGCAGAAGATGTGCGCCAGCTCGCGGAGATGCCGGGACTCTACGGTTGCATCATCGGCAAGGCACTCTACGACGGAAAGCTCCGCCTCGCCGAACTGCGCTGAACTCAAAAACTGAACCACCCATGAAAGCTCTCTACTTCGACTGCATCTCCGGCATCAGCGGCGACATGACCGTCGGCGCGCTCATCGACCTCGGCGTGAAGCCGACGACGCTCGAATGGGAGCTCTCGAAGCTCGGCGTCGGCGACTTTCACATGCACTTCGACCGCGCGAAGCGGAAGGAGATCGAGGGCGTGAAATTCACGATCCACGAGGGTGCGACGCACACGCCGGATCAGGATGAGCATGGGGAAAAGGAGCATGCTCATCACGAACACGAGCACTGCCATGAGCATGAGCACGGACATGGAGAGGAGCATGAGCACCATGAACATCCTCACGAGCACGAGCACGACCATGGGCATGAGCACGGTGAGCACGAACACGCTCACGAACACGATCACGAGTGCTGCGGGCACGACCACGAGCATGAGCACACGCACGGTCGCAGCCACGCAGAGATCCGAGGGCTGATCGAGCAAAGCCAGCTCTCGGAGTTCGTGAAGCGGCGGGCGCTCGCGATCTTCCAGCGCATCGCGGTCGCGGAGGGAAAAATCCACGGCGTGCCGGTCGAAGACGTTCACTTTCACGAGGTCGGCGCGCTCGATTCCATCGCGGACATCGTGCTCACGTGCATCGGCATCGAGGCGCTCGGGGTGGAGAAGATCTTCGCGTCGGCGTTGAACGACGGCTGCGGCACGGTCGAGTGCGCGCACGGCACGTTTCCCGTGCCGGCGCCGGCGACGCTCGAGATCCTGCGCGGCATCCCGCTCGGGCAGATCGACGAGCCGCACGAGCTCATCACGCCGACCGGCGCGGCGATCATCGCGGAGTTTGCGCAGTCTTTTGGGCCGATGCCGCAGATGAAGATCGATCGCATCGGTTACGGCCTCGGCACGCGCGAGCTGGCGGCGCGGCCGAATGTGCTCCGCGCGGTGCTGGGCGACCTCGTGGAGGGTTGAGCTATGGCCGGCGGATTCGAGACCGACGAGGTCTATCAGCTCGAGACGAACCTCGACGATTGCTCCGGCGAGGTGCTCGGCGCGACGATGGAGCGGCTGCTCGCGGCGGGCGCGCTCGATGTGTGGTTCACGCCGATCTTCATGAAGAAGCATCGGCCCGGCATCCTGCTCGGTGTGCTTTGCGAGGAAGGGGTGCGCGATGCGTTGGCGGATATCATTCTCACGGAGACGACTGCGTTTGGTGTGCGCGTCGAGAAGATCGTCCGGCTGAAGCTCGCGCGGCGCTTCAAGCTTGTGGAGACGCCTTACGGCGAGGTGCAGATCAAGCTCGGCCTCAAGGGCGGTCGCGTGGTGCAGGTGGCGCCGGAGTTCGATAGCGTGCGCGCGGCGAGCGAGGCCGCGGGGATCCCGCTGAGAGTCGTGCATGAGGCCGCGGTCGCCGCGTGGCGGGAACGCGCGGCTGGGTCAGGCCCGGACGAACTGGCCTGAGGGCTCGTTTTCCTCGGATGCGAAGGTGAGACGCCCGCGGAATTCCGCGACGCGTTCGATCGGGGGCGGTTCCTCGCCGAGAAACCGCGCCGCGTGGCGTGCGAAACGCGCGGTGTCGCCACTGGAGAGCACGCGCAGTTTTCCGCCTGTCGCGGGGGCGAACTCTGGGTGCCGCGCCAGCCAGTCGGCAAAGCGCTGCGCGACGAACGCGGCGGGGTCGAGCACGTGAACGTCGCTCGGGACGCACTGGGCGAACGTGGCGCGCAGCAGCGGGTAGTGCGTGCAGCCGAGCACGAGGGTGTCGATGCCATCGAGCTGCGCCACGTAGCGCTCGACCGCGAGGCGCGCGATTTCGGTCTGCTCCCAGCCTTCCTCGACGATCGGTGCGAGCAGCGGCGCGGCGACTTCGCTCACGCGGACCGAGGGGGCGAGCTTGGCTGTTTCCGTGCGAAAGGTGTGCGAGGCGACGGTGCGCGCGGTGCCGATGAAACCGATGTGGCCGCGGGTTTGCGCGACTGCGGCTTCCGCTGCGGGGATC
Organism: Verrucomicrobiota bacterium; assembly: GCA_009885995.1. GTDB lineage: Bacteria > Verrucomicrobiota > Verrucomicrobiia > Chthoniobacterales > Chthoniobacteraceae > VFJQ01. Next base: position 9,640 of record VFJQ01000091.1, read on the forward strand.
GTGACGCCGAGCACCCGCTGCTCGCTCGCCGCGTAGCGCGTCTGCAAATGCCGGAGCGCGACGCACGATACGGTGTGACACGCGACGACGATGACGCGGCAGCCTTCCGCAAAGAGCCGCTCGACGCACTGCTCGGCAAAATCGAGCACGGTATCGAGGTCGCGCCCGCCATAGGGCGCACGGCCGCTGTCGCCGAGATATGTGTAGTCCACCTGCGGGAGAACGCGTCGCAACTCCCGCAAGACGCTCAAGCCGCCGAACCCGCTATCGAAGACGCCGACGGGAGTGCGCACGCGTCAGTTCGCGCGCGAATCGGCGGTGCCCGGCGCGCTGGCTTCGCTGCGAGGGCCGATGGCTTCGCTGTTGACCCGCACGCGCGGTTGCCCGCCGCTGTCTTGGGCGACGACTTGTGCGCTCTGGCCGACGGCGCGGCGGTAGTTGTTCACTGCGGTGACGATGGCGCCAGCCATTTGGTCCCGGTATGCGGGCGTGGCGATGACCTTTGCATCGTGAGAGTGGCTGAGGAATCCGCCCTCGATGAGCACGGCGGGGATCGTCGTCTCGCGGATGACGACGAAGCGCGCGCGCTTGATCCCGCGATCGTAAAGTCGGGAGCGCACCACGAGGGCGGCGTGCGTCGCGGTGGCGAGCGCCATGTTCTCCGCGTCGTTCACATTGCCCGGCTGCTGCACGAGGTCGCTGACCGACGGGCCGTCGGCCATCATGGAAGGGACGCCGCGCGGGCCAAGCGTGTAGGTTTCCAAGCCGGTGCCCGCACCGCCGGAGTTGAAGTGGACGGAGATGAAGAGCGCGTTCTTCTGCCGGTTTGCGATCCCGGCGCGATCGTAGAGCGGGATGAACGTGTCCGAAGCCCGCGTGAGCACGACGCGATAGCCCTGCGCTTCGAGCAGCTTTTTTGTCCGTAAAACGACGTCGAGCGTGAACTGCTTTTCGTGCCCATAAGGGCTCCAGGCGCCCTTGTCGTGGCCGCCATGGCCAGCGTCGAGCACGACGGTGCGCACCTCCTCGGTGCCCTTGATCTTCTGCGGGCGGAGCACCGGCTCGAGAAGCTTGGTGAGGTCCATGCGCGAGAGGCACAGGTGTCCATCGACTTCGCGGATGTCGTAGCTGAGGTTGAACTTTATGTTGTTGATGAAGAACTCCTTTGAGTTGAGTTCGCCCTTCAGCGATCGGGAGCCGCCGCGCACCTCGAAGGTCTTGTCGCCAGTGCGGCTCACGGAGTTCATGCCGTAGAAGTCCGCGACGTTCTCGATCGTCACGTAGTCGCGCCCGTCGATCTTATGAAGTGTCCAGTCACCCTGTTGCTGCGCCCCGACGGCTTTCGCACAGAGCGACAGCACGAGTGCGGTGGCTAAGAAGAGATCCCTAAACATGGAGCACCGAGGGTAAAGCAGGGCTTCGGTCTTTCAAGCGCTTAGGAGTCTGTCGGACTTTTCAAAGGCGGCGGTGAGCGGCGGGTTTGAAACGTATACCAGCACGATTCATCAACATCGACAGGGAGACGCCGATGCCTTCGCCGGTGGATATGCGCGAGTGGGTGGCCGGGGATGACATGGCCCACTTCATCCTCGAGGCGGTCAATCTGGTGGAGATCTAGAAGTTTCGATTCAACGAGCGCGGGTGCGGCAGCGAGCAGTTTCCGCCGCGGATGATGCTCGGGTTGCTGATCTACTGCTACAGCCACGGGATCTTCGGCAGCCGGCGCATCGAGGCGGCGACGCACCAGCACCTGTCGGTGCGCTACCTGGCGGGCAACACGCACCCCGACCACGACACGATCTGCAAGTTTCGGCGGGAGAACTTCGAGGCGATCAGCGAGTGCTTTTTGCGGGTGCTCGAGCTGGCCAAAGAGATGGGGCTGCTTCGGATGGGCACGGTGGCCATCGACGGGATGCGGCTGCGGGCCAACGCGAGCAAGCATCGCAGCGTGAGCCATGCGCTGGCGGGCGAGCTGATCGAGTTGCTCAAGGCCGACATCGCGGCGCTGTTGGAGAAAGCTGAGAACCGAGCGGAGCGAGATAGCCTGCACGAAGTGCAGCCCGCAGGGCGGGCGCGGAGGCGCCCGGCAACGCCGACGCCACGCCTGCGGAGAAAGAGGCGCTGCCGGCGGAACTGGCGCGGCGCGAAGCGTTGCGCGAGAAGCTCGAAGCGGCGCGCGCCACGCTCGAAGAACGCGCGCGGCAGCGGGCGCAGAGCGAGCAGCCTGCTTACGAAGCCAAAGTCAAAGAGCGCGCACAGCGCGAAGGCCGGCGCAAAGGCCCGGAGCCGCAACCGCCGCGAGCCGAGCCCGAGCCGGGCGCGCAGATCAACCTCACCGACGCCGAGAGCCGGCTGATGCGCAAGAGCCGCAACGAAGCCTTCGAGCAGAGCTACAACGCACAGGCGGCGGTGTGCGCGGACGGCAGCCAGATCATCGTCGGCGCGCGAGTGAGCGCGAGCAGCTGCGACGCGAACGAACTGGAGCCGACGCTGGCCGCCATCCCCGCCGCCGCGGGTCATCCCGCGCGGGTGCTCATCGACAGCGGCTATTTGAACCGCGGCGCCTTCGCGCGGGTGATGGAAAGCGGTGTGGAAGTCTATGGCGCGGTCGCCGCCGAAGCGTCGATGGCGCGGCGGCGCTACAAATTTCGGCCCGCGGACCGGCGGCGCGAACATCCGCGCGAACCGGCCGATGCGCTGCTGATAGCGATGAAGGAAAAGCTCGTGAGCCAAGAAGGCCGCGCCCTTTACGCGCGGCGGCAGATCAGCGTGGAGCCGGCCTTCGGCATCATCAAAGCGGCGCTCGGGTTCCGGCAGTTTTTGCTGCGCGGCGAGCGCAAAGTCAGCGGCGAGTGGCAACTGGTGACGCTGGCCTACAACTGCAAACGGATCTGCCGTCTGCGCCGGGCAAAACCGAGCACCGCTCCCTCGCCCTCAACCACGCGCGTGCGCAACTCGCGCCATCCTTTGCGCCAGCGCTGGCGCATCACCCGAAAATCCTCCGCCACGCCGTCGCTGCGCCTATCGCGCTTCGCAAGTCCGACAGGCGGCTAGGAGTTTGTCGGGCTTTTTGCGCCCCTAATTTTACTGAGGCGGGTTGAAGTGGGATGCCCGCCCGCTTGGTCACCATTGATCGCGACACGCGCATGCTGCTCCCG
>VFJQ01000003.1 GCA_009885995.1 Verrucomicrobiota bacterium
CACCTTATCTTCGGAAAAACCAAGCTCCGCCGCGATCTGCTCATTCCTCTCCCCGCCGGCCGCCAGCAAGACAATCCGGCAACGTTCCGCAAGGTGCCGTGGCGTCAGCGCACTCTGGAGTGTTGTCCGCAGCCACGCTCGATCAACGTCAGTCAGTGAGATAGACTGGGCCTTGCGCATGTCCCAAGGCTAACACCTTCCTAACAGCGATCCAGTATATTCAACACTAATGATGACGGGCTACACTAGCGGTTCCTTTGTTGGCCCACGCTCAGACGGTTGCTTTGCACATCAGCGAAGCTGGGTTGCGTGTCGAGATCGATGGGCAGCTCTTCACCGAGTATGTCACCAAGGACACGCCGCGACCGTTCATGTATTCGCTCATCGGTGCCGCAGGTGCGAATGTGGCGCGGGATTTTCGGTAGCAGGGGTCGGGAGAATATTCTTGCTGTCCCGGGAGGCCGGGAGGCGCCAGGCGCGAGGTGACGAACCCGCGCCGGCTCGGCCGACCGCCAGCGGATGCCGGCTTGACCATCCCGACCCGCCCGCCGACGAAAGCCGCCGCCATGCGCCACGAACCGCTCGACCCGAAGCTCTTCGCCGAAAACCGCGCGCGCCTATGCGCTGCAGGCGCTCCGGTCTGTCACGCCGGCTCCTCCCAGCCACCACCTTGCCGCCTCGTGTTGACCGAAGCCGCTTGAATTGCTAGTTTTTCGCTATGTCCACTCAACAACTCACCACCGAAGCGATGGCACTTCCGCTCTCTGAGCGAGTCTCGCTCGCACAGACGCTCTGGCAGAGCATCGACGCTGGTTTGGCCGACACCGACGAGCGCGAGGCGGTGCGTGAGGCGATTCGACGCGACCAGGAGCTATCTTCCGGTGCGGTGGTGGGCCGCACGCATGAGGAGGTCATGCAGGCTGCGCGCCGCTCCATCGGGTGCGCCTGATTCATCACCCCGACGCCGAAGCGGAACTCATCGAGGCGGCACAGTTTTACGAGCGGCGGGTTCCGACACTCGGTGCTCAGTTTCTTGACGCCGCCGACCGTGCGGTTCGAGTCATTCAGGAGGCTCCCGAGCGGTGGAGTATCAGTGAGGCAGATATCAGGCATTACCTCATGCCTCGCTTTCCTTACGCCATCTACTACCGGGTTCTTTCCGACCATCTTCGTATCCTTGCCTTCAAGCACCACAGCCGTCATCCGGACTACTGGCGTTACCGTCTCCCCGACTGAACCGCGAACGCCTATGCATTGCAGCGCCTACGGATGCCGGCTTGACCATCCCGACCCGCCCGCCGACGAAAGCCGCCTCCATGCGCCACGAACCGCTCGACCCGAAGCTCTTCACCGAAAACCGCGCGCGCCTCGCGAAGCTGCTGCCGCCGAAATCCATCGCGGTCTTCAACGCGAACGACGTGCTGCCGATCAACGCCGACGCCACCTGGCCGCTGCGGCAGAACAGCGACCTGCTTCACCTCACCGGCGTGGAGCAGGAAGAGACGCTGCTGCTGCTCTTCCCCGACGCGGACGATGAGAAGATGCGGGAGGTGCTCTTCCTGCGCGAGCCGAACGAACTCAACGAACTCTGGGAAGGCCACAAGCTGCGCAAGGACGAGGCGCAGAAGCGCACCGGCATCTGGCAGGTGAAATGGACGCAGGATTTCTGGCAGGTCTTTCACCGGCTCGTGTGTGAAGCCGAGCGCGTCTTTCTGAACACGAACGAACACAAGCGCGCCGCCTGCCCCGTGCAGACGCGCGACGATCGCTTCATCGCCGAGGTGCAGCGCCGTTATCCGCTGCATACCTACCAGCGCCTCGCCCCGCTGATGCACGCGCTGCGGCTGGTGAAGAGCGGGCGCGAAGTCGCGGTGATCGACCGCGCGTGCCAGCTCACGCGGCGCGGGTTCATGCGCGTGCTGAAGTTCGTCGAGCCGGGGAAGACCGAGACCGATGTCGAGGCCGAGTTCGCGCACGAGTTCATCCGCGGGCGCGGGCGCTTCGCCTACGACCCGATCGTCGCGACCGGCGCGAACGCCTGCTGCCTGCACTACCAGGAAAACGCCGCGCCCTTGAAGAAAGGCCAGCTCCTCCTGCTCGATGTCGGCGCCGTGGTGGCGAACTACAACTCCGACATGACGCGCACCATCCCGGTCAGCGGCCGCTTTTCGCGCCGCCAGCGCGCGATCTACAACGCCGTGCTCCGCGTGCTCCGCGCGAGCACCGCCGCGCTGAAGCCCGGCTTGAAACCCAAGGAGTGGCAGAAAGCCTCCGAGGCGATGATGACCGAGGAACTGCTCAGCCTCGGCCTGCTGAAGCCGAGCGACGTGAAGAAGCAGACGGACGAAAAGCCGGCGGTGAAGAAGTATTTCATGCACGGCCTCGGCCACCCGATCGGCCTCGACGTGCATGATGTCGGCGACACGACGCAGCCGATGGAAGCCGGCTGGGTGATGACCGTGGAGCCCGGCATCTACATCCCCGCCGAGCAAATGGCCGTGCGGCTCGAAGACACCGTCCTCATCACCGATCGCGGCCCCGTGAACTTCATGGCTAACATCCCGCTCGAAGCCGACGAGATCGAGGACGCGATGGCGCGTTAGTCCGCGACGCGCTCGACTTTCAGCCCGGCTTTTTCGAGCAGCCGCAGCACGCCTTCCTCGCCGCCCAAGTGCGCCGCGCCGATCGCGAAGAAGAACGACTTGCCGCTGCCGGCCTTGAGCTTCGCCGCGATGCGCTCGGCCATGCGGTGATTGCGCTGCGTGATCATCGTCGCGATGACTTGCTTCGCCAGCGCGGGACCCGCGTTCTTCGTCCACTCGGTCATCATCGCATCGATCAAGGCCAGATCGCCCAAGAGATACGCCTCGCGCATTTCCTCGATCGGCGTGCGCTTCTCACGTCGCGCGCTCTCCATGTCGTCGAGCGTGGCGCGTAGGAGCGCGAGCTGCTCGTCGGGGGTGAAGCTGGAGAGTGAGCCGAGTTGTTCTTCGATCGTCTCGAGGCCGCCGACTTCTTTTCCCGCGCTCTCGGCGCGAGCGTAGAGCTGCACGTCGAGCGCCTTCGCGCCGGGATTCTTGAGCTGCTCTCCGAGGATCGGGAGCATGACGCCGAGCGCCCACACCGGCACACGATCGAGCGGCGCGAGCGTGAGCGCCGGGTTGATCCGTTTCAGCTCGGCATCGGCGCGCTCGTAGAGATCCTTCGGCAGCACTTCCTTGAGCGACTTGCCGCCCGACATCATCATGGCCGCGGCTTTCATCTGAAAGCCCGCGTCGAGCGACACTTCGCAAAACAGCGCGCCCGCTTCATCGACTGCGCGCTCGGTGACCGGCGCGAGCGTCGTCTCGCGCGGCCCGGAGAGATGGATGGTGCCGAAGACGTAGCTCGGCTTCGCCCCGGCGATGCGCCACAGCAGCGGCTTCCCCGGCGCAGCGTCCTGCGCGGCTGCGGTGAGCGTGAAGAGGAGGGCGACGAGCGTGGCGAGGCGTTTCATGGCTGCGGCGCGATGGGAGCCGATGTGCTGCCGCGCGCAAGTCGCAATGCCGCGAGCCGCTGCGCAGCGCGCGGGTCATGGACGTCGAGCCGCGCAGCGGCGCGCAGCGCGGCGATGGCTGCGTCGCGGTCGCCGGTTCGCAAGCGCAGCTCGGCGAGCGCGAGCCAGGCGTCGAGGTGCCACCAGTGCGCGGCGGCGAAGGTTTCCACCGCAGCGCGCGCAGCCGTCGTGTCGCCGCTCGCGAGGAGCCGCTGTGCTTCGGCACGCGCGGTTTCCCAGGCAGCGGCGGGCCGGCGCGGAGTGTCCGCGGGTTCGTTTGAGGACAAGGCGTCTGCTTCGTCTTTCCGGCCCTGCCTAGCGAGGGATGCGGCGAGGCTCGCGCGGGCACCGGGGTGATTCGGGAAGCGCGTGAGCAGGTCGCGCAGGAGCTTCTCGTGCCGGGCGGTGTCGCCGCGCTCGAGATAGACTTGAGCGAGCAGGCTGTGAATGCGCGGCGTGCCACCGCCGGAGGCGATGTTCTTGAGGAAGAAGCGCTCGGGCTCCGCCCAATCCGCGGCGCGCACCGCCGTCCGCACCGTGAACGCCACGCCCGCGACCGCGGCGACGAGCGCCCAAACCCACGGGCGCAGGCAGCCCGCGGCGAAGATGAACGCGCCAATGCTCGCGTGGTAGATCCAGTGCTCGGCGACCGGCGCATTGAGTGGGAAGAGATTCGAGACCGGCAGAAACCCGAGCGCGAACCAGACCGCGCCCGCGATGCGCCAGCGCGCGCCGCTGTCGCTGCCGCGGCATTTCCACAGCACGAGCGCGAGCGCGGCGAGGCCGATGAGCGAGAGGTATTCAAAGTGCAGGTTGTCCAGCCACAGCGCGTAGGATTCATGTGCGACGGAGCTGGAGATCGAGCGGTCCATCATCAGCCGCGCGGGCCACACGAGCAGCCCGGCGTAATCGCCAAGCGCGCGCAGCATGAGCAGGCCGCGCTCGTCGAGAGGCAGCGCCGCACTTTCGATCGCAGCACGCGCTTCCGGCAGCGAGCGCAGCGCGTGATACGCACCGACCACGAGCAGCGCCGGCACGATCGCGATCGGCCGCCGCACGATCAGCACGCGGTGCAACGCGAAGAGCACGAACCAGAAGATCGCCAGCTCCTTCGCGCAAAGCGCGAGCACGCCGCACAGCGCCGCGAGCACGCCGAATACGATCCGCCGCCCGCCGCCCGCGCGGTCCGCGAACAGCCACGCGCAGATCGCGCCAAGCATCGCGAGGCTGTCCGCGCGCCCGGCAATGTAGGCGACTGCGGCGTTGTGCGCTGGATGCACTGTCCACAGCAGCGCGATCCCGAGCGACGCGGCGTGCGCATTCGGCGCAGCCGAATCCAACTGGCCGAGCAGCCGCCGCAGCAGCGCGAAGAGCGCCGCCCCGCACAGCCCGTGCAGGACGATATTCGTGAAGTGATAGCCGAACGCCGCGCCGCCCCAGAGCCAGTAGTCGAGCAGGTAGCTGAGGTTTTGCACCGGCCGGTAGTAGTGCGACGTGGAGTCGAGGTAGAGCCAGTGGCGGAAGACTTCGCCGATGAAGACGGGGCTTCGGAAGAACGGGTTCGCGCCGACGAGGTAGTGGTCGTCCCACATCAGCGGCCCGTTGAGAGCCGGCGCATAGGCGAGGAAGGCCGCGCTGAGAAAGACGAGCAGCGCGCCGGGCCACCGGCTGACGAAGCGCAGCCAGGCCGCGCTCACGCCTTCACCGTGCGCAGGTGCGCATACCGCTCGGCCCAATCCGCCGGCAGCGGCACGGGCCGCGCGCGCGGCATTTCGATCACGCAAAGCATCTGGCGCGATTGCACGATGAGCGCGTCGTCGCCGACTCGCTTCACGTCGAAGGCGACCCAGAACCGCGTGCGGTCGAGCGAATCGAGCCGGCCTTCCACGACGAGCCGGTCGCCGAGTTTCGCGGGCCGCTTGTAATCGATCTCCGTGCGCACGACCACGGGATAGACCCCGCGATCCGCCATGCCGACGAGGCCCATGCCGAGCTGCTCCGCGAGCAGCGTGCGATTGGTTTCGATGAAGCGCAGGTAGGCGATGTTGTGGACCACGCCCGCGCAGTCGGTGTCGAAGAACATGACCTGCACGTCGGTCGAGAGGCGCGGAGTTTCGGGCTGGGACATGCGCGGGAGTATGCGGCGGATTTCGCCGGGCGTAATCTCAAACTGCATCGCGCCGCTTGCCCGGCTCCCGGCGTCCGTGTAGCACAGGCCCGCTTTGAACGACGCGCCCGCCAAACCAACCGCGCTCGCCCGCTGGCTCCCGCTGGCGGCGCCGCTACTCATCCTCCTCGCGGCGCTGTGCTACTACGGCAGCTACCTGCAGTTTTGGTTTAATCCGCACGACGAGGGTGGCACGGCGGCCTTCACGGCGATGCGGCTGCTCGCCGGCGAGGCGCCGGTCCGCGACGTGGAGCTCGGCTACAACGTCGGTTGGTTCTTCCCCGTCGTCGCGCTCTTCAAAGTCACCGGCGTGAACTTCCTTGTCATGCGCGCCTACTTCTTCGCGCTCTCGACGATCACCGCGCTGCTCGGCTGGACGCTCGTGCGCCGGCTCACGCGCAACGACTGGCTCGCGCTCGGCGGCGGCCTCGCGCTCGTCGCGTTTCCCGGCTCGCAGTTCAAAAATTACAACCCCCTGCTCTGTGTCGCGAACATGCTCTGCGTTGTGAATGCCGCGCTCGCCTTCGGCGCATCCGCCGCGAACGTGTGGCGGAGGCTCGCGCTGGGTGGCGTCGTGCTCGGCATCACGCTGCTGATCCGCATCGATCTCGGCTACCTCTTCACGCTGCTCTGGGTCGGATTCGGCGTGCTGCTGTGGTTCGATCGCGGGCTCCAGTGGCGGACTGGATTCTTCGCACCCGTCGTCGTCATCGGCATCGCCGCAGCAGTGCAGGCCCCGGCTTTCGTCGCGGCGAAAGCGGGCGGTTACTCGAAGGAGTTCGCGGCTCAATACAGCACGTGGGCGAACTACCTCGACTCTCAGGCGCGCGCAGTCGTGGGCTCGAAAGCAGCGCCCACTTCCGCGAAGGCCACCGCTTCCCCGGCGTCCAAGGCGGACCGCACCACGTTGCCGCGGATGTCGTGGGCTGCGGCAGGCAAAGCTCCCGACAAGCGCGTGCTCGTCGTCCTCACCTACGCGCCGCCGCTCCTCTACGCGCTCCTGCTTGCGTGGACCGCAGCGAGCGTCGGCGGCGCGATCGCGCGGCGCAGCTTCACCCCCGATCAGCCGGCCACGCTCATCCTGCTCATGCTCATCGGATCGATGGCCGCCTTCCCGCAGTTCTTCTTTTTCCGCCCGGACCGGCCGCACCTCTCCGAGTTCATGCCCGGTTACATCGTGGCCACGGCAAGTGCGGTCGCGCTACTCGCTGGTCGTGCGCGCTGGATCATCGGCGGGTTGCTCGCTGTGCAGATCGGGTTGTTCGGTTGGTATGCGCTCGACCACTACTCCGCGGGCACCATCGCCGCGCGCTGGGACATCAAAAAGAACAAGCGCCAGCTCTTCACCGGCGCCAACGGCGTGCGCGTCTGGGTCCACAAGGACAAGGACTACCCCGAGCTCGAAGGCGTGCGCCGCGCTGTGGTCGAGCACTCGAAGCCCGGCGACTGGCTGGTCTGCTACCCCTACCAACCCGGCTACAACTTGATGACCGACCGGCCCACCTACGAGCGCCACATCTACCAGGACAACGCCACCGCTCCGCGCGGCTGGGCCCGCGGCGCGATCGCCCGACTCGAGGAGAAGAAACCTGCCGTCGTCGTGATCGACAACCGGGCGATCAACAAGGTCGAAGCCTCGCGCTTCAGCGCGTGGGCCGCGCCCGTGTATGAACACCTGCGCGCGCACTACCAGCCGTGCGGGACCTTCGACACGATCGAGGTCTTCGCGCGCGACGGCGCACCCAATCCATGAACACCAAAGGCCTCATCCTCGCTGGCGGCGCCGGCACCCGCCTGCACCCGCTCACCCGCGTCGCGTGCAAGCAACTGCTGCCCGTCTATGACAAGCCGATGATCTACTACCCGCTCGCGACGCTGATGCTCGGCGGCGTGCGTGAAGTGCTCATCATCTCGACGCCGAAGGATCTGCCGAGCTTCCGCGCGCTCTTCGGCGACGGTTCGCACCTCGGCATGAAGATCGAATACGCCGAGCAAGCCGAGCCCAAGGGCATCGCGCAGGCCTTCCTCATCGGCGAGTCGTTCATCGGCGGACAGCCGAGCTGCCTCATCCTCGGCGACAATATCTTCTACGGGAAACTCGACTTCTTCCGCGAGGCGCTCGCGCTGCGCGAAGGCGCGTGCGTCTTCGGCTACGAAGTGCGCGACCCGGAGCGCTACGGCGTCGTCGAGTTCGCGCCCGATGGCCGCGTGCTCAGCATCGAGGAAAAGCCGAAGCAGCCGAAGAGCCGCTTCGCCGTGCCCGGGCTCTACGTCTATGATGCGAAGGTCGTGGACATCTGTCGCAACATGAAGCCGAGCCCGCGCGGCGAGCTGGAGATCACCGACGTGAACCTGGAATACCTGCGCCGTGGCGAGCTGCGCGTGAAGGTGCTCGGCCGCGGCATGGCGTGGCTCGACACCGGCACGCAGACCAGCCTGCTCGAAGCCGCCAACTACATCGCCGCGATCCAAAATCGCCAGGGCCTGATGATCGCGTGCATCGAGGAAATCGCGTTTCACCAGCGCTGGATCGACCAGGCGCAGTTCGAGCGCGTCATCGCCGCGCTGCCGAAGAACGAATACCGCGAGTATCTCCAGCGCGTCGCCGAGGGGCGGTGACAACTTTCTGACAAAACCCGCACGTCGCTCTAACGACGGGGGTGCGTCGGCCGCGTTATCTCAGCGGTATGAAAACGAAGCTCCTCCTCGCGCTCGCCCTGCTCAGCGCCTCGGCTTTCGCCGACGGCCTCATCATCATCCGCAACCCGCCGCCGCGGCCGCATCCGATCCCGCACCCGGTCTTCGCGCCGCTCGAGGTCGTTTTCCACAAAGTGGACGTGACGATCGACGGGCAGAAGGCGACGACGCACGTGGACCAGGAGTTCTTCAACCCGAACGGCGTCGCGCTCGAAGGCGAATACATCTTCCCGATCCCGAGCGGCGCGCACATCGATAAGTTCACGATGCGCGTCGGCGGCAAGGATCTCGAAGCCGAACTGCTCGACGCGGCCAAGGCGCGCACGATCTACGAGGACATCGTCCGCAGCCAGCGCGACCCGGCGCTGCTGGAATACACCGGGCGCGCGGCGTTCCGCGTGCGCATCTTTCCCATCGAGCCGCGTGCAGCGAAGAAGGTGCAGCTCAGCTACACCGAGCTGCTGCGCAACGACGCTGGCGTGGTGTCGTATCTCTACCCACTGAACACCGAGAAGTTCTCCGCGCAGCCGCTCAAGACCGCGTCGATCCGCGTGCAGCTCGCGCAGTCGTCGCCGATCAAGTCGCTCTACTCGCCCTCGCACAGCGTCGAGGTGAAGCGCGACGGCGAGCGCAAGGCGACGGTCGGTTGGGAGACGGCGAACACGCGGCCCGATCGCGATTTCCAGCTCCTCTTCTCGACCGCGGAGAGCGAGGTCGGCTTGAACCTGCTCACGCAAAAGATCGGGAGTGACGACGGCTCATTCCTGCTGCTCGCGTCGCCCGGCGCGGACACGACGAAAGCCGATCGCGTGAACCCGAAGGATATTGTCTTCGTCCTCGATACGAGCGGCTCGATGGCGGGGAAGAAACTCGAGCAGGCGAAGAAGGCGCTGACCTTCTGCGTCGAGAACCTGAACGACGTGGACCGCTTCGAGGTGCTGCGATTTTCCACCGACAGCGAGGCGTGCTTCGAGAAGCTCAGCGACGCCACGAAGCCGAATCGCGAGCAGGCGCGGAAATGGATCGACGCGTTCAAGCCCATCGGCGGCACGGCGATCAACGACGCGCTCCAGCGCGCGCTGAAGCTGCGCCCCGCGTCGAGCGAGCGGCCGTTCGTCGTCATCTTCCTCACCGACGGCCAGCCGACCGTGGGCGAGACGAATGAGGATCGCATCGTCGCTTCGATCGACTCCGCCGCAGCGACACGTGTCTTCTGCTTCGGCATCGGCAACGACGTGAATACGCACCTGCTCGACAAGATCGTGGAACGCACGCGTGCGGCCAGCCAGTTCGTGCTGCCGGAGGAAGACCTCGAAGTGAAGGTCTCGGCGTTCTTCACGAAGATCAAAGAGCCGCTGCTCACGAACCTCAAAGTGACGTGGCCCGAGGGCGTGCGCGTCTCGAAGCTCTACCCGGCTTCGCTGCCGGATCTCTTCCGTGGCGATCAGTTCGTGCTCGCAGGCCGCTACGGCGGCAGCGGTGAAGGCGATGTGGTGATCGAAGGCACGGTCAACGGCGAGGTCCGCCGCATCACGCAGCGCGTGAAGTTTCCGGACACCGCGACCGGCAACGACTTCATCCCGCAGCTCTGGGCCACGCGCCGTGTCGGCTTCCTGCTCGATGAAATCCGCCTGCGCGGAGAGAACAAGGAACTGCGCGACGAGGTCGTCGATCTCGCGCGGCGCTACGCGATCGTGACGCCTTACACGAGCTATCTCATCGTCGAAGACGAAGCCCGACGCGGCGTGCCGGTGACGATGCGTTCGCTGCAGGAGCTGGATCGCGACGCGGTCACACGGCAGCGGTTTGAGCAAAGCTGGAAAGCTCTGCCCGCGGCGAAAGCGGGCGACGTGGGCAACTACAACGCGCGCGGAAATAAAGCGTTCAAGGATGCCACCGTGCCTGCCGAAGCTCTCAGCGCCATCACCACAGAAATGAGCAAAGCCGTCGCTGCCGCCACGCCTGCTCCAGCGTCCGGTGTGTCGGGTCGAATGGGCGGCACTGCCGGTCCGAGTGCGCCAGTTCTTACGAAGCAAATGACCGAGGCGCAGCAATCCGCGCGTGTAGTGAACGGCAAGACCTTCTACCAAAACGGCGCGCAGTGGACCGACGCGGAAGCACAGCTGCGCAAGACGGCGAAGCGGCAGCAGATCAAGTTCGCCAGCGAGGAATACTTCCGCCTGCTCACCGAGAACCGCGACGCCGCGCAGTGGCTCGCGCTCGGGCGCAATGTGCAGTTCACGCTCGGCGACACGCTCTTCGAGATTACCGAGTGAGGTAGCTGCGACGCCCCGTCGCAGAAGGGTTCCGGCGACGCCCTCGTCGCCGGTCGGTATCGCACAGCGCGACGGGGCGTCGCGTCCACTCTCTGCGACGAGGGCGTCGCAGCTACTCCGGGAACGGGGTTGCGCGGGAGGTTGAGCCGTGTCACAGCGCGCGCGACTTTTCCGCTGCCCGCTCCTGCATGATTCCGATCGAAGAACATTCCCGCACCTTGCTCGCCGCCCAAGGCTACTGCGAGCTGTCGATGTTCGGCGAGGCGCTCGGGGAACTCGGCACGATGCCGGTCGATGCGCAGCAGCACCCGACCGCAGTGGAGCTGCGGCTGGTCGTCCTCATGCAGGCGAAGCGCTGGCGGCAGGCCCTCGCGACCGGCCGCGAGCTGACTCAGATCGCGCCGGACAAGTCGCTCGGCTTCATCCACACCGCCTTTTGCCTGCACGAGTTGGGGAAGACCGCGGAAGCGCGCACGTTGCTGATGAGCGGCCCGGAGACACTGCACGGCGAGCCCGTGTATCACTACAATCTCGCGTGCTACGAGTGTGTGCTCGGCAACCTCGACGTGGCCCGCGCGCACCTCGAGAAGAGCATCGTGCTCGACAAGAAGTTCCGCGACTACGCGCAGACTGACCCGGACTTGAAGCCGCTGCACGATCCGGCGTGAACGCGGATCGCGTCGCGGAACTGTTTGCGGAAAACTTCACGCGCTTCGGCGAACTGGGTGCGTCGGTCTCGGTGTGGAAAGACGGGCGCGAGGTGCTCTCACTCGCGGGTGGCTGGCGTGATCGCGAGCAGACGCAGCCGTGGGATGCGGATACGCCGGTGCTGTTTTGGTCGGCGACGAAAGGGCTCGCCGCCGCGTGCGTGCTGCGGGCGCTCGGGGAACGCAATCCGCTCACGACGCGCGTCGCTGAGGTGTGGCCGGAGTTTGCGCAGGCGGGGAAGGAGCGCGTGACGATCGCCGCGCTGATGTCGCACCGCGCGGGGCTTTCGACGCTGAGCGAGCCGATCGAGGTGTGGGACTACGAGCGCATCGTCGCCGCGCTCGCCGCTGAGCCGCCGCACTGGCCGCTCGGCGAAGGCCACGGATACCACCCGCGCACGTTCGGCTTCCTGATGGATGAACTCGTGCGTCGTCTCACCGGCGAGACGCTGCGCGAATACTGGCGCACGCACTTCGCCGAGCCGCTCGGGCTCGACCTGTGGATCGGCGTGCCACCGGAGATGGTCGATCGCGTCGCGCCCGTCTTCCCCGCGCGCGTCGCGCCGCCGAAGGGCGATCTCTTCTACACGCAGTTTCTTACCGCCGGTTCGTTCACCGCCCGCGCCTTCACCTCGCCGCGCGGGCTGCACTCCGCCGCGGCGATGAACAAGCCCGAGGCGCTGACCGCCGGCTTCCCCGGCTTCGGCGGCGTGGGCACGGCACGCGGGCTGGCGAAGTTTTACGCGACGCTCGCGGCGACGGACCGGATGACGACCACGCTCACGCAAGGCATCGATCGCGTGCTGCACATCGAGACGGCGTTCTCGTGCGGATTCATGCGCGATCCGGTCGATCGCGATGGGCAAAAACTCCGGCGCACTTTCGGCCCATCGCTCACCGCCTTCGGTCATCCCGGCGCGGGCGGCAGCCACGCCTTCGCCGACCCGGAGCACCGCATCGGCTTCGCCTACGTGATGAACCAGATGGAACCCGGCGTCTTGCCAAACGCCCGCGCGCTGCGTCTCGTCGAGGCCGTGTATGAGCAGCTTTAAGGCGCACACCGACAGCTTCGCCGTCCGCACGCGCGGCAAGGGCACATACGAAATCACCGACGAGGTCGCCCGCATCGTCCGCGCGAGCGACGTGACGACGGGGCAAGTCACCGTCTTCATCCAGCACACGAGCGCGTCGCTCATCATCTACGAAAACGCCGACCCCAGCGCGCGCACCGACCTGCACGAGTTCTTCGAGCGTCTGTGCCCGGAGGACGCGGACTATTTCATCCACACCGCCGAAGGCCCCGACGACATGCCCTCGCACCTCCGCATGGTGCTCACCCGCACGAGCGAAGTGATCCCCATCGCCGCCGGCCGCCTGGCGCTCGGCACCTGGCAGGGCATCTTCGTCTTCGAGCACCGCCGCGCCTCGCACACGCGGTCGCTCGTGGTGAGTGTGGTGGGGAGTTGAGGCGCCGCTCGCTGCGGCGAATGGTCACGCACCTCCTCCGCGGAGTCTTTGGCGAATGAGGTTGGGATCTTGGCGGAGATCCATGACGCCGGAGACGATGATACGCCGGCCTTCGAGCGTGTAGAAAATACCGTATGGAAACCCGTGGACGAGCAGCCGCCGGTAGGCCTCGTGGAATAGGGGCGCTACCTCCGGGAAAGTGAGGAGACGTCCGAACGCCACATCCAGATGGCGCATGAAAACCTCTCCCCGCCCCGCCTGATACGCCTCGTAAAATTCGTAGGCGCGCTGGATGTCGCCATCGGCGGAGAGAAGGAAAACAAGCTCACTCACCGCCGAGCGTCCTGCCGAGGATGCGCTGCTGAATCGCCTCCCACGAGGTCACCTGGCTGGGATCGCGTCGGTAGGCCTCCATGCGATGATCGAGCTCCGCAATCTGCTCGCGAGATACCGGAACTTCCGTCGGGTGAGCGGCCAGATCGTCCCACAGCTCGCTGACGAGAAGGAGCTTCTCTGCTGCCGTCAGCCGGCTTACGCCGGGAATGGTTTCGAGGATCATGGCGGGAAATTACCTGCTGCCGATATCGGGACAAGCTCGGAAGCAGCCGACGATCGCAGGGTCAGCGACTCTCACGCGCACGAGCGAAGTGATCCCCATCGCCGCCGGCCGCCTGGCGCTCGGCACCTGGCAGGGCATCTTCGTCTTCGAGCACCGCCGCGCGCCGCACACGCGCTCACTCGTGGTGAGCGTGGTGGGGAGCTGAGATGCTAGGGAAACCTAGCTAGGCTCTCGTCTCGTTGCAGTGCTGACAGACCTTGCGAGAAACTGGATTGTCGCGACCACACATGGTGCAACGCCAACGGCTTGGTGACGCCGTTCGCTCTCCGTCTAATTCCTGATCGCGAGCCTGTCGTTCGATGTGCGCCTGCGTGAGTTGAGAGATTCGGATGCGAATGTATGCAGCGCGCGCTCGACGGTCATCACCATCGGTCTCGGCGTAGGCACGCGCCCAAGCGCCACCGACTAACTGCTCGCTCTCAAGCTCCCGTGCAACGATGTCGTAGAACGCTTGTTCGTCCGCGGGTGTAGTATGGTTGGATGCCTCGGTAGCGGTGGGCGAGGGATGTTTGGCCGGCGGTGATGTGCTGGCGGTGATGTGCTGGCGGTGATGCCCCGCCATGCAGCGGCTATGGCGGCGAGGAGCATCAGCACCGGAATGAAGCCACCACCGTGTTTCCATCCGAGCATCGCGCCGACAACCGCGTATAGCAGAACGAGGAATGCGCAGGCGACCGCCGCAATGAAGTATTTCATGTTCTCGTTACAGAAGAAGTGCTGTAGCGCATAGGTTTTGCGGATGTTGGCTGAAACTTCCCGAAAAGAGTCCACCTGAGTTGGGCGTGAATTTCGCGGAGCTTGATAACGCGATGCTACGGTTCATCGACGAACTTCATGGAGGGGCCTGAGACGAATGCAAGAAACGCCGCCAACTCGGCGGTGGAGAGCCTGCCGTCATTCTGGGAAAGGAACCGTCGCAATGAACGTATCGCCTGAACGCCATCTGAAGTTAATTCGCCGGACGCAATCTCACCACTGCGAGCCGATTGGATGAACCCATCCGGCTAGGATCATGCGGTCAATAACCGCGATCATGTTTTTGTGCTTTGGATCATTACTCATACGACCGACATCCATGCTTGGCGGTTTCCATCACTCAAGCATCAGCGCGCGAGGATCTCCGCGATCACGTCGTCGCTCGACTTGCCCTCGGCTTCACCCTCGAAATTCATGATGATGCGGTGGCGCAGGGCGGCGGGGGCGGCTTTGGCGATGTCGTCCTTGGCGACGTGGTAGCGGCCGTCGAGGAGCGCGTAGATTTTCGCGGCAAGGATGAGCGTCTGTGCGCCGCGCGGACTAGCGCCGTAGCGGACGTAGCGTTTCGCCATGGCGGAGGCGCGCGCTTCGGCGGGGTGTGTGGCGAGGACGAGATCGACGGCGTAGGCCTGCACTTCGCGGGCGACGGGGACCTGGCGCACGAGGTCGCGCAAGGCCATGATTTCCGAGGCGTCGTGGAGGACGGTTTCGACGACGGGTTTCTCCGCGGCGGTGGTGCGGTCGAGGATGGCGTGCAGGTCGTCGGCGCTGGGGAAGAGGACCTTGAGCTTGAAAAAGAAGCGGTCGAGCTGCGCCTCGGGGAGCGGGTAGGTGCCTTCCATCTCGATCGGGTTTTGCGTCGCGAGGACGAGGAAGGGCTGCGCGAGCGGGTGCTGCGTGCCGCCGACGGTGACGTGGTTTTCCTGCATAGCCTCGAGCAGCGCGGACTGCGTCTTGGGCGTGGCGCGGTTGATTTCGTCGGCGAGGACGAGGTTCGCGAAGACGGGGCCGGGCTCGAAGCGGAACGACTTCTGTCCGCGTTCGTCCTCGACGATGATATTCGTGCCGACGATGTCCGAGGGCATGAGGTCGGGCGTGAATTGGATGCGCGCAAACTTGAGGTTCACGGCTTCGCCGAGCGTGCGCACGAGCATGGTCTTGCCAAGGCCGGGCACACCTTCGAGCAGCACGTGGCCGCCGGCGAAGAACGCGGCGAGCACGCCTTCGACGATGTCCTGCTGGCCGACGATCATCTTCCCGATCTCGTCGCGGACGCGGGCGAACGTGGAACGGAAACGGTCAACTTGGGCGGCGGGGTCAGACATGGGACGTGATGGGACGGATGGGGTGGATGCGGCGCAGGAAGCGTTTCACTCCTGCGGGCGGATGGATTCGAAGTAACGCTTGATGAGGAAGCGCGAGCCGAGGGGGATGTTTTCCTGCTGCACGGCGTCCTGTGCGCTCGCGGCTGCGGCGTCGTAGAGGTCCTTGTAGCGGCGGGCGGCGCGGGATTGGTCGCCGGCGCTCGGGATCATCGTCGAGAGCGTCTCGCCCTGGCCGAGCTGGCCTTTGAGCGCGAATTCGCCACCTTTTTCTTGCGCGGCGCTCTGCGCGCCGAAGGGCGTGTCCGAGGTTCCGAAGTCGCGCTCGCTGCCGGGCTTGCCGCTGGGGCTCTGCGCATCGCCGGGTTGTGGCGGTCCGTTTGAATCCCCCTGCGCGAAAGACTGAATCGTCACCTGCTGGCCCTCGCCGGGCTTCTGCCCACCGGGGCGTTGCTGGTCTCGATTCTCGCCGTCGCCGAACTTCATGTTCTCCAGCGCGGAGATCAGTTCCTTCATCGTCATCTGGCGTTGGTTCGAGCCATCGCCGGGTTGCTTGCCGCTTCGCTGCGCCTGCTGGAGCATCTGCGAGAGCTGCTGCATGGCTTGCTGGGAAGGCGCCGCGCCGCCGCGTTGCTTCATCTGGTCGGCGAGCCGCTGGAGCGCCTGCGAGAGCTGGCGGCGCTCGGCGAGGTTCTGCATCGCTTCGCGCAAGGCCTTCTCGACCTGCTCTTCGCTGGGCTGGTCGGCGCCGGTCTTCTGCTGTTGCTGCGCGCGTTCGAGCGCTCGTTGTGCTTCGGCGAGATTGTTTTCGTTCAGCGCTTTCAGCACGTCCTCCATGCCGGGGACTTTCGCGAGCGCCTCGGCGAGTCCTTTCATCTCGTCGGCGGGCGATGGCTGGCGTTGAAGTTCACGCATCATTTCCTCGAGCGCGGAGAGTTCGCGCAGTGCGGCCTTCCGAGCGGCGTCGGGATCTGTCTGGGTGCGGAGGCGCTCGGCGCTGCGCTCGAGTTGTTCGGTCAGCTTCTTGAGTTCCTCGTCGTGCGTCTGCTCCTGCGCTTGGTTCACTTGCCGCGCGAGTTGCTCGATCTGCGCGACGGTTTCCGCGACTGCGGCCTGGGCCTTTGCTGCTTCCGCATCTGCGGCGCTGCGCTGCATGGCGAAGTCCAGCCGGAGCAAAGCCAGCGCGACCAGCGGGACCACGAGCCAGGAGCCGGCCCGTGGCGGATGCAGCGGGATGAGGGGGCGAAGGTCCGAGCGCTCGAGGTAGGCGCTGCACTCGGCGCGCGCGAGTTCATCGATCGATCCGGAACGCTCGGTGCGGCGCGAGAGCGCGAGAGCCGTGGCGAGCCGGTCCTTGGTCCCGCCGAGGCGATCGACCAGCGCGGCAATCGCTTCGGGCGGACGCCTGCGGCCGAACGCGATTAGGGCGGCGGCGAGGATGACGCTGATGATTCCCACGGGGAGGATGGATGGCCCGCTCAGCCATGCTCCGCCGGTGAATCGGCGCGTCGCCTCGGCCAGCACAAGGATCCCGCTCGCGACGAGCGCGCATGCGGCGAGTGCGTCTAGAAATTCGCGGACGACCAAGCGCCGGCGCAAGTCGCGCAGGACGATGAGAACATCGGGGCCAAGGTTCGGCTTCAACGGTGGCGGACGCTAGCGGTGCGAGGCTGGCCGCGCCAGCGGTGAAAGCGCGCAGCTTTGTCCAAAGCGCGAGGATTGTGGTGCCGGGCTTTCGCCCTAAGAATCCGCGCCGCTTTCGCCTCTCTCCACAACGCCGCCACCCACTTGATGATTCGTTTCACAGCCTGCGCTCTCCTGCTGCTCATCGTCGCCGGCATCTCCTGGGCGGCGCACGTGCAGGCCGCGCCGAAGGAAGAGCAGCTCAAGCTCGCGCAGCAGGTGCGCGACATCTTCGAGGCGAAGTGCCTCGACTGCCACGGGCCCGAGCTGCCGCGGCCGAAGGGGAAGTTCGGCTACGTGCTCGACCTCCAGCGCATGGCGGACAACGCGGACTATGTGACGCGCGGCGACGCGGCGAAGTCGGAGCTTTATCTCATGGTGCGCGACGACGACATGCCGGGCGAAGACGCGAACGTGCCGCCGCTGACGCCGGAGGAGAAGGAGATCGTGAAACGCTGGGTGGAGATCGGCGCGCCGGGTGAATTGCCGGCGGGGGCGGAGAAGGAGACGCCTGCGACGGCGGAAACCGGCGGGATCGAGATGCCGACGTGGAAGCGGATGATCCGCTGGATCGGCCGTTTTCATCCGGTGTCCACGCACTTCCCGGTCGGGCTGATGATGATCGCTGTCGTGGCGGAAGCGCTCGCGTGGTGGACGCGGCGGGAGTCGTGGATGCAGACGGTGCGCTTCCTCGTGATTTTCGGCGCGCTCGGTGCGGTCGCGGCGGCCAGCCTTGGATGGATCAACGCGTATTTCACGAGCTACGTCGGCTCGTCGGCGGCGATTTTGAAGTGGCACCGCTGGCTGGGCACACTCACGGCGCTGTGGACGGTGCTGTGCGCCGTGCTCGTGGTGATGTCGGAGTGTGCGGAAGGCACGCCCGAGCGGCGGCGCTTCCGCGGCGCGCTGCTCGTGGGCGCGACGCTCGTGAGCATCAGCGGCTTCCTCGGCAGCGCGCTGATCTACGGGCTCGACCACTACGCGTGGTGAGGTGTGGCTAGCTCGTCTTCCCGAGCGGCGGCGGTTTCGGGGCGCCCGTTTCGACGGCGGTGAGCTGGCCGAGCAGGTCGCTCTTTGGCGGGATCATGGTGATGCGCGCCTTGCCTTCGACGATCTTTTGCGCCTCGAGAATGTCGAACATCGCGGCGAGCACGTCGCGATCCTGCCCGATTTTTTGCAGCGCGCTGCCCACGATCTGCGGGCGCATCGCGGCGGCTTTTGCGAACTCGACGGCGGCTTGCCGGTCGGCGGTGCTGGTGATGATGCCGACCTGGTTCGCGCCGTCCTGCTTGATCGCGCT
Source organism: Verrucomicrobiota bacterium (assembly GCA_009885995.1). Classification (GTDB taxonomy): domain Bacteria; phylum Verrucomicrobiota; class Verrucomicrobiia; order Chthoniobacterales; family Chthoniobacteraceae; genus VFJQ01. The sequence continues at coordinate 18,530 of VFJQ01000003.1, forward strand.
GGTGACCTGCCGGAGCCGGTTCGTCACCTTTTCCTCGATGCCGCGGATCATCGCGGCGTCGCGGAAGTGGACCTTGCGGATATAGACGCTGCCGAGGTCGTAGCCCCAGTCGCGCGACTTCGGGGCGACTTCGGCGCGGACGGCGCGCGACATGACGTGGCGGGTCTCGAGCATTTCATCGAGCCGCATGTTGCTGAGGCAGCGGACGGTCGCGCTGGAGACGTTCGCGAGGAGCGAGCCGCGCGGGTCGGAGTTTTTGAAAAGATGCGCGACCGGGTCGCTGATCCACATCTCATACCAGACGCCGATGGCCATGGGCGCGCCTTCCTGCGAGTTGACGGCCTGGCCGCGGAGGTAGGTCTGGTCGAGCCGGCGATCGACGACGTAGCGCTTGCCCAGCCACACGACGATGAACGCGGCGGGCCCGACGTGGAAGGGCAGGATGTAGAAGCCGGGCTCGTCCAGCACGGCGATGACTTTGCCGAAGAGCACATACACGTGCGTGGTGCCTTCCTCGACGATCGCGTAAATGCCGAGCGTGCGGATGATGCCGAAGATGATCGGCACCACGATGAAGAGCCCCATGAAGGTGATGCCGGCTGCGATGAAGAAGTTCATTTCGTGTCCTCCAGGATGACGTGGCCGGCTTCGCTGTAGAGCTTGAGACGGACGTTGCGCCGGTAAGAGGCGAGCACATCTGGCCCGCTGACTTTGAGCCCGTTGAGCTGCTCGGCCATCGCGAGCAGCGGCTCGACTTCGGCTTGTGCGTTCAGCGTCTCGATCTGCACGGCGCGCTGCGACTGGACGATCTTTTGATCCGCGTGCGCCTGCGCGACGCTGATGTCGCTGGAGACCTGGTTGTGCGCGGTGTTGATCGCTGCGAGCGCGCTTTCGACATCCCCTGGCGGGTCGATGCCGGTGATGAGCGAGGCGTCGAGATGGATGCCGTAGCGCGCTGCCGAGCTGGCGCACTCGCGCTCCATGTGTTCGTTGAGCGACGAGAGATTTTTGCGCAGGTCGTTGATCGAGACGCCGGCGACGGCGGTCTCGCTGCCCGCGGGCGCCTCGAAGTTCGCGATGCGCTCGCGCAGGATGCTGATGAAGTAGCCCATGACGTGCGCGATCGGGTTCCGCACGCCGAAGAACCAAGCGTAGAGATTCCGCTCCGAGACGCGGAAGCGAATCTGCCCGCTCAGCCCGGTGTCGAGTTGGTCCTTGGTCACCGCATTCAGCCGCGTGCCGCCTTCGTTCGCCGACGGGCTCTCGGGGTCGTAGGCCATGCTCACGGTGTTCACCGCGACGGTGACTTTATACACGCGCTCCCACGGCCATTTGAAATACGGCCCGCCAGCCGGGATCACCTGCACCTGCGGATACACGTAGCGCTCGCGCTCCTCGGGGTTGAGCGACTCGGAGATCGGGTCGTCCTGGATGGTGGCGTTGCCGATGCGCTGCGCGCGGCCGAAGCTCGTCTTCACCGCGCGCTCGTTTTGCTGCACCGTGTAGAGGCCCGCGACGAGGTAGCGGACGAGGAACCACACGACGAATCCGGCGATCATGCCTGCGAGAATATCCATAGGTCAGAAAGGTTTCGCGGAGCCTTAGCGGGCTGGGCGTGCGAGGGGAAGCGGGAAACCGCTTGGCGGCGTTACGATTTCGCGGACAGGTTCGCCGCCGTGACGCCAACCGAACGCACCGCCTATCTCGAAGCCGCCGACCGCGTGAAGTGGAAGCCCGCCGATTACTTCCGCGAGACGCCGGTGAGCGAGTTCTTCGCGCGCCCGGCGCCGCTCGTGCTCGATCTCGGCTGCGGCGACGGCGGCTTCCTGCTTGCGATGGCGAAGCGGCATCCGGAGGAAAATTTCCTTGGGACCGAGCGGCTCGTCAGTCGTGTGGAGAAGGTCGCGCGCAAGATCGCGCGGGCGGGCTTGTCGAACGCGCGCATCGTCGAGTTGGAGAGCCATTACACCGTGCGCTGGCTGCTGCCGGCGGCGTGCGCGACGACGGTGTATGTGCTGCATCCGGACCCGTGGCCGAAGCGGCATCACCACCCGCGCCGGCTAATCCAGGCGGAGTTTATGGCGGCGGTGCATCGGGTGCTCGCTCCCGGCGGCGAGCTTTGCGTGCAGACGGACGACAAGCCGTATTTCCAATGGATGGAAAAGGTCTTCGCGGAGTGCCCGCAGTTCGAGCGCACGGATTGGCATGTGCAGGCGGACTGGCCGCAGACGGACTTCGAGCGCGATTTCATCGAGAAGGGCCTACCGATCTACCGCGCGCGGCTACGAAAGGTCTGACCGTTCACGAAGCCACGCAGCTCGATCGCGCTGCCGCGGATGGCGATCGTCACCGCGCCGCATCGGTCCTGGCGGAAGACGGCGATGCCGCGGGCCGTCGCGCTGGCGCTCCATGAGTCGAGTTGCTCGGGCCGTTCGCCGTAGCCGAGCGCGCTGGTGATTGCGGCGACCGGCTGCACGTGGGCGAGGAATTCGTCGGTGCCGGAGAGGTCGCGTTCGTGGTGGCTCTTCACGAGCACGTCCGCGCGGAGGTCGGGCTCGTTTTCGATCAGCCAGCGCTCGGTGGTGAAGCCCGCGTCGGACATCATCAGCACGCGCCAGCCTTCGCACTCGACGCGGAGCACGAGCGTCTTGTCGTCGGCGAGATTGTGCTGCCAGCCAGGTGGAGGGAAGAGCACGGAGACTCGCGCACGACCGAGCGCAAACTCGTCGCCGCGTCTCGCGAAGGTCTTGCCGCGGCGCTGCGCGGCGAGTTCGGCGTGGAAGTTTCGCCGCGTGCTCGATCGATCCTTGACCGCCGAGTCGAGCACGAGCCGCGGCGTGAGATCGGCGAGTAGCGCTGACGCTGACCCGACGTGCTGCGAGTCGCCGTGCGTGAGTAGCATCGCGTCGAGGCGGTTGATCCCGCGCGAGCGGAGATACGGGAGCGTCAGTCCCTCGTAACGCCGTGCCGGACCTCCGTCGATGAGCCAGTCCGTGCGATCGGAGCGCAGGTGAATCGCGCCGCCTTCACCGACATCGAGCACGGTGATCTCGCACGCAGGTGAGGGCTGCGGCTGGGGCAGCTCGACGTAGACGTGCCCGCCGGGCAGCAGCGCGAACATCTTCACCGACCCCAGCAGCGCTTTCGCGCAGAGCCAGTTTGCGTTGCTGAAGAGGATCGCGACCGGCTTCGCGATCGTGGCGGCGAGGACGGTGGCGATGCCGAGGGCGAGCACGCAGAAGGCGATCGGGACTGCGATGAGGTTCGCGAGGATCGCGGACGGGGAGACGATGTGGAAGTAGCCGGCCATGAACAGCAGCGAGCCGAGCCATGACGCGAGCGTGACGCCGAGCGCTGCGGCGAGCAGCTTCGTGCCGAAGGCGACGCTGCGCTGTCGCCAGTTCCAGAGCGGCTGCGGAAGGAATGGGTCGGGGTGTCCGAGGGGCTCGAAGCGGCGGCTGATTTTGTTCGCCAGCCACACGATCACAAATACGAGCACGAACGAGAACTGGAAGCCGGGCGTGAAGAGTTGGTTCGTGTCCCACGCGAGGATGAGCACGGCGGCAGCGGCGAGGCTGTTGAAGACGATGGCGGGGCGCTCGAAGAGCAGCCCGAGCAGGATGAGCGAACCCATGATCGCCGCGCGCACGCAGCTCGCGCTGAGGCCGGTGACGAGCGCGTAGGAGAGCAGGATCGGGATGGTCGCTGCGGCGACGAAGCGCCGGCCGAGGCCGAGCGGACGGAGCAGGTAGGCGGTGATGACGGCGAGCATGGCGATGTTCAGCCCGCTCACGGCGAAGAGGTGGAGCGTGCCGGTCGTGCGAAACATGTCCTTCATCTCGTCGGGCGTGTCGCCGCGCAGGCCGAGGACCATGCTGGCGATGAGCGTGGAGATGTCGGGCGAGTCTTCGAGGTCGAGTTTGAGCTGGTCTTGCATCCAGTGGCTCGTGCGCAGCGAGAGGGCGATGAGTGGGTTGCCGGCGTCGTGGGCTTCGATGCGGCAGTCTTGCGGGAACTTTGTGTCGATCTGCGCGAAGATGCCGCTGCGGTGGAGTTGCCCGGAGAAGTCGGGCTGGCCGGAATTGCGCGCGCGGTCGAGCGCGCTGAGCTGGCCGGTGATGGTGACGCGATCGCCGTAGCGCGGGAGCGGGCCGGCCCACGTGGTCAGCACGAGCGAGCGGTCTGCGGTCTTGAGGCGGAAGGTGCCCGTCTGTCGGAAGGAAAAGAAGGGAAGTGGCTGCGGGTCGCTCCAGACGACGCCGCGCAACGTCGCGGGGCGCGGGCCGGCGGTGAGGGTGCGCTCGATTTCGCGCCGCGGGTCTTGTTTGAAGCCGAGCGTGTGGATCGTCGCAAACGCCGCGCACGCACACAGCAGGCAAAGCCACGTCTTCCGCGTCGCGATGCTCAGCAGCGCGGCGAGGGCGAATGTGCCGATGAGTGCAGGCGCGGGCAGCGCGCACTTGTCCGCCAAAAACACGCCGGCGACTGCCGCGAGGGCGAGGCCGAGGAATGGAAGACGGGGGCGCATCGGCGCACGCTACCAGACCGGCGGCGTGGAACCGGAGCCTGATTTTTGTTGTCGCCGCGCGGGGAGCGCCTTGAATGGCGGCCTATGTTCCGCGCCTTCCAACGAATCTTCATCTGGCTCGGCCTCATGGCCGAAAAAGCGACCGAGAATGATGCCATCAACATGGCCGTGGTGGAGCGCGGCATCCGCGACGCGAAGGGCCGAGCGGACAAAGCGAGCTACGCCAACGGCCAGCTCGCGGCGCAGAGCGCGCTTTTGAAAGAGCAGATCAAAAAGCAGACGCGGCAGAAGGAGGAGCTGATGGGCCTGCTCCAGGCGGCGGTGGCGGCGAACGACGAGGAGAACGGGGCGCATTACGCGGAGGAACTCGCGCAGCTCGAAGGCGATATTTCCGACAACACGGCACAGCTCGAAAGCCTCGAGACGCTCTACAAGCAGAACACGGAGATCGTCGCGCAGAGCTTGCGTGAGATTCAGAAGTTCGAGCGCGAGTTTCAGCAGACGAAGGCGCGCGTAGCGGTGAGCAAGCAGCTCGAGGGGCTCTCGGTGCTGATGAAATCGAGCGTGTCGGAGCTGCAGGGGATGATCGGCGGCGAGACGGCGCAATCGATGCAGCAACTCCGCGAGAGCGCGGCGGGCGGCGAGGGCCAGATGCGGGCGACGATGGATCTCGCGAAGGAAGTCGGCTCGGGGATCGCGCGGCAGCAGGAGATGCGGAAGGCACGGGGAAAGATGCTCTTCGACCAATACAAACAGAAGATGGGCATGGTGCAGCCGGAGGCGCAGGCTGCGCCCGCTGCGCCCGCGCCGGAGCGGCAGAAGATCGCGGAATAAGTTCCAGCCACGAACCTCTCTCAACATCATGACTGCTCGCGGAAAACTCGTCTTCACCGTCATCTTCCTCGCGCTCGTCGCATTCGGCGTGAAGCGCTGGTGGCCTAAGCTCCAGCCGGGTGCGCCATCGAGTCCGGTCGCGGTGCAGTCGGACGCCAAGCCGGCCGCGAAGGAGGAGGAACCGCTCAAGTTTGCGGACACGCAGTTCAGCGTGCCGCGGCTCGATCCGCCCGCGCCTTATCAGCCGAAGGACGGGGTCGTGGATATCGAGCTGAGCGAGTATCCGGGCTACGCGGGGCTGATCGTCGCGAATGGCGGGTTGGAGCCGAATGCCGAGTCGGTGTTTGCGAAGAAGCACGGGTTCAAGGTGCGGATCAAACTCAGCGAGGAGGAGAGCTGGAGCGCGCTGAATGCGGGGAAGATGGCGGCTTCGGCGACGACGGTGGATGTGCTCGCGGTGTATGGGAAACAGTTCCAGGTGACGGTGCCGGTGCAGATCGGTTTTTCGCGCGGCGCGGATGGGCTCGTGGTGCGCAAGGAGGTGCGCAAGGTGAACGATCTCAAGGGCAAGGTGCTCGCGTCGGCGCAGTTCACGGAGGCGGATTTTTTCATCCGCTACCTCGCGCAGGAAGCGGGGCTCGGCGTGAACATGCTCGCGACGGTGAAGGACAAGCCGGACCCGGAGAAGATCAACCTGCTGTATGCGGACGATGCGTTCATCGCGTGCGATCACTTTCTCGCCGGGCTCGATGGCGGCGATGCGCGGCTGATGGGCTGCGTGACGTGGGCGCCGAAGACGACGGAGGCGGTCGATGAGAGCAAGGGGCGCGCGACGTTGCTGACGACGAACCGCAACCTGCTCGTGATCGCTGACATTCTCATCGTGAACAAAGGCTTCGCGCAGGCGCAGCCGAAGATGGTCGCGGGGCTCGTCGAAGGGCTGCTCGAGGGCAACAAGCTCGTGCGCGAGAACCCGAACGCGCACCTCGATCTCATTGGCAAGGCCTTCAAGTGGGACCGCGAGAAGACGAAGACGGAGCTGGGGAAGGTGCATCTCTCGAACGGTCCGGAGAACCTCGCGTTCTTCTCCGGGGCGATCGATGCGGCGGGTAGTTTCGGCAGCATCTACCAGAGCGCGGTGATGGCTTACGGCAGTGAGCTGATCAAAGACCCGGTCGATGCGGAGCGCTTCATGGACGCGCAGTATCTCAAGGCGCTGGAGGTGGCGGGCGCCTTCGCTGGGCAGCAGATCGCGATTTCTCCGCTCAAGAGCGGCTCAGCCGGCCCATTGGAAAACGACCCACTGCTGAGCAAGAACATCCGGTTCCAGTTCGAGCCGAACAGCGCGAAGCTGGACCTCGCGAACAAGGCGAACCTCGACAATCTCGGCGCGATCCGGCGGCTGCTCCAGGTGAGCCCCGGTTCGACGATCCTGCTGCGCGGTCACGTCGATCCGTCGAACGTCGAGGCCTTCCGCAAGCAGGGTGGCGAGCCCTATGTGCGGCAGATGGCGCTGCGGGCGACGCAGCTCAGCAAGGAGCGCGCGGGGGAGATCAAGAAGCTGCTGATCGAGCGCGAGAAGGTGGAGCAAGCGCGGCTCGATACGGTCGGGCGTGGCTGGGACGAGCCGGTGAGCAAGACCGACATGGACTCGAACCGGCGCGTGGAGGCGCAGTGGTTCACGCTGGAGTGACCGCGGAACCTTAGCTGAACGAAAGGTTCTTCACCTTCGCGAACGCGGCGGCGTTGAGCACGTCGATGATGCGCTCGTGCTTCGCGTCGGGGCTGGGGCGGATGATGACCGGATCCTTGTCGCCGAAGGTCTCGATGGCGTTCTTGAGCCAGTCGCGCAGGGCTTGGAGGTTCTTGTCGCTCGCCTGCCCGTAGCTCTGGTTGTTCATCGAGACGAGGCCGTCGGAGGAAATGTCGATGATGATGGGCGTGAGCTTGCTTTCACCGCTGCCCTGGCCGGCGGGGAGTTTGATGTTCAGCTCAAGCTCGACCTGCTGCGCGCCGACGCAGGCCATGAAGAAGAGCATGAGCACGAATACGACATCGACCATCGGGGCGATTTGAAAGCCCGCGTCTCCGTCATCTGAGCCTACTGATCCGGCCATGGTCTATTTGTCTCCTACTTTGTCTTTGTTGATCACCGAGAAAGTCACGTTGCTGACGCCGGCGCCGCCCGCGGCCTTGAGGATGCCGCGGAGGTATTCGTAGCGGACGCCTTTGTCCGAGCGGATGACGATCTGTGCGTCGGGCGTTTTCTTGACCGCGTTGAAGAGCACCGGCTGCACGTCGCCCGGCACGGCGTATTCCTTTCCGTCGATCTCGATGGTGCCGACGTTGTTGATCGGGCTCCACATGACGTTGACGATGACTTTGCCATCGGAGGAGCCCTTTTCGGTGGGCTCCTTGCCTTCCTTGGCGGTGGCCAGCTTCACCTTGTCGTTCACCTGCATGACCTGTGTGGAGCTGATCGACATGAAGAAGACGAGCAGCACGAGCAGGATGTCGATCATGGGTGCGATCTGAAACTCCGGATCTTCCTCCGGCATTTCGCGGGTGGCCTTCTTGTTGGCCTGACCTTTGGTCGCGTGGTGCATCGCGCAGCAGGGTGAAGATTACGCCGCCCAGTCGAGGGTGGCGCCGCAGTGAGGGCAGGGGTTCACGCCCGGGGCGACGCCGCCGCCGCAGACGGGGCAGTTGGTCTTGAGGGCCATGGAGACTTTGCGGGAACCGCCGTGTGCGGGTGCGCCGGCGCTGAAGTTTTCGCCGATCTGCACGCCGGAGAGTTCTTCGTAGGGGATGTCGAGGAGGAGGGTGTTGACCGTGTCGTCGGCGAGCACCACGCACTTCTGCGACATGTTGCGGAAGACGTAGTAGGCGACGAAGGCCGGGATAGCGATGAAGAGGCCGGAGGCGGTGGCCATGAGCACTTCGCCGATGCGGGCGGCGAGCGCCTGCGGGTTGCTGATGCCGGTGGCACCGAGGACGGCGAAGGCGCCCATCATGCCGATGACGGTGCCGAGCAGCCCGATCATCGGCGAGACGACGCCGATGACGGAGAGGTAGCTGTTGCGCGTGCGCAGGAGGGTCGCTTCGCGCAGGCCCATCTCGGCGACGGCGTCTTCGACGGCTTCCTTTCCGCGACCGACGCGGGTGAGAGCGCCTTTGAGGACGTTGGCGAGGTAGTTGTTATTCTGGCGGCAGATTTCCCAAGCTTCCTGATAGTTCCCGGCGCCGATCGTCTGCTGGAGCGATTGCACGAGCGGAGGCGGGCAGAGCTTCGTCGGCTTGAGGGTCATGATGTTCTGCACGATCAGCGTCACCATCGTGACCGAGGTGCCGAGGATGGCGATCCAGATCAGGATGATGAGCGGACCGCCCTCCATGATCTGCTGGAGGATGGTGTGCTGTTCGGCTGCCGGTGCCGCGCCTTCACCCTCGGCCGCCTCCTGCGCGAAGACGGTGACGCTGAGGGCGGCGTTCATCGCGATGAAGAGCGCGAGACTGGACAGACGGCGGAGGCGGATGTGGCTGATCATGGTGGTGGAGGATTTTTGAGCGGGTGGGTGGGTGAATCTAGGGAACGGCGATTTGATGGGAAGCCGGTTTGTCTTTGTTCTTCGCGCGCAGTTCGTCGGCATGTTGCTGGGCGCCGGCGCGAGCGGAGGGATCATGGAAGAAGATCGTCACGGTGCGCAAATAATTCTCCAGCGCGTCCTGCATTTTCCCCTCGGACTCGTGGATGAGACCCATGGCGTAAAATGCCTGGCTGTAGGCGAAGGCGTTTTCGCGCGGCACGTTCTTGGCCTTGAGCGCTTCTTCGGTGATCGGCTCTAGCACTGCTTTCGCTCCGCCAAATTCCTTCTTCGCCACCGCGATGCGGGCGAGGCCCACCTTCGACTGCAAGCCGCCGGCGCCGGGATAGAGCTGCTCGATTTCCTTGAAGGCCGCTTCGGCTTTGTCGAGTTCGCCGGCGGTGATGAGGAGATTCGCCGTCGTGCTCGCAGCGAGCTTGGCCCAATCGACCGGGAGCCCGCGGAATCTTTGGCTCACCGCTTGCGCCAGGGGCAGCGCCTTGGCGGCGTCGCCGCTCTGCATCACGGTCAGCGCCTGCCCGAGTTCTGGCGGCGCTGGCATGGTGACGCTCTCGACATTCTGCAGCGGGTAGCCCACGGAACCTGCCGGCGTTTGGAATTGCACGTTGCGCCCGTCCGCGCCGAGCACCGTGCCGACCAGCGGCGTCGGGTTGTTCCTAAGCTTGACTTGGTGAGCAACCGGCGTCTGGGCAGACATGCACGTCGCCAGCCCCAAGAAGGCGGCGATGGCAAAAATCATTTGCCGTAATTCTGCGGGGGCACGTAGGGTCATGCTCGTTTTCGTGAAAGGGACGGCATCGTTGCCGCGCCTCTCTCGCGAAATCAACTCCGAAACCCAAACTTTTCACCGCCCCAATCCGCCATGGTCAATGTAATGCGCAAATACCGGCAGCAGCTCATGCTGGTCGTCACCGTCCTCGTCATCATTTCGTTCACATGGCTCTACACCGACTACAACAAGAGCCGCGGCGGTGAGGGCAAGGTCGGCAGAATCTACGATCGCGATGTGATGCTGACCGACTACCAGCGTGGCTTGCGCCGGATGCAGATGTGCCAGGAGCTCGGCATGTTTGAGCTCGTCGGCGGGCTCGCCGGCAATGCGCGCACGATGGACGAGGCGCAGCCGAACTTCGTTTTCGGCGCCTACGTGCTCCGCCACGAGTCGGGCGCGCTCGGGATCAATCCCACCACGCAGGAGGTCGTCGAGGCAGTGAAGGCGATGCCGGTCTTCCAGACCAACGGCGCCTTCGACAAAAACAAATACGATCTCTACACGCAGCGTCTCGCGTCGCTCGGTTTCACGACTGACCAGATCGAGGACGCAGTGCGCGACACCCTCCGCGTCGGAAAGCTCAAGGACCTTGTCGGCACCACGCTCGCACCCGCGCCCAGCGAGCTGCGCCAGGCCTTTGCCGAGCAAAACCAGAAGGTCGAAGTCGCGCTCGTGCGGGTGAAGGAGGAAGACTTCGCGAAGGAGGTGCAGATCTCCGACGAGGATCTGAAAAAAGCCTACGAAGAGCGCAAGGCGACCTTCCAGACCGAGCAACTGCGGAAGGTGAAAGCTGTCGCCTTTGCTCTCACCGAGGAGGAGCAGGCGCTCGAGGGCCGCGATCGCGGTTCGGCTTTGCAGAAGGCGATGGAGAAGGCGGGCGAATTCGTCGTGGCGATGACCGAGAAGGACGCAACCCTCGATTCCGTCGCTGCGAAGTTGGGCGCGAAGGTCGTCGAGACGCCGGAGTTTTCGCGGGGCGCGCCGCCGAAGGAACTCGGCGAATCCTCCGCCGCGACTGCTGCAGCTTTCGACAAGCTGACGAAAGAGCAGCCAATCAGCGACCCCGTCGGCAGCGAGAAGCGCGATGGCTACTACGTGATGCAACTCGCGGGCGTCGCCGAGCCGCGCCAGCAGACGCTCGACGAGGTGAAGGACAAGCTGATCGAGGCGCTCAAGCGCGAGCGCACGAGCGAGAAAACCAACGCGAAGGCGAGCGAAGTGCGCGCGAAAATCGACACCGAGATCAAAGCTGGAAAATCGTTTGAGGAAGCCGCGAAAGCCGCCGGCGTGACCGCCGAGATGCTGCCCGCATTTTCCATGGCCGAGCCGCCGAAGGGCAACGAGCCGGGCATCCGCGAGATCCAGCGCGCGCAGGCCGAGCTCTCCGAGGGCGCGCTCAGCGAAGTGCTCACGATCCGCGGCGGACGCATCGTATTCCGCGTCGAGAAGCGGCTGCCGATCGACGAAGCGGCATTTGAGAAAGAGAAGGCGAGCCTCGCCAAGCGCTTCACCGGCTTCCAGGCCGAGAACGCGTTTCGGATGTGGTTCGCCGAGCGCCGCAAGGCCGCGAACCCCGACTCGTCGCTCTTCAAGGCCGGGTCATAGCCGTGACACCGGAAGTCGAGGAGCTCTTCGACGACGCGAACGGCGACTTCGCACTCGGCGAACTCGAGACCGCCGCGGAGAAATACCGCCGCTGCACGGAGCTCGCGCCGGACTACTTCGATGCGTGGCATGCGCTCGAGATGGCGCTGATGAAACTTGGCCGCATCCCCGAGGCGATCGAGATCGGGAAAAAGACCATCGAGCTTCGCCCGAACGACCAGCTCGCGTGGTCGAGCCTCAGCCTGTGTTACGTCCGCGCCGGGATGATCAAGGAAGCCGAGGAAGCCGGCGCGAAGGCGCGCATCCTGAGCTGGGGCGGGAAGGTGAAGAAGGACTGAGCTACACCCGTTCGCGCAGCGGCTCGAAGGCCAGCTCGAACATGTTCGCCGCATTTTCCATCATCTGGAAAAGCGAGCCGAGGAAGGACTCCCAGTCGTCCTCGTCATTGTCGAACTGCGTATCCCACGCCACGAAGACGCCGTCGGGAACGACGTTCGATTGCTCGATCAGCACGCGGATGTCCTTGTCCCAATCGAAGATCTTCACGTAGCCGAGCGCCGCTGACTTCGAGCACAGCGCATTGTGCGAAAACTGCCCGATCCACTCGTCGCGCTCCTCGACCGACGGGAACTTCGCGTGGACGTGACACGACAGCACCGTGTGCGTCTTCTCGTCGAACTCCATCAGCGTGTAGAACTTCGTGAACGTCTGCATGATCACGTTCCAGTCGCCCTGCGTCCGTGCGTTCCGCACGAAAAGCTTCGCGCGATCCGAGGCGAGCGTGAGCTGGCCGTTGTCGCCGAAGAAATTCGCGTGCAGCTCGTAGCCGAAGAGCTCGTCCCATTTCTTCAGCCGGATCTGGTCGGGCCGGATCGAGAGCCCTTCCTTCGCGTCGCAAATCTTCGCGCCGAACTTCTCGAGCTTCGCTCCCTGGATGCCGATCGGCGCCGGGAACGGCACATCGACATGCACGCCGAAAAATTCAATCGGAACAATTTCCATAGGGCGCGGAGATTACGGGGCTCGGCGAAACCGGCAACCGGCTAAATATGAATCGCGTGCCCCATCGCGACTTCCGCCGCTTCATGCACCGCTTCGCTCAGCGTCGGGTGCGCGTGGATGGTCGCTTCGATCTCCTCCCAAGTCGCCTCGAGCGTGATCGCCAGCCCGAGCTCCGCGATCATCTCCGTCGCCTCCGGGCCGATGATATGCGCGCCGAGGATCTCACCGTGCGGCTCACCGATGAGCAGCTTCACGAAGCCCTCGCTCTCGCCGATCGCGCGCGCCTTGCCGCTCGCCATGAACGGGAACTTCCCGACCTTGAATTTCTTCCCCGCTTCCTTTGCCGCGCGTTCGGTCAAGCCGACGCTCGCGACCTGCGGATGGCAATACGTGCAGCCGGGGAAGACCGTGACCTTCTTCGGCTTGAAGCCCGGCACGAACATCCCCTGCACCGCCTGCACTGCCTCGAAACTCGCCACGTGCGCGAGCCACGGCGGCCCGATGATGTCGCCTGCCGCGAACACGCCCGGCACGCTCGTCTCGTAGCGGTCGTTCGTTTTCAGAAAACCGCGCTCGTCCGCGAACTTCAGCGACCCGCCTGGCAGCACCGGCGCGATGCCGATCGCCACGAGGCACGCGTCCGCCTCCACGACTTTCTCCGCGCCCTTTGGATCGGCGACCGTCAGCTTCACGCCGCTCGCGCCCACTTCCGTCTTCGTCGTCTTGTGACCGAGCAGCAGCGTCATCCCGGCTTTCGCGAACGACTTCTCGAGCACCTGCGATACCTCGGTGTCCTCGATCGGCAGAAGGTTCGGCAGCATCTCGACGATCGTCACCTTCACGCCGAACGCGTTGAAAACGTAAGCGAACTCCACCCCGATTGCGCCCGCGCCGATGATCACGATCGACTTCGGCAGCTTCTCCAAAACCATCGCCTCCTTCGAGCCGATCACCGTCTTTCCATCGAACGGCATCCCCGGAAATGCCCGCGACACGCAGCCCGTCGCGATCAGCACCTTCGCCGCCGTGTGCGTCTCGGTTTTCCCATCCGCGAGCTTCACCTTCACCTCGCCTGCCTTGTCCATCGAGGCGTCGCCACGGATCGAGTCGATCTTGTTCTTCTTAAAAAGAAACTCCACGCCCGCCGCGCCCTTGTCGCTCACCACGCGCGACCGCTTCACGATCGCCGGCCAATCAAACGACAGCCCCTCGATCTTGAAGCCGAACTCCTCCGAGCGGTGCGCCATCGTGTGATACATCTCCGCGTTCTTGAGCAGCGCCTTGGTCGGGATGCAGCCCCAGTTGTTGCACGTGCCGCCGCCCCGGTCCTTTTCCACGCAGGCCACCTTCTTGCCGAGTTGCGCTGCTTTGATCGCGGCCACGTAGCCTGCCGGGCCCGCGCCGATGACGATGAGATCGTAGTTTGCCATAAATGAGGCGCGACCATCGGTGGCAGCGCCGAGACGCGTCAAAAGGAAAGTGCCCGCGCTTGCGCGAGACCCCGGTCGCCCGCACGGTTGACAGTTCATGTCGTTAAAGCCGCTTTCTGCTGAACAGCTTCAGGCCGCCCACGCGTGGCTCGCGGATCTCGACGAGCCCACGCGCGAGCGCGGCACGGAAATTTACCGCTCCCGCCGGGTGATGGACCTCGCGAGCTACCGCCGCGGCGTCGGCCTGAAGGCAGCGGTGCAAGGCACGAAGCTCTACGACTCCGAGCTGCGGCACGACGGCACGGAGTGGTTCGGCGAGTGTTCCTGCCCGGTCGGGTTCGATTGTAAACATTGCTGCGCCGTGATGCTCACCGCGCTCGAGCAGCTCGAAGCGACGGCGGTCAGCCCCACGCTGGAGCGGCCCGTCTCGGTGAAGCCGACGAGCTTCGTCGTGCAGATTGCCGAGCACCTGCACCGCGCGCTTACCGCCGCGGAGCTGAAGCTCGCCACCGAAGTCGATCACCTCTTCGAACAGCATCGGCGGAAGACCGAAGTGCCGAAGGCCTCGATCGACCTCATCACCGGCGCAGTTCAGCCGAAGCAGCGGAGCTGGGAGACCGTCGAGCTTTGGGATGCAGAGCCGCGCGACCCGTGGCAGGCGTGGCTTTACATCGCCGCCTACGCACGGCGGCTCGGCTCGCGCCTGCCGGCGGGCTGGATGCGCGAGTCCGACTGGCAGCAGGTGGACGCGCTCGTCGGCGAGCGCGAGCGGCTCAAGCAGATCGAGCACTGGCGCGGCTGGCTGCGCCAAAGCGCGGACAAGGTCACCGCGGCGCGCGAGAGCGAAGTCGAGCTGCGCGTGCGGCTCACGCGACTCGGCGTGCAACTCGACTGGCGCAAACTCGGCGGCGAATACCGCGCGATGCCCGAGGTGAACTTCCAGCGGCTCGCGGGCGAGATCAGCGCGGGCCGCACGCCCATCGTCGAGACTTCGCTGCCGGTGTGGAATGCCTTTCAAACCGGCTTCGGTGCGCTGCCCGCCCGCGGGTTCACGGAGCCCGATTGCGCGCGCATCCTCAACACGCTCCTGCGCCGCCCGGAGGCCGCCGAGCGCGTATTCACGGGCGACGGACACCCCTTCATGCGCGTGAGCGAGCCGCTCACGTGGCGCATTGAGACGGAGGAAACAGCGCGCATCGATTACCACCTCGGCCTCGTCGGCGCCGACGGCGCAGCGCCCGACCCGCCGGTGATCGTGCTCGATGGTGACCCGCCGCTCTACCTCACGACCACGCACATCTACGCGACCCCGCCGCTCGGTGGGCTGAACCTCCGCGAAGAGTCCGTCGTCATCCCGGCCGAAGCGCTCGAGACAGGCGAAGGCTTCGCGCTGCTCGAACGCCTCACCGTGGCGCCGCCGCCGCGCGTCGCCACCCGCGTGCGCAGTGTCACGCTGCGCCCCGTCTTCCGCTGCGCGATCGAGCAAAACGAGTTCGACAGCACCGAACGGCTCATCATCGATCTGCTCGCCGAGTCCACGAACGGCGTGATCGAGGAAGCTTACGAACGCGACGGCTGGCACTCGAAGCGAGATCCCGCCGACATGCCGGCGAACATCATCCTGCGACTCGATCGCCGCGCGCTCGCTGCCGCGCCGGACTTGCTCAGCGAGCTGAAGGCCCAGTGGTGGCCGGCCGGCGGGCACTGGCACAAGCAGGTGCGCCGCAACTTCGCCGAGCTCTTCACCACCTGGCTCGCGACCGTTCCGGCTGACACGACCGTCATCCTCGACCCCACGCTCGCTACGCTGCGCGAGCCCGGCATCGCCGCGACCGTGCGCCTCGAGGTGCAGGATGCGGGCATCGATTGGTTCGACGTGCGCATCGCGCTCGACGTCCCGGATACGACGCTCTCGAAAAAGGAACTCAAGGCCCTGCTCGACGCGCGTGGCGGCTTCGTGCGGCTCGGCTCGAAAGGCTGGCGCCGGCTCAACTTCCAGCTCAGCGAAGAAGACCAGGCGCAGCTCGCCGATCTCGGGCTCAACGCGCACGAATTTACCGGCGGCCCGCAACGCCTCCACGCGCTCCAACTCGCCGGCAAGCGCGGCGCGAAGCGGCTGCTCGACGAGGACCGCGCGCGCGCGATCGACCTGCGCGCCGAGGAGATCCGCACTCGCGTCACGCCCGCACTCCCCGCTGCACTCATCGCGGAGCTGCGCCCGTATCAGATCGAAGGCTTCCACTTCCTCGCCTACCTCAGCGCGAACCATTTCGGCGGCATTCTCGCCGACGACATGGGCCTCGGCAAAACGCTGCAAACCCTCGCGTGGCTGCTGTGGCAGCGGGAGCAGCCGGACTTCGGCGGCCAGCCGTCGCTCGTCGTCTGCCCGAAGAGCGTCGTGGACAACTGGCGCACCGAGGCCGCTCGCTTCGCGCCCGGACTGCGCGTCCGCGTGCTCCAGCGCGGCGCCGATGAAAGCGCGCTCGAGACCGCCCGCGTGGAGGCTGATCTCGTCGTCGCAAACTACACCCAGCTCCGCCTGCTCGAAGGCCCACTCACTGCCGCCCCGTGGCACACCGTCGTCCTCGACGAAGCGCAGGCGATCAAAAACCCCGAGTCGCAAACCGCCCGCGCCGCGTGGGCGCTCAAAGCTGCGCACCGCTTGGCCCTCAGCGGCACGCCGATCGAAAACCGCCTGCTCGACTTGTGGAGCATCCTGCAATTCGCCATGCCCGGCACGCTCGGCGCGCGCGCTGCCTTCACCCGCACGTTTGATCAGCGCAGCGATCCCTTCGCCCGCCGCCGGCTCAGTGCGCGCGTGCGTCCATTCGTCATCCGCCGCACGAAAAGCGAGGTCGCGAAAGATCTGCCCGCGCGCATCGAGGAGGATCTGATGTGCGAGCTCGACGGCGAACAGGCCACGCTCTACCGCGCCGAGCTCAAGCACGCCCGCGCCGCGCTCCTCAACATCGCCACGCAGGCCCAGCTCGACCAGTCGCGGTTCCACATCCTCAGCTCGCTCCTGCGCCTGCGGCAGATTTGCTGCCACCCCGCGCTCGTCAGCGACAAGGCCGCGAACGCCGAAAGCGCGAAGCTCACCGCGCTGGTGGACCTGCTCGAACCGCTCATCGAGGAAGGCCACAAGGTCCTCGTCTTCTCGCAGTTCGTCGAGATGCTCACGCTCGTCGAAGCCGAGATGAAAGCGCGCGAGTGGCGGCACTTCATCCTCACCGGCGCGACCGAGGATCGTGGCGAACTTGTCCACGAATTCCAGCACACCGAAGGCGCGGCCGTCTTCCTCATCTCGCTTCGCGCCGGCGGCTTTGGCCTGAATCTCACCGCCGCGAGCTACGTCGTGCTCTTCGACCCGTGGTGGAATCCAGCCGTCGAAAACCAGGCCATCGACCGCACACACCGCATCGGCCAGCAGAACACCGTCATCGCCTACCGGCTCATCATGAAGGAGACGATCGAGGAGAAGATCCGCGCGCTCCAGACGCAGAAACGCGCCCTCGCCGCCGACATCCTCGGCGAGGAAAACTTCGCCCGCGCGCTGTCGCTCGAGGATTTCCGCTACCTGCTCGGCGAAGAGGGAGCCTAGGCCGCGATCTGGCGCAGCCACTCACGCAGCGCGGCCACGGCTGATTCGCGGCGCTCGGGATCGAAACGACCGCGGCGTATCTCGCGGATGGCTTTTGTGAGCGCTTTGCGCAGATCGGGCGGCGCCTCTTCCATGCCCGCGCGACGCTCGCGCAACCGTGCTGCGAGCGACGCGGCATCGAGCGTTTCCTCATCCCGCCGCGCGTGGGCGCGACGCGCGACGCTCACGAAAACCCCGAGCGCGCGATCGAGCACGATCCAAGGGAAATTTTCATGCGCGACCGGCCCCGCCGTCAGCTCCGTGCCGACGATGGCCCGGTGGAAATACGGCAGCTTCACATTCAAGCCCGGCGGTTTCCGGCTGCCTGCAAAAGCGACGCCGCCGCCGCTGAGCGCGCCGAGCGCCGCGCCGAGTCCCCAGCTTGCGCCGCCGAGCATCAAGTCGAGCTTTGCCCCGACCACCGCGCCGCCGCCCGCGCCCGCGGCCAGCAGCTTCCAGCCACTGAGCCCGAGCAGCGACCACGTCTGCTCGACGAAGAGCCCGTCGCGCAGCGGATCGCCCCCACCTTCGCCGCTCACCGCCACGAACCGGTGCGCAAACGTCTTCACGATCTCGCGATGCGCCGCCAGCTCGCGGCCGCTCAGCTCCGCGCGGAAACGCTCCTCGATCTCCCGCCGCTGCGCCGCCACGCACACCGGATCGCGCAGCGCCTCGGTGTGCCGGCGCGTGAGCAGATTGGCGAGCAGGTCGATGATGATGCGCGCCGTCGTGTCGAGCTTCTCGTCGCGATCACGCTTCAGCACCTCGATCGCCGCGCGCAGTTTCGCCTTGCCCGCGATATCGACCGTCGCGAGCGCCTCGAGCAGTGCGAGCCGGTTCGCGAAGTCCGCGCGGTGCGCATCGAAGTCGATCACCGTGTTGAAATTCTGCCGCAGCCGCGCTTCCCACGCCGCGCGGTGCCGCGGCTCGCCGGTCTGGTTCAGCAGCGCGATGCGTGGCGCGCCTGTCAGCCGCAGGATCTCCGTCTCCGCCTCGTGTCGCGGCTCCATCGGCTGCGCGATATCGACGACATAAAGCAGCGCCGCGCCCGCGAGCACCGGCTCGAGGAGGCGGCATTCGTGGACGAAAAAATGATCGCTCGCATGGCGCGCGACGAACTCGCGAAACACCGCCAGCGGCTCGACATGAGTCCCCGCTGCGCGCAGCTCGGAGAGCGCCTCGCGGGCGTTTTGAAAGCCGGGCGTATCGATGAACTCGAACAGATCCCGCACCCGAAAACGCTGGCAGTGTGTGGTCGTGGGAAACGGCCCGATCTTCACCGAGTCATCCTCGGCCAGCGTCGCGACGACCGACGATTTCCCATGGCTCACGTCACCGAGGATCGCGATGACGGGCAGCTCTGTGTTGCTCATGGCGTGGTGAATCCGAGCACCGCCACGCCGGGTGCCTCGGTGCGGAGGAAGTCGCGCCAGTAGCGCACCCACTCGTCGGACGGCGCCGTGCCGTCGCGACCGACCACGAGGACATAACCTTCCACCTTTCCCGTGCTCGCGAGCAAATTGAGGAACTGCGCGAATGCCGAGAACGCGGTGAACGGCGCCGGCACCGCCACGATCCAGCGCGGCGCGGAGCCGATCCGCGCGAGCGCCGCCGCGTTGCCGCTCGGGAAGTCGATCTCGACTTCCTCGATCCCCACGACGCGCCAGCCGAGCTGCGATGTGATCCATTGCTCGATCGGCTCGCGTGCCGCCGCGAGCACCGAGGCGATCAGGATGCTGCCCGGTTCGCTCGTGCGCGCCTTCGCGAGCGCCGCCGCCGGCGCGCCGCTCGCTGTGTCGTGGTGCGGGGATGACTCGCTGCGCACGACCGGCCCGGTGAGCCGGTGCCACACCGTCTTGTGCCGCGGCTCGTCGAAGCTCACACGGCTCAGCGCGCGCCGCTGTCGGCTCGCAAACCACAGCAGCAGCGCGGCGCGCGGCAGCAAGCCATAGACGACGATCGCGCCCGCCAGCCACGGCCACCACGCGGCGCTGGCTGTCTCGTCAAATGCGGTGAGCCCTTTCGCGTAGCGAAACTGGCTGTGCTCGACTTGCGCCAGCGTCGGGCATGCCCCGGGCGCAAACCAGCGCCACGGCGCCGAGACCGCGTGCGCGACGGTGTGCATCCCGCCGGGTCCATTCGCCCACGTCGATTCCCACCCGAAGGCCACGTCGGTCGCCAGCACCCGCAGCAGCAGAGCGGCGAGCGCGCCCGCATTCCACGCTACACCGAAATGCTGGAGCGCGATGAACGGCGGCCAGCGCAGCAGCTCGCCATTGCGCCCCGCGAGGTGCCGCAGCGCGGCTGCTTCGCCACGTAATCGCATCCGCTGCTCGCCGGGCAGATGCTCGAGCACCGCCGCGAGCCAGCGCCCAGCGCTGTCGGTGATCGCCACGAGCACGCGCGCCGAGGCATGTCGAAAGCCGCTCGAAATCCAAACGAACGCGCCCCAGAGCAGCAACAACCATTGCACGCCGACCGTCACCGCGAGGAAGACGAGCACGTTTACCGGCGTGCTGCCGGCGTAGAAGAGCGCCGCATTCGCCACCGCAAAGCCGAACACGAGCCCGGCCACGAGCGCCACGCCGCCGAGCGCCCGCCAGCCGCGGACGATCCACGACCCGGGCATGAGCAGTCCGGGTTCAGCGACTCGCCGAGCTTCGAGCCAGCGATGGAGCACGGCACCCGGATCGTCCATCGCGCCGGCGGGCAGCGCGGGGGCGATCGCCTCGCGCCAGAGCTGCGCGTCGCGGGCGGCGATCACGCGGGAGTCGCCATGCTGCTCGTCGTGGTGAAGCAGCGCCTCGAAGTCGAGCACGTCGGCGGAAGTCCAGTGGGTGCGATGGGGCACGGTGTCAGCGAGCTAGCCCCGCCCGCGCGCGTCGTCACGCAGAAAGGCTCGCCGCCCGCAGCGAGAGCGTCCAAGGATTTGGCCCACCCCGAATCATCCGTCCCATGCGTCCCGTCCTCGTCTTCCTCGTCCTCTTCCTCGCATCGCTTCGCGCCGAAGACGCAAACGTCCTCGTCTATGGCGCCACGCCCGCCGGCATCGCCGCCGCGCTCGCCGCTGCGCGCGATGGCGAGAAGGTGCTGCTCGTCGAGCCGACCGATCGCATCGGCGGCATGGTGACGTGCGGGCTCTCGCACACCGACTTCCGCACGTTCGAGGGGCTGACCGGCGCGTTCCTCGAGTTCACCAAGCGCGTCGAGCAGCACTACCGCGACGCGTTCGGCGCGGATTCCCCGCAGGTGCGCGACTGCTGGCGCGGCGTCTTCGCGGAACCGAAGGTGAACCTCGCCGTCTTCGAGAAGATGCTCGCTGAGCAGCCGAACATTACGCTTTGGAAAAACCGGCGCGTCTTCAGCGCGCGCTCGTCGGGCGACGCGGAGAGCCGCGCGATCGGCATGGTGGCGCTGCTCGAGAATGACGGGCGCACGACGCTGACCGTGACGGCGGACGTTTATATCGATGCGACTTACGAGGGCGATCTCATCGCTGCCGCGAAAGTGCCGTATCGCGTGGGCCGCGAAGGCCGCGAAGAATACAACGAATCGCTCGCGCCCGAGCAGCCCGACGCGCAACTCCAGGCTTACAATTTTCGCTTCACCGCGACGCAGGATCCCGCGAACCGCGTGATGCCGAAGAAACCGCCGGGCTACAAGCGTGACGACTTCGCTGGCCTGCTGCCGCTGTTCGCGAGCGGGAAGCTCAAGAACGTCTTCGGCTACCCGAGTGGCATCCTCTTCAAGGCGCAGACGCCAGCGCTGCCGAATGGGAAATACGACATCAACGACGTCTCGCGCGGCCTCGTGCGGCTCTCGCTGCCGGGCGAGAATCTCGAATGGCCCGACGGCGGTGGCGGCGCGGCGGTGCGTAGCGCGCCGGAGCCGGATGTGAAGCCCGAGGTGCCGTTCTCACCGACCGGACTCGCGCAGGCGCGTGACCGCATTTTCGCCGCGCATCTGCGGTGGAATGTCGGGCTGCTCTACTTTCTCCAGAACGACGATGAAGTCCCGGCCAAGCTCCGCGACGAAGCGCGCTCTTGGGGCTGGTGCCGCGACGAATACGACGACAACGCACACCTTCCGCCGCAGCTCTACGTGCGCGAGGCGCGCCGCATGGTGGGCGCTTACGTCTTCACGGAGTCGGACACCGACCACGCGCCGAACGACGCGCGCGCCGTGCTGCGCAGCGATGCGATCGCGATCGGCGACTACGGCCCGAATTGCCACGGCACCGGACACGAAGGCTCGCGCTTCGACGGCAAGCACACCGGTGAGTTTTACAAAGCCGTGTCGCCTTACCAAATCCCCTACGGCGCGCTCGTCGCGAAGGGTGTGGAGAACTTGCTCGCGCCCGGCCCGGTGAGCGCGTCGCACGTGGGCTTCTGCGCGCTGCGGCTCGAGCCGATCTGGATGTCGCTCGGCCAGGCCGCCGGCCACGCGGCGCACCTTGCGCGTGTCGGGCGCAAGCCGGTGCAGCGTGTGAGCGTTCCCGAACTCCAGGCGCGGCTGCACGCCGCGGGCGGCGCGACGATCTACGTGAGCGATGTTCCGCCGGGCCATGCGGACTTCGCCGCTGTGCAGTGGTGGGGCACCGCGGGCGGATTGCACGGCCTCGCGCCGATGCCTGCAAAGCCCGGCCAGCGCGGCAAGAATCTCCACGGCCAGTATTACGAAGCGTTCCCCGCTCACGCCGCTGAGCTCGACAAGCCGCTCGATGCCGCGCTGCTCGAACCGTGGCGCAAGTTGGCGGGCGAACTCCACGTGGACACCGCGAAGTTGCCGCCCGCAGACGGGCAGAAGACGCGTGCCGATTTCATCCGCGCCGCTTACGCGCTCCGCTGAAATGCGACTGCTCCCGCTGCTCATGCTGCTCCCGCTGTCCGCGCTCGCGCAGGATTGGCCTCGGTTTCGCGGACCGCATGGCGACGGTTTGTGGAATCCGCCGCAGCTTCCCGCAGACCTCGCGCGCATCGAGCCGCGGCAGCTTTGGAAGCAGAGCATCGGCGCCGGTTTCGGCGGCGTCACGATCAGCGGCGGGCGCGTCTTCGTGATGGACCGGCAGACGGCGCCGGAGGAAGTCGAGCGCGTGCTGTGCTTCGACGCGCGCAGCGGCGAGCCCGCGTGGGAGCATCGATACCGAGTGAGCTACGGCTCGATGGATCACGGCACCGGCCCGCGCGCGAGCGTCACGATCCACGAAGGCCGCGCGTATGCCTTCGGCTCGACCGGGATGGCCACGTGCCTCGATGTGGCGAGCGGTGAGGTGCGGTGGCAAAAGGACATGGTGAAGGAGTTCGGCGGAGTTGTCCCGCAGTGGGGCTTCGCAGCCTCGCCATTCATCTGGAAGGACACCGTGGTGCTCCATTGCGGTGCGAAACCGGACGGCAGCGTCGTCGCGCTCGATCTGGCGACGGGCCGCGAGCGCTGGCGCGGCGGGAGCGATCCGGCAGGCTACTGCACGCCCGTGGTGTTCGGTTCGCAGCTCGTCCAGTGGGGGCCCGAGCACGTGATGGCGCTCGAGCCCGGCACGGGCCGCGAGTTGTGGCGCGTGCCCTACAAGATCACTTACGGCGTCTCGATCGCGCAGCCGATCGCGCACGAAGGCCTCATTTTCGTCTCCGGCTACTGGCATGGCGCACGTGTGATTCGCGCGAGCGATGGACAGCTCGCGTGGAGCGAAGAGAAGACGCTGTGCGGCTTGATGAGCCAGCCGCTTTATCGCGATGGCTTCGTGTATCTGCTCACGAAGGACGACGGCGTCGTCTGCTTCAAACTAGCCGACGGCTCCATCCACTGGAAAGACGGGCACCAGCTCACGCCCGCCAACCGCAACCCCCAGATCAGCCTCGTGTGGGCGGACGAAAAAGCCGGCATCGCGTGCGGCTTGAACGCGAATGGCGAACTCGTCTTCGCGCGCTTTACGCCGGAGAAGGTCGAGGAACTCAGCCGTCACTCGATCATCGGCAAGACGTGGGCGCACCCGGCCTTCACGCGCAACGCTGTCTTCGCGCGGAGTGACACGGAGCTCGTCGCGTGGGAGCTGTGGCCATGACTCCATTGCTCGTCATCATCGCGATCCTCGCTGCCGCAGCCGTCGTCCTGCTGCTGGTGCTGCTGCTCCGCAAGCCGGAGGCGGCTTTCGGGGATCGTGTCCGCGTCGAGGTGGATCGCTTGAGCGGCGGGATGCGCGATGAGCTGCGCTTGGGACGCGAGGAAGGCGCGAGTGCTGCGCGGCAGTTGCGCGAGGAAGTCACGACGGCGACCCGCGCGTCGGGCGACTCGATTGCCGAGCGGCTGGGTGAAATCGCCAAGCAGCAGATAGATCATCTCCAGACCTTCTCGACCGCGCTGACCGATTCGAGCGAGCGCGGCGAACAGCGGCTCGCGGAGATGCGCACGACGCTCGACCAGCGGCTGGCGGGGGCGGACGAAGCCGCGAAGCTGGCCGCCGCGCAAACGAGGCAGGAATTGCAGGCTTCGCTCAAGAGCTTCAGCGAGCTGCTCGCGGGGCAGCTCCAGGAGTTGTCGCACGCCTTGAAGCAACAGCTCGCCGACCTGACGACGCGCAACGAAGCGAAGCTCGAGGCGATGCGCGTGACGGTGGACGAGAAGCTGCACGAGACGCTCGAGAAGCGGCTCGGCGAGAGCTTCCGGCTCGTGAGCGAGCGGCTGGAGCAAGTCCACACGGGACTCGGCGAAATGAAGTCGCTCGCGGTCGGAGTCGGCGATTTGAAGAAGATCCTCAGCAACGTGAAGACGCGCGGCACATGGGGCGAGGTGCAGCTCGGCAACCTGCTCGAGCAGACGCTGACGCCCGAGCAATTCATGCGGAACTTCGCGCCGGACCCGGCGAGTGCTGAGCGCGTCGAGTTCGCCATCCGACTGCCGGGCCGCGACGCCGACGGCACGCCGGTGTGGCTGCCGATCGACTCGAAATTTCCGCACGAGGAATACCAGCGCCTCGTCGATGCGCAGGAGCGAGCCGATGCCGCCGCCGCCGAAGCGGCGGGCGCTGCGCTGGAGCAGGGCATCCGCGTCGAGTGCCGCAAGATTTCCGAGAAGTATCTGCGCCCGCCGATCACGACGGACTTCGGGATTTTGTTTCTGCCGACCGAGGGTTTGTTCGCCGAGTTGCTGCGCCGGCCGGGGTTGACGGAAACGCTTCAGCGCGACTTCCGCGTTGTCGTCAGCGGCCCGACGACGCTCACGGCGCTGCTGACCAGCTTGCAGATGGGCTTCCGCACGCTCGCGATCGAGCAGCGATCGAGCGAAGTGTGGAAGGTGCTCGGCGCGGTGAAGACGGAGTTCGGCAAGTTCGGTGAGGCGCTCGACAAGGTTCACAAGAAACTCACCGAGGCATCGAACAGCATCGAGAGCGCGCAGCGCCGGCAGCGGATGGTGGAGCGGAAGCTCAAGCCCGCGGACGGATTGCCCGCGCCCGATGCCGTCGCGCTGCTCGGGATCGACGCAGAGCGGACCGAGGAGGACTCCGAGCCGGCGGACGAGTAGCGCTACTGCGCGTCTTCCCCCTGGAGCGCGAACCACGCCTTCATCTGGTAACTGCAATGGCACTTCGACGAGCCATCGGGCACGAGCACGAGGCCGCTCGCTGGGATGGCGTTGATCCAGCAACTCGGGCGGATGCCGCCGAAATTTTCGGTGCCGTCGGTGCGCGAAAGATCGACGTAGCCGAGCGTGGCGGAGCGGAAGAGCATGAGGTTGCGGCTCGCCGAAATCTGCCCGCAGCCGTAGGAGCGCTTGAATTCCCACGTGAGCGGCGCGCCGGTCTTGAGGTCCCATGCGCCGCCTTGCGCGTAGATCTTGTCGTCGTTGATGAGCGGGCGCGTTTCGTATTTCGCCTGCTGCTCCCACAGCTTCCCGCCGGTCTTGATGTCGAAGCCGCCGAGCCGCCCGCCGATTTCGGACGGCAGCTCAAAGAAATTATGGCGCACCGCTTTGTAGTTCATCAGCAGAACGCCGTGCTTCGCGCTGACGGCGAGTTGCGTGCCCCAGATGTCGGCGTCGTTCTTCCACGCGACCTTGCCAGTCGCGGCGTCGAAGCAGAGGAGCGTGCCGTTCGGCACGGCGGTCGCGGCGAGCTTCGGCGCGGACTTGCCGTCGCGCTTGGGGTTCACGACGCGGTCAGCTTCCACGAGCGGGCGGTCGATGAGATAGACGCGCTCACCGGCGAGCGCGACGGAGTTGTGCCGGATCGAGCCCTTCGGTTGGTATTGCCACTTCACCGCGCCGCTGTCGGGATCTATCGCGAAGAACGACACGGACTCGGTGCGGAGGTTCGTGAGCTGGTAGCGCGGGCTCACATTGTGCGCCGCGTTTTCGACCGAGCCGAAAAGCACGCCGCTTTCCCAAGCGAGGTAGCCCCAGTTTCGGTTCGGCGCGGCGGCGGCGACGGGTGTGGTGAACTCGCCGCGCAGTTTGCCGGTCGCGAGATCGATGCGCAGACAGCGTGGGCCGGTCTTCACATAGACCGAATCGCCGCCGATGCAGAACGGTCCGCCGGTGTCGCCGATGCCGACGTCGTGATGGATGCCGTCGTAGTCGAGCAGCAGTTCCTTAAGTTCAAACTCCCATAGCTTGCGGCCGTTGTAGGCGTCGAGTCCGCACAGGCCGTTGACCCCGCCCACGACCATGACGCCGCGCGATACGAGCGGCGCGGGGCCTTGGCCGTGGCGATTGGCGACTTCGAAATCCACGTCGCGAAACCAGAACATCGAGAGCTTGCCTTTGATCGCCTCGTCGTCGGAGCAGAGCGTGTTCGCCGCGCTCGCATTTTGGTGCGTCCAACTGCCTGCGCCCGCGGGCGCGCCCGCTTTCTCCACGATGATCTTTCCCGCCTGTCGCACGCAGAGCACGCCGTCGTAAGGCCGGCGCAACCGGCGCATCTCGGCTTGCAGCTTCCCGCCCGCCTCGCGCGGCGCGATGACGAGATTCGCGAACTGCTTTGGAAAGTTCGTCGCGTCGAATGGCGCGACGTGGACGCTGATGCGGGCGCCGTAAAGCCCGGCGGCGGCGATGCGCTGACGCGCTTCCGCAGCGCGAGCGGCGTCGGGCTCGACAACGAGAATGTGCAGCTCGGATTGCCGCGCGAGCGCCAGCGCGAGGCTGCCATCGCCAGCGCCGAAGCTCACCGCGTAACCCGCGCTGATGCCACTCGCGGCGAGGATGTCCTTCGCCTCGGCGCTCTCGGGCTGGCCGTTCGCCGGAGCTGTCGCGACTGGCGATGCGCCCGGTTTTCCGTCGAAGAGATACACCACGCCGCGATCGGTCGTCGCCACCACGCGCCCATTGCCCGCCGCGAGGCCGAGCACGCGGCCATCGACGGCGTATTTCCACCACTGCGTGCGCTGGCTGCCGTAGTCGATCGCGCAGACTTGTCCGTCGCCGCCGACTACTGCTTCGCTGCCGGTGATGATGAACTCCGTCACCTCGCGATCCACCGGCACGATTTTGTCCTGTTCGAGCGCGCGCACTTTCTGCGGCTGACCCTTGCGGTCGATCTTCTCGATTTCCTTCCAGCGATAGCTCGCGAGCTATCGCCCCTCGGCGCGGATGAGTCCGCCGGGCACGGCGACGGTCGAGCCCGTGCCGAGTTGCGACGCCTGCTCGCCCGTGGCGACATCGAAGAGGACGCCGGAGTTGAGGAAAAACGAATCGGTGAGCACCGCGCCCGAGCCGCCGCGCTGCCCGTTCTTTTGCAAATGGTAGTAGCGCAGCTTGCCGTCAGCGCGCTCGAACACCGCCGGCACCGCGCGACCCGTCGGCACGATGAGCGCGTCGTCCGTCGCGAGCAAATATCCCTGCGGCGCGACACCGCTGAGCGCCTCGGCGCCGCCGTGGGGCTGCTTCATCAGCATCCGGCCGGTTTCGCCGTTCGACCAAAGCGGATGCCCGGTTGCTGCGTCGAGCGCGTGCAGGAAAACGCCGTCGCTCGGCCAGATGCCGCCGGCGAAATACACCACGTCATTCCAAACCACCGGCCCGCCGCGCGCGGGCCAGTGCGAAATCATGCGCTCGTTTCCGATGACGCGCGCCGGCCCCGGACCCGCGCGGTGTTTCCAAAGCACCGCGCCATCTCCGAGCGCGAGCGCGTAGAGCCAGCCGTCGTCGCTCGCGACGAAGACGCGATCCTTCCACGCCGCGGGTGCGAAGCGGATCGGCCCCTCGCTGAAAAACCGCCAGCGGATCGCGCCCGTGTTCGCATCGAGCGCATAGACCTGATCATCCGCGGAACTTCCGAACAGCACGAGGTCGCCGACGATGATCGGCTGGAACGCGAGGTCGAAGTCGATGCGCTCCGACGTGGGCCACGCGGGCTTCGGCGGCTGCCCGGCGTCGAACTTCCAGCGCAGACGCAATTGATTCGGGATCGTCTCCGCCGTGTAGCCGCTGCGCGCGGCATCGCCGCGGTAGGTGGGCCAGTCCCCCGCGAGGGCGGCGGTCGAGAGGATCGTGAGCAGCAGTGCTTGAGCTTTCATAGTTGGTTACAGCCGCCCGGGCACGCGTGCTGGCGATGGGAGTGGAGCGATGGGGAGGCCTTCGTGGATGATCTCGATGCCGCTGAGGATCGTCTCGCCGTCGCGTGCGGTGAGCGTGATGGTGAGTGCGCCGTCGGTCACGGCGACTTTCGGGATCGTCTTCGTGAGCACGCGCATCGTGCCACCCGACTCGGCGAACACGTCAAAGTTCTCCAACGCCATGCGGTTCTGCACACGCACATCGAAGCGCCGCGTGCCCTGTGTGATTTCCGCATTGGGTTCGGCGAAGACGAGCCGCACGGTGTAGGTGCCCGCTTTCAGTCCAGAGATCGTCGCGCTCCGCAGCCCGCGCACGCCGGACGCGGCGACCCACGGCCAGCCCTCGCCGCCTTCGATCCAGACGGAGTGATGGTAGTAGAACTCTAGCGCGTCAGGCTCGGTGCGCACGGCGATCTCGGGCGATGGGCCGCCGACCGAGGGGTAGTCGAGCCATAGCGTTCCGTCCTCGGTCTTGCGATCGCCGGGTGCGCCGAAGTTGATGCCGATGCGCTCGATCTTTCCCGCGAGTGCAGCGGCGGGCACTTTGCCCCACGAGGTCCATTGCTCGAACGTCGGCGGCAGGCTCACGAGCGCGAGCGCCATCGGGAGCGGGTAGCTGCACGTGCAGCCTTCGTAGAAATAAGGGACGTTTAGAATGCCGTTCGCGGGCACGATGCTGTTCGTGCAACCGGAGCGCGGGCCGCTGATGTGGATGGTGCCGCTCTCGAGACGCTTGTCGTAAAACGCCGCGGTGCCCGAACGCATCGTGTAGATCGAGCCGTAGTCGAAGCCGCCGTCGCAGCCGTAGCTCTTTGGGAAGACGCGCGGCTCGCTTTCGCCGGTGAGCGGGTTGGTGCGCATCCCGGCTTTCGGCGCGGCGGGGCTCCATTCGTTCTTCTGCTGCGGCGGGCGGTATTGGTTCGGCTGGATCGTATGGAGATCGACTTTGGAAAAGCGCTGGCGCAGGTCCGCGGCCTCGTAGGCATCGAGCACGCGGCCGGTATAGACGTCGCTGAAGACGGGCGGCAGCAGGCGGTAATCGACCGGGCCTTTGCGTGTGGAAGCGTCGAGCCAGTCCTTGTCCGAGGTGATCATCACGCCGTCGATGAAGCGCGGCTGCGGCGAGCGTTTGAAGTTGCCGAGCATGTCGCCGAACCACAGCACGCCGAGCGGCGCGCGCACGAGCGCGTCTTCGCTGGGCGACCAGTCGGCGTTGTAGTTCGTGCTGCCTTCGAGCGCGCCTTCGCGTGTGATCACCGCGAGGCCGTTCGTGTGCAGGCGCGCCGTTTTCGCGACATCGCGGAGCGCGGCCGGGCCGACGAGTCGGCCGCCATACGGCCGCAGCGACGCAACCAACTTCGCGAGCGTCGCCGCGTCAGGCAGCGGAGCGCTGGGCGTGATCGCGATGAGGTTTGCGAAGTAGGGCGGCAAGCCGGACGCGGCCTCGCGCACCGCCACGCGCTCGCCGTAGATCTGCGCGGCGGCGAGGCGCGCGCGCACCGCGACGGCATCGGGCGCGATGGTGAGAATCTTGAGCTGGCTGCGCTCGGCGAGCATCTCGAGAAAGCCGGGCGCACTCGCACCGACGACCACCGCGTATCCGCGCTCCGCGCCGGAAGCGTTCAGCACCTTCTCCGCGAAGTCGTCGTTCGTCATCGGCGCGACCTTCTCGCGCTCCCAATGCTTCGCTTCGGCCTCGCCCGCCGCAAGCGCGTAGAGCCGGCCTTCCTCGGTTACGACAAAGCACTTCCCATCCGCCGCGATGACGCTGTGAACCTTGCCCGTCACGCCGGGAAACGCTTCATCAAAACTCCACTCGCGATCGCCCGCGCGGAAACTCCGCCGAATGCCTGCGTCGCCTTTCTGCCACGGCTTGTCCTCGTGGCGTTTGGCGTTCACGTCGCTGTCGAAAAGCAACCCGCGCCGCTTGAGCTTCTGCTCTTCCTTCGCCTCCGGAGTTGAAGCGAACCATCCTCCCGGCAGCCGACCCGCGGCGGGCAGCGCGAACTCTTTCAACGCGCCCGTCGCGAGATCGAAGCGTGCGGGATACGCGGAACTGCTCGGCACGATGAGATCGGCGCCATCGATGAGCAGGTAGCCTTGTGGTGCGACGCCGCCGAACGCCTCGGCATTGTGCGGATGCACGCCGTAGAGATAGCCGGTGCGATCGCTTAGCCACACGACGCGCCCCGTCGCCGCGTCGAGGCAGTAAATGAACACGCCTTCGAGCGGCCACACGCCCGCGGCGAAATACACGCGCCCATCGCGCAGCACCGGGCCGCCGCGCACGGGCCACACGGAGATCATGCGTTCGTTGCCGAGAAGCTGCCGGTCGTTCGGCACCGCGCGCATTTTCCACAGCAGCTTGCCCGTGTCCGCGGCGACGCAGCGCAGCACGCCGTCGTCGCTGCCGAAGATCACGCGGCCTTCACCCGCGACCGGTGCGAAGCGCACCGGGCCGTCCGCGTTCGCGCGCCACAGCTCGGCGCCGGTTTCAGTGTCGAAGGCGATCACACAGTCCTCGCGCGACGAGCCGACGAAGAGCCGCTTGCCGAGCACGACGGGTTCGTAGCCGCGGTCGAACTGCAAACGCGCGTCGCGATACGCGGGCGTGAGCGGCGGAAGTTCGCGCGTCCAGAGCACCGACATCTTTTCCGGCAGCGCGGAAGCGACCGTGGCAGTGCGGCCCGCGTCGGCCCGCCACATCGGCCAGTCGGCGGCGTTCACGAATCCGCAGAGGATGAGAGAAAGGAGAGGGAGTCTCACGGGGAAAGTGTGCAGCGCTTACCTGCGCGTTGGCGAAACCTTTGCCGGCATCTGATTCGCGACGAAGAACACGAAGACAGCGTGCGCTTCGTGGTTCAAATCGGAACACTACGCATCAATGCATCGCGCCCGCCTTTCTCCGATCCGGACCTTCGTCGTCCTCGTTCTCGCGAGCATCGTGGTGTCCGTCGCGTGCCAGGTGCCGGTGTTTCGCTACGCCTTGGAGCGGTGGGCGCCGGCGGAGTATCTCGTCGTGGTCACGCCTTCCGCGAGCGGGCTGAGCGAGGGGGAGAAGAAAACGGCAGAGCTGCTGCGCACGTCCGGCGATGAGGTGAGTCCGGTGAATCTCGAAGTCGAGATCGCTGCGGCTGGTTCGTCCGGCTCGGCGCAGATATCGCTGCGTTATCCGCACAAGCTTCGTGACGCGAGCAAGCCGCCGATCTGGCAAGCGCCCCTGACTGGCGAGCACGTGCAGCGCTTGATCAATTCGCCGGTTCGGCAGGAACTCCGCACCCGGCTGCTCGCAGGCGAATCGGCGATCTGGCTGCTCGTCGAGAGCGGCGATCCAGCGAAGGATAACGCGGCTTTCACATCGCTGACGGAGGCACTCGCGGAGGCGCAGACGTCGCTCAAGCTCCCGGACGGCGTCGTGACGCCGGGCGAATCAACCCGGCGGGCCAACGAGCAGGCGGAAGTGCTGCGCACCGACCTGCCGCTGAAGATCGCGTTTTCGACGATGCGCGTGCGCCGGGACGATCCGAAAGAAGCCGTGCTGCTCGCCATGCTCACGCATCTGGAAGAAGACCTCGGCGGCTTCGCGAGTGAGCCGATGGCGTTCCCCGTCTTCGGTCGCGGTCGCGTGCTCGAGCCGCTCATCGGCGCGGGCATTCACAAGGGGAACGTGCTCGAACACGCGACGTATCTTTGCGGCGCGTGTTCGTGCGAAGTGAAGGACCAAAACCCGGGCATCGATCTCCTCGTTGCCGCCAACTGGTCTCCCGTGGACACCACGCCGCAGGTCGAAATCATCCGTATTGCCCCGAGCGCTGAGGCTCCGCCCGCCCGGCGTCCGTCTCGCGTGCCGATGGGTGGCATGGTCATCCTGCTCGCTCTCGCGATCGAGCTGGCGCGCCGCAGGTTTTTGGCGCGCTGAGGACGCTGCGGCGTCGTGCGCAAGCTGGCGGATGGGGGGGATTCGAACCCCCGTTGATACCGAGGCTCCTTTCGTGGCTCTTCGGCAGTCAGATCACTCTGTAGCACCGACACTAAAAACTCCGTTGATGTAAGTGACTGCCCTTAGTATGTCCCTTAGGTATGGCCAGCATCTGGAAACATCCGGAGTCGAAATATTGGTATGCGAATTTCACGCTCGCGAGCGGCGGGCGCACGAACCGCAGCACGCGCGAGACTGACGCGCGGAAGGCCCGCAAGATCGCCGAGGCATACGAGGCGGCTGCGCGGCAGAAGATGACGGAGTCGCAGATCCGCCGCGTGATGGCGGATCTCTACGAGAACGTCACCGGCACACCGCTCGCGTCGGCGACGGTTCGGGAATTCATGGATGGCTGGATCGCGCGAAAGCGCGTCGAGAATGGCGAGCGCACCGCGGTTCGATACGGGCGGACGGCGCGCCAGTTCGTCGAGTTCCTCGGCGAGCGGGCAGACAATCAACTGCTCTTCGTGACGAGCAAGGACATCACGGCATTCCGTGATGGCATCGCGAAACGGCTCTCGCCGACCACGGCGAACATGGCGCTGAAAATTCTGCGCATCGCGTTGCAGCAGGCGTATCGCGACGGGCTGCTCAATGAGAATCCTGGCAGCCGAGTGACGGTCATCAAACGTTTGGGTGAAGCGACGCCGCGCCGGGCATTCACGTTGCCGGAGTTGTCACGTTTGCTTGAGCAGGCTTCGGGCGAGTGGCGCGGGCTGATCCTGTTCGGGCTCTACACCGGACAGCGACTCGGAGATCTCGCGCGGCTCACGTGGCAGAACCTCCACGGCCTCGGCGGCAAGTTGCCGGAAGTGAGGCTCGTGACTGGCAAGACCGGGCGGCAACAGATCATTCCGATCGCCGCTCCGCTGTTGCTCTACATCGAAACCGAACTGACTGCCGGCGACGATCCGCAGGCGCCCTTGTTCGAGAACGCATTCCGTATCGTGGAGCAGCAGGCGGGGCGCACAGGATCGCTCAGCGTGCAGTTCTATCGGATCATGGCCGACGCTGGACTGGTCCCGCCGAGGTCACACAAAACAAAATCTGATGGTCCGGGCCGCGAAGGCAAACGCGCTCAGAACGCGGTGTCGTTCCACTGCCTGCGTCACACAGCCACGAGCTTGATGAAGAACGCCGGAATCTCAGCGCCGATCGTGCAGGACATCATCGGCCACGATTCGTCAGCAATCAGCGCGCACTACACGCACATCGAATCGGATGCGAAACGCACTGCGCTTGATGCGATGCCGGACGTGACGAGCACACGGGGGAGTAAGCAAGATGGAAGATAATCGGCCTATGATCTTTGACGTGCTCTACACCGCTGAAACTGAGGCGATCACCAAAGCTCGAAACGAACTGGAAGCGCACCTGGAAGCGGAGCTAAGGAGCGTGCGCCCGCGTAATCGAAATCTCGTGTCGGGATTCTTCGGCAAGCGTCTGGCGTCCATGCTTGATGAATGCGGCGGTGCTCCGCAGCGAGCACTGCTTGCGTTTTCGGATGTTGTGGAAATTGATTTCCGACTAAATGAGCGGCTTCGCCACAATGCAAATTTCGCGATCCTAAACGGGTTGCTACGTCGGGAGGCGGAGCGCCTCCGACTAAACGGTCTAGACGAACTTCCGCACGATGCTGCTTCGGTGAGCTATCGACGGCAATGGACTGATGCGTTGTCTCCCGCCGACGCGCGACATGAACTCCTGAAACTATCGGATTGGATCGAATCCAATGTCGCCCGAACTGCCTTTGTCACATTTCGGACTGACCCCAAAACCATGAGCAGCGAGCCAATTGAAGCGGAGGCTCATACGACAGTAATGTGGCTTCACGGGGCAGCAGAGTTCGACGGTAAGGCAAAGTCGATCCGGCTTCGCGAAGAATGGGATGAATTGGGGAACCGCTGATTAAAGGGGACGGGCGCAGAAGCCTGCGGTGCGGATGATTTTAGCGACACGTTCGGCGCGCCGAGTGATAGGTGGGAAGTAAAAGGCGTCAAGCGAAGCGAAGGAAGCGGTTGCTTTGAGATGATTCCAGCGAGTTTCCAACCCTCTTGGCGCTCGCTCACGCGGCAGCGGTGCTCAGTAGCGAGCGTCGAGCGATGAAGAGGTTGGCCAGAGCGAAAAGGCTATGAAGCTGCGCGGTGTTCTTGGCCAGACCTCGATAGCGCGTCTTGCGGTGTCGAAAAAGATTCTTGAGGATGTGAAAGGGATGCTCCACTCGCGCCCGCACCTGCGCTTTGAGCCGCTCGAGTTGCACGGTCAGTTCTTTGACCAAGCCTTCCGCCATGGCTTTGACTTTGCCTCGCTTGGCAGCCACGTGCCACTCCACGCCCGGGCTCCCAGTGGCGATCTCCTCCCGCTTCTCGACGCCCAAATAGCCCGCGTCGGCGTAGGCTTCCTTCTCCTCACCATGCAGCAAGGCATGAGTCTGCGCGATGTCCGCCACGTTCGCCGCCGTGCCCGTCACGCTATGGACCAACCCCGACTGCGCATCCACGCCGATGTGGGCCTTCATCCCGAAATACCATTGGTTACCTTTCTTGGTCTGATGCATCTCGGGATCGCGCTCCTTTCGCGCGTTTTTGGTCGAGGAAGGGGCCGCGATGATCGTCGCATCCACAATGGTGCCTTCCTTCATGAGCAACTTGCGCTCGCTCAACAGCGCGCCCACTTCCGCGAAGATCGCCCGGGGCAGATCGTGCGCTTCGAGCAAGTGGCGGAACTTCAAGAGCGTCGTGGCATCGGGCACCGCCTCCACGCTCAGATCGATGCCGGCCAAAGGTGCGCATCGCCTGGCTGTCATAGAGCGCATCTTCGAGCGCTTCATCGGCCAGCGCATACCATTGCTGGAGAAAGTAAATGCGCAGCATCCGCTCGACGCCGATCGGCGGACGCCCGCGCTTGCCCCGCGGATAGTGCGGCTCGATCAGCGCGCACAGCCGCGCCCAAGGCACCACCTGCTCCATCTCGCCAAGAAACTTCTCCCGCCGCGTCACCTTCTTCTTCCCGGC
>VFJQ01000057.1 GCA_009885995.1 Verrucomicrobiota bacterium
CACTACAACGCCAAACGCACTCCACCTCACACCGTTCCAAGAGAAGCATTCCTTTTAACCACCCTCATAATACCCGAAAGGCTGGGTCAACTGTCGAACTTGGGCTAACTTAAATGCCATTCAGAGCAGCCCTCGACACTTCTGTGAAGGCGGATCGCACCCGTCTTCTCCCGAAGCTCGACGCATCCCGATCTCCCGCTACTCTCGCGACTCATGTTTCCCACCATCGCGCTCGCCGAAGACAAACCGTGGCAGCCCGGCCCTTACGAAGGCGTCGAGCTGAAGATCCTGCACAAGCACGAAGCGACCGGCGGCGTGGTCGTGCTGCGGAAATTTCACGCAGGCAAAACCATCCCGGCGCACACGCATCCGGTTGCGAACGAATGGGCGTGGATCCTCTCCGGCGAGTGGGAGGAAAGCGGCGTGACCTACACGCCGGGCACGCTGTTCTTCGCGCCGAAGGGCATGCAGCACGGGCCGCATGTGGCGAAGACGGAAGTCGTCAGCCTGACGATGTTCGACGGCCCGCTGACCGTGGCGTGACCTTCTACGACCGCTTGCGCGTGAGCATGATCTCGTTGCCCTCGGGGTCCACGCACATGGCGAGGTGCGGCGGTTCGTCATCCTCGGGTTGCGGTTCGCGGGTGAGCTGACCGCCCGCCGCCACGATCTCTGCCGCGCCCGCGATCACGTCGGGCACTTGAAAGTTCAGCCCCGTCCAGGTGCGCCCGCCTTCGCCGCCGCCGTGGATGCCGATCACGCCGCCGCAGATGCTCACCTCGCTGATGATCTCGTTCTGCTTCAGCACCGTGCCGCCGAAGACCTTCACGTAGAAGTCCAGCGCCCGTTGCATGTCCACAGCCCAGATCACGTATTTGAGTCGTTCGACGTTCATGTGCCGTGTGTGACACGGATTGATCCGCGGAGACAGCGAATCTTCCGCCCGTATCGGTCGGATGCTAAGCGAGCAGCTTCGCCAAATGCCGCGCGAGCTGCGTGCCGAGGTTCTTCACCTTCGCGGCCTGCTTCTCGTTCGCCAGCGAACCGTCCTCGCCAAACGCCTCGTGCGCCTTGCTCACCGCGACCTGATCGGGCAGCACGGTCACGCCGATATTCCCGAGGATCGCGCGCACATGCACGAGCCCGCGCAACCCGCCGAGCGCTCCCGGCGATGCCGCGCAAAGAATCGCCGTCTTGCCGGTGAACGCGACCAGCGGCGGCTCGTCGACGCTCTCCGCGCGCGACACCCAGTCGATCGCGTTCTTCAACGCTGCGGTGATGCTGCTGTTGTATTCCGGCGATGCGATGAGCAGCCCGTGATGCTCGCGGAAGAGCTGCTTCAGCTTCTTTGCCGCCTCCGGCATTCCTTCGGCCGCTTCGAGATCCTGGTCGAAGACCGGCAACGGAAAGTCGCGGAGCGCCACCAGTGTCACGTCCGCGCCGGCTTCGCGCGCGCCTTCCGCGGCGATGGCGGCGAGCTTTTGGTTGAAGGAATCGCGGCGAAGGCTGCCGCCGAAAGCGAGGATGCGTGGCGTGGTCATGGCGAGCTTTATCGTTCGCGACGGCGCTTCCCGTCGATGCTGAACTTGCTGGCGGCGGTCCCTCGCATGGACCTCCGCGTGGCTTTCTAATCCGGAGCCGCCCAGCCGGATTGATCCAGCATGACTCACCTCCGCTCCCTCCTCGCCCTCGTCGTCGCGCTCGTCGCGCAGACAGCGTTCGCCCAGCCGGTCTTTCGCGCCGGCGCTTTCGCGCAGGATATCTCGCCGACGAAATTTCCCGTGCCCGTCAATGGCAGCGTGAAGGGCAACTTCGCGCAGGGCATCACCGACCCGCTGCACGCGCGCTGCCTCGCGCTGAACGACGGGAAACATGAACTCATCCTGTGCGTCGTCGATGCGTGCATGATCCCGCGCGAGGTGTGCGAGAAGGCCAAGGAACTCGCCTCGGCGAAGACAGGCGTGCCCGCGTCGCATATGCTCATCTCGGCCACGCACACGCACTCGGCCACGACGCTCGCGAGCGTTTTCCAGAGCGACGCCGATCCCGAGTTTGTCGCCGCGGTGCGGGAGCGGATCGCGCAGGGCTTGATCCAGGCGCACGCGAACCTCGAACCCGCCGAGATCGGATGGGGGAAGGGGAGCGATCCGCACGATGTCTTCAATCGCCGCTGGCTCATGATGGAGGGCGAGAGCTACGCGAATCCGTTCGGCGTCACGGCGGATCGCGCGCTGATGAATCCCGGTTATCAGAACCCGAAGGTGAGCAAGCCGACGGGGCCGATCGATCCGGACGTTTTCATCCTCGTCGCGCGCGCGGCGGGCGATCACCGGCCGATCGCCGTGCTCGCGAATTACAGCCTGCACTACGTCGGCGGACTCGCGCCGCTGTCGGCGGATTACTTCGGCGCATTCGCTCGCGAGATCGGCGCGCGGCTCGGCGCGGGCGACGCGCGCTACGGGGGCAAGCCCGCCTTCGTCGGCATCATGTCGAACGGCACGAGCGGGAACATCAACAACGTGAACTTCGGCGGGAAATCGCCGGCGAAGCAGGAGCCGGGTGAGAAGATCCGGAAGGTCGCCGCGAGCGTGGCCGATGCGGCGATGAAGGCTTACGAGCAGATCCAATTCAAACCGCAGGCGGCGCTCGGTTCCGCCGAGGAAGACCTCACGCTCGCGGTCCGCAAGCCGACGAAGGAGGAACTCGTGCGCGCGAATGATCTCCTCGCGACGACGCCGAAGGACAAGGACGGGCAGTTTGCCGCGCGCGATGCGATCTACGCTCGCGAGTCGGTGAAGCTCGACGCGTATCCGGACACGGTGCCGGTGAAACTCCAGGCGCATCGCATCGGCGACCTGAGCCTCGCGGCGATCCCGTGTGAGGTGTTCGTGGAGATCGGGCTCGACCTGAAAGAGCGCACGCCCTTCGCCGGCCACTTCACCGTCTCGCTCGCGAATGGCTACGACGGCTACCTTCCCACCACCGAGCACCACGCGCTCGGCGGCTACGAGACGTGGCGGGCGCGCAGCAGCTACCTCGAAGTGCCTGCGGCGGAGAAGATCACCGCGCGGCTCATGGCGCTGCTGGCGAAACTCAAGGAACAGCAGCGGTAGGGACCGCTGTCCCCAGCGGTCCGCGGACGGCTGGGACAGCCGTCCCTACCGGTTTGCCGCACGGAGAAAGCGCTTGCGCAAAGGCTTTGCGAGCGGCACATCCCGCGGCCCGTGACTCGACCCATGGCTTTATCCAACCCGCGAAACGGTCTTCGTCAGCCATCGGAGCGCTGGCGGTCACTGCGACTTGCCCTCGCTTTCGCGATCTTTGGCGCGCTGCTTCCGCTGCACGGCGCTGAGCCGTCGAAGGGGAAGAAACCGCTGAAGTTGGACGACTACCTGCGCATGGTGGTCGAGCGCAATGAGACCATCCAGGCCCAGCTCTTCGGCACGGAGTCGAGCCGGCAGCGCGCGCTGGCCGAGCGCGGCGCCTTCGAGCCCGAGTGGGTGAGCTCCGCCACGCGCGAGGCGAACAAACGCCGCAACACCACCGAGCAGCAGCGCAACCTCGCCGGCGTCCCGATCCTCGACGAGCGGAACAACCGCTTCGATTCCGCCATCGAGCAACTGACGCCGACGGGCGCGAAGATCCGGCTCGGTTACACGCTGAACAACTTCAACAACAACCTCGGCCCCGTCTCCGTCACCGGCAGCACGCGGAGCGACGAGTGGCAGGGCTTTGCCGGCGCCACGGTCACGCAGCCGCTTTTGAAAAACGGCTGGGGCGCTGCGTCGCTCGCGGCGTTGCGGATCGGGGCGATCAACTCCGAGTCCGCGTTTCAAGAATACCGCCGGCAGCTCATGGTCACGCTCTCGCAGGCCGAGGCTGCCTATTGGGGCGTGTATTTTGCGCAGGAGCAGTCGCGGTTCCTCGATGAGTCCGTCTCCGTCGCCGAGTCGATCCTCCATGACAGCCGCGAGAAGCTGAAGGCGGGCAAGGGCTCGGAGCTCGAAGTGCTCGAAGCCGAGGCTGGCATCGCGCTACGCCACACCAAACGCAACGAGGCCCAGCAGCGCTCCAGCGAGGCCATGAGCCAGCTCCTCGTCCACAGCGGACAGACGCCGGGCGACCAGCCGGGCGGTTACGTGGCGATCGACGACCCGAACCTCGTGCTGCCGCACGCGGGCTACGAGGAGAGCTGGCGCAGCGCCGTGGAGTTGAATCCCGACTATCTCATGCAACACAAGAAGCTCGAAGAAGCGCTCGTGCGGCTCGGCTTCGCGAAGAACCAGCGCCTGCCCGAGCTGAACCTCAAAGGGTCCGCCGGCCTCAACGGTCTCGGACTTTCCGCGGGCGACGCGTGGGATGAGACCACCAGCGGTGATTTTCCCTCGTGGTCGATCGGTGCCGAGTTTCGCCTGCCGCTCGGCGGCGGCATCCGCGGCCGGCACGAGCTCGAAGCAATGCGGGCGACCGTCCTCCAGACGCAATTCCAACTCCAGGGCATGGAGACGCAGATCGCCAATGCGCTCAACAACACGCTCAAGAAACTGCGCATCACGCGCGCGACCATCGACGACTACGACACGATGGTCCGCTTCAACGAACGGCTGCTGAAGACCGAGCGCGAGCGGCTGCTCGTCGGCAAGGTGGAAGGCCATCGCGTGCTGGAAGTCGAGGCCGGGCTTTTCGAGGTGAAGCAAGGCATGGCCGACGCCCGCGTGCAGCTCCGCCGCGCCGCGATCGAGCTCTACCTCGCCGAAGGCTCCACGCTGAAGCGGCGCGGGATGGAGTTCACCCCGAACGATCTGCGCGACCAGACGCGCCGGCTGCTCGAAGCGCCGAAGAAGAACTCCCGCGTCGAGCCCTCCAGCTACGTCCCGCCGAAGCTCAACCTCCGCGAGACCCAGAAGCGCTAGGAGCCTGTCGGGCTTTCCATTCCCGGCAAGTTTTGCTTAAAAGCGTGGATGGCCGCCCGCTTCATCACCATCGACCGCCTGTCCCGAATGGCATTAAGATAAGGAGCTTTTAGGAGTCTGTCGGACTTACGTGTGCGTATTTCTTATACGGCCCGTCACGGCGTTTTTATTTTCCGGGAGACATCGGGTGGCGGAAAAAATGGGGTATTTTCATCAAAAAAAGGTTAAGCCCGACAGGCTCCTAGCCCGCAATATCCGTGGAGGCATCTTCCTCGCCATTCTCATTGGCGGGCTTGGTTTCATTCACGTCGTTCAGACCGACAGTTTTATTACCATCGTCCCCAAATCGAGATTTACCTTCTCCAACACATTCACATCCGTTTCCGAGATCGTGGCCCGTTACAACAATCGCTCGCTTGGCGACGCGATTCGAGGCGATTCACAGCTTGACCATCTTGTGCGCGAGTTGGAGTGCCGAGGAGAGATTTCTAATCACAAGCGCACATGGAGTGAGGTTGAGGATCAGGTCAGAAGCTCTCTTCCCGACCAATGAAAG
Source organism: Verrucomicrobiota bacterium (assembly GCA_009885995.1). Taxonomy (GTDB): domain Bacteria; phylum Verrucomicrobiota; class Verrucomicrobiia; order Chthoniobacterales; family Chthoniobacteraceae; genus VFJQ01. Next base: position 5,470 of record VFJQ01000057.1, read on the forward strand.
CGCCTACCCTATGAAAGGTGTCGAGTTAGTGGGCGCTAGTTAGCTGAGGTGTTGGGTGGTGGGTTAAAAGGTGAGTGGTGAGGTGAGGGTGACGTGGGATCTTCGGAACGCTTCCGCTTCGTGACGCTCCACCCGCCGCTTTCGGCAGTGTCAGGGAGGGCCGGGTGTCTTACGCTGCGGGCATGAAAGCGTTTTTCCTCCTCTTCGCGCTCACCGTCTCGTCACTCCACGCTGCAAACTGGCCGGCGTGGCGCGGGCCGACGGGGCAGGGGATTTGCGAGGAGAAGGGGCTGCCGGTGAAGTGGAGCAAGACCGAGCACGTGAAGTGGCGCGTGGCTTTGCCCGAGCGCGGGAATTCGACGCCGATCGTGTGGGGCGAGCGCGTCTTCGTCACGCAGCCGGTGGGGGAGCGGCGGACGCTGATGTGCTTCGATCGCAAGGACGGCAAGCTGCTCTGGCAGCAAGGCGTGACGACGGCGGAGAAGGAGCCGACGCACGGCACGAACCCGTATTGCTCCGCGTCGCCGGTGACCGATGGCGAGCGGGTGATCGTGTCGTTCGCGTCGGACGGGCTGTTTTGCTACGACTTCGCGGGCAAGGAGCTGTGGAAGCGCACGGATCTCGGGAAGCAGATTCACATCTGGGGTAACGCCGCGTCGCCGGTGATCCATGGGGATCTGTGCTTCCTCAACTTCGGCCCCGGCGAGACGACCTACCTCCTCGCCGTGGACAAGAATACGGGCAAGACGCTGTGGAAGCATGACGAGGAGACGGGCTACGGGAAGCCGCAGACCGCGGACCCGGCGGCGGGCAAACGCGGCGATCCGACGTTCATCGGCTCGTGGACGACGCCGACGCTCATCAAGGTGGAGGGGAAGGAGCAGGTGCTGATGAGCTGGCCGCGACGGCTGGCGGCTTACGACCCGGCGAACGGCAAGGAGCTGTGGACGTGCGCGGGCTTGAATCCGCTCGTCTATACGTCGCCGATCGCTGAGGGGGAGAGCGTGGTGGCGATGGGCGGCTTTGGCGGCTCGGCGATCGGCGTGCGCGCGGGCGGGAGTGGGGACATCACGGAGTCGCGGCGGCTGTGGCATCACCCGCGCAGCCCGCAGCGGATCGCGTCGGGCGCGATCCACGAGGGGCGCATCTACATTCACAACGACCCCGGCACGGCGATGTGCCTCGACTTGAAAACAGGCGAAGCGCTGTGGACCGAGCGGCTCAAGGGCGAGGGGAAGAGCGGGACGAACTGGAGCAGCGTGATGCTCGCCGAAGGGAACTGCTACACGATCACGCAGGGCGGCGATTGCTTCGTGTTCAAGGCGGGGCCGACCTTCGAGCTGGTATCGATGAACCCGCTGGGCGAGCCGAGCAACTCGTCGGTGGTGCCGTCGAACGGCGAGCTGTTCATCCGCACGCACGCGGCGCTGTGGTGCATCAAGTGATGCGTCGCTAGCGCTGGCCGCGCTGCGGGTTCCAGTAGCCGTTGTCATCCTCCGGACCGAACCAGCCGATATTCCACTTCTCCTCGTCGCCGCCATAGCTGTTGCGGGTGCCGATCTTTGAGGGCTTTTCGGCGCTGATGTGGCCGTCGCACCACGCGACGTTGGCGGTTTCGTTGTGGCGGAAGTGAACGCTCGGCGAGAGCGGGCCGCGCGGGCGGCCGCGGTAATCGACCCACTGCCACGGCTCGGCATAGGCGTATTCCTGGAGCCCGTCTTCGCGGGGAAAGGCGCAGTCGGCGAACATGACGACGCGGCTGGCCGTTGGGACATTTGCGGCGCGCTCGGGCTTGAACGGATCGAGCGGCGTGCCGCCGATGTAGGCGGCGTTGTAGCCGTAGCCGCCGGTGCCGTCTTCGAAGGACTGCGGGCCGGAGAGCACGCGGTGCAGCGCGGGGCAGAGCTTCACGTGGCGGTCTCTGCCGAGGTAAGGCGCGAGCGGGCCTTTGGTGGGATCGAACTTCGCCTTCACGCCGCTGCGCACGCCGTGCCAGCGGATGCGGTTTCCCGGCTCCTGCGCGGGGACGTATTGGCCGCCGTTTTCGCCGAGGTAGGTGAGCGCAGCGGCGCTGAGTTGGCGGAGGTTGCCGACGCATTTCGCGGCGTCACCGCGGCCACGGGCGGAATTGATCGCTGTGAATGAAAGCGCCGCGAGCACGGCGATGATGGCGATGGTGACGAGCAGTTCGAGGAGGGTGAAAGCGCGCGAACGCATCGCTCAAGACCTCCGCCTTCTCACCGCGCCGAGCAAGCCCGCAGCGAAGAGCGCGGCAACGCCGGGCTCGGGCACGGTGTGCAGCACGCCGATCGCGTCGAGGTCGAAGCCGCCGGTGTTGAACGGCGTGGGCCACGGGTCGTTGATGATCCGCAACTCGGTGTCGCGCCGCGCGTAGAGCGGATCGATCGAGCCGACGACATCGACGAGGCGCACGGCGGTGATGGCGTTGATGTCGAGGCCGGACCTGCCGGCGAGCAGCGAGAGATCGAAGGGCGTGCCGAAGCCGACGCGGTATTTTCCAGCGAAGCCGTCGATGTCCCTCGGGTTGATCGCGTTCAGCGCGGTGTTCTGGTCGATCTGGTCGGCGGTCTGCGTGAGCGAGTGATTCGGGAAGCGGAAGAACGTGGCGCCGTCGGAGCTGACCTCGACGAAGGCGAGTTCGAGGAAGGTGTCGTTGAAGCCATTCTCGAACACGGCGAAATCCCACGAGGGACCGTTCGCAATCGGCTGCGCGAAGGTCACGACGATCGAGCCTCCGTCGCCGAGGCTGAGCACGGTGCTCGGGGTGATGCTGGGCTCGCCGGTATCGATGTCGAAGGCGTTGGCGGGGCCAAGCACGGCGCCGGGATTGCCGAAGGAGACAAGCGGGCTGTCCGGGTCGCCGATCTCGTAGGGCCCGCGCACGATCGTGCCCGTGGCCGATCCCCAGGCGATGATGCGCGAGTCGTCCGCAGCGATGGCGGTGGTGCCGGGCTGGCCCGCGGCGGGGGCGTAGATGCCGGCGCGTGCAGCGAGGCCGAGGCAGAGCAGCGTGAAGACGAGCGCTTTCACCGCCGGCGCCGCGCGAAGACGGGGAGTGCGGCGAGCAGGAGCAGCGCGGCGGAGGGCTCGGGCACGACGATGAAGACGGAGGACTGCGCGGTGGAGAAGTTCGTCACGTTCACGAAGAGCGCATCCGCTGCGAACTCGAGATGGCCGAGCGAGGCGGAGGTGGAGCCGATGGTGCGCACGGTGGCGTTGGCGGGGTCGTAGAGCAGGAGCGCGCCGCTGAAGGAATCCTGCCAGAGGCCGGCGCCGGGCTCGTAGGCGAGCGCGGTGTTCGCGCCGTTCGGGCTGAAGAGGTGGTCGTCGCGCGTGAACACGCCCGGGCCGATGGCGGCGGCGACTTCCGCAGCGGAGTAGTGGTAGAGCCCCTGCACGGAACCGTAGCCGCTCGCTCCGTAGAAGAGCGCGCCGGCGGCGAATTCGAGCGGGCCGGAGTAGTCGCCATCGAAGGCGAGGATGGTATCCGCCGCGGCGAGCATGAGGCCGCCGGCGCCGTCTGCGATGAGGTCGAACTTGGAAACGCGGTTCTTCGGCGGGTTGAAGAAGTTCAGCTCGACGTTGTGGGAGAGGTAGAGACTGCCGCCGGAGAAGGCGGCGTCGTAGTTGTTCGGCACGGTGCCGAGCAGATCGAGGCCGGTGCCGTCGGGGTTGATGGCGCGGATCGCATTCGTGCTGCTCTCGCCGAAAACCACGCGCCCGCCGACGCTGATGACGAAGGAGCCGAAGACGCCCGGGCCGAGATCGAAGATCGGCGTGGCGCTCGCGTAGCCGTCGCTCGCCGAGCGGCGGTAGAGGGTGGCGTTCGCGCTGTAGTTGAAGCTGTCGCTCTCGATGTAAAAGACATCGCCCGAGCTGTCGGCGGCCAGGCCCGTGATGGTGAAGCCAGGCGTGGAGTCGAACAGCCGCGAGCCCGCGTGGGCGGGGTCGCTGATGGTGAGGTCTGCGAGGGTGGCAGCGGATGCGGCGGCGGCGAAGAGGATCGCCGCCCCGAGGTGGAGCAGGTGTTTCATGTGTCGTGGTCTCGTAGGCGGTGTGAACCGAGAGACCAGGACACGGGCGGTGCGCGAGTGACGCACCGCGAGCCGCGGCTGATCTCTCATTCCTCCCTTTGCGGGGAAGTTTTCGCGTCCGGAGCGGCCCCGCGGCGAAAGCCTCGGGAATCAACCGGCGGACGAATGAGCGCGGGTCGTGGAAATATTCTGGCTCCTGGCATTCGGCGCGGGTCGTGAGACCCAGCGCGCACCTTCTTCCCTCCTTCACCGGCCATTGGGCCGATTGGATTTCGGGAAGTCGTATCCAGTCACAGCAGCGCAACTGCCTCCGATTCACACGGAGTTCCTTCCGACGACACGCAAAGAACTGCGCCGCCGATACGGTGCGCGTCCAGCGAGGGCAAGCGGTGAATTTCCGCCCGCCGCAGAATCAGCGTCGGCAGCGCCGGACCAGCGCGACCATCACGCCCTGAACCGTCAATTCCTCCACCGGATGGATGTCCGGATACTTCGGGTTTTCCGCCTTGAGGAAGGGCCGGCCGCGCGTGGTGACGTAGCGCTTGAGCGTCGTCTCGCCATCGACGAGCGCCGCGACGATGTCGCCGTCCTTCGGCGGGCGCTGCTCGAGGATGACGAGGTCGCCGTCGTTGATCTGCGCGCCGGTCATCGAGTCGCCGCGCACCTTTAGCGCAAACATCCGCGAGTGCTTTTTCAGGCCCGCCGAGACCGCGTCCACCGAGACGGTGCCGAGATCCTGCTGCTCGGCGGGTTGCTGCAATCCGGCCGCGATGCACCCGATGATGGGCACGTCGATGATGCGGTTGCGACGCAGGTGAGCAGCGACCACCACCGCACGGGCCTTGCCCGGGTGGCGGACGATGGCGCCTTCGCGTTCGAGGGCGCGGAGATGATTGAGCGCCGCCGTCTGGCTCGCGAAACCGAAGTGCTGCTGAATCTCCCGCGTCGACGGCATCACTCCGTCGGTGCCCTGGCGGTCTTCGATGTAGTCGAGCACCTCGCGTTGGCGTGCGGTCAAGTTCATGTTCGAGCGAACACGTAAAACGGAGCGGTCGACTTGTCCAGAGCGACGGAGGGCACTCGGCGCTAGACACGCGATGCACGCTGGTTGAGAAGCCGCATCTTCATGAACGTCCTGATCCTCGCCGCCGGCTACGCCACCCGCCTTTACCCGCTCACGCTCGACAAAGCCAAGCCGCTGCTCGACGTGGCGGGCAAGCCAATGATGGAGTGGGTGATCGACAACCTCGCGCCGATCGAAGGCCTCGAGAAGGTGTATGTCGTCACGAACGCGAAGTTCGCCGCGTCCTTCCAGGCGTGGGCCGATGGCTACAACCGGACGCACGCGAAGCTCGCCTTCGAGATCATCAACGATGGCTCGAGCAGCGACGCGGACAAACTCGGCGCGATCGGCGACATCAACCTCGTCATCACCCGCGCGGGCCTCGACGCGAGCGACCTCATCGTCGTCGCCGGCGACAATCTCTTCAACCAGAGCCTCGAAGACTTCGGCCGCTTCTGCTCCGAGAAGAAGCAGCCCGTGCTCGGCGTGTATGACGTGGGCTCACTCGAAGAGGCGAAGAAATACGGCGTCGTCGCCGTCGATGGCGGCGGCCTTATCACGAGCTTCGAGGAAAAGCCTGCCGAGCCGAAGAGCACGCTCATCGGCATCGCGCTCTATTACTACCCGAAGGAAACCGTCGCGATGATCCCCACCTACATCGCCGCCGGGAATAATCCCGACCAGCCCGGCCGCTTCGTGCAGTGGCTCTACCAGCGCGCGGCCGTGCAGACGTGGCAGGTGCCCGGCACATGGTTCGACGCGGGCAGCAAGGAAACGCTCGAGGAAGCGAACCAGATCTTCGCGAAGTTCCGGTAGGAACAGCCGGAGGGTGGCTGCCAGACTAGGATTCGAACCTAGACAAAACGAGTCAGAGTCGTTTGTGCTACCGTTACACCATCTGGCACCGGGAAAGCGGGGGGCGGAAAGTAGTGAGCGAGGCAAAGTTGTCCACGGCGATTTTCCCGCTGGCGCGCATCGCTGGGGCTCGGCGATGTTGTCGGCGATGAAAGAAGAAATGATCCTCGTCGTTCGGCGCGAACTCTTCGACCGGCTCGGCGCATTCCAAGGGCTGAACTTCGAGGTCGAGCGCACACTGCCGGCGTTGCTCGATCGTGCGAACAACTTCTTCACGCCACGCGGCCCGGCGGAGACGGATCCTTCGCTCAAGCAGATCATCCCGTATGTGCTGCTCGTGCATGGCGACCGCGTGCTCCACTACGTGCGCGGGAAAAAGGCGGGCGAGCAGCGGCTCGTGGCGAAAGGCTCGATCGGCATCGGCGGGCACATGAACGATCACGACGAAGGGCTCTTCGCGCTGGACCGTGCCGCCTACGACGCCGGCGTGCAGCGGGAGGTCGGCGAGGAACTGCGGCTCGACGCGCGCTACACCAACCACGCCGTCGCGCTGCTCAACGACGACTCGAACGACGTGGGCCGCGTTCATCTCGGCGTCGTCCACGTCTTCCGGCTCGACAGCGATGATGTCGCCAAGGGCGAGGCCATGATCACCGACCTGCAATTTCTCGACCGCGCGCAGCTCGCCGCGCGGCGCGATGCGATGGAGACGTGGTCGCAGATCTGTTTCGATCAGCTCGACGAAATCCTCCGCCGCGCCTGATTCCCGCCCGCACACCACCACAGCACACCTCCCATGAGCTCTCCTGCCATTGACGAAACCTTCCGCGCCATCCTCCGCGGCGCCGTCGAGTCCGGCGCGTCGGACATCCACATCAAGCCCGGCGCCGCCGTCGCCTTCCGTATCGATGGCGAACTCGTGCCGGTGGAAGTGCCGCTGCCGAGCGAGGCGTGGATGCGGATGGTCCTGCGGGCCATCGTGCCTCCGCACCTGAGCGCGCACTTCGAGACCGAGCACGAAGTCGATTTCGCTTTCACCGATGGGCAGCTCGGTCGCTTCCGCGCGAATGCCTTTCTCCAGCGTGGCTCACCCACGCTCGCGCTTCGGCTGGTGAAGACCGAGATGAAGGACTTCGCCGCGCTCAATCTCCCCGCGCAGCTCGCCCAGCTCGCGCTCGCCCCGCGCGGCCTCGTCATCCTCGCCGGCGCCACCGGCTCCGGGAAATCCACGACGCTCGCTGCCATGCTCGAGCACCTGAACCGCACCGAGCGCCGCCACGTCATCACCATCGAAGACCCGATCGAATTCGTCTTCACCGACAACGAGTGCATCATCGAGCAGCGCGAAGTCGGGCTCGATACCGCCAGCTACGGCGCCGGTCTGCGCCACGTCCTCCGGCAGGATCCGGACGTGATCGTCATCGGTGAAATGCGCGATGCCGAGAGCGCCCGCGCGGCCATGAGCGCGGCGAATATCGGCCGGCTCGTCTTCACCACGCTGCACACGAGCGACGCGACCCAGAGCATCCAGCGCGTGCTCGAGTTTTTCCCCGCCACCGAGCGCGACTTCGCCCGGCGGCTCTTCTCCGAGACGCTGCGGGCCATCGTCTGCCAGCGCCTCGTGCGCACGCCGGAGTCGGGCCTTCTCCCCGCGACCGAGATGCTTTTCAATACGTCCTCGATCGCCCGGCTGATCGAGGACGCGGAGTTCGAGAAGATCCGCGGCGCGATGGAACTCTCTACCGCGGACGGGATGCACACCTTCGATCAATCCCTCACCTCGATGGCGCGCGAGGGCCGCATCAGCCGCGAGGAAGCGATCGCGCACGCGGGAAATCCCGATCTGCTGCGCATGGCGTTCCAAGGCGTCGTGGTCGCCGAGAGCCAGCGCATCCTGCAATCGCGCCGCTGAGCACGAGAGGCGGATTCGCTGGGGAGATCATTCGCGGAATGCGAAGCTGAACAACTGCGCATCCTTGAGCCGCAAGTCGATCGAGATGAGTCTCGCTCTCCCATTCCAAGTGCTGCCGCAGCTCATCACCGGCAAAGGCTTTTGAGCGGGCCACGACAGCTCCTTTCAAGTCGAGCAACTCCACCCGGATCGTTCCTTTCTTTGAGGTGGCGGCGTTCAGCTCCAGTCGGTTCCCGCGGAACACGAGCGGCACCGTCGTGAGCGTGCCGCCGTTGCTCCCCGCATCCGCGGAGACGAAGCGGTCGAGCTTCCACTTCGCGAGGCCGATGCTGGCGGTGTATTTGCTGCCGCGCCCGGTGCCCTCTTCCTTGTAGAGGCAGGGCGTGCCCTGCATGTAGTTCGAGCCGCTGTAGTAGAGCCACACTTCATCGCCCACGCGCAGCGCCCGGGATTGCGTGGAGAAAAATCCGCTGTCCCACTCGCCGGCTTTGCCGCGCGGAATGATCGGCGTGCGGAACGGGCGACCCGGATTGCGTGAAAATCCACATTCTCCCCGTCAGAAGGTGTGGTCGGGCTGGCGGGATTCGAACCCGCGGCCTCTTCGTCCCGAACGGTTCGGCCCGCTTCGTCAGCGAGCAGCGGAAGTTATGGCCGACGAAAGGCTTACGCGCGCGCTCCTCCTCGGATGAGGTAGGGGTCCCCCCGTTTTGGCCCCCCCGCCGCATTCCGATGAATGCGTTTGCTTCACAATGAGTCCACTGCGCACAGCATCCCCCCGCGGAAGCCCACCCGGCGCAAAAGCGAGCACGACTGCTCGAATCCGTCGAGTCATGCCAAAAAGTTTTCTACCGAAGTGAGTCGCATTCAGTCCACATAAATTGAAACAAGCAACGATAAGTCACATGCAAACAACTCATCAGGAACATGTTGCGACGGTAACGATGCTTGCAGATTGTGTCGAAATGGGCGATAGGTCTGCCCGTTGGAGGCACGAGCAACAAATCCTAGCGCCTCCATTCATTTGTCTCCGAAATGCACCACGAAGCGCAGTCACACAGTTCATCATCGCCCTACGTGAAGGTGGCGAACTGCGTTGGTCTTTACCGACACGCGGTTACGGGTCGCTACTACGCAGTGAAGAAGATTCGCGGGAAGCACAGGGAGCGCAGTCTCGACACAACCGATCGCAAGATTGCCGAGCGTCGGCTGAAAGACTGGATCGCCGACTTGGATAACGTCAATTTCGAGGTGGAGAAGACGACATTGGGCCAACTCACTCGAAAGCTCATCGCGATTAGCAAAGGCAAATCCGATAGCACGCAATGTATCGTGGGCGGCGTCGTGTCCTCCTTCGAGGATTGGTGGCCTCACGGGCTTGATTTTCAGGTTCGCAATATCCGCCCTTCGGACTTGGAGGAGTGGCTTGCGTTGCAAGAGCGACGGCTGCGTAACAGCAGCTACAACCGCGTGGCGGGTGTGCTGAAACAGCTTTTTGAATTGGCTGTGAAGGACCGCATCATTGCCGAGTCGCCGTTCGCACGGGTCACGACACGATGGAAGAAGCCGCAGACGCCGATGCGGTGCATACCCACACTTGAGCAATTTCAGGCCATCGTGGACGACATCCGCTCGCAACGATTCAGCCGCTACGCCAAGGACACTGCCGACTTTGTGGAATTCTTGGGCCTTGCTGGCTTGGGCCAAGCGGAGGCAGCCGCGCTCACGTGGGGTGACGTTGATTTTGCACGTAACTGCATGAGCATTCGTCGGCAGAAGACCGACCGGCATTTCGCGCTGCCGATCTATCCGCACCTGCGTCCGCTGTTGGACAAGCTGCACGCCAATGGTGGCGGCAAGCCCGCCCGCAATGCGCGAGTGCTCAAGATTCTCGACGCGAAGCGTGCGCTCAACGGGGCGTGTGAGCGGCTTGGCTTGCCGCATTTCTCACAGCGCAATCTTCGCCAGTGCCTCATCATGCGGCTTTGGAAGCTCGGAGTGGACAAGAAGCTCATCGCAAAGTGGCAGGGCCACCAGGACGGCGGGCAGCTCATCATGGATACCTACACCGAGGTCTTTGGTGCTGATGACGGGGAGTATGAGCGGTTGCAGCTCGCCAAGTTGGCACCTGCTCCACACGTCGTCACGCGCATCGACGCTGACCGAGACGAGCGGGTCGATGGCGAACTGAAGTCGGCCTGACCTTTGGCCCGACTCAGCGAGTGCGGACGAAGAACAAATTCTTCTTCATGGCAAATAATCCATACAAACCAGAAGACAAAGTCCTTACGAAAATCAAGGGAACCGAGGTGGAGGCAGTCGTCCGCCTCGTCTGGAATGATGAAGTGCAGGTGCGCGCGCCGCACGGTTTGATTTGGCGGACGGCGAAGACGGTCAGGCCGCTGACCTCCGAGGCTGCACCGCCCGCAGCCGAACCCGTGCTCCCCCAAGTGAGCGGTGAGGTGCAACCCGGTGCGAGCGCGAGTGAGCCGGTGCCCTCACCAAGCGGGCCGCCCGCACAGGCCGTGGCGAGCGAGCCGAGCCCGGAGCCTCCGCCCGCAGAGGTCACTACTCCCGACCTTTCGGCTGCCACGCCGGACACACAGTCGGGTGTAGAGCAGACGGCACCCGCGAGCACACCGGAGCCCGCGCGCGTGATTGCCTGCGGCATCGAGCCCGTAGCGAAGAAGCCCCGCAAGCGTCACCGCAAGTGATCCTGCCAGATGGTGGTGGTGGCAAGCGCGGGCTGTTCCCTTTGGGTCAGGTGGCGGCAACCGCAAACGCAGCGCGCACGTTGGACAACGCCGACATTCTGCGCGCGCTCAGCCGTCATGTTGGCGGTGATTGGGGCGAAGTGTGTGAAGCCGACTGGCGCGCAAATGACCGGGCGTTGGTTGAAGGCACACGGTTGCTGTCGGTGTATCGGACCACAGCAGGAGTGCGCTTCTACATCATCACCGAGGCCGATCGTTCGGTCACCACGGTTCTTCTACCCGAGGACTACTAACCACGCGCGCCTCGCCACTTGTCTCCGCTGCGAGGAAGGCGCTCCGCAGCCCGTCGGGAAACGCCGTGGGGCGGGCGGTGGACTCGCGAGGCTTTGGAAGATCAGCGAGCCAACGAAGCGGTGCAACGCGCATCAAATTCTGCACGGCCATGCCAAGCCTTGATGAGCACTGCCGGATTACCCAACGAGCGTTCGGTGACGCCTACGAGCATGTGCATCGCTGGCTCAACGAGTTCGAGGGCAAGGCACCCTACGGGATGAAGAATCGTCGTGTTCGCCACCATGAGCAGGGAATCGATGCAGTGCGCCAGCTTTTCGGCGACACTGCCGCGGAGGTTGCTCGGATGCACATTGAGATGGACCTGTTGGAGGACGGATGGAACTTCGGTGATCCCTTCCCGCGATGCGAGTCAGACTACGCTGTATAGGTCGTCTTGGTGGCTCGGAGCCGCGATTCTTAACTTCCAGAATGGAAGCTTAAGGTGAGCAAATTCATTGGGAGTGCAGCGACCGACGGAATGCCGGAGGACAACCCGCGCCGACGCTCATTTGCTGAATCAGTCTTGGGCTCAAAAGACCCAGCGGCAATCCTTCGAGCACGGGAGAAGGCGCAAGGGAGCGTAGCCAGCCCGCGCTTCTACGGCTGCTTCATTGTCGCTCCGCTGCCCGAGCGGTGGGAGTTGTTCACGAAGCGCTTCGCCGTGGCGACGGCCAACCCAAATTGCTTGGGGCGATACTGGCAGGAGAGCGTGCTCCCGGTGTTGCTGCGGGAATGGACAAGGCCGAGCGTCGCGCTGCGCGTCGGCTCTGGCGTCGAGGATACGTTTCCCGGCCTTGTGACTGCGTTCCCGCGAGGCGTGCTGGTCGCTCAGTCTGGCTCGGACGCCGACTGTGAGATTTGGCACGGCGGAGGTTTGGCCGGTTGGATGAACGTGTCCGTTCGGCGCATCGAGGCCGCATTCGACGCGAGGCAGGACTGGAGATGGGTGATGACCGAGGAATTATCATGCATTCCGGAGAACGCCATGCGGGCTGCCGAGCTGCTCGCGATCAAGCGGCGGTGGTGGAGCGAGGATGGCCCGAGCGCGGCATAATCCGGCCGCCCCCCTGCCCGGACAGCGCCGACCAACTCAGACTCCATTGCCGGCTGATTCGCGATAGAGAGACGATTGTCGGAATGCGTTTGCCCGGCACGACGTGGCTGCTCGTCCGCCGAGGCGCTACTCCCCAGCTTTATCAAATTCTGCATCACCGAGACGCGCATCTATGTCCAACACCCAAATTGCATTCGCCCGAATCACCCGCACCGATGTTCGCTTTTACAATGCTCAAGGTTCCCTCCTCAAGGGTGTGACCTGTCAGGGAGCCCTCTCGGCCCAGCCAACCGGTGACGGCATCGCCGTGACGATGAAGAACGGCAACGTCAGGCTCTACGATCGCAACGGCTCGCTGGTGACGACCATCAGCTAACGGCCGGCGCACAGACTCAGACAAACAGCAGCGCGGCCCCGGCATCACTCCATCGGGGGAACTCGGCCCGCCTTGGTGAATTTGGGCGGAATCAATTCCTTCACGTCCACCTTGAGAGCGTGGGCCAGCACCACCAATTCCCAATCAGTCACGTAGCGGAATCTCGACTCAATCTGCGCAATCACTTCTCTCGATACGTCCCAGCCGAGGCGCTGACAGACGCCCGCGAGCGCAGGCTGCGACAACCTCGCGTGATTGCGGAGGCGTCGCACTGTCGCGCCGACGATGTTCTTTGGAGCACCCATTGCGCCAAGAACTGTGGCAAGACGGGCGCGTTGAACCGTTATGGCACCATAACGTTTTCGCTTGCCGTATGCAGTATCGTTCCGTCACCCTCGTTGAACTCCGCTTGAACGTGATTGCCGCAAATTCTTCTCCGAACCCGCCATGATCCGTCAGCGTCCAACTCTTCCAATCACGATCGTGAACGGGCATGTGTCCGCCGCCAACAGCCGGCAAATACGCATTGGATCGCACCATCGCACCGGGAACCCTCAACGAAACCCTCACGACCTATGGCACTGATCGATTGTAGCGAGTGCGGTGCTCGGATTTCGTCCGCTGCCGTGTCCTGCCCGTCTTGTGGCTCCAAGAAACACGTGACCACAAATCCATCCCTGTTCACTTGTCGCGAGTGTGGAGCAGAGATTTCGCCCACTGTCGAATCCTGCCCGGTCTGCGGATGTCCCAAGGAATCGCCTGCTTCGGTCGCTCAGAAGAACTCGGTTACGGACACAGTCCCTTGCGCCAAACAGCCGACAGAAAAGAACAATGAGGTGGGAGCGGCTAGGCATGTCGTTGGTGGCGTTGTCCTGATTGCTCTCATCCTTTTTGGTATCGGTAAGTTAGCGAGCGAATCCGTTCAAATTGGAGGGGTGTTTCCGACAAGCGTTGAACGCACCGTTGACACATGGCTCGACCAAGACATTGCAGGTCGTGCTCTTTACGAGGTTCCTGGCGTTTCGGAATACGTCCTCGTTGCGCACAAGATCCTGAAGAGCAGCAACGGCATCGTTACCGCAGAACTGACATTCAAAAACCAGCGGAACGGAGACGTTGTAAGCACTCACACTTTTCGTGTGAATGCCAAAGGGAGAGTCGAAATGCTCCGTTAGCATAACCGCGCAACTGAACCGTTCGATCAGCCTTACATATTATGGCGCTAATTAATTGCAGCGAGTGCGGTGCTCGGATTTCGTCCGCTGCCGTGTCCTGTCCTAGTTGCGGTTTCCCGAAACAGATATCCGCACATCCCTCAATGGTCAGTTGCGGTGAGTGTGGGGCCGAGATTTCACCCTCTGCCAAGTCATGCCCTGTCTGCGGCTGTCCCACGAAGTCGCCGGCTCCGCCCGCTCAGACGTGTTCGTTCGCGGATCAAGGGGACGGCAGCTTCAACTTCTCTGCACCTTACGCCACAGTCTTTGGCTTGGTCGAGCGGGCGCTGCGCGATTGTGAGGTGAAGATCAAGGAGTCGTCATCCGAGCAAGGACGAATTGCTGGCAAGGCCAGCTACGGCGTGAATCCGTTTGGCATGACGGTGGTTGCCACCTTTGCAGGCGCTGCCTCGTCGATCCAAGTTGAAGTCACCGCATCGTTCACTGACGCGTTCGATACGTTTGGCGCATGCCGAAAGAAGGTTGCACAAATCTCCCGACGGGCGGCTGAAATTGCCCGCGCCGAGTTCGCTTCAAATGACGGAGGAGCGGTGACGGCAACGGTTCTCCCGCCCGCAAGGCAGCCTGCCGGAGCGAGTTCACGCGGCAAGGCCATCACGGGCCTTTGCCTTTCCATTGGCGGGCTGCTTTTCGGTCCGACATCAATCGTCGGCCTGATTATGTGCGGCGCCGCCCTCACCGACGCCTCCACCTCAAGCAATCAAGCTGGGAGGGGCATCGCCACTGTCGGACTCGTAATTGGCTTTGTGGCCTTGATCGGATGGATAATGATCCTGTTGCAGTGACAGCATCTCTCGAAGGCGATCAACACGCAGACCACAAGGGATCGGCGAGCGGTTCTGCTAGTCGAGCAGCGCAACGCTGCCGAAAAGGAGAACCACAAACTACCGCACAAAGAACGACCCGACCTTGCGCATGTCAGGCATAACTTGGTGAAACGCTAGCTTCACCGCCGCTGTCATGCCCGACGAATTCTTGTATCTGGACGTGATCTCACTTCAGACTGCCGATGAAGTGGGTGGTTTCAGCCGTCGTGCGTTGCGTGCTCGTGGTGTGGCTGTGGCTGGCACGCTGAGTTCGTCCGGTGAGTTCCAGCAGTTCCATTCTGGAGACTGCGGGAAGTTGGTTGCACTTCTGCGCTCAGCCAGATGCGTAGTCGGCTATAACATCATCGGCTTGCCTGCTCTGAATGCGGGTGTCCACGAAATTGAATATTAAGAAACTGGTCGTGCCCTTCCGTTCATAGACTGCGACTCAAGACTAAATATGGCGCTCATACCGTGCCCCAAATGCGGCAACCTCGTTTCCACTCGGGCAGTTACATGTCCGAAGTGCGAGGCTGTTCCGATAGCGCAGGCCACCACCCCGACCGCGAGCACCGGTGGTTCAGGTGTGCCACGCGAAATGGGAGCTTCTGGCTCCTCTGAATCTCAGAGGCTGACAGAGCCGTCACCTAAACGGACGGCCTTCCGCGTCATCGCTTTCGGTTTGGCAGTTGCTATTGGCGTGCTCGTTTTCGTCATTGCACAGACCGACAGCCCCATAGAACGCACGGTCGCAGCGCCAGACGGAGCGGTTGCCGAACATCCCGGATCGAGAGAGGAGAAGCAAGAGGCCGCAACAAAAATTAAGCGGGGCAAGATGCAGGAGGCGGAATATCAGGCCCATCCCGAGCTGAAGCGACCCGATCCCAGCGGTGTAACTTCAGAGGAGTTCAAGGCGTCAACGCAAAGCAACTCCGATGTTGCTCCACGCAGCGCAAGCGCCGAGGTCCCTCGGACATCACCCGCATCCGCGAGTCCGGCGGGCACGGGCGGCGACACCCTCTCGCCGTCAACTTCAAAGGGGCACGACAGAACGCCTGCAATTTCTAACGATTGGCCCACCCATCTCACCATCTCACTCGGCGGGATGTCAGCAGAGGCGCGAATCGTCACATATGCATGTTGGCACGATCAGAAGAGCGGGTATTACCTCTACAAATCGATAGAGTGCGACGGCGCGCATTGCCTCATCATCCTCACGCGGGATCGGCGAATGGTGACAGAAAGCGGCTTCGAAGTCGCGCGCTTTGGCCGGGAAAAAGACGACGCTCCACTCGTGAATATCGAAGAGCGCTCGTTCTCTCCGGCGACAAAACACGGGATCGCGATTGGTGCAAGCCGTGAGGTCGTTCTCGCAAAGCTGGGGCAACCGACCCGCACTGCCGTTCGCGGGAGAAGCGAAGAATACTGGTGCGCGCTTTATAAGGAGGTCGTCATGTATAATCGGGAAACGGGCTTAGTGCTCCGCAACACTTACATTTTCAAGCACGGCAAGCTTATCGAGATCGCCGTCAATCTCGACTCCATTCCCGGCTGCGGTGAAACTACACTCTCCGACGAGGGTTGGCCTTGGTCGAAGTTCTGACCCGCGCCAAACGTGATTCTTACCACGGCCGACTGGAATATCGCGGCAGGCGGGACGTCATCGAAAATTGTGCAACCAAGGTTCGATCTCTGCGGAAAACGATCACCGATTGTTTGCTCGGGCTACTGGCATTGCACAGATTGGCGCGGCTTCCGCCAGATCATGGCGTCAGGCGCGATTCGCCCGAACCGAGGCGAGTTGCGTTGCCAACACCCGGCGTCGCATGTGAGTTGCTGTTTCCGGCTGGGCGCAGTGTCGCTGTTCGACCCTGACGTGAAGTCTTCCTTCTTCTCGACGTGGCGTGCGATTCACAAGCCGCTGACGATCGTGCTCAAACTCGATGCCGCTGCATTGGCGTCCAACATCGTCTGCCGATCCGAAGCTCAAGCCGCCGCACCGGGAGGGTTGATGCTGCGGGGTGAGGTCTGCCATCGTGGTCCGATTCCGATAAAAGCGATCACCGGCTGTCTGTTTGTGCGGGCACGTAAGCCGCATGAAACCGCGTTCCTTCGGGCCGACGAACTCACGCCGGCAAAGATCGGCGAGGCCATTGGACACCTTCGGCGCCCGAGACGGGACATGACGGCGGGCGGGGCAATCTAAAATAGCTCTCCCTGACGATCGTTGCGCTCCCAGGAGCGTTCTTTCAGCACGATCCTGAGTTCTCCGTCGCGCACGTTCACCTCGACTGCGTCGCCGACGTAAAAACCTGCGCGATGCAACCAACCTCCGGCCAGCCGGATCGCGGGCACCATCACGTAGCCGTCTTTGCGGGAGCGGAATGCACACGAAACGGTCAATCGGCGAGTCGCCTTGTCGGATTTGGGTTTGGACACTCGCCGAGAATTTGAAGACGCGGAGCGCTCGGCGATGACCGCTGACTTAAGTGCAGTTGGTCAGCGGGCGGGAATCGGGGGTGATCGTCAGTGATTGGTCCGAAGGAGGAATTTCAGCGGTCCGGAGCGGGCGGGGCGGGGGGCGGTATGTTGACCGAGATGCTACAATGACCTTGTCTTTCAGCCCCTTCTTCGCAGTCTTTGGCCCGATGAAAAAGCAAGCGCTGCCATTGCCCAAGAAGGACGCAGCCAAACGATTGCCACCAAAGCGGCGCACCGCCCGGAAAGCGCGGGCGATGGATCGAGATGATGCGTCTGCTGAGATGGCGACCGTGCTGGGCTTGATTGGGAGTATTGAGCAAGGCTTAACGCTGACCGGCGTGTTGACCTCGCACCAAATCAAGACTCTCCTCGATCATGCGAGACGAGTGAGCGAAGCCATTTGGGCGGTCGCGAAGCCTGCGGGAGTGAACGATGAATTGGTGCTCACAGCCTTGGTGAATTCTGCCCGAGAAAACGTGCAAAGAATCCACAACGTAAAGGAAAGTCGCATGAAGCCGATAGGAGCGACGATGCGCGACTTTCCAGTCCTCGCGACTCGCTCACCCTCCTTTATTCGCAACATTCACGGCGCGCTTGAGCGCGTCGGTCTTTTGAAGCGATCGGAAGACCCCAATAGCAGCCTACGGGGAGCAGACGACGATTTTACGCAAGCAGCCATCGAGTTCCGCGACCACTTGACGGCTCAGGGGTGGGAAATCGAGGCCTTAGCGACGCAGAATTGGGATTGGCTTCGCCTTTATCTCCGACAAGACCACATCGATTCCTTCCTGAAGCAAGGGAACCGGGGCGCCAAGCTCGCGAAGCAGATCAAATTGCGGGCATCCGAAGGCAAGATTTGGGACAAGGTGCGTGAACGAGTGCTGGATCGGCTGAATTCCATCCTCGGTCTTAAAACCAAGGAAATGAAAGCGTTACCACAACGGCGCCGGATTCCCTGAGCTGTTTGCGTTAGCTCGGGGAAAGGGGCTTGTGGGATTTGTGCGCATGAACAAATCAAGTCCCGCGGGCAACCCGCTCTCCGCCTCACCTAAGAGCAGCACGACAACAGAAGCACCCGAGGCTGCAAGCCCCGACAACGGAAGTCGGCGCAACGGGCCTTCCGACGCGCTCTGGGCCAAACTCATGCAATGTATGAAGCACGAGCCCAGCCCGCCGCCATCGTGGGAGGAATTCATGGCTGAGCAGATTGCAGAGGGGGAGTTTATGAAGAAGCAAGGCACGGCGTTGAAGAAGCGCGAAGCGGCAACCGCGGGGGGGGCAGCAATGAAGCGCACAGCAAAATCCGGCGCGAGCCCAATCGCCACTAGCGCCGAGACGGGAGTCCTCCTCCTCAAGGCCCACGCAGCCTGCCAACTGCTTGGCGGCATTCATCCCCGCTCTCTCGCTCGTTTGGAGCAGCGGGGCCTCATCCGCAGCGTCAAACTGCTTCGTCACAAGCTGTATGCGATGGAAGACTTGAAGGCGCTCGTCAATGAACTCCGCGATTGGAAGGAGGCCGCGTAATGATGGCGAACGTAAATTCTCCGGGCGATTTGTTCCCGAATGGAATGCCGAAAGCGGCAGCGGCTTCCATTGGTGTTCGGCGCACTCTGGAACTCATGCACAAGCTTTTTCCCGACGAGTGTGCCCAAGCGAAACCCGCGTTGAACACCCTTAAGGTGGACGGCGCCGACTCGCGGTGGACCGACAATCTTGGAAGGGAGGGAGATGTGGCAGACTTGTTCGTCCTTTTGGGCGCGGGAAGCCGTGACGAATGCGAGATCCTGCTGCGGGAATTGATCCGCACTGGCAGGGACAGCAACCCAACGCCAGTCGGTCAGATCGGGGCTAGTGAGGTGACCAAGGAAAGCAACGTCACCCCACCGTCCTCTCACGCAAGTCACGTTGGCGTCGCTGGCGCGGTGACTTTGCTGCGCGCTATACACGGGGATGCCTGCGCGTGTCACGCACGCCTGCTGAGCGCCGTAGAAACCAATGATGCCGGAACGGAATGGAGCGCATTGGGTCACGTCGGTGACGCAATCGACCTGTTTGCTCGCGTCAGCGGGCAGACGCGCGCAGATGCGGAAGGGGAGTTGGAGCATGTTCTCTCGCGCCTCGGGGAAGCTGAACGCGCTCAGTTTGCGCCGGACGCGCCACCGTCGCTGGCTCTCGCCGAGGGTCCGTTTCCGGTGGATGCTTTGCCGGGGCGCCTGCGAAACCTCGTTGCCGACCTGGCAGAAGTCTTTGAAGTGCCCACCGAATTGCCCGGGGCCATGATTCTGGGCGCTGTGAGCGCTGCGTTGGGTCGCGGACTTCGGCTGAATTCGGTGCGCGGGCTGTCCGTCTTCGGCAACATCTTCGTGTTGGCCGGATTTACTTCTGGCTTCGGGAAGAGCGTCCTCTCCGGGTTCCTATTCAAGCCACTTCACGAGTGCCAGCATGAGTTGCTTGAGGAGCACAAGCATGGCGAACCCGTCCGACTGGGTGCCTTGGCGTCGATCCAAAAGAGGTTGGCAACGGCTGAGCAATCCAGCGATCGCGCAGGTGTTCCCAAACTGAGCGCTGATGAACTCGCAGCGCTCCGGCGGGAAGAAGATCAGCTGCGCATCCAGCGTGAGAGCCCTCGCATCTTGGTGGAAGATGCGACTACGGAAGCGTTGGCAGTGCTACTTGCAAAGCATGGAGAGTGTCTTGCCAGCATTACCGCCGACGCCCGCACGGTCATTCAGAACCTAAAGGGCAAGTATGGCACCGAGGGGCGCACGAACGAGGACCTTTATCTGAAGTGTTATTCCAGCGAGCCGTTCTTTCAGGATCGTATTGGACGCGGGGCGTTAAATCTCAAGGCACCGGTTTTGACGATCACTTGGATGACGCAGCCGGACTACTTCGACGAGGTTTTTGCGACCCAGGGCCTCCAAGATAGCGGCTTCATGTGTCGCGTGCTTTCGGTGAGGGTCGAAGCTTCGCTTCTCCCAGATGGCGAAGAGTCCTCCGTATCGCCTGAAGTTCTCGCGACTTACGGCGAACTGATGAGGAGTCTCCTGAAAGCCTACAATCGCCACGAAGGTGAACCTTACCTTATCAGCCCAACCCCTTCCGCTGCTGCCATCATGCGCACGTTTGCTCGTGGGATCAGGCAACTGGTCGCTACGACCGAACTTGCGCACGTCGCGAGCTTCCCCGCTCGATGGGCGGAGAACGCATGGCGTATCGCGCTGGTCCTTCATGCTGCTACACACGGCGATTCGGCGCACGCTCAGCCCGTGTCCGAACAGACCGCCGAGTCTGCCGTGCGCATCATGACTTGGTTTGCAGCCCACCAGCACGAACTCTTGATGGCGAACCTGAAGTCTAAGGACAACGAGAAGTTCGCGTTTGCTTTGGACTTTGTGAATCAGTCGCCGGGAGGAGTTAGGCCTCGTGACCTGTTCCGCAAGAGGCAGGCTCTGTTTAGGACGATCACCGAAGCCACGCGTATCCTTAACGCCTTGGAGGAGGAGAGGCGGATCACGTCGCAGAAGGTGCACAAGGGCTACAGCTACCACCGGCTTGTGGTGCCGCCTCGCGCTGGGAGGTAAAGGCCGTGACGGTCGGGCGATGAGGTCACATCGCCCTGCCGTCCGCCTCGGGGATCGTCGAATCGTCTGGATCGTCGAATCGTCTGCCGCTCATGACACCACTCGTGTGCAGCGGAGTCTTTGTCGCTTGGACAAGACCGCTTTAAGTTAAGAGGCATCGTGAATGCTGGGATGGTATGCTGGATCTCGATTGGCGCCCGAACTTGAAGGCTGGCTCGCAGGAACTAGACTGCATCCCAATGTCGCCCCATCTTAGTCAATTCTGGTCGGACAGCTAGGTAATCGTAGGTGTCCCCTGTTGAAGTGCAGGTGCCCTAAGAACTCGTTTGCTAACAAACGACTAGTTCTCTCCAGTTTCGCTTCTTGCCGACTCCCAAATGCTAATCTGAAGCGAATAGCGTGTCTCTTTTCTTTCCTATCCCGCGAGACGATTCGACGATCCAGACGATCCAGACGATCCAGACGATTGACGCAGGTCGTCGTCAGCTCGCTGCCCGTAGCTCCCTGACCATCTCCGCCGCGGTGGAGTAGGGGATGCCGAGCCGACGGCTGATCTCCGCTGCACTCAGCCCCTCGTTCATCATCGCGCAAACGGCTCCGGTGTGGCCGTGGGTGGTCGTCGGGCGTCCAAGCCGAACGCCACGCTGCTTGGCGGCGGCGATGCCCGCGTTGACACGCTCGATAATAATTTCACGCTCGAACTGTGCGACGGCCCCGAGGACGTTGAGCTGGAGCATCGCTGCCGGGTTGGCATTGCTCGTGTCGATCCCTTGGGAGGGGCACACGAGAGCAACCGAGTGAGCCTGGAACTCCGCCACGAGTTGAGCGAGGTGGGGGAGGGAACGCGCGAGCCGATCCAGCTTAAACGCCAACACCACGTCCACCTTGCCCCGGCGGACCTCCTGCATGAGTTGCTCCAGCCCCGCGCGGTCCTGCTTGGCCCCGGATGCCGTGTCGATGAACCAGCGCAAACTCGTCCAACCTCGGCGCTTACCGTATTCTTGCAGCTCGGCACGTTGGCTGTCGTGAGTTTGCTGGTCGCTGGATACGCGCAAATATGCCGCAATTCGTCGCATGGAGCTAGAATCGCTGAAAATCATCCCCCCGTTGCCGGGCGGTAGTCCTTCTGAGCGCGAGGGCCAAAAGTGACCGCTGGAAATGATTAGGTTTTGAGCTGGTTCCCTGAGGTTTCATTGATCAAAAAAGGAGGCGTGACCGTCTCAAATTCGAGTTGTGAGGGGTGGATCAATGGGCACTGGATTTCCATCCCGGTGCTGCAAGCCTTGGCCTACCCAGGAATTGTCTGCCGTTGCTTGGAGTGCAAAGGAGCCATCCGCCTCCATCGCCCGTCGAAAGGAAACAAGGCGCGAGCTCACGCCGAACACAAAGCTCGATTTAAGGGATGTTCGCTGGGGGATTGTTTTGACGGAAATTCCAGACCGAATCCACATCAGGTCCGTGCTCCCGCGGCCTCAAGTCCGATCAAACTGCTCATCACTGAGGAGGTGATCGGTGCCAAGCAGTTCATTGAAGGCGCTGCCGAAAGAATAACCGTAAATCGGTATGAGCGTGATCCTGAAGCTCGGAGGGAATGCCTCAAGCACTACGGCTACACTTGTGTCGTGTGTGACCAACGCATGGAGGATCTATACGGTGTCGCCGCACGGCAGTTGATTCATGTGCATCATGTGAAGCTCTTGAGCCGCCTCGGGGCCGGCTACAAGGTCGATGCGGTTGCTGATCTGCGCCCGGTGTGCCCGAACTGCCACGCGGTCATACACGCGCGTT
The DNA here is from genome assembly GCA_009885995.1 of Verrucomicrobiota bacterium. Lineage (GTDB taxonomy): Bacteria > Verrucomicrobiota > Verrucomicrobiia > Chthoniobacterales > Chthoniobacteraceae > VFJQ01. Next base: position 27,723 of record VFJQ01000057.1, read on the forward strand.
TCCCGGAGCCGTATTTGATCGAGGAGGTGCGCGCGATGTTCACGCTCAAGCTGCCCAGCACGGGTCGCCCGCAGAAACAGACGAATTCGTGTTGATCTTAATCAGCTGATCTGAAAAGCGGTTGAGATGCACTCCGCGACCGCTCTCGCCGAAATCCCCGTTGGTTGGGACATTGTGTTACGAATTATAGCCCCCCTTCTGGGAAGCCTCGCGGGCGCCACAATCGGCGTCTTGATTGGCTACTATTCGATTTTGCGTTCCGACCATCGAGAGATTCACAAAATCAAACGCTCGGAGTTGGCTCAACTCGCAGGGGAATTCTTCGTTTGCAACCATGCATACAACAAGATTGCTGCAGAGTTTGTCGGTGCGATCCAGGACCTAAACTCGGCAAATGCGGCCGCCAACAAGACCACGGAGCCCGAAGAAGCTGCCACACTAAGCAAACAGCACACGGCGGACATGTTAAAGCAATATGATAAGTTTCGCAACCTTCATTGGGCGGCTGCGGACACAGGCCTCGCTATACAAAGTCGCCTCTGCGTGTTGGGTTACGCCGAAATAAGCAAAGATGTTCTCGCTCATTTCAACCTCGGAAACAAGATTTGCCAAGCGTTAGCGGATCTCGCCGTCCACAATAAAATAACAGCCGCCAATTACAATTCGATGGATGAATTCAAGAAATCCGGATCATCCATTGGTCGCACGATTGCGGACAGGATAGCGTGCTTAGAGCGGGCGGCAAGTGTTGACTGGCTTAGTCAATACACTGATTTTTCAACCTCGTGCTGCAAGGACGCGTCGAGGTAGGCGGTCAGCTTCCACTTCGCGAGGCCGATGCTGGCGGTGTATTTGCTGCCGCGCCCGGTGCCCTCGTCCTTGTAGAGGCAGGGCGTGCCCTGCGTGTAGTTCGAGCCGCTGTAGTAGAGCCACACTTCATAGCCCAGCATTGGCAATGAAGATGGTCTTCTCCGCGGACGCGAACGCGACGGCTTGCACGAGCGAAAGGGGCGAGACCGAGAACGAATGCGACGCGATGAGTTGGGCCCGCAATTTGCCCGCCGGTGCAAGCAGCGGGAGCAACCGTCGAAACCGTGCAGCCCGGCTAGAAGCCGGAAATGCAACATCCTCATGCTCACGAAGACCCGGCGACCGAGCGGGCTGAAGCCGCCGTGCAGGAAGCCGAGCAGATCAAAGAAGCCGTCGCAGCGCACGACGAGAAAACGGGCAACAAGCACCCCTAGATCACACGGCCAGGAAGGACCCCGCGAGCGATACGCCTTGCATGAAGACTCCACTGCTCGCTCTCGCGTCCGTGCTCGCCTCGTGTGCTTTGCTTTCGGCGCAATCACCAGTGCCGGGTGTGGTTCCGTCCACAGCGGTTTCCGCGCGCGACGGATTCACACGTGGCAGCACTACTGTGGTCTTCACGCGGAACGGCGTCTCACAGAAGGTGGAAAAGGAAGTGGTGCTGGAGAACGGGCTGCGGGTGCAGCCGGACGGCAGCGTGACTTTGCTGAACGGTGAAAAGGCGTCGCTCGGCAACAATCGGCTGCTGACCCTGCAAGGCGCGTTTGAAGACGTGGCACTCACGCAGCAAGGCACGGCGCCGATCACGACCGGCGGCGCTCCGATGAAAACGAAGAATGGCGAAGCCGCGACCGACGGGATCAGAATCCTGGGCACCGAAGCATGGGTGATCCGCAACGGCGCATCCGAGCGGCTCACAAAAGAGCTGCGCCTGGACAACGGAACGCGCGTGCATCCAAACGGCAGCGTCACGCTAGCCGACGGCAAGCCCATCGTCCTGAAGGCAAATCAAGTGCTGACGCTCGATGGCGCGGTGCGCGAGACGGCGGACCGTCAAGCTCCGCGCTGAAACAGCCGCGCGAAAATCGAAGCGCATACATCCAAGCCCCACGCCCATTGCGATGCCTAATGAAACGGACAGCCGTCAGCGCGGCGAGCTCATCACCGCGCAAAGGAAACCTGCACAACACATCAAACATATCCCATGAAACGAACCATCCTCATCCTCGCCTCGGTCATCGCCCTCCCGATGTGGGCTCTTGCCGGAGACGACAAGAAAAAAGACGCCGACAACACCGGCAAGAACGAACGCGACCGCGATAGTAAAACGGTCACCCCGGGCGACCAATCGGGAACCCCCGAGGATCGCAAGCTCACCCAGGCGATTCGCCAGGCAGTCATGAAGGACTCGTCCCTCACCATGACGGCCAAGAACGTCAAGATCATCACCGCCGACGGCAAGGTCACGCTCCGTGGGCCGGTGAACACCGCCGAAGAAAAAACGAAAATCAACGACCTCGCGAAAGCCGCAGCGGGGCAGGTCCCGGTGGACAACCAACTCGAAGTCAAAGCCGCGCAATAAACCAGTCACATCACATCAAACTCAAAACTCATATGTCAAAAACCGCTGTATTCTGCATCTCTAAATCCCGTGCCCACGCCGAGCGCATCATCGACCGCTTGGTGGCCTCGGGCTTCGCCCATTCGGAAATCTCCGTGCTCATGCCGGAGACCGATTCACACCACGACATCGGCCATGTCAAAAACACGAAGGCGCCGGAAGGCACCGCCACCGGAGCCGCCACTGGCGGAGTCGCGGGCGGGGTCATCGGCTTGCTCGCGGGCATCGGCGCACTCGCCATCCCCGGCGTGGGTCCGTTCATCGCGGCCGGACCGATCATGGCCGCGCTGAGTGGCGCCGCCCTGGGCGCTACCGCCGGCGGGGTCGTCGGAGGTTTGATCGGCCTCGGCATCCCGGAGATCGAAGCGAAGATCTACGAGGAGAAGCTCAAGACGGGCAACTACCTCATCTCCGTCCACGCGCATAGTGGCGAAGAAGTCGATCGCGCCGAAGAGATCTACAAATCGGAAGAAGCCGAGAACATCTCGACGACCGGTCAAGTCGCCGTGCCGGCGGTCTAAAGTTTGTTTCGCAAGCCACATAATCACCCCGTGCGGAAACGCGCGGGGTGATTCACTTTCGAGGTGAGGCTGCCCGAGACGACACATTGAAATGGCCACGATCTTTAGTCCCAGTCTTTAAGATGCTCGTTGCGCATCGCTAAAAAGGTCGCTCACTTCGATCCCTGATGCCCTTCGCGACGACCAGCACTGGAGGCGTGAATCCTCAATGAGCCGCGCCACGCCCCAGATGCGGGACTTTGCCGGGCGCCTCATAGCGTATGAGAAGGGGGGGCCTAAATCTTCCGAAGACAAAACCCCGGTGGCGTTTCATGTCTGTGAAAAGCTGCGTCCGCATTTGGCGACGCTGGCGGGGAAAGCCGGTTTTCGGGCACTGCTTTCGCGCGCGCTCGCGGTGGCTAGCGCGGAGGTGCCGTGGTTGCGTGCGGTGCAGGTCGAAGCGGATGGCGCGTTGGGCGGGTGGGACGACAGCAACGCTCAGGGGAACCCGGAAGAGATGGAGGAAGGTTGCGTTCTCTTGGTCGCCCAGTTGCTCGGGCTGCTGGTCGCGTTCATCGGGGAGGATTTGACGTTGCGGTTGGTGCGCGAGGCGTGGCCGAAACTGGCTCTCAACGATTTGGATAGCGAAGACAAAAATGAAAAAGAAAACTAACGCGACGAAAAGCAAAGCGCCGAACAAGGTCGCGATCCGGCAAATGCCCACCGGCGTGCGCGGCCTCGACGACATTCTCGGCGGCGGCATCCCGGAGTTCTCGTTCAACATCATCGCGGGCACGCCGGGGTGCGGCAAAACCACGCTGGCGCATCAGATCGTTTTCGCCAACGCGACGGCGAAGAAGCCCGCGCTCTATTTCACCGTCCTCGGCGAACCCGCCATGAAGATGCTGCGCTATCAGCAGCAGTATTCCTTTTTCGACGCAGACAAGCTGGGCGCAGCCATCCGCTTCATCAACGTCGCGGACGTGGTGATGGAAAAGGATCTCGACGCGGTCTTCCAGGAAATCGCCAAGCAGGTCGCGGCGGTGGGTCCGAGCATCGTGGTGGTGGATTCCTTTCGCACCGTGGTGCGCAAAGTGTTGAACAGCGCGGGCGAGTTGGAGATGCAGTCGTTCGTCCAGCGCCTCGCGCAATTTCTGACCGGCTGGGAAGCCACGACGTTTCTGGTCGGCGAGTATGTGCAGGAAGAAATTCGCGATAACCCGGTGTTCACCATCGCCGACGGCCTCATCTGGCTCTCGCAGGTCGCGGAGAGAAATTCCGTGGTGAGGAAACTGCAGATCATGAAATTGCGCGGGCAGGGTTCGGTGCCGGGACTTCATACCATCCGCATCAGCGATGGCGGGTTGCAGGCGTTCTCGCGCACACTGGGATTGGTCGGCAGGAAAGAGCGGCCGGCGCGGCAGCGGCGGCTTTCCATCGGCATTCCCGAGTTGGACTCGATGCTGGGCGGGGGCATTCTCGAAGGCGACAGCCTGCTGATCGCGGGGCCGTCGGGGACGGGAAAGTCGGCGCTTGCGACGCAATTCATCGCCGAGGGACTTCGCCGGGGAGAAGCGGGAATCATGGCAATCTTCGAGGAACGCCCGCAAGGCTACGCGGATCGCGCCGAGAATTTCGGTTTGGATCTGGAAACCCCGCGGAGGAAAGGAAAACTCGAAATCCTTTACCTGCGTCCGCTCGACCTCTCGGTGGATGAGACGATGCAGGAGATTCTGGATGCCATTGAGAGGGTGGGTGCAAAGCGGCTCGTGATCGATTCGCTGGTCGGTTTCGAAATGGCGCTCGCGCCCGGATTCCGCGCCGACTTTCGCGAGTCTCTCTACCGGATGATCGGGGCGCTGACCGGAGCCGGGGTCACGATCTTGAGCACGGTCGAAGTCGAGGACACCTTCACCGCGCTGGCATTTAGTCACTACACGATTTCGTTCCTCACCGACGACATCATCCGGATGCGTTACGTGGAGATCGACGGCCAGCTTCGCAAGGTGATGATGGTCGTCAAAATGCGCGGCGGCAATCACAGCAAGGACATCCGCGAGTATGTCATCACGGACAAAGGCGTGGTGATCATCCATCCGCGCCAAACCGACTATGCCGGCCTGACGACCGGGCAGCCGACGCGGAGCGGCCAGCACAATGAGTCCGCGCCGGAACCGAAGGCGACGAAGTGAAGGCAATGACATGAACGAGGAACTGAAATCAGCGGAACCCCTGCCCGACCTGCCGAGCCTCTGCCTCGCGATCACCGAGCACGCGCCGCTGCCGATGGCCACGGTCGAGGGAGCCACGCACATCGTGCGCTACGCCAACCCCGCCTTTTGCCGACTGATGCAGGAGCCGATGGAAAAGCTCATCGGGAGACCGCTCTCCGAGCTCCTGCCGGAGAAGGACGAATGTGTGACGTTGCTCGATCGCGTCTTCCGCACGGGAAAACCCGAGAGCCACGTCGAGCAGGAACTCTCCAAACCCCATCCCGTCTTTTGGGCTTATACGATGTGGCCGGTGCAGGCGAGCGAGGGGCTCGTGGGCGTGATGATTCAAGTGACCGAGACCGCGCGGGTTCACGAGACGACGGTGGCGATGAATGAAGCGCTGCTGCTCGGCTCGGTGCGACAGCACGAACTGACCGGCGTCGCGGAAGCCTTGAATGTGCAGTTGCGTGGAGAGATCGCTGAGCGTGAGCGCGCCGAGGCGGCTCTGCGTGCGAGCGAGGGCTTGTTTTCCAGCCTCGTCGAGCAGGCTCCGTTCGGCATGTATGTGGTGGACGCGCAGTTCAAACTCCAACAAGTCAACCGCCGTGCGATGCCGGTCTTCGCCACCGTTCACCCGCTGATCGGCCGCGACTTTCCCGAGGTCATCCAGGTCATTTGGGGGCCGGAGATTGGCAGGCAGATCGTGGCCATCTTTCGGCACACGCTGGAGACGGGCGAGTATTACCTCTCGCCGCCCTTCACCGAGCGATGCCACGACATCGGCGTCGAGCAATCCTACGAATGGGAATTGCAGCGCGTCACGCTGCCAAGCAGCCAGCACGCCGTGGTCTGCTACTTTGCCGACATCTCCGAGCGCCGCGCACTGGAAGCGTCGCTGGCCGATCGCGCCGCGGATCTCGTTCGGGCCGATCGCAATAAGGATGAGTTCCTCGCCATGCTCGCGCACGAGTTGCGCAATCCGCTCGCGCCGCTGCGCAACGCCGCGGAAATCCTGCGGACCCCAGACGTAGGCGTGGGCGCGCGGGAGCAGGCGCAGCACATTCTCGCCCGGCAGATCGAAAACATGACGCGGATGATCGACGACTTGCTCGATGTCTCGCGCATCACCGAGGGGAAGGTCGAGCTGCGCGCGCAAGCGGTGGCGCTCGAGGCGATCGTCGATGCGGCTGCGAATCTCGCGCGGCCGGTGATCGACGCGCACGAGCAGCAACTCGCAATCGCGCTGCCAGCCGAGCCGGTCTTCTTGCAAGCGGATGCCACACGGCTCGAACAGGTCTTTGGCAATCTCCTCACCAACGCCTGCAAATACAGCGGTGCCGGCGGCCACATCTCACTCAGCGCCGAGCGCGCCGCCGCCCGTGGAGCGGAACCGCCGGAGATCATCGTGCGCGTGCGCGACGACGGCATCGGCATCGCACCCGAGCTGCTGCCGCACATTTTCGATCTCTTCGTGCAAGCGACCCGTGCGCCGGATCGCGCGCAGGGCGGGCTCGGCATCGGCCTCACCCTCGTGGAGCGGCTCGTGAAGCTGCACGGCGGCAGCGTCGAGGCGCACAGCGAGGGGCTCGGCCAGGGGAGCGAATTCATCGTGCGTCTGCCGATCCTCTCCGGCGCGGTCGCCACGCCACTTCCGGCGCCGCGCCCGGCCCGCGACACTCCGCGCCGGATGCTCATCGTGGACGACAACGAAGATTCCGCGCGCAGCATGTCCACCCTCCAGCGCGTGCGCGGCCACGAGACACGCACTGCTTTTACCGGCCGCGATGCGCTCGCCGCCGCTGCGGAGTTTGCGCCTGAGGTCGTGCTGCTGGACGTCGGTCTGCCCGGCATGGATGGCATTGAAGTCGCCCGCCGGCTGCGAGCCATGCCCGCGCTGGCTGGCGCGTTCATCGTGGCGATCAGCGGCTACGGCAGCCCGGAAGACGTGGCCCGCGCACGCGCCGCGGGCGTCGACGAATATCTGGTCAAGCCCGCGGACCTCGACCTTCTGCGCGAGTGGCTGCGGAGCCGCCCAGTCCTCTCCGTCAAAGCGAGCCTCTAAACCCCGTCGTTGAGTTCGTTCAAGGACTGCGCGAACGCTTCATGCAGGCCATTCATCGTGCGATGAAAGTGAGCATTCGCTGGTGTGAAATCGGGATCGCCCAGGCTGGATGGAAGTTTCAGCAATTCGGCGCGGGCATAGTCCACATGCTCTCTGAGGGCTTGCAGGCGCGTTCCCAGGTAGCTCCGCGATTGCTCGCAGCGCGCGGTCATCCCTCCGGTCGCGAGCGCGTAGCCTTCGATGTCCTGCAACGAGCGAAGGCGAAATCCCTCGGCATCTTCGGCAAACGAAACCACGGCGTCTTCCCAGCTTTCAGCCAGTTGTGTTCGTAGTGATGGCGCGGTGGTCGAAAACGAAACGCGGACCGGCGATTGCGGATTCGTGGTTCTGTCGCGTGGAGTGAAGGTCAGCGCCGCGAGCGCGGACGTGACGATGGTGGTAGTGAGTAGGAGCGCATTCATGTTGCGATTACATCGGCACCGGGCGCCCGCTTGCGCGGATGAATTCTCATCGGCGTAAGTCCTCTCAGCGCTTGAATCAATACCCGCAAGCACGGGCGCAGTTGCGAAGCATCAGTCGTATGAAAATCGCAAACGATCGCGACTCCAACAGCGGAAAAATTGGCTGGGCGTTGCTCTGGCTCGTCGGCGTGCCGATGCCGGTTCTTCTCATCATCTTCCTGCTGCGCGGCTGCACCTAGCCGCACGTAGATGGTCGCTCTGCGGCTCCGCGGATTTATGTGTCGCGTTGTTCCGGTGCGGGTCGAACACTCTGTCATCATGAGCGACGACGATCGTGCCGTCCCGCGTGAGGTGCTCGCGGCTTACAGCGACTTGATGAAGAGTCTCCTAAAGACCTACAATCGTCACGAAGGCGAGCCCTACCTGATCAGCCCGACCCCTTCCGCTGCTGCTGTCATGCGCAAGTTTGCTGGCGGTGTTAGGCAACTGACGGCCACAACGGAACTCGGGCACGTCGCAAGCTTCCCCGCTCGATGGGCGGAGAACGCGTGGCGTATTGCGCTTGTGCTTCACGCCGCTACACACGGCGATTCGGCGCACACTCAGCTCGTGTCCGAACAAACCGCCGAGTCTGCTGTGCGCATAATGACTTGGTTTGCGGCTCACCAACGCGAGCTCTTGATGGTGAACCTAAAATCCAAGGACAACGAAAAATTCGCGTTTGCATTGGACTTTGTAAATCAGTCGCCGGGAGGTGTTAGGCCTCGCGATCTGCACCGCAAGAAGCAGACCCTGTATAGGACGATTGCCGAAGCCGCGCGTATCCTCAATGCCTTGGAAGAGGAGAGGCGTGTCACGTCGCAGAAAGCGCACAAGGGCTACATCTGCCATCGGCTTCCGGTGCCGCCTCGCGCAGAGAAGTAGACCATGACGGTCGGGCGATGAGGTGACACCGCCCGACCGTCTGCCTTGGGGGGCATCGAATCGTCGAATCGTCTGGATCGTCGAAGCGTCTGCCGAGACGGGAAGGAAAACAGTCGTTCCGGTTCGATTGGGTCCAGTAAGCCGAGGAGAATGCTATTTAGGACGACTAGTGTTCCATCTTGAAGAGACAATCATTTGGACTACCTCTCAAAAGGGGAGTTGTCGATCACTCAGCTCCCAACCGAGGACTGACTTCTTCGCGCACGAGCGTGTGTCGTTAGGGTCACCCATGAAGTCGTGCATCTGGCCGTGCCCGACCACTCAACGAAGTTCTGGCTGACACTAAAGAGCCATTGCCCGGAGGCTGAGCGAGCAAGGCGATGGCTCGTGTCAAATGGGCAGGATTTAATTCGCGAGTTACCCCTATAGAATTGCCCTTCGCAGCGAGCAGGCTTGGACTCGTTCGGCGTCGCTTTGAATCCGGTCGATTTTTCAACAGTCCACCCGTTTTGCCCACCCGACGAAAGATTTTGATTCACGTCAAATCACGATGAATTCAACAACACGCGGTTCCCGTTGCTTGCCCACGCAACGTGCCGGAGTGCGTAAAAGCCCGCATTCCCCTGTGAGAATGGGTGGTCGGGCTGGCGGGATTCGAACCCGCGGCCTCTTCGTCCCGAACGAAGCGCTCTACCAAGCTGAGCCACAGCCCGACTGTTTACCTTCTTCCGAAGAAGTTGGAGCGCGGATCGTAGCGGGGCAGGGGACTCGGTCAAACGAAACCTTCAAGAAGAGGCGTGGTGGCGCGGTCAGTGACCGGCTCGTGTTCGTGGACTCATCGTGACGGAACGTGTCCGATGATTTTTGATCGGGTGGGCAAAACGGGTGGACTCCTGCTTGATCCTGCCGCGCGGTTCTCGTGTTCTGACTTCACTTCCCGGCGGAGCCAGATAGAACAGAAAGGCCAAGCGCCGGTCGTCAGTTAGGAGCCTGTCGGACTGAGCTTGTGGCGTTGGCGGTGAGGGTGAAGCGTCTGCGGTTCATCGCCGGAGCCTACCCAAATGAAGGTCGCGCGCAGCAGGATCGTTCATGGCGCCGTTCTACGGGAGTGGCACTTTGCGGGTTACTCCACCCGACCATGCCTCCCGGCTTTCTCCGCCTCATCTTTCCTGCCGTCGCGCTTACGCTCGCGGTTTCGTCCATCGCCGCCGCGCCAAAGAAGGTGGAGGTGGAGGATCCGTCGAAACCGATCAGCTATTTCAAAAAGATCCGCCCGATCTTCCAGGCGAACTGCCAGGGGTGCCATCAGCCTGCGAAGGCCAAGGGTGACTACGTGATGACCGACTTCGAGAAGCTGCTCCGCGGCGGCGAGAGCGCGGAGAAGGGTGAGCTCGCGGTGGTGCCGAAGGAGCCGGAGATCTCGCTGCTCGTGAAACAGATCACGCCCGTGAACGGTGAGGCCGAGATGCCGCCGAAGAAGAAGCCGCTGCACGAGATGGAAATCGCGCTGATTCGCCGCTGGGTGAGCGAAGGCGCGATCGACGACACGCCGGCGAATGCGAAGCAACGCTTCGACGCCGAGCACCCGCCGCTCTACTCGCGCCCGCCGCTCGTCACTTCGCTCGACGTTTCGCCCGATGGCTTGCTGCTCGCGGTCGCGGGTTTTCACGAGGTGCTGCTTTGGAAGTCGGACGGCTCCGCGCAAGTCGCGAGGCTGATCGGCTTGAGCGAGCGCATCCAGACGGTGCGCTTCTCGCCCGATGGAAAGAAGCTCGCTGCGTGCGGCGGGCGCCCGGCGCAGATGGGCGAGATCCAAATCTGGGACGTGGAAAAGCGCGCGCTCACGCTCTCGATCCCCTTCGGCTACGACACGGTCTATGGCGTGAATTGGTCGCCCGATGGCAAGCTCGTAAGCTTCGGCGCGTCGGACAATACACTCCGCGCCTTCGACGCCGCCACCGGCGCGCAAGTGCTCCAGCAGAGCTCGCACAGCGACTGGGTGCTCGACACCGTCTTCACCCACAAGGGCGACAAGGTGCTCAGCGTGGGGCGCGACATGAGCACGAAGCTGACCGAGGTCGCCACGCAGCGCTTCATCGACAATATCTCGTCCATCACGCCCGGCGCGCTTCGCGGTGGACTGCACGCGCTGGCGCGGCATCCGCAGCGTGAAGAGTTCATGATCGGCGGCAGCGACGGCATCCCGCAGGCGTATCGCATCGAGCGCAAGGTGCAGCGCCGGATCGGTGACAACGCCCTGTGCATCCGCAAGTGGCCCGCGATGGAAGGGCGCCTGTATGCGGTCGATTTTGCGCCGGATGGGAAGTCTTTCGCCGCCGCGAGCTCGCTCGATGGCAAGGGCGACGTGAATTTCTACAACTACGACATGAGCACCGAGATGCCCGCCGACATGCTGGCCATCGAAAACAAGGCCGACGGCAGCCGCACGCCCGAGGACAAGGCCAAACTCGACACCTACTACAGCAGCGACACGAAGCTGCTCGGCAGCGCGAAGATCACCGGCGGCATCTACACCCTCCGCTACGCACGCGATGGCAAACATGTCTTCGCCGCAGGCGAAGACGGCAAGGTCCGCCTCATCGACGCCGCGACCGCGAATGTCGTGAAGGAGTTCGTCCCCGTGCCCATCGTCGCCAACGCCAGCCCCGCGCAGACCGTCTCGAAATAACCCACTTCCATGAAACGATTCGCCCTCACTCTATTCGCCACCGCAGCGTTCGCCGCCGAACCAGCCATGCAGATGCCGCCGGACCAACCGGAGGCGCTGCCGAAGCAGTCGATCGCCGCGCTCGACGTGCAGCCCGCGAAGGTCGTCATCGACGGCATCTTCGAGTCCGCGCAGATCCTCGTCACCGCGAAGCTCGCCTCCGGCGAAAGCGCGGACGTGACGCGGCTTACATCGCTCAAGTTGTCCGGCGACGCGGCAGCGATCGCGCCGAATGGCCGCGTGACTCCGCTCAAGAACGGCACGGCGAATATCGACTGCGAGGTCGCCGGCAAACGCGTGAGCGTGCCGGTGGAAGTGCGCGGCATTGTCGATGTGCCGAAGGTCGATTTCATCCGCGACGTGAATCCGGTGATGACAAAGGCTGGCTGCAATGCCGGCACGTGCCATGGCGCGAAGGACGGCAAGTTCGGGTTCAAGCTTTCGCTGCGCGGCTACGATCCGCTCTTCGACGTGCGTGCGCTCAAGGACGACCTCGCTGGCCGCCGCCTCAACGCCGCGCAACCCGACGACTCGCTCATGCTGCTCAAATCGACCGCCGGCGTGCCGCACGAGGGCGGCCAGCGCTTCGCGGTCGGCGACAAGTATTACAACATCCTGCGCTCGTGGATCGCGGACGGCGCGAAGCTCGATGTGAACACCCCGCGCGTGACGAAGATCGAGGTCTTCCCGCACAACCCTGTGGTGCTCGACATCGGCGCGCGGCAGCAGTTCCGCATCGTGGCCAGCTACGCCGATGGCCGCGTGCGCGATGTGACCGCCGAGGCATTCGTCACGAGTGGCAACACCGACGTGGCCGCGCTCGTGACTGAGGGCGACACCATCGTGCAGACGCTCCGTCGCGGTGAAGCGCCGGTGCTTGCGCGTTACGAAGGCGCTTACGCGGCGACCACGCTCACCGTGATGGGCGACCGCACCGGCTTCGCCTGGAAACAGCCCGAAACGTGGAGCCGCGTGGACGAACTCGTCGCCGCGAAGTGGCAGCGCATGAAGATCGAGCCGTCGGGCTTGAGCAGCGACGAGGAGTTCCTGCGCCGCGTGTCGCTCGATCTCACGGGCCTGCCGCCGAGCGCTGAAGACGTGCGCGCCTTCGTGGCCGACACCGCGCCTCCGCGGCAGAAGCGCGACGTGGTCGTAGACAAGCTCATCGGCTCGCCGGAATTCATCGAGCACTGGTCGAACAAATGGGCCGACATGCTGCAGGTGAACTCGAAGTTTCTTGGCGCCGAAGGCGCGAACGTCTTCCGCGGCTGGATCCGGCAGCAGGTCGAGAAGAACACGCCCTACGATCAATTCGTCCGCACGATCCTCACCGCGACCGGCTCGAACAAAGACAACCCCGCCGCGAGCTACTGGAAGATCCTGCGCGAGCCGGCGGAGACTCTGGAGAACACGACGCACCTCTTCCTCGCCACGCGCTTCAACTGCAACAAGTGCCACGACCATCCGTTCGAGCGCTGGACGCAGGATCAGTATTACAAGCTCGGCGCCTACTTCTCGCAGGTCGGCTTCGACAAGGATCCCGCGAGCGGCAAAGCCGTCATCGTCGGCACCGCCGTCGAGAAGGCGAAGCCGCTGTGGGAAATCGTGAAGGACACGGACAATGGTGAGATGATCCACCTGCGCACGAACAAGCCTGCGGCCCCGAGCTTCCCCTACGAATCGAAGGCCGAGGAAAAGGGCACGCGCCGCGAGCAACTCGCTGCGTGGATGACCTCGGCGGACAACCGCTACTTCGCGTCGAGCTACGTGAACCGCCTATGGGGTTACCTCACCGGTGCCGGGATCGTCGAGCCGCTCGACGACATCCGCGCGGGCAATCCGCCCACGAATCCGGAACTGCTCGAGCACCTCACGCGCGAGTTCATCGACTCCGGTTTCAACGTGCGCCACGTGCTCGGCCTCATCGCCAAGTCGCGCACCTACCAACTCGCCGTCGGCACGAACAAGTGGAACGAGGACGACAAGATCAACTACTCGCACGCCCTCGCGCGGCGCCTTCCCGCCGAGGTGCTCTACGACTCGGTGCTGAAGGTCACGGGCTCGGCGCCGAAACTTCCTGGCGGTCAGCGAGCGCAAACCTTGGCCGACGGACAGTCGGACCTGCCGAGCGGCTTCCTCGCGAATCTCGGCAAGCCGCCGCGCGAGAGCGCGTGCGAGTGCGAGCGCAGCAGCGATCTGCGGCTCGGCTCCATCATGGCCCTGCTGAGTGGACCAGCGGTGGCAGACGCGATCGGCGACGAGAAGAACGAACTCACGAAGCTCGTCACCGCGCAGGCCGACGACACGAAGCTCGTGGATGAAATCTTCGTCCGCGTGCTCAACCGCGCGCCCAAGGAAGGCGAAGTGAAGAAGACGCTCGAAGCGTGGGGCACGATCGAGGGCGAGCATCAGCAACTCACCGCCGCCCGCGAGGCGAAGGAGCAGGAGCAGGCACCGATCATCACGAAGATGGAAGCCGACCGCATCGCCGCGATCGACGGCGCGAAGACGGAACTCGCGCGCTACGAAGCCGAGATCGCGCCGAAAGTCGCCGAGGCTGGGAAGAAGCGTGAGGCCGACATCGCCGCCGCTGACAAGGCCGTGAAGGAATACGAGAAGACGAAGCTCGCTGCCGCGCAGACGAAGTTCGAGCAGACCGTGCCGGTCGCGCGCACCTACACCGGCTGGCAATTGCTCGACCCCGCCACGTTGACCGCCACTAGCCTCGGCACGCTCGTGAAGCAGCCCGATGGTTCGATCAAGGCCGGGCCGGTGATCCCGAAGACGACGGACTACGTCGTCACCGTGGACACGAAACTCGAAGGCATCACCGGCTTCCTGCTCGAAGTGCTACCCGACGCCGAGGCGCCGAACTTCGGCCCCGGCCGTGCGAACGGAAACTTCGTCCTGAGCGAGTTCTCGCTCAAGACCGGCGCGGGCAGGGGGAACCCGACGGAAGAGGCCGAGTTCATCAACGCGCTCGCCGACTTCGCGCAGGAGAAGTTCGACGTGAAGAGCGCGATCGACGGCAAGAAAGGCGACGGCAACAACGGCTGGGCGATCGGCCGCGCCGAGGGGCAGCCGCACTGGGCCGCGTTCCAGCTCAAGAAACCGCTCGGCAACGCAAAGGACGGCGTGCGCCTGCGCATCGAACTGAACCAGCCGCGCACCGGAAGCTTCTCCATCGCCCGCTTCCGCCTTTGGATCACCACCTCCGCACAGCCGCTGAATCAGGGCCTGCCGCTCGCCGTCTCCGAAGCGCTCAAGAAGCCCGGCCCGGCGCGCAGCAAGGACGACAGCACCGCCCTCGCCGCCTATTGGCGCGAGAGCGACCCCGACTTTCGCAAGCTCCGCCTCACGCTTGGCAAGAACCAGCTCCCGCTCCCGACCGACCCCGGCGTCATCGATCGCCGGGCCTCCCTCACGAAAGCTGAACTTCCCATCCGCCTCGACCCGAAGCTCGTCCAACTCCGCGCCGACGTGGAGCAGTCGAACCAGCAGGTCGCGAATCGCCGCCTCACCGGTGCGCAGGATCTCGTGTGGGCGCTCGTGAATACGCCGGCGTTTCTGTTCAACCACTAGCTAGCAGCGAGCTGCGCGACTAGTTCAAGATAGACGAACTCGTTCGTGAGCAGCAGTGCCTGCGCAAATTTCTCCCACGGGGCCATGCCTTTCGGCGGAGCGGGCGCGGGACCGGCGAACTCGGAGCGCGCGTCCCAGTCGTGCTTGTCCGGAGCGCGCTGGAAAAGTCGCGCGTAGAGCTGCCGATCACTTGACCGTCTGCTCGACACCGAGCTTCGCAAGCACCTCCGGTGGCGGGCCGTCGAAGGTGGCGAGCGGCACGTTGCCGATGTAGCCGAGGGCTTTCCATCCCGCGTCGGTGCCGTAGTAGGCGCTCGCGGCGAGTGTGCGGAATTTTGCGAAGAAGCTTGCGCCCTTTTTGAACTCCGGCTTCGCCTCCGCCGCCCAGCAGAGGTCGTCGCAGATCGCGCGGTGCTGCTCGCCGCTCAGCGTGGCGAAGTCTTTCGCGAAACGTTTCTGCGACTCGGCCTCGATCCATTCGAGGCCGGGCACGATCACGTCGCGATCCTTCTGCTGCACTGGATACGGCGCACTGATCCACTCATCGATGTAGTCCTGGACGCGCACTTCGCTCGCAGCGGGGCCGAGATCGTCCTTTGGTAGGATCACGTCGGCGAGCGCAGTGGCGGTCTTGCGCTGCTCGGGCGTGAACGTCAGCGGCCAGAACGCGCCGGGTTGGTAAAACTTCGCGATGTCCGGATCGGTGCCGTAGCCCTTTACGGGCGCGGCTTGCGCGTCGGCGCGGAAGTCCGGCAGGTGCATTGCCGCGGCCGCTGCGGCGAACCATTTCAAGACCGTGCGGCGTGGAAGGCGGGTGTCGTCGGTGTTCATCACAGGTTTCCTTTCTTCGCTTGCTCGATGATGTAGTCGCCCGTGCGCCACGCGAGCGCCATGATGGTGAGCGTCGGGTTTTTGTCGGCGTTCGACGGGAACGGCGCCGCGTCGCTGAGGAAGAGATTCTTCACGTCCCACGTTTGATTGAAGCCGTTGCAGACGGATTTCTCCGCGTCCACGCCCATCAGCGCGCCGCCGACTTCGTGGATGATTTTCCCGCCGGGATCGATCGCGTCGATCGGCGCTTCCGGCTTGCTCCGCACGTTGCCGCCCATCGCCTCGATGATCGATGCGAACGTCTTCTGTGCGTGCGCGACCATGTTCAACTCCTGATCGCTCCACTTCCAATGCCAGCGCAGCACGGGGATGCCCCACTTGTCCTTCACCTGTGGATCGAGTTCGGCGAAGCAGTTCTCATTTGGCACCATCTCGCCGCGGCACGTGTAGCCGACCATCGAGCCGAAGTAGCGCCGCGCCTCCTCCTTGAATTTCGTCCCATAGGCACCGCGCCCGAGATCGTCGGGCAGCGGGTTGCGCCCGCCGGGCATCCCGCGCGTGCCGCCGAACTCGACGTGATACCCGCGCGCGAAGTTCATCTTCCCGGCGTGCTGCTCCTGATAGAGCCACCACGGGATGTAGGAATGCGGCCCGCCCGCGCCGTCCTCGTTGTGTGGCGGCAGATTCTCGAGCGCGGGCACTTGCCCGGAGACGGACACGCCCACGGTGTCCATGATGTATTTGCCGACCAGCCCGCTGCGATTCGCGATGCCGCTCGGGAAAGCGCTGCTCTTCGAGTTGAGCAAGATGCGCACGGTCTCGCCGCTGCTCGCCGCGAGCACGACGGCCTTCGCCTTCACGCGCTCTTCGCGTCCGGTTTTCTTGTCGATGTAAAGCACGCCGGTCGCCTTGCCGTTCGCGCCGATGATGATTTCGCGCGCGTGCGCATTCGCGACCACGTCGAGATTCCCCGTCGCGTGCGCGGGCGGCAGATGCACCGTCGTGCTCTGGTAGTTCGCCTTGATGTTGCAGCCGCGGTGGCAATCGGTGGCCCAGAAACATGCCGCACGCGCTCGCATGGAGTCGGCCACGATCTTCTGCGCGCGCGCGTCGCCGGGGTGCAGCTTCGCGGGGATCGTGTCCGCATCGAGTGGCTTGGTTAGCACGGCGCGGTGGATCGGGATGACCGGGATGCCGAGCGTCTTCGCGTGCTTCTGCATGTAGAGCTCCGCCGCGCGCGCTTTCGGCGCGGGGAGCAGCACGCCAGGTGGTGAGTTCGGCGTGTTCTCCATGCCCTCGTTCGTCCCATACACGCCGATGAGCATTTCCACCTTTGTGTAATACGGCTCCACATCCTCGTAGCCGATCGGCCAGTCGAACCCGAGCCCATCGCGCGAGCGCGGCTTGAAATCGTGCGTCCCATTGCGCAGCGACATGCGGCCCCAGTGGTTCGTGCGCCCGCCCATCATTCGCGGGCGCCACCACCAGAATTGCTCCGCCTCCTTCTCGCTCGCCTGCGTGTAAGGCTCGCCCGGCACCGTCCAGCCGCCGTCGATGGTCGCGTCCGAGAAATTGCCCGGTTTGTCCGGCGTGCCCGTGCCGAGCAGCGGCGAATGCTCGGGTCGCTGGAACATCGCCGTCTCCATCACCGGATCGTAATCGCGCCCTGCCTCGAGCATCACGACTTTCAGCCCCGCGAGCGTGAGCGTGTAAGCCATCTGCCCACCGCCGGCACCGGAGCCGACGATGGCGACATCGTATTCAGGTTGAGTCTTCGAGCTGGTGATGACGGGCATAGCTGGTGTGGTTAGTTGGGAAGTGCGAATGCGATCCACGAGTCGCCCGCTTCGCCGCCGAGCTTCCCTCCGCCGGTCACGGGCAAGACAATGAATTGTCGTCCGTTCACTTCATAGCTCGCCGGCGGCGCGGTGCCGTGGAGTGGGAGTTGGCGGCTCCACAATTCGGCGCCGGTGTCAGCGTCGAAGGCGCGGATCTTTTTGTCGCGCGTGCCGCTGGCGAAAACGAGGCCGCTCGCCGTCACCATCGCGCCACCGAAGTTTTCCTGCCCCGTCTTCGTCACGCCCTTCTCGGCGAGCTCGGGATATTCGCCGAGCGGCACCTTCCACGCGATCTTGCCGGTGTTGAGGTCGATGCAATTGAGCGTGCCCCACGGCGGCGTGCAGCCGGGATAGCCTTCCGGATCGACGAGCCGGTTCCAGCCTCCGAAGGTCCATTTCGGCGGTGGTGGAAGCGGCGCCCCCGCCGCTTGTTCGACGCCCAAAAGCGGCGAGGCGCCGCTTCCACCTAGCGGGCGGTCGCGGCAGAGCAGGAAGTCGAGCAGCGGCTTCATCTGCTCCTCGGTGATCTGCGGCATCGGGGGCATCGAGCCGCGGCCGTTCTTGAGCTGCTCGCGGATGTCCGCGTCTTTCAAGCGGTGCCGCAGCCCGCGCAGTGGCGGCGCATGGCCGATGCCGCGGCGGTCGGGGCCGTGGCAGGCGAAGCAGATGGTCATATACACCTGCTCGCCCGCTGTCGGCGGCTTCGCGGGCTCCGGGTCGTCGTCGCGGAAACACGTGATGAACCACGGGATTTCGTTTGCCGTGACGTAGAGCCGTCCGCGCGGATCGGCAGCGGCACCGGTCCACTCCGCGCCGCCGTGGATGTTGAACATGAGCGTTGGCTTCGCCTCCTCGATCGACGGATACGGGCCGAGGTTCGCACGCTGAACGACGAGCATTGCGGCCGCATTCGCCTCGGGCGTGCGCTGCGTCGCGTCGGCGAGCGTGAACGCCTGCCGTGCGAAGGGCTGCGGCAGCTCGATGAAGGGCTGCAGCGGTGCGGGCACGTCGCCCGGCAGCACGCGCGTGGCGACGCGCTTGAGCGGAAAATCGAACAGCGGTGTGCCGGTCACGCGGTCGAGCAGTAGCGTGTTGCCGAGCTTCGTGACCTGCGCGACGGCATCGACCTTCACGCCGTGGCGCTCGACGGTGACGAGGTTCGGCGGCGCGGGGATGTCCCAGTCCCACACGTCGTGGCGGACTTCCTGGAAGTGCCAGAGCCGCTGGCCGGTGAGCGCGTCGAGTGCGAGGACGCAGTTGGAGAAGAGGTTATCGCCGAGATGGCCCATGCCGAAGAAGTTCGGCTTCGGCGAGCCGAGCCCGATGAACGCGATGCCGCGGGATTCGTCGAGTGCCATGCCGCCCCAGCAGTTCGCGCCTTGCTCGACTTCGCTCCACGTCTCGCCGCCGGGCTCGCCGCGCGCGGGCTTGGTCGTGAACGTCCACAGTCGAGCGCCGGTCCGCACGTCGTAGCCGAAGACATCGCCGAGATAGCCGGCGACGACGAGCACGTGCCGATAAACGGCGCCCACCGCCGTCGCGCCCGTGGACAATTCGGTGCGGCCGTTCGTCCCGAACGATGCAATCGGCTTCCCCGTCTTTGGGTCGAGCGCGCAAATCCAATTGCCCACGCCGAAGATCACGCGCGCCTTGTTCTGCGTATCGCCGGCCCAGTAGAGCAAGCCGCGCCGCGCGACGGCGTCTTCGAGTCGCTTGCCTTTCGGCTGCGGGAGGTAGCGCCAGCGCTCCTTGCCGGTCGCTGCGTCGAGCGCGACGAGATAGCCGCCGGGCGTGGGTGCAAACATCACACCATCGACGATGATCGGGTTGCACTGGATGTTCCCCTTGGCGTCGCCCGAGTGATAGGTCCACGCGACTTCGAGCTTGGCGACGTTCGTCTTGTCGATCTGCGTGAGCGCGGAAAAGCGATTCGACGTCGGCCCGCCGAGCGAGCGGTCCCAGCGGCGGAAGTCGTCGGACTTCGGCCAACCGTTTGCACGGGTGAGATCCTCGGGCTTCGCCGCGGGAATGACGAGGGACTCGGGCACATCCGCGGGCGCCGCGGATTTCGCGACCTGCGCGGTGAGATCGTCGAAGCTCCACAGCCCAAGCGTCTGCGCGTCTTGTTGGAGCGGTGTGGCGGATGGCGGTGAAATCTCGCGCACGCCTTTCGAAATGCGCGCGTCGTCGATCAATCCGTCGCAGCCGATCCCGCCCTCGACGAGCCGTCCGAAGGCGATCCCGCCGGCGAGTGGTTGGCCGTTGAGCGGTTTGCACGGCGCGTCCTTTACGAGTTTCCCGTCCACGTAAAGGCGCACGCGCGCGGCCTCGAGCACGGCTGCGAGCGCATGCCACTGGCCGTCGCAGATGTTCGTATCGCTCGACACATTGCCGCCGCGGCCCGGCTGGAAGACGCTGAACACGCCGCTGCCGGAGTAGGAATAGAGTTCCCAGTGCTCCGCGGATTTCTTCGCGCCGCTGGCGACGAGGATGTTAAAGCCGCGGGCGCTGTTCAGCTTTGCGCGGCACTCGATCGTGATCGGGAATGCGTGAACTGCCGCTTTGCTCTCGACGAGCATCTCACCGGCGAGCGCCTTGCCGAAGGCCGGTGAAAGCGATGCTTCGCTGGGCGATGCGCTCGGCGGCGGTGGAGTCGTCCTGCGCCACGAACGCGGCACCGGTTTTGCGCCTGCGGACTTCCCGTCGAGGGTCGCGACGAGCCAGTCGAGGCCGTCGCGATTGTCGAGCAGTCGCGCCTCGGCGTCTTCGTCGGTGTGGTTGAGGATGCCCACCGGCCCATGCCAGCCGCTGTCGCGGATCATCTTCAGCAACTGCAGGTCGAGTTCGCCCTGCGCGAGCGGCATGATCTTTTCGCCGCCGCGCGTCATGCCGTTGAGATTCAGCGCGAGCAGGTGCGGCTTCATCTTCGCGAGCAGCTCCGGGAAGCGGTCGAGGTGCTCGTGCCCGTGGTGGAGATTATAGACGATCCCGACGTTCGTGATCCCGTCGCGTCGCAGCCGCTCGATGATCTCGATTTGGTTCTCCGGCTCGCCCCACCAGTTGCCGTGGTTGTAGAGCGCGACCTTGCACCCGAGCGGAGCGGCGGCCTCGGCGATCGCGCGCACGCGCTTCGCTTCGGTTTCGACGCGCGCCTGTTGTTCCGCGGCGTCCTTCGTTGGCGCGCCGCTGCCGTTCACCCAAAGCTGCGGCTTCACGTTGTGCCGCTTGAAAAGTTCGAGCGTCCGCTTTGCGTCGTCATTCAGGGTCGTTGGAAACCACCACGCGGTCAGCTCGACACCGTGCCGCTTGAGCGCGTCGAGTTCCGCATCCCAAGTCGGCACGTGCTCGGCGCGGTAATCGTAGGCGAAGCGCTTGATGCCCAATTTTTCCAGCATCGCTGCGCGCTCCTCGGGTCCGCGCTTCTTCGCGTCGAAGGGCACGATGCACCACGCGACGAGGTTGTCGTGCTCGTAGAGATCGGCGGCGAGAGCGAGCGGGGCGGCGCTGGCGGCGACGAGGAGCAGTGGGAGGAGTTGGCGGATCATGGTGAAGAGCTGGCGCAGTGGCTTACTCCTGCCGTTCAGAGGTCGTCAATTCGCCGATGTGTCCAAGCTCGCGGCTTGCCGTGGTCAAGGGGTGTATAGATCATCGGTCCTGCGATGAAAAGCGAACCAGCACCCCCAGCGCGCTACCGGCGTCTGCCAGCGCTCGTGCTCGCGTTGGTGCTGGCGATCCTGGGCGTGGGGTCGATCGCAATCTCGATCGTCCAGAACCGGCTCGTGGCCACGACTGGCGAGAGTCTCGCGCTGGCGGCGGCGGACATCGCGGACAAACTCGACATCTTCCTCGCGGAGCGTTTCGGCGATGTGAAGGTGCTCGCGCACGTCTCGCTGCTGAGCCGCGCGGATCCAGCGGCGCTCGCCGTCCATCTCGAGCGGGTGCTCGCGGCGTATCCGGCTTACGTCTCGCTGTCGGTCACCGATGCAAAGGGGCGCGTGATCGCTTCGACCGACACGGGCAGCGTCGGCAGTGAGCAGGGTAGCGAAAGCTGGTTCAGTGCGGTCCGGGATTCGCGGGAGATTTTCATGAGCGAGGGGGAGTTTTCCGAGGGTGGTGGAGCGGTGAAAGTGGCGCGGTTTGCCAGCGCGATCCGCACAGATGCAGACGAATTCGTCGGTGGGGTGGTCGTGGAAAGCGGGTTGCCGGGGATGGACAGCCTGATCGAAAACACGCTGCGAGTGTTCCATGAGCAGACCGTCGCGAATGCACACATCGAATGGCAACTGCTCTCGCGCGATGGCCGGGTGCTGCACGATTCGCGAGGGAGCGGCGATGCGGCGGTGAATCTCGTCGGCAAAGGGCTGCGCTCGGCGATCGCGGTGGGGAAGGGCGAGCGCGGATGGGTGGACGAATCGCACGTGAAGCGCAACCGCGAGGTCGTCACCGGCTACGCGCCGACGCGTGGACGCGGAGCCTTTCGCGGCTTGGGCTGGGGCGTGCTCGTGAGGATGGATCGATCCGACGTGCTGGCGACGACGCACCGGACGCTCTTGCGCCTCGCCCTCGTGAGCGCGGCGCTGGTGGTGCCGCTCGTCGGCCTGCTCGTCTGGAGTCTGCGCCGGCTCCAGTCCGACTGGGCGCGCATCGTGGAGGGAGAGACGAATCTGGCCGCCACGCTGCGGAGCATCGGCGACGCGGTGATCGCGACCGATTCGGAGGGGCGCGTGTCCGCGATGAACCGCGTGGCGGAGAAGTTCACCGGCTGGCCGGAGGCGGAGGCGCGCGGGCGGCGACTGAATGAAGTGCTGCTGCTGGTCGATCGTGAGAGCGGTGATTTCCTGACGAACTCCTTCAGCCGCGTGCTCGGGGCGAAGGCGACGGTGCAGCTTCCGAGGAACACGGCGTTGCGTTCCCTCGACGGCACGGAACGAATCATCGACAGCACGGGCACGCCGATCCGCGACGAAGCGGGAGAGTGCATCGGTGCGGTGCTGGCGTTGCACGATGTGACGGAGCACGCCCTCTCGGAGTCGGCGCTCCGCGCATCGCAGGAGCTCTTCCGGCAGATCACGGAGAACGTGAGCGACATCATTACCGTCCACGAACTCGATGGGCGGAGGGTTTTCCAATCACGCGCCAGCGAAGGGGTGTTGCAGCCAATCGTGCCGGGAAGCGTCGATGGCTTTGCGGCGGTAGTGCCATCGGACCGCGAGCGGGTGCGCGGGATCTTTCGCGCTGTGGTGGAAACCGGTGAGCCCCAGCGCGCAGAGTTTCGCATGGAGAGGCCGGATGGCGGCGAGATCGTCGCCGAGTCGATGGGCACGCTCGTCCGCGATGTGGATGGGCGACCGATTCGTGTGCTCGTGGTCTCGCGCGACATCACGGAGCGCCGGCACGCCGAGGCGCGGCTGCGACACGAGAAGGAGTTCACCGAATCGGTGATCAAGAGCCTTCCGGGGATCTTCTTTCTCTGCGACGCGCACCAGCGCCTGCTGAGATGGAACCGCAACTTCGAACTCGTGACCGGTTGTGAGGCGGAGGAGCTCGCGTCGCTGGAACTTGGCGAGATTTTTCCGCCGGCCGAGCGCGATGCTTTTCAGGCACGAATGATGCGCTGCTTTGCCGAGGGAAAGATGGATGCGGAGGTCCACGTGCGGCATCGCAGCGGGCGGTTGTCGGCTTTCTACCTCGCGGGGCTGCGCATCGACGCAAACGGCGGCCAGGCGATGCTTGGCGTGGGCATCGATATCAGCGCGCGCAAGATCGCCGAGCAGGCGCTGCTTGCGACTTCGCACCGGCTCGAACGGCAGAACACCACGCTCGGCCAGCAGGCCCGCAACCCGGCGTTGCGCGGCGCCGATCTCGCGCTGGCTTATCGCACGATCACGGAGGTGGCGGCGAGGACGCTGGGTGTGAGCCGGGCGAGTGTGTGGTTTTACGAAGACGAGCGTCGCTCGCTGCGCTGCGCGGACCTCTACGAGCACCCGACCGCGACGCACTCGAGCGGGCTGGAATTGCGCAGCGTAGATTGCCCGCACTACTTCGAGGCGCTCGCCGACGGACGCGTGCTCCCGGCGCACTATGCCCGCAACGATCCGCGGACGCGCGATTTCGCCGAGGGCTACCTCAAGCCGCTGGGCATCACGTCGATGCTCGATGCGCCGATCCGGAACGAGAGCGGGATCATCGGCGTGGTCTGCCACGAGCACACCGGCTCGGCGCGCGAGTGGACGCTCGATGAGCAGAACTTCGCGGGCTCGATGGCGGATCTCATCGCGCTCAGCCTCGAAGTGTCGCAGCGGCGCCAGGCCGAGCGCGCGCTGCGTGAGGCGCACGATTCGCTCGAGCGAAAGGTGGCCGACCGGACGCGGGAGCTGTCCGAGGCGAACACGCAACTCCAGGAACTCGACCGGCTCAAGAGCGAGTTCCTCGCGACGATGAGCCACGAACTGCGCACGCCGCTGAACTCGATCATCGGCTTCACCGGCATCCTCCGGCAGGGGCTCGCCGGGCCGCTCAATGAGGAGCAACAGAAGCAGCTCGGCATGGTGCAGTTCTCCGCGCGGCATCTGCTCAGCCTCATCAACGACCTGCTCGATCTCTCGCGGATCGAGTCGGGGAAAATGGAGGTGCATGTCGAGCGGTTCCGGGCGGCCGAGGTCGTCGCGGAAGTTTCACAAAGTCTCGCTCCCACTGTGGCGCAAAAAGGGCTGCGATTTGAGACCAAGCTCGGGGACGCCGAACTCGAAATGGACAGCGATCGAAAGAAGACATTTCAAATCCTGCTCAACCTCGCGAACAACGCGGTGAAGTTCACCGAGCGTGGGCGTGTGGAGATCGCCGTGCAGGCTGACGCTGGCGAGGTGCGTTTCACCGTGACCGATACGGGCATCGGCATCCGACCGGAGCAGATGGATGGGCTGTTTCAGGCGTTTCGCCAGGTGGACGGCTCGGCCCGGCGCGTCTTCGAGGGCACGGGGCTTGGCTTGTATCTCTGCAAAAAGCTGACAACTCTGCTGGGTGGCTCGATCGGCGTGCGGAGTGAACCCGGCGCCGGCTCGTGCTTCCATTTCACCCTGCCGCTGCAGCCACCGCATTCCCCGCCATGAACGCACGCATTCTCCTCGTCGAAGACAACGAGCAGAACCGCTATCTCGCGACGTTCCTCCTCGAAGGCGCGGGCCATACCGTGCTCCACGCGCACGATGGGCGCACCGGCGTCGCGCTCGCCTCGAGCGAGCGGCCCGATCTCGTGCTCATGGACATCCAGATGCCCGAGATGGATGGCTACGAGGCCGCGCGGCTGATCAAGTCCACGCCCGGCCTCGATCAGCTTCCGATCGTCGCCGTGACCAGCTACGCGCTGCCTGGCGACCGTGAGCGCGCGCTCGCCATCGGCTTCTCCGGCTACATCGAAAAACCCATCGTCACCGACACGTTCGTCACTCAAATCGAACACTTCCTCCCCTCAAAAACTGCGCAGCCATGAAAATCCTGAGCGTCGACGACAAAGCGGAAAACCTCTACATGCTCGAAGCGCTGCTCCGTGGCCACGGCCACGAAGTGGACTCGGCGAGCAACGGTGTGGACGCGCTGCGGCTGGCGGAGCGGGGGAACTACGATGTCATCATCTCCGACATCCTCATGCCGCGGATGGATGGCTTCCAACTCTGCCGTGAGGTGAAGAAGGACCAGCGCCTTCGCCGCGTTCCGTTCATTTTCTACACGGCGACCTACACCGATCCGCGCGATGCGTCGTTTGCGCTGAGCCTCGGCGCGGATCGCTTCCTCGTGAAACCGATCGAGCCCGAAATCTTCATCCAGGCGATCGATGAGGTATTCGCCGCGGATCGTTCAGTTCGCATTCCGACCTCGGAGCCGGGTGAAGACGAAGCCGTCTATCTCAAGGAATACAACGCGCGGCTGGTCTCGAAGCTCGAGAAGAAGATGCTCGACCTCGAGCAGGCGAACCGAGCGCTCGAAGCCGACATCGAGCAGCGCGAGAAGGCGGAAGCTGACCGCGCGAAGCTCGAGCGCCAGCTCCGCCGGGCGCAGAAGATGGAAGCCATCGGCACGCTCGCCGGCGGCATCGCTCACGACTTCAACAATGTGCTCGCAGGGATCGTCGGGTTCGCCGAACTCGCGCGCCACGACTCGGGCGACCCCGCGGCTGTGCGGAGCCACATCGATGACGTGATGGCTGCGGCGGAGCGAGCCCGTGATCTCGTCCGCCAGATTCTCGCCTTCAGCAGCCAGCAGGAGCAGGCCCGCCAGCCGGTGTCGCTACAGCGCTGCCTGGATGAAGTGCTACGGCTACTTCGCGCCACGATCCCCACGACCGTCGAGATCATCTCCGACTTCGAATCGGGCACGCCAGCGATCCTTGCCGATCCCACTCAAATCCATCAAATCGTCACCAATCTCGTGACCAACGCCTGGCATGCCATCGGTGAACACGCGGGGCGCATTCAGGTCGGGATTCGCGCATTCCGAGTGGACGAAGATTTTGCCCGCACGCATCCCGACCTGCGTCCCGGTCGCTATGTCCGCCTCACCTTCACCGACAATGGTTGCGGAATGGACAGCCACACGTTGGAGCGGATTTTTGAACCCTTCTTCACCACGAAGGAAACCGGTCGCGGCACTGGGCTCGGCCTCGCGATGGTGCATGGGATCGTCAAGGCGAGCGACGGCGCTGTCAGCGTCTACAGCGAAGTCGGCCAGGGCACGACGTTTCACCTCTACTTCCCCGCGATCGATCTCGAGGTGCCATCCGCGGACCCGATCGAGGAACCCCGCGTCGATGGCCGAGGGCAGCGCGTCCTGTTCATCGACGACGAGCAAATCCTCGCCTCGCTCGGTGCGCGCTTTCTCTCCCGGCTCGGCTACGAACCGGTCGCGGAGACCGATCCGGTCGCCGCGCTCGATCGGTTCGCCGCGGAGCCGTTCGATGCGGTCGTCACCGATCTCACGATGCCGCAGCTCAGCGGTCTCGACGTCGTGCGCCGGCTGCACCAGATGCGGCCCGGTCTGCCCGTGCTGCTCACCACCGGATTCAGCGCGAATCTCGGCGATGAACGCGCTCACGCGCTCGGATTCAGCGAACTGCTGATCAAGCCCTACACGATGCAGACGCTCGGTGCTGCGTTGAAGCGGGCGTTCGCGGCGGTCGGGCAATAGGCGCGCTCAGCCACGCAGTGCCAGCCGCCACGCGACGAGCGGCAGCGCGATCGCCAGCAGACCGCAGATCCGCTGCACCGCTGGCGATGGACGCACCCAGCTCGCAACCGGGCTGAGCAGCAGCCCGGCGGCGAATCCCCAAAAGTGCGCCATGTAATCGATCCGGTGCTCATTCTCATCGCCGACACCGAGAAACGCGAGCAGCGCCAGCCCGCCGCCGAGCGGCACGACGAGGCTCCACCAGCCGCGTTTCGCGGGTGAGCGCCAGCGCGCGCGCAACTCCCACGCGACGAGCATCCCGAGCCCGCCGAAGACCGCAGTCGATGCGCCGATCGTGTTGTGCAGTTCGCTGCGGTAAAACCACGCGTTCATCGTATTGCCCAGCGCCCCGGAGACCACGAAGCCGAGCCACGCCACGCCCCCGCCGAAGCGCGGCACCAGGAAGCCGGTGAACAGCAGACCGAAGCAGAGGTTCGCGACGAAGTGCGGCAGATCGCCGTGCAGCGTCAGCGCGGTGATCGTGCGCCACCATTCGCCGGCGAAGATCTCGCGATTGCCCGCATCGCCGCGGTCGATCCACGACTCTGGCGCGAAGTTTTGCGCCGCCCAGAACATCGCCATCACCCACGCGGCGATGAAGAGCGGGAGCGTGTCGAGCTTCGGCAGCACGAGGTCCGGCACGCTTTGCTCCGAGCGCCGCTGGACAAACTCCGCCTCGAATTTCGCCAGATCCTCGGCCACGCGCTCCTGTTCCGCCGGCTCGACGTAGAGCACGAAGTCGCGCCCCTCGCGGATCACCCAATACGCCACCTCCAGCGCCGCCGCGACGAGCCCGCGCTCCTGCGCTTGCGAGAACTTCGCGTAGCGGCCGACCTCGGCGAGCTCTTCGGGCGGTGGCGTTTCTTCGGGTGGCACAGCGGCAGGTTGGGATTGGCAGGAAAGCGGGCGTTGCGAGAAGGTGAGCGTATCAACCCGTTCTTCCAAAACTCCAGTGCCACCGCGGGTTTGTCGCGCCTCATGCTGCCGGATTTCTGGCAGCAGACTGCTGTGCGCGCCCTGCGCGAGCGGCGCGATGTGGTCGTCGATGCGCCGACTGGGGCGGGGAAGACGTTCGTCTTCGAGCTGATCCAAGGCTCGTTGCGCGGCCAGACGATCTACACGGTGCCGACGCGCGCGCTCGCGAACGACAAGCTCGCCGAGTGGCGCGCGAAGGGATGGGAAGTCGGCATCTGCACCGGCGACGTGGCAGAGAATCTCGATGCGAACGTCGTCGTCGCGACGCTGGAGACGCAGAAGGCGAAGTTCCTGCGGCGCGAAGGCCCGGCGTTGCTCGTTATCGATGAATACCAGCTCATCGGCGATGCGACGCGTGGCGTAAGCTACGAACTCGCCCTCGCCCTCGCGCCGCCGTCCACGCAACTCCTCCTGCTCAGCGGCAGCGTGGCGAATCCGCAGGACGTCGTCGCATGGCTCAAGCGGCTCGGCCGCGAAGCCGAACTCGTCCAGCACCGCGAACGGCCCGTGCCGCTGGAGGAGGTCGATTTGGAAACGCTGCCGGACCGCGCCGGATCGAGAGTGCGCGGCTGGTGGCCGCGCATGATCACAAACGCGCTCGCTGCCGACCTCGGCCCGATCCTGCTTTTCGCCCCGCGCCGCCGGGCCGCCGAACAACTCGCCACGCAGCTCGCCGCCGCGCTGCCGAGCGACGGAGCGATCTCGCTCACGCCGACCGAGCAGCAACTGGCCGGACCGGAACTCACCAAGCTCCTGCGGCAGCGGGTGGCTTATCACCACAGCGGCCTCAGCTACGCGCAGCGGGCGACGCTGATCGAGCCGCTCGCAAAAGCCGGCAAGCTGCGAGTCGTGGTCGCCACGATGGGGCTCGCCGCGGGGATCAACTTCTCGATGCGCTCCGTCGTCGTGTCCGGCACGAGCTACTTCGCCGGCAATCTCGAGCGCGCGGTCCGCCCGGACGAGCTGCTGCAAATGTATGGCCGCGCCGGGCGCCGCGGGCTCGACGAGATCGGCTACGCGCTCATCACGCCGCAGCCGCCGCGCCTGCTCGATGCGCGCGCGCAGCCGCTCCGGCGCGCCGAGCCGATCGACTGGCCGACGCTGCTCGCCGTGATGCGTTCCGCCGCGGAGCCGTTCGCCGCCGCCGATGAATTGAACCGCCGCCTTTTCACCCCGCGCACCATCCCGCTCGGCGTCGAGCATTCGCGCGAGACCGGGCCGATGCCATGCGGCTTCGGCGTGGACATGGAGCGCGCGCGCTTTTTCCGGCGAGGCATCACCGAGATGCTGAACTCGCGAAACGCCTGGCAGCCGCGGCCGGAGAAGTCGGTGACGTCTTCGCTCGGGCACGCGCTCGTGCGTCACAGCGAGCGGTGGTTCCCAGCTTTATCGAAAGCGCAGACGCTCGAAAAGGTGAGCGTTGGCGTGCTTTGCAAGCTGCCTGCCGAACACCGCAGACGCTACGGGCGCGAACTCGTGCTCGGCACGAGCCGTGGTGGCGACGGATTGCAGCTCGCGCCGTGGCTCAAGACGAAGCTCGCACAGTCCCGCGTGGACTGGATGACGTTCGAACGGGAGATCGCGCCGCGGTTGGAGGAGTGGTCCGGCGGGCGGCTCTTCACGATGGAGCCGCGCGGCGGGCAACTCGTCGCGCGCATCAGCTACGACGACGCGCCCGTCGAAGTGTGGATCGACGAGCACGGCGCCCCGCTGATCGCCCCGCCTGAGCGCCGGGAGATCCCGCTGCCGTGCCGCGGCTGCGCCGAGCGCGAGTGGTGTAGCACCGTGGAGATCGTCCCGTCGCCCGCGCGCGAGTGGCGGAAGCTCGGGCTGGTCGAGCCGGACGGGCGGCCGACGCGACGCGGGATCATCTTCAGCTTCTTCAATCACGCCGAAGGACTCGCCGTCGCGGCTGCGCTGGAAGACGCGAAATACGCAATCGCCGATCTCGTCTTCGACCTCGCGAACTTGCGCGCCGGTCCGCGCTTCGCCGGCGAGGATTCGCCGTATGGCGGCAAGCTTGGATTCGCCTGCCAGCAGGTGAGCGACCGCGCCGAACTGCCCGGCTACCTTACGCTCGGCGTGCCGCTCGACTACGGCGCCGGCGCGAGCGAGGCGATGCGAGCGCACATCGAGCTGGGCATGGCGCGGGCAAAACTGCTGACGGAAAATCTGCGCCTCGGCGACTTTGAGCGCGCCTTCATCGAGTGGCGCTCGCTGTTGCGCCACATCGTGTGGGCGCCGGACTACGAGTGGGATCGCTGGCGCGAACTCAAGTCCGCCGCTGCTGCGATGCTGGAGCGGACGGAACGCAGCTAGACCTTCTTCGCTTCCTTCGCCCACGCGTCCTTGAGCGTGATCGTGCGGTTGAAGACGAGGCGGCCGGGCTGCGAATCCTTGTCGAGCGCGAAGTAGGCGAGGCGCTCGAACTGGTAGCGCTCTGCGGGCTTCGCGTCGGCGAGCGAGGGCTCGACTTTGGCGGTCACGACTTCGAGCGAGTGCGGGTTGATCACCGTTTTGAAATCGCGTCCGTCCTCCTCGGGATCGGCCTCGGTGAAGAGCCGGTCGTAGAGCCGCACCTCGGCATCGATCGCGTGCTCGGCGCTGACCCAATGGATCGTGCCTTTCACTTTCCGGCCCGCGTTCGGCCCACCGGATTTCGAGTCGAGATCGGCGGTGCAGCGCAGCTCGACGACTTCGCCGGCGGCGTCTTTCACGACCTCGTCGCACTTGATGATGAAGGCGTATTTGAGCCGCACTTCGCCGCCGGGTTTGAGGCGGAAGAACTTCGGCGGCGCGTCTTCCATGAAGTCCTCGCGCTCGATCCACAGTTCGCGCGTGAAGGCCACGTCGCGCGTGCCGGCGGTTTCGTCGGACGGGTTGTTCGTGGCCTGGCAGGTGACGGGCGCGGGGAGATTGGTGATGACGACCTTCAGCGGTCGCAGCACGCCGAGCCGGCGCAGCGCGCGCTGGTTCAAGTCTTCGCGGATGGCGTGTTCGAGCACAGCCACTTCGGTGAGTGAGTTGAACTTCGTCACACCCACGCCGATCGCGAAGGCGCGCAGCGCTTCCGGCGTCACGCCGCGACGGCGCAGACCGCGGATCGTGAACATGCGCGGATCGTCCCAGCCGCTCACGAGGCCTTCCTTCACGAGCTGCATGAGCTTGCGCTTGCTCATCACCGTGTAGGTGAGGTTCAGGCGCGCGAACTCGTATTGATGAGGTCGCGGCTGCGGCACCGGGAGGTTTTCCAGGATCCAGTCGTAGAGCGCGCGATGCACGTCGAACTCCAGCGTGCAGACCGAGTGCGAGATGCCTTCGATCGAGTCGCTCAGGCAATGCGCGTAATCGTAGAGCGGGTAGATGCACCACGCGTCGCCGGCGTGATGATGCGCGGCGTGGCGGATGCGGTAGAGCAGGGGATCGCGCAGCCACACGTTCGGCGAAGTCATGTCGATCCTTGCCCGCAGCGTGCGCGCGCCATCGGGGAATTCGCCGGCCTTCATCCGCGCGAAGAGGGCGATATTCTCCTCGATGCTGCGCTCGCGGAAGGGCGACGGGCGGCCCGGCTTGTCGGGTGAGCCGCGGTATTCGTCGGTCTGCGCGGGCGTGAGATCGCAGACGTAGGCCTTGCCGGCTTTGATGAGCGCGACGGCGTAGTCGTGGAGCTGCTGGAAGTAGTCGCTGGCGTAGAAAGGCTCCGTGCCTTCACCCGGTTCGACGCGCTGCGCAGTCGTGTCGCCGACCCGCTTGTAGCGGAGCACGTGATCTGCCCAGCCGCTGATGAGCCAGCGCACGTCGTCGGTGATCGAGTCCACGTATTCCACCTCCTCCTTGGTCGGATTCGTGTCGTCCATGCGCAGGTGGCACACGCCGCCGAACTCCCGTGCGATGCCGAAGTTCAGGCAGATCGATTTCGCGTGGCCGATGTGCAGGTAGCCATTCGGCTCGGGCGGGAAGCGCGTGACGATGCCCGCGTATTTTCCATCCGCGACATGCTGCGCGACGATGTCGCGGATGAAGTCGGAGGGCGTGGGTGTCGCGGCGGGCTCGTTGCTCATGGAGAATTTGGGAACCGCTTCCTAAAGCAGCGTGCGCGGTTGTGTCCAGCCATGCGCGGTGCATCGAGATTCTCCCTCGCGTCCCGCCACGCGAGGGGTCTAAGCATGTGCGCCCGCAGCCGATTGTGCGGGTAGTCCTCCACCTTCACCTCCTCACCTTCGTCATGAAATCGCTCCGCATGTTCCTTCCGTTCGTCGTGCTCGCCGTCGCGCTCGCGGTTCATTCCTTCGCCGCCGAGGAAAAAGCCGACCCTGGACCGAAGCCCACGCCGGAGGAGGAGAAAGCGTATGCCGATCTCACGAAGCGCGGTGCCTCGGCGCAGCCCGTCGCGATCGGTGCGAACTGGCGATACGTGAACTTCCGCGGCGTCGAGAAGCCGGACGCGGCGCTCTTCGCGCTGCTCAAGCCGTGCTCGCTCGTCGTCGAACTCGATCTCGCTGGCGTCACGCTGACCGACGCCGATCTCGCAAACATCGCCGGCTTGAAAAACCTGCGCCGCCTCAGCCTCGCGCGCACTGCGGTGAGCGACGCGGGCCTCCCGCATCTCAAGGACCTCGCGCAACTCGAGTCGCTGAATCTTTTCCAAACGAAGGTGACCGACGCCGGGCTCGCGCAACTCGGTGGGCTGAAGAACTTGAAGCGGCTCTATGTCTTCGAATCGAAAGTCACCGAGGCCGCGGCGAAGACTTTCGAGAAAACGGTGGCGGGTTTGAAAGTGGACACCGGCTGGAAGCTCCCGCCTGCCACTCCCGCGCCCGCGCCCGTCGCTGCCGCTCCGAAGCCCGCGACACCGGCTCCGAAAGCAGCGACGCCCGCACCGAAACCCGCGACTCCCGCGCCCGCGCCGAAGATCGCCGGGCCTGGGCCGAAGCCGTCCGCGGAGGAGGAGAAAGCGTATGCCGAACTCACCAAGCGCGGCGTTTCCGCCGACCCGCTCGCGGCGGGGATCAACTGGCGCTACGTGAACTTCCGCGGCGCTGAGAAGCCGGACGCGGCGCTCTTCGCGCTGCTCAAGCCGTGTTCGCTCGTGGTCGAGTTGAACCTCGCGGGTGTGCCGGTCGGCGAGGCGGACCTCGCGAATCTCGCCGGATTGAAAAACCTGGAGAAGCTGAACCTCTCTCGCTCCACCGTGCCGGACGCCGCGCTCGCGCAACTCAAGAGCCTCACCGGGCTCGAGTCGCTGAATCTCTTCGGCACCGCGATCACCGACGCCGGGCTCACGCACTTGCACGCGCTCAAGCAGCTCAAGCGCGTCTATCTCGCCGAGACGAAAGTGACCGACGCGGGAGTGAAAGCGCTCCAGCAGGCCGTGGCCGGCGTGAAGATCGAGCGTGCGCCCGCCTTGCCGCCGCCTGCCCCGGCGCCGAAGCCGGAGGAAAAGAAAGCCACGCCGACTCCCGCGCCGAAACCCGCTGCACCCGCCGCGAAGCCCGAGGAGAAAAAAGCCGAGGAAAAGAAGCCCGCGCCTGCGCCTGCGCCTCCCGCCGCGCCGAAACCGCCGGAGCCGAAGCCCGCGACTCCGCCGGAGAAGCCTGCTGAAAAGAAGGACGCCGCCGCGGCGAAGTAAGCGCGACTAGCCCGCGCTACCGCCGCAGAGCCGCACGGGCGCGACCTCGATGGAGCGCTCGCCGGCGCTCATCCAGATCGCGCCGTCCTGCACGGTCACGTTGAGCTGCATCGAGCGCTGTGCCAGCGCCGCGAGCGCCGCGCTTTGGTCCGCGGGGATTTGCCACACGGTCAGATTGCGCGCGCGGGTCAGCTTCGTTTCGATGCCGCGCCACCACGTGGGCGTGCTCGCGCTGTAGCTGAAGACGCTCACGCGATCCACACGCGAGGAGACGCGCAGCAGCCGCTTTTCGTCGGGTTGGCCGACTTCGATCCAGTGGACGATCCGGCCGGTGAAGTCCTTCTGCCACAGCCCAGGCTCGTCCGCCTCCCAGAGATCCTTCGCAAATTCCAGCGGCCCGTGATCGGTGTCGGCGGGGACGCTCAGCGCAAAGGCGAGGAGGCGGATGAGCAGGCGCTCGTCCGTCTCGGACGGGTGTCGCGCGATCGTGATGGGGAAGT
Source organism: Verrucomicrobiota bacterium (assembly GCA_009885995.1). Classification (GTDB taxonomy): domain Bacteria; phylum Verrucomicrobiota; class Verrucomicrobiia; order Chthoniobacterales; family Chthoniobacteraceae; genus VFJQ01. Next base: position 61,616 of record VFJQ01000057.1, read on the forward strand.
CGCCATACACCCCTCGGTCGATGTCGGAGAGCTGGAGGTCTGCTTTATAGATGGTGGCTTTGAGCGCCATGCGCGCACCGATAGCCCATCGTGCCTCGCGCGGAAAACGTCATTGTCGCCCATGCTCCGCATTTGTTTCGCTGCGTCCATGCAACTCGCGATCATCGGCGGCGGACCGGCTGGCTTACGCGCGGCGGAGATCGCCGCGAGTGCCGGCGTGTCGGTGACGGTCTTCGAGGCGAAGGCGTCGGTCGGGCGGAAACTTCTCGTCGCGGGCAAAGGCGGACTGAACCTTACGAACGCGGAGCCGCTGGAGCGATTCACCGCGCGCTATTCGGGCGGTCCGTGGGAGGAATTGCTCGCGGAGTGCGATGCGGAGGCGTTGCGCGCGTGGGCGGCGGGGCTCGGAGTGGAGACCTTCGTGGCGTCGAGCGGGCGTGTGTATCCGCGCGAGCTGAAAGCCGCGCCGTTGCTGCGGCGGTGGGTGCAGCGGTTGCGCGGGCTCGGTGTGCAATTCGCTGTGCATCATCGCTGGGTTCCTGGTGGAAGCGGCGCCTCGCCGCTTCAGCGCGCACGAAGCGGCGAGGGCGCCGCTTCCACCCTGCACTTCGCCACGCCGGATGGACCGCGCACCGTCGAGGCCGACGCGGTGATCCTCGCGCTCGGCGGCGCATCGTGGCCGGAGACGGGCTCGGATGGCGCGTGGACTTCGATCCTCGCGACGATGGGTGTGGAGGTCGCACCGCTCGTGCCGGCGAACTGCGGATGGGAACTCGCGTGGCCGCCCGACGTGCTCGCCGTCGCGGAAGGGCAGCCGCTCAAGAACATCGTCGCCCGCGCCGGTGGGATCGAGGCTGGGGGCGAACTGCTCGTGACGCGTTACGGCCTGGAAGGCGGCGCGCTCTACGCGCTCGGTCCCGTCTTGCGTGCGATGGCGGAGCCGATGATCGAGATCGATTTCAAGCCCGCGTTCAACGCAGCGCAGCTCGCCGCGAAGCTGCCGCCCGCCGAGCGCGTGACTCTCCTCGAAGCCGCGCGCTGCTGGCGTCTCGACGAAGCCGCGACCTCCATCCTGCGCAGCACCGCGCCGCTTCTCGCCCCGCCCGCCGACCTCGCCGCCGCGGTGAAGCACTGCCGCCTGCGCCTCACCGGTCCGCGCCCGCTCGCCGAGGCGATCTCCACTGCGGGCGGCGTGCGCTGGAGCGCGCTCGACGATTCGCTGATGCTGCGCGCACTGCCCGGCGTCTTCGTGGCGGGTGAGATGATCGACTGGGAAGCGCCGACCGGCGGCTATCTCATCGCGGGCTGCTTCGCCACCGGCACGCGCGCGGCGCGTGGCGCCGTCGAGTGGATGAAGCGCTAGGGCGTGTTTGTAAATTGAGCGAACAGGTAGGGACGGCTGTCCTCAGCCGTCCGCGTGGAGTGAATGCGCCTGCGTCGCGCTCACTCCGGACCGCTGGGGACAGCGGTCCCTACCCGTCCTGCGGATGAATTTACAAACACGCCCTAGCGCAAGATGCGGCCGAGCGCCTGCGCGCGGGCATCGCCTTCGACGAGGGTCGGGCAGAGCCAGCCGCCTTCGTCGAATTCATTCCACGCATAGGTGATCACGGCTTGGGCGGGGCAGGCGTCGCGGTGCTCGCGGACCCATGCGACGGCGGTGGCGATGTGCGCGGCGACTTGCTCGGGTGTGGCTTGCTCGTAGTAGCGGTCCATGGTGCCGCCGAAGTTTTCCCACGGCACGGGATTCTGCACGCGCGGGCGGCGATCCCAGCCGGCCATGGTGAGCGGGATGACGGGGCTGCCAGAGGCATGCTGGATTTCCCAAAAGCTCTCGAGGTCGCCGGTGAGCTTGCTGTAGCGCGCGCGGGCGTCACCGAGTTGGAAGGCATAGGCGCTGATGGCGTCGAGACCGGCGGCTTCGCGGAGCGCGTGGGCGCCGTTCACGTCGTAGGTCATCACGGCGGTATAGGGCGCGGGTAGGCCGCGAGCTGCTGCGGCGGTCTTCAGTGCTTCGATGACTTCGCGGAAGCCGGCGGGGCCGCCCCAGTTTTTCTCGAGGTCCTCGGTCTGGTGGTGGAGGAAGTAGAAGAGCGGGCGGTCGCCGGCGACGCGTTGGTAGCCGGGCTCGGCCATGAGCTTGGCGAAGCGCTCGGCGAGGGCTTGCACGTTGCCACGATGCCAGCGGGCGGTCTCGCTAATCATGCAGAAGTGGACGTCGGCGCGGTGCGGGTTGGCGAGGTAGAGATCGAGGCCGCGCGTCATCGCGTCGGTCTCGTCGTAGGCGAGGAAGGCCCAGTAATCGAGGTGCGCAGTTTTCGCGGCGGCGATCTCGGCGGTCATCACTTCGGGCGTGTCGCCGCGCAGATCGATGGAGCCGTCGTCACGGACTTTCGCGAAGAAGGGCAGGCGATAGCGCCACGCGGGCGGCGTGAGCGATTTGGTGACGGCGCGACCGACGCCGTCGGCATCGCCGTGCCAGCCGTCCCAGCGGATGGCACCGACGACGGGGCGGGGTTCTTCGGCGAAGGCGGTGAGCGCGAGGAGTGTGAGCAGGATGGGGCGCATGAGTCCCCTGATGTTCATCGCTACTTCCGCTTCGCGCTGATCTTTTTGCAGCGCTGCGATGGACTCGTCCACCCGCACGCAGCGGCGACTCCGCGCTGCCGGAGAAAATCTTTCAGCCTCAATGACTTTTGCCTTTACCCCATGAGTGGAAGGTCCTACGCAGCGACCCGGCCCCAGAATCATGCGCGCAAAAATGCACATCGGAATGCAAGTCGCCCGTCGCACTCGGAGCGTCGGAGCGTCGGAGCGTCGGAGCGTCGGAGCGGTGTTGATCGCGCAGAGCTTTTTGTCTTAGGCGCGGGTTTCGGGATTTCGACGGCAGCGGAGCGGAGCCTTGGAGTGCGCCAGGTTGCCCGCGCCCTCCGGCGCGGCCCTTCGGGCTGCCTACGGCAGGCTGTCTCGCTCCGCTCGACTGCTGGCGCTTTGGGTCGGCGGAGCTTGCTCCGCGGCGGCGAGTTTCTGCCGGTGCCCAGCCAGCCCCCGGCAGCAAGCTGCCGCCTCCGCAAAGCGGGAGCAAGCTCCCGCAGTCCAAGGCGCGGGCGCACCGTCGGGAGCGCTCACCTTGCAAAAGGGGGCGGGAAGTTCGCCAAGGGGAGCGCGATTTTTGCCGGTTTCCCCAGCCCCCTTCTGAAAAGTGAGCGCCCTCTTTCCAAAACTCCGCGTTCACCTTGGCAAGGTGAGGGGTTCACCACGGCGATCTCCACGCAGGTTTTTCAAAAAACCACGCCCCCTTTTCGGTTCTCCCCTTCTCACCACGGGAAAAAGGTCGCTCACCTCGGCGAATTTCCCGTCCCCCTTGGCGAACTCCAGCGGCCTTTACAGAGGAGGGGCGCCTAGGTGGTGCGCTTCGACTCCGGCGCCCGCTTCGATGAAGGCCACCATTTCGATGAAGACGAGACTGCTCCCAACCCAAAACCCAAGACCCGCAAAAAACCCATGAAACATCAGGATTACTTCCCCATGCGCATCGGCGACCAGATCATCTGGCTGACGAATTTCCGCGCCAAGCTGCTCTTGCACGCCACCACGCTCGGGCTCGCCCCGGCTGCTGTCACGGCCATCGTGCTCGATGTGGATAATGCCCTCTACGCGCTGCAAGAATACCGCGGCGGGGTGGAGACCTTCACCGGCGCGGCCTATGCGCGGGTGAAGGACGTGCTCTTCAACGAGGCGCTCGAAGGCCCGATCGAGTGGCTGGCGTTCGCCCTGCCCGCCGGTGCGCCGACCGCGGTGGCCTATGGCTGCCTCGATCGCGTCTTCGCCTTCATCAGCGATGAAATCCGGCCCGTCGCGGACGACGCCATCGCCCAGGAACTCGGCATCGTCGGCGCCGCGCAAATCACGCCCGACCCGACGACCGCGCCGGAGTTCGACCTGCGCGCGACCGGCGGCGGGAAGCTGGAGGTGGTCTGGACCAAGGGCGTCTTCGACGGCGTGAAGCTGGAGTTCGATCGCGGCGCCGCCGGCCTCTTCGCCGACATGGACCTGCGCCCGAACTACACGCTCAACTGGCTGCCCCCGACCGGCACGGCGGTGATGATCAAGGTGCGCCTCAAGTATATCTACAAGGGCGAGGACTTCGGGAACTGGAGCGAGTGGCAGGGGTGGACGCTGGCGGCGGTGTAGGGGGAAATGCGCGCAAAATAGATCCGGAAACATCTACCCATTATGAATGAGATCTATGTGGTCTGGCCATCCGAGAGTGCCGCCGCACGCCGTGAGGTCTTATCTCTCGATGAGAGTGTGAGACGCTGCTATGCCGAAGGCTACAAGGGTAACTTGCTGCGAGCGAGAGCATGTCGCTACATCGTCCTGACGAATGGCAATGATGGCAAGAGGAGGGGTAACCGAAAACACTACGTCGCAGCAATGATGGCGGGGTGCGGCTGATCGAGAGCGATGGCGAGATGGCCGAAATCTTTGTCGAGCGTGACGAGCACGCGGGCTTCGGCCAGCGCACGGCGGAGGATTTCCTCGTCGCCCGGATCGCGTTCCCATACGCCCGCCCAGACGACATCGAAGCCAGCCGCCCGCAACTCAGCGAGGGCGCCGCCCCAGACGCAGCTATCCAGCAGCAGCTTCACGCCGCGAGGCTGGCGGGCAGGGGTTCGATGCGCTCTTGGGCGACGCTGCGGCGGGCAAAGACGAGGCAGGCGCGGAGGTCTTCGCCGGTGAGCCAGGGGTAGCCGGCGAGGATGGTCTCGGGTGAATCGCCGGCGCCGAGCATTCCGAGCACGTGCTCAACCGCGAGGCGATGGCCGCGGATGATGGGCTTGCCGCCGAAGATTTGCGGATCGCTGGTGATGCGGCTGAGCAACTCGGCTTCATTCATGGGCGCAGTGTGGCAGAAGTTTTGCGCGAAAGCCAACGGGCATGTCGCGTGAAGTTCCAGGAGCCTACTTCCGCTTCACGCTGATCTTTTTGAAGCGCTGCGTGAGGTCCACGAGGGGGGCTTCGACGCCGAGGCGTTCGAGGCTGCTCGCGCCGACGAACCCGACGCAGCTCGTGCGATCGATGACTTGCTGCGCGTCCTCGGGCGTGGCGATGGGGCCGCCGTGGCAGAGGAAGAAGATGTCTTTTCGCACGGCGAGTGCGCGCCCGCCTCGCGTTGACGCCTTGCGCCGCTGCGTGCATCCTCCGGGCATGAGCATTACCGCCATCGTCGAGAACGACACGATCAAGCTGCCCGTGCATGTGCCCGATGGGACGAAGGTGGAGATCACGCTGCCGGCGTCGGAAGGAGATTCAGTGGCGGATCCGTTTGCTGAGGTGATCGGAGCGTTTGCGGGGCCGCGGGATGCGACTGGTCGCAAGGCGGAGGAAATCCTTTACGGGCACGATGCGTGAGCGCACCTGCGTTCCTGGATACTGGCGCGATCTACGCGCTGGCAGATCGCAACGATACGGACCACGTTGTGGTGAGTGCGATCTATGCCGAGGCTGATCGCAAGTTCGTGACGCACCAACTGGTGCTGATCGAAGCGTTCTCGCTGCTGACCAAACGCCTTCACAAATCTGCAGCGCTCCGGACGGTCGGGGCCTTGCGGCGTTCGCCGAAGGTGGAAGTCGCGCCGATGACCGGGCTGCTCGACGAGGCTTGGGCGCGTTGTGAACGGTTTGCGGACAAGGAGTGGGACTGGATCGACTGCGCCAGCTTCGAGTTGATGGAGCGGCGCGGTCTGCGCGAGGCGCTGAGTCTCGACCATCATTTCGAGCAGGCTGGATTTGTCCTGCTCGTGTGAAGCCGCGACGAGTTACTTCCGCTTCACGCTGATCTTTTTGAAGCGCTGCGTGAGGTCCACGAGGGGGGCTTCGACGCCGAGGCGTTCGAGGCTGCTCGCGCCGACGAAGCCGACGCAACTCGTGCGATCGATGACTTGCTGCGCGTCTTCGGGCGCGGCGATGGGGCCGCCGTGGCAGAGGAAGAAGATGTCTTTTCGCACGGCGAGCGCGCCTTCGATGACGGACTGCGTGCGGGCGATGGCGTCGTCCATCGAGCACGTCGCGCCGGTGACGCCGATGCTGCCGCCGATGGTGGTGCCGACGTGCGCGATGATGCAATCCGCGCCGGCTTCGGCCATGGCGCGGGCGTCTTCGGGCGTGGCGCAATAGACGGTGGAGAAGAGCTCCATCTTCGAGGCGATGGCGACCATCTCGTATTCCTTCTTCACGCTCATGCCGGTTTCTTCGAGCACGCGACGGAAGTGGCCATCGACGATGCAGTGCGTGGGGAAATTGTTCACGCCGGAGAAGCCCATGTCTTTCACCTGCAAGAGCCAGTGCCACATGCGGCGGCGCGGGTCGGTGGCGTGGACGCCGCAGATGACGGGGCATTCCTCGACGATGGGCAGCACTTCGTATTCGCCGATCTCCATCGCGATCGCGTTCGCATCGCCGTAGGCCATGAGGCCGCAGGTGCTGCCGTGACCAGCCATGCGGAAGCGACCGCTGTTGTAGATGATGATGAGATCAGCACCGCCTTTCTCGATGAACTTCGCGCTGATGCCAGTGCCAGCGCCGGCGGCGATGATCGGCTCGCCGCGGTCGAGCGTGGCTTGCAGGCGGGCGCGCACTTCGGCACGCGTATAGGGATTTCCGGTTCCGGTCCAGGGATTGGGCATGGTGGTGTGGAGATGTGGAGCCCGATATGCGCGAGTGGGTGAGGGGATGCGAGCGTTTGTGTGGCGGCGATAGCGGGACGTGCACGCGGATTGCGTGCGCACTCTTGCAACGCGCTTGCCCTGCGCGGAATCGCGTTGCACTCTCCCGCCCCATGTCCGCGGAAGACTCTCCGACCATTTCAGATTCGCAGTTCGAAGTTTCGCTCGGAAACGTCGGGCCGGGCACGGTCGTGTTCGGACGTTACAAGCTGATGCAGGAGCTGGGGCGCGGCGGCATGGGCGTGGTGTGGCTGGCGCAGGATGAGAAGGTGGACGTGCCGGTGGCGCTGAAATTTCTGCCGGACATCGTGGCGCGCGACAGCGAGAGCGTGGACGAGCTCAAGCGCGAGCTGCGGCGCGGGCTGAACCTGACGCATCCGGGGATCGTTCGGGTATATTCGTTCGAGCAGGACAACTCGGGCGCGGCGATCGCGATGGAGTATGTAGACGGGCCGACGCTTTCGTCGCTGAAGCTCAAGCAGGACTCGCAGTGCTTCGATGTGGAGGAACTGATGCCGCTGATCGAGCAGCTCTGCGCGGCGCTCGATTACGCGCACTTCGAGGCGAAGATCGTGCATCGGGATTTGAAGCCGCGGAACTTGATGCTCACGAGCAAGGGGCGGCTCAAGATTGCGGACTTCGGCGTGGCGACGAGCATCTCGGATACGGTGTCACGGGCGTCGATGCGCAAGGACGGCTCGGGGACGCCGCCTTACATGAGCCCACAGCAGGCGTTCGGTGAGAATCCGTCGCCGGGGGATGACATCTATAGTCTCGGCGCGACGCTTTATGAGCTGATCACGAGCAGGCCGCCGTTTTACCAGGGCAACATCCTCGCGCAGGTGCAGCAGCGCGTGCCGCCTGCGCTGAGCGAGCGGCGCGAGGTGCTCAAGATTGCGGGCAAGAAACCGGTCCCGCCGGAATGGGAGGCGGCGATCTCGTCGTGCCTCTCGAAGCTGGCGGAGGACCGGCCGCAGCGAGCTGGCGAGTTGTTCGACATCCTGCGCGGACTGCGCGCGGCGCCGGTGGGCGGGCACACGGATGTGCATCCGATCAATCCTGCGCTGACGGCGTCGGCGGTGGTGCGCGTGGGGGTGGACCGGATAAAGAGCGGTGGTGACGAGGGGGATACTCGGCATGGGGGTGACGTCGGTGAGCCGGATGAGATGACCGTGCGAGGAAAGGCGGTCAAGGCGGCGGTGGCACCGGAGTCGCCGGCGAAGCGGAACCCGGCAGCGGCGCTGTCGGTGCTTGGGTTGCTGATCGCGGTGGGCGGCGGGATTTGGTGGTGGCAGCAGCAGGAGTTGGAGCGGTCGCACGCGGTGTTGCGCGAAGTGCAGGCCCTGGTGCCGTCCGCGCCGACGCCCGATCCGGAGGTGTTCCTGAAAAAGCAGGCCGAGGAGCAAGCGGCCCGAGTGGCAGCGCGCGAAGCTGCGGCGAAGAAGGCGGCCGAGACGAAGATGCGCTCCGCGGACGATGAGGCGATGGCCGCGGGCAAGATCCCGAAGGCCGGCGCTCCGTGGCAGAACTCGATGCAGATGAAGTTCGCGGCAGTGCCGGGAATCGATGCGCTGGTCGGTGTGTTCGAGGCGCGGGTGCAGGATTACCGGACCTTCGCCGCGGAGACGAAGCGGCCGTGGACGCCGACTGAGTTTGTGCAGGGCGACGAGCATCCGGTGGTGAACGTGAGCTGGATCGATGCGGTGTCGTTTTGCGAATGGCTGACAAACAAGGAGCGCGCGGAGGGAACGCTCGGCAAGACGCAGCGCTACCGGTTGCTGAGCGATCCGGAGTGGAGCCGCATGGTGGGGCTCAAGCAGGAGATCGGAGACACGCCGCAGGGCAGGGATCGCAAGGTGAAGGAGATTTATCCTTGGGGCACCGCGCCGGTGCCGCCGAGTGGCGCCGAGAACCTCGCGGGCGAAGGCGAGACGGCGAACGCGGAGAAGGAATTGATCGGTTACCGGGATGGCTACACGCACACCGCGCCGGTCGGGCATTTCCAAGCGAGTGCGGAAGGACTTTACGACCTGGGCGGCAATGTGTCGGAGTGGGTCGAGGATTGGTTCGACCCGGAACAGACCGAGCGCACGGCGCGCGGCGCCGCGTATCTCTACATTTCGGGTTTCGACCGCTGCTCGAGCTTCCGCTGGCATCTGCCACCGGATGAACCGTCGGATTTTATCGGCTTCCGCGTGGCGCTGGATCTCGGCAAGCCCTGAGCGCGGTCAGTCGAACCACTCGTCGTGCGGGTCGAAGGCGGGGATGGGGATGTTGAGCAGCTTGATCTTCCCGACGGCGCGATGGCGGCAGCCGGGGCGGATCATCACGGATGTGAGCGGCTTCACGGGGATGAGTTCGCCGTCGAGTTCGATGTGGCCTTCGCCTTCGAGCACCACATAGATTTCGGTCATCTGCTTGTGGTAGTGGACGCGGGCGTCTTCGAGGATCTCGACGACGTGAACGCTCGCAGGTGCGCCGGCGACGTCGGCGAAGGCGCGGCGGCTCCAGCCGCAGGGGCAGCGTGTCGGGTCGAGCGTGTCGAGTTGGGCGACGGAGAAATTTTGCATCGGAGTGGTGCGGGAGGAGACCACGGGAGCGTCCCGATCGCAGGAGGAATTTTTCCCCGGAAGCCCGTTTGACAACCCCAGAGCGTTGCACTACCAACGCCGCCCGGTTTTCCCCGGGTCCACCATCTTCCAGCCATGGCTTTCCAAGAAATCATCCTCACTGAAAAAATCGCAAATCTCGGCGCTGAATCGGACATCGTCCGGGTGCGCGCTGGCTATGCGCGCAATTTCCTGATCCCGCAAAAGAAAGCGCTGGAGAAGACTCCTCAGAACTTGGCGAGGCTCAACTCGCTGAAGACCAAGCGTGCCGAGCGCGAAGCGGCGGAACTGAACGACGCGAACGATTTCGCGCGCCGGATCAACAAGATCAAGATCACCATCGAACTCGAGACGGGTTCCACGGGCAAGGCGTTCGGGTCGGTGACGAGTGCGGATATCGCGGATCGGGTCAAGGCTGAGCTCGGCGGCAACGTGGAGTTCGACCGGCACAAGATCGTGCTCGACCAGCCGATCAAGGCCACGGGCGAGTTCGAGATCCCGGTGAAGGTTCACCACGATGTGACGGCGAAGATCGCGCTGACCGTCAAGGCCAAGGGAGCGCCGGTGGGCGGTGCGGCGGCTGGAGACGAAGCGGCGGCGGAGGGCGATGAGAAGCAGGTTCGCGTGAAGGCACGGCCGAAGAAGTAACCGAAGCAGCCGATGCCAGATGAGGCTTCCAGCAAAGCGACGCGGAAGCCGGGAGACGACCCCGGGGTCGATCTGAAAGGGAAGAAAAGTTATCAACCGGATCCTCACCGGTTACTCCCACAAAGTCCCGATGCGGAGAAAGGCGTCCTCTCATCGCTCCTGATCCAGCCGCGCGAGATCGGCGGGCTGTGCGCGGAGAAACAGCTGACCAAGGGGCACTTCGCCATCCCGGCGCACGGGACGATTTACGAGATGCTGATCGGGATGTGGGATCGCAACGAGGCGATCGATTTCATCACGCTCACGCAGATCCTGCGGGACAAGGGGTTGCTCGACCAGTGCGGCGGCGCGGCGTTCGTCACGGATCTTTTCACCTTCCTCCCGACCGCAGCGAACGCGCCGTTTTACATCGAGATCCTGCAGGAGAAATTCACGCTGCGGGAGATCATCAAGGTCTGCACGGAGTATGCGGGCCGCAGCTACGACGAGCAGGACGATGTGCCGAACTTGCTCGACAAGGTGGAGACCGAGGTCTTCCGCATCGCGCAGGATCGGTTCAAGGATCGCGTGGTGAACATGAAGACGCTCGTCGTGCAGGCGATCACGGCGGTGCAGGAGCTTTACGACCGGCGCGGATCGATCACGGGACTCTCGACCGGCTTCGCTGAGCTGGACAAGATGACCGACGGCATGCACGGCGCGGAGATGATCGTGATCGCGGCGCGGCCTTCGATGGGCAAGACGGCGTTTGCGATGAACATCGCCGAGCACGTCGCCGTGGAGCAGCAGAAAGCGGTCGCGGTCTTCAGCCTCGAAATGAGCAGCCAGCAGCTCGTGCAGCGCATCCTCTGCTCGCGGGCGCGGGTGGACCTCGGACGGGTGCGCGATGGATTCCTGAGCGAGCGCGATTTTCCCGCGCTGCAAACGGCGGCGTCGCACCTCGCTTCGAGCAAGATTTTCATCGACGACACGAGCGGGCTTTCGATCCTCGAGCTGCGCGCGAAGGCCCGCCGACTCAAGAGCCAGCACGATATCGCGGCCATCTTCATCGACTACCTCCAGCTCCTGCGCTCGACCTCGAAGCGCGCGCAGGAGAACCGCCAGATCGAGATCGCGGAGATCAGCTCGGGGCTGAAGGGGCTGGCCAAGGAACTGAACATCCCGGTCCTCGTGCTCGCCCAGCTCAACCGCAATCCCGAGGGCCGAAAGAACAACCGGCCCATGCTCAGCGATCTGCGCGAAAGCGGCAGCATCGAGCAGGATGCCGACGTGGTCGGCTTGCTCGTGCGCTCGGAATACTACGCCGAGGACGACGAGCAGCGGCAGGAGCTGGCCGGCCAGGCGGAATTGATCATCGCCAAGCAGCGTAACGGGCCCGTGGGGGATGTTCCGCTGACGTTCCTCAAGCAATTCACCCGGTTCGAGACGCGGGCGCGGGAGGCCCGCGAGGAGTAGCGGGCGGCGGCCCATCGTCGGCGGGGAGTTGCGCGGGTTGATAAAAACTTCCCTCTCTGTGTAGAGAGCGTTTGACGGCACCCGTTGCAGAGGGAATTATTCGCCAGTTTCAGGCGTCGCCGCCCGGCCTGAAATTCCTTCAATCCGCCTCCCCGTTTCCAAAGCCATGCGCCAGCGAATTTCCACCCATCCCACCCGGAAGCAGTCCCGTCGAGTCGCGCAGAAAGCTGGAAGATCAAGGTTCCCGGCATTCGTCTTAAGCACTGCGATGGCGCTGGCGCTGCCACAGATGAGCAAGGGTGCAAGTTTGCTGTGGGATCCGGATGGCAATCCCACTGCCGGCACGTATGGCGGCTCGGGGATATGGAACACGACCAGCCTTTTTTGGGATGACAATGCCGCGGCGCCCAACGTGGCGTGGGTGAACGCTTCGCCTACAGGCGACACTGCGCGTTTCAGTGGGACGCCGGGGACAGTCACGCTCGGCGTTCCGATCACCGCCCAATTTCTCGATTTCACCGTCGCTGGCTATGCACTGACCAATGGCGGCAACGCTGCGAATACGCTGACGCTGGCCGGGGCGAATGCTGGGATCCTGCTCCAGTCCGGCACGTTGAACGTCGCGTTGACGATCATCGGCACTTCCGGTCTCCGGTTTGACGATTCGTTTCCCAACACCCCCGGAGTGACCCGCACACTCGTGCTCTCGAATCCGGCAAACACCTACTCCGGCGTGACGACCATTGGGGCGGGTGTGATCGAGACGAACAACCTCCCGAATTATGGCCAGCCCTCTTCGATCGGCGTCGGCGGTCCCTCATTCTTCGCCTCCTCGATCGCACTCAATGGAGGCACGCTCCGCTACGTCGGCACGGGGGCTGCGACCGATCGCATCTTCTCGGTTACGAACCTCGGCGGTGGGATCGATTCTTCGGGCACCGGCGCGAGTCTCGGCTTCAGCCAGAGCTCCGGTGGTGTGCAACTGACTGGCGTTGGCGCGCGGACCCTCACGCTCACGGGCACGAATATCGCGCTGAATAACATTGCTTCGACCATCGGTGATTCGGCGCAGCCGAACAGCCCGACATCGGTGCTGAAGTCCGGGCCGGGCACGTGGACGATGACCGCGCAGCACACCTACACGGGCTCGACGAGCATCACCGGCGGCACGCTGATCGTCAGCACGATCGGCGACGGCAACGCGGCGAGCAACGTCGGACGGAGCGACAATCTCCCGCAGAATCTCGTGATCGATGGCGGCACGCTGCGCTACGTCGGCGCGGGGAGTTCGTCGGACCGACCGTTCACCCTTGGGGCGGGTGGCGGGCGGATCGACTCCTCGGGCACCGGCGCGCTGGCCTTTGCCAACCCGGCGGGCATCGCCGTCACGGGCAGCGGCAATCGCACCCTCACCCTCACGGGAGCGTCGACTGGCTCGATGCGGCTGCAAATCAACGACCCCACGACGGTCTGGGCGCTCAACAACGCGAACGCGCTGCTGCGCTTCAACCCGGCGACGCCGGAAGTCATCGACCAGACGCTCAGCATCAGCAGCGGACTTCAATCTGGCGAGTCGCTGCACAGCATCGATTTCCGGCCTTCGACCGGGGAGCTTTTCGCGATGGGCACGACCACCACGGGCATGCCGGCCATGGCCACGGTTAATCGACTTTATAAAATCAACACCACCACGGGTGCCGCCACGCTCGTCGGTCCGGCCGCGGGAATCGCGGGCCTCACCTTCGGCACCGCGTTGTTCTACGGCTTCGATTTCAACCCGACCAACGACACGATCCGCGTCGTTTCTGACCTGGACCAGAACGTCCGCATCAATCCGGATGCCACGCTCGCTGGAACCGACACGACGCTGGCCTTCGCGGCGGGCGATACGAATGTGGGAAACAATCCGCGCGTTGTTGGACTCGCCTACTCGAACAACGTCAGCGGCGCGAGCAGCACGACGCTTTACGGCATCGATTCGACCGCCGACGCGCTCGTCACGATCAATCCCGAAGGCGGCGGGGTGGTCAACACGGTCGGCTTGCTGAGCGGCGGCTCAGTCAGCGTCGCGGCTGAGGATCGAGTCGGCTTCGACATCGCCTCAAATGGAGCTGCCTTCGCCTCGATCCGCGATGGCACCGCCTACCGGCTCTACAACATCAACCTTCTCAGCGGCGGAGCCTCGTTGCTCGGCAGCGGGACCCAACGGATCGGGACCGGAGCGGTGGAGATCCGCGGGATTTCCGTGGCGATCAACGGGAGCACCTCGGTGCTCAAGACCGGCCCAGGCACATGGACGCTCGACCGCGGCGGAGCGTCCGTGGGCCACACGTATTCGGGTTCGACGACGATCAAGCAGGGCACGCTCGCGCTGGACTTCAATCCCCAGGGGCTGACCGACACACCCGACAACGATCTGATTAACCCGAACTCGCCGCTCTTCATGGGCGGCGGCACGCTCGTAATCGCGGGCAAGGCCGGCCCGGCGCTGCCGGAGGCGGCGCGGGTGAACCGGCAGACGTTCAACGGCCTCACCTTGATGCCCGGCGCGTCGGGCTTCTCGGTGGCGGTGGCAAACAACAACGTCATCGATGTGACGCTCGGCACTCTCGCCTCGCGTCCCTTTGCCGCGACGGTTGCCTTTTCGGCGGCGGATATTTTCAAACTCACGGCGTCGAACGACCCCACCGGCATCCTCGGTGCGTGGGCGACGATTGGCGGAACGGATTGGGTCGCGATGGGGGGCGTTGGTGGCAACGTCGTCGGGACGTTCACGGGCTACACGGACCTCGCGCTGGGCGGTGCCATCGCGAACGGGCCGACGACGCATGTGCGGCTCAACACCACCGGCGGCAGCGGTAATGTGACGCTCGGCAGCGCGGTGACCACGATCGCCACGCTCGATCAGAACCTGAGCACTGCGGCGACCGTCGGCACCACGGGCGGGACGCTGCGGCTGGGTGCGGTCGGCGGCATCCTCGTGGGCGCCGGTCGGTCTTCGCTGACCATCGGCACCACAGCGGCAAATGTCGGCACTCTGACCGCTGGCGGAGCGGACAATACCGCGGGTGAACTGCTGCTGCTCAATAACTCGAGCAACACGCTGACCATCAACTCCATCATCGCCAACAACGGCACCGGCTCCGTCGCGCTCGTCAGCTCCGGCACCGGCGTTACCGTGCTCGGTGGCGTGAACACTTACACCGGCGGCACGGTGCTGAACTCCGGCACGCTGCGCATTGCCGATAATCGCTCGCTCTCGACCGGCGCGATCACGGTCAACACGGGCGCGACCTTGCCGACGCTCGCGTCGAGCAGCGGCATCGGCCGCGAGATCAACAACGACCTCATCCTCAACGGCGATCTTCAGTTCGTGGACGCGACGGGCACGGGCGGCCTCGTCTTGCGCGGCACGATCTATTTGCAAAACGGCCAGCGCACTCTCTCGGTCACGCAAGCCAACGGCTACGTGACGCTCGAGGGCGACATACTCAACGGCAGCCTCATCAAGTCCGGCCCGGGCGCGCTGGCGCTGATCAACGTCGGACTGACGAACGTCTCCGACATTACGCTCGCCCAAGGCAGTCTCGACGTTTGGTCGCCGGCGGGTCTCGGCACCGTGCCGATCTACGCCACCAATGGCGCGCTCAGCGCCTCGGGCGCGTTCTACTCGCCAGTGCTCAGCACCATCTACGCGGGTGGCAATCTCACGCTCGGCCGCGCGCAGGTCTCGGATGGGATCGACCTCGGAGGGCTGATCGACCTGAGCAACTCGATCGATTCCAACCCGCGCATCATCACCGCCGCCGGTGCGCAGCCGCAGCAGCAGCAGCGCATTTCGGGCACGATCACCAGCGGCGCCTTGGGAAAAGGCGGGTCGAGCGAACTCTACATCACCGGCTCGTCGAGCACCTACGAGGGCGGCACGATCGTCTTCTCGACCACGACCGGCAGTTCGCTCCGCGTGAGCCCCACGGGCCGCCTCGGCGCGAACTCGATCGGCAACGACATCTACGTGCTGCAGGATCCCCTCCTGGGTGGGGCCGTGCCGGCGAATACCTTCGCCATCCTGCGGCTCGAGAGCGTGGACAACGTCCAGAGCAACCAGGCGGTGGTGCTGCGCAATTTCACCCAGACCTCCACCCCGATGCTCGGCTGGGGAGCGGCCTTCGAGGCGAATCCGAACGCGATCGGGTTTGTCGACCACGTCAACGCGTCGTTTTCGCTCAAGGGCGTCGCGAATATCCGCATTTACAAACAGCCCGATGACCACGGCCCAGCGGGTCCGGTGGCCATCGCCATCGATGGCATCCGAGCCGGAGTGGACGTGATCGGCAAGGTGCACGCCGGTGTGCCCGATGCCCCCGTGTGGCTCGGTGCGACGCTGCTCAACGGCACCTATGCAGGGCCGGCCATCAGCGTCGGGGGAGACGGAACCTACCGGCTCGGCGGCGGCGGCGGCACGCTCACGATCGAAAGCGCAAACGTGCTCACCGGCACGAACCACCTCATCACCGGCTCGTTCGACCAGACGGGTCGCGGCATCACCGGCACGGTGTTTCTTCCCAGGCCGCAAAATTTTAGCGGCACCGTCACCATCGGTGCGGGCACCACGCTGGTGGCGGGGCAAAACGGGGCGCTCGGCACGGGCGCCACCCCGATCACCCTCATCGGCGGCACGCTGAATCTGCGCAGCACCGGCGCGCACGCTTCGACCGATTACCAGTATGCGGGACGAAATTTCAGCTTCCTCGCGAGTTCGACGATCAATCTCGACCCGCTCGGCGGTGGCCAGAATGCACGGGTGCAAATCGGCGCGCTGGATTTCTCGACCGTCGCCGGCGTGGCGGCGCCCGTGAACCCGACCTTCACGTCGAACAACTCGAACAACTTCGAGCTGCGCGTCGGCGGTCAGGTCACGCTGATCAGCAACCTCCCCGCGACACCGATCGTTTCTGCGACGAACACTTTCACGGTCAACAGCGGCTTCGTCACCGTGGAGACGGCGATCGGCCAGACTGCGACGGGATCGGCCGGCGCGAACCTGCAGAAAGCCGGCGGCGGCACGCTCATCCTCACGCAGCCGAGCAACTACACGGGCATCACCACCGCGAATGGCGGCGTGCTCGCGCTCCTCAATCCGAACGCGGCACCCGGCGACGTGCGGCTGCAGAGCGGCACGCTCAGCCTGCGAGCAGACTCGGCTACGCCGGTCGATTTCACTTTCGACGGCCTCGAACTGAGGGGCAGTGGCACCATTTTCGTCGGGCCGATCGCGCCCACTGGCGTCGCTAGGTATGCGGGGACGACGATGCGGAGTCTGGGTTTCAGCTCCGGCACGCAAACCGCCCTCGCCATCAACGGCACTCTCAACTCGAGCCTGCAATTCACCAGCCCGGTGACGCTCGGCGCGGACTTCACGCTCACGGTGAACGCCGCGCGCACCGAGTTCCTCGGTGGCATTAATGGCGACTTCAACTTCACGAAGGCGGGCATCGGCGCGCTCACGCTGAGCGGTGCGAGCAGCACGACGGGCAACACGACGATCACGCAGGGCACGATCATCGCCAACCACGCGAACGTCTCCAACCTCGTGGACGTCTTCGGCGACGGCACGCTCTCGTTTACCGGGACGAACTCGGGCGGCGTCCTGCTCGCGGGTGCGCGGACGCTGAACAAAAACATCGCTTTGGAAACCAACGGCGGCACGCAGGTGCTCGGCGGCTTCGATGCGGGAG
>VFJQ01000036.1 GCA_009885995.1 Verrucomicrobiota bacterium
GCGGGGTCTTCGGCGACGCGGCGATGGGGCCGCGGGTGCGTGTGCTCTACGAATACCAATACAACAACCTGAACAACACGGCGTCGGGCGCGCTGCCGTTTCTCGATGCCTTTTTCAACAATGCCGACGGCGTCGCGCACGTGCCCGATCCGCATCCGGTGAGCTATCATCTCTGGGGCGGCGGCGGCGCGGTCTATTACAGCAGCGGCAATTCGCAGGGCGCACAGACGGCTTTCGGCTTTGGAAATGCGAGCCTGGAAACTCCGGCGCTGCCCGCGGGCACCGTGCAGCAGCAACCAGCGGGCGCATCGTGGACCTTCACCGGGACCGCAGGCATCTACACCGCCGCGAGCGTGAGCGACGCCCTGGCGAATGACACGCTGGGCGCGACCGCGACCGCGCCGCTGGCTCGCGCGCAGGGGTTCCGGTTCACGGTCGGCGCGACGCCGTTGGCGATCTATGAACTCGGGCGCTGGGTCACAGCGGGCAACGGGGGCGAGCACGAAGTGCGCATCCTCCGCGCCAGCGATCAGTCCACGATGGCCCGCGTGGTGGTCGCGACCGCGGGGGCGACGACCGGGCAGTATCGCTACGTGCGCCTGCCGCTCCCGACGGTGCTGGCGGCGAATACGACCTACTATCTCGTGAGCACCGAGGCCGCGGGCGGCGATGCCTTTTACGAAAACGCGACCGTGACGCCGCTCGCGGGGCTGACCGTGGACGCGCGCGTGACGGCGGCGTTTGGGAATCCGTCCTTCAATCCCGCGCTGTGGACGTTCTCCGAGGTCGAGAGCGGCTCGCGCACTTTTGGGCCGGTGAATATGCGCTTCACCACGACGCCGATGGGCGCGCTGGCCTTTCCTCCCGATCCGGTGCAAGGCGCGCAGGCCGCGTATCTCGCGGGCACGGGGCAGATGGAGCAAAGCATCAATTTCCCCGCCGCCGGCGTGTATGCGCTGCGGTATCTGGCGGCGGCGAAAGTGGACGCGGAGAACTCGGTGCGCTTCTTCGTGGATGGCACGAACATCACGCCGAACGCCGCCAGCCACGCCGCGCCGAGCACACGGCAGTGGTCGCCGGGGCCGTCGTTCAATCAGAACTACCGCGTCTATACGAACTACACGACTTACGTCTTCGAGGTCCTCGCGCCGGGCACGCACACGCTGCGCATCGAAGCGCTCGGCATCGGACGCTTTGCGCAACTCAACACGCCGCCGGATGCGAACCGTGTGGTCTATTTCGACAATCTCGAAATCGTCAGCGCCGACGCGCTCTTTGCCGGCGGCATTCCCGGCGGCGGCGAGGCAAATGGGCAGGTCGCGTTGAGCAATTACACCGCGCAGCTTTTCACCCTGCAACGCTACGCGCAGGCTTACGGCTTGCAGCCCGTGGCGTATGAAGGCGGCTGGTCGGTCGGCGGCGATTTTACGAGCACCGCTTTTCAGAACTGGTGCAAGCAGCACGACCCGCGGGCGCGGCAGGCGCAGCTCGATTCGCTGGACATCTTCGCGCTCAGCGGCAGCCGGCTTTACACCTTCGGCACTTACGAAATGTGGCCGGCTGACGATTCGGTGAACAGCGCGTCGTATCCGCTCGCGCAGGGCGTGGACGATCACAACGCGACGCTGCCGCCGCTCGCGATCAACGGCATCCACGTTCCCGCCACGCTCACGCCCGCGCTCGCCCGCTGGAGCTTGAATGCGAGCGCGACGGGCATCAGCGGCACCGCCGGATTCTTCGCGTGGAA
>VFJQ01000044.1 GCA_009885995.1 Verrucomicrobiota bacterium
CGAGGACGTTTCGCGCGAAAGCGAGGGCTCCTCGCCACGTCCCGAGTCAGCCTCGCGACGGGGCGAAAGGTCCTCGGTGAAAGTCGAACCGACCTCGCGCTGAGTCGGGATTGCCTCGCCGGCGCACAAGGGTCCCTCTGCTCGCCGCGAGGCGGCTTCGGGCAGCGCCGAGGCCCCCTCACCCGCGCCACTGCGTGCCCTACGCGAAAGAGTGAACCGCTCCGCTAAGACGGTCCGCGCAAAAAGGTCAACGACGCTTCGACGCTTCGACGCTTCGACGCTTCGACGCTTCGACGCTTCGACGCTTCGACGCAAAGTGCGCGTTTCGTTCAGCGTGTGGGATCGAGATCGTGGGCATGACCAAGGCGAAGTAATGGCCGTGTAGAGACTACGGCGACATGTGCCAAATATTATTTCAGGGATCTCTTCCGCCATCTTGGGGCAATGTCGTGCATCCGTAAACGAAGGTTCCGGTGTTCTGAGTGGAGGCACCGGGAGGGCGCGACTCCAGCGCGCGCAACTTCGGAGGTTCTACTGTGGTTGAACCCCGCCATGCACACCCGCCTCCTCACCTTCTGCCTCCTCTCCACCTTCGCGCTCGCGGAGCCCGTCGCCATCGACTGGGAACGCGCGAAGGCGCTGCACCAGCGCGTCTCCAACGGCGAGACGCTCTCCGCCGAGAACCAGAAGTATTACGACGAAGCCAAACGCCAGCGCGGCGGAGGTGAGGCAAACCCGGAGATGCGCCGCGCGCAGGAGATCCACCAGCGCAAGCAAGCGGGCGGCACGATCTCGCCGGAGGACGACAAATTTCTCGCCGAGGCGATGCGCAAGCACGCCGGGGGCAATCGGCCGCCGGCGGCGAGCGGCCAGCCCGTCGCATCCGCAGAAGTGATCCAGGCGCTCGTGCCGCTCACCGAATTGAAGGCCGGCTATCACGGCCAGGACGGCGGTCTTTACGGCGGCGGGAGCAATGAACCGCCCGCCCCGCTCGCCGCACGCGCGAAGAACGCCGCCGCGCAAATCCAGCCGCTCGGCGCGGATGGAAAACCCGCGAGCGACGGGAAGATCGTGCTCGTCTCGCTGGGCATGAGCAACACGACGCAGGAGTTCTCCGCCTTCAAGCGCCTCGCCGACGCCGACGCGCGCAAGGCGGGCAACGTGGCGATCGTCGATTGCGCGCAGGGCGGACGCACGGCACAGGCGTGGGCCACGAGCGACCAGCCTTGGGAGGAAGCCGTGCGCCGCATCGAGGCCGCGGGCTTCACCCCCGCGCAGGTGCAGGTGCTCTGGCTCAAGCAGGCGAACGCGGGCCCGAGCGGCGGCTTCCCCGCGGCGGCGGACAAGCTGCGCGACGACATCCGCACGGACCTGCAACGCGCCCGCGAGAAGTATCCGAACCTGCGTGTCGTCTTCCTCTCCAGCCGCATCTACGCAGGCTATGCGACGGGCGGCTTGAACCCGGAACCCTATGCCTATGAGAGCGGCTTCGCGATGCGCGAAGTCATCCGCACGCAGCCCGCCGACGGCCCCGCGCTGCTATGGGGGCCTTATCTCTGGACCGCCGGCGAGAAGGGCCGCGCGCTCGACGACCTCAAGTGGACGCGCGAAGACTGCGCCGCCGATGGCACTCATCCGTCGCCAGCGGGACAGGCGAAGATCGCGCAATTGCTGCTCCGCTTTTTCACGAGCGATCCGCACGCGGCGCCGTGGTTCGTAAGGCGCTGAGGCTAGCCGAGCCCGCGCAGCACCTCGCACAGCGCGCCGATTTGCTGCGTCGTGTGCTTCGCGCAGAGGGTCACACGCAGGCGCGCGCCGTCCTTCGGCACGGTCGGGTAGCGGATCGCGGGGACGAAGAATCCCTTGTCCATGAGCGTCTGCGCAGCGCTGAGCGCAGCCGCGGCGAGGCCGAGCATCACGGGAATGATCGCGCTCTGCACCTTGCGCTCCTTGCCGAAGAGCTTCGGCATCGCCTCGGCAAATTGGGCGAGATTCTTTCGCAACCGTTGCCGCCGCAGTTCGCCCGACGGTGAGAGCAGCAGATCCACCGCAGCGTGCGCCGTCGCAGCCATCGCGGGTGAAGGTGCGGTCGAGTAGATGAAGCTGCGCGCGCGGTTGATGAGGAGGTCGATGAGCGCACGCGAACCGCAGATGTAACCGCCGGAGCAGCCGAGCGCCTTGCTGAGCGTGCCCATCTGGATATCCACCTGCGCCGCCAGGCCGAGATGATCCGCGAGTCCGCGTCCACGATCGCCGATCACTCCGACGGCGTGCGCTTCGTCGAGCAGCAGCAGCGCGCCGAAGCGATTCTTCAGCGCGACGATCTCCGCGAGCGGGCACCAGTCACCATCCATGCTGAAGACCGACTCGGTCACGACGACGATGCGCGCCTCGGGGTAGTGTTCGCGCGCCCAGCGCAGATGGCTCTCCAGCTTGCCGAGGTGATTGTGCGGAAAGATGCGGATCACCGCGCCGCTCAGCTTCGCACCGTCGATGAGCGAGGCGTGCGCGAGCTTGTCGAGGATCACCACGTCGTCCTTTCGGCACAGTGCACCGAGCGTCCCGACCGCCGCCGCGTAGCCGCTGGAAAACGTGAGTGCTGCCTCAGTCCGTTTGAACTCCGCGAGCTTTTCCTCCAGCCGCGCGTGCGGCGGCAGCGTGCCGCAGATCAGCCGCGACGCACCGGAGCCGACGCCGTAGCGATCGATCGCCGCCTTCGCCGCCTCGCGCAGGATCGGGTCCGCAGCGAAGCCCAGGTAATCGTTCGACGCGAAGTTCACCAACCGCTTCCCGCCGAGCACCACTTCGATCCCCGCCGGCGAATCAAACTCCCGCAACCGCCGGTGCAGCGAGCGGGCACGGAGTTCTTCGAGTTCGGCGTCGATGGAAGACATTTCAGGAGTCAGGAGTCACGGGTCAGGAGTCAGAAACCCGCAGCGAGAGCGAACCTTATCACTGACTCCTGTCCCCTGTCCCCTGTCCCCTGCCTCCTCCTACGACGACAGCGCCCAGTTCAGCAGTCGGTAGGAGTCCGTCCAGATGACCCCGCGCACATCGCCGAGCACCACCGCGATCACGTCGCGCCCACCGTAGCTGGCGCTGGAGATGAGGCAGAAGCCGCTGGCCTCGGTGTAACCGGTCTTCATCCCGTTGCAGAGCGCCCAGTTCTTCAGCACCTGATTGGTGTTGCTGTAAGTGGTCACGCTCCCGTTCGGCTTCTGCCACTGGAGCGTCTTCGTTTTCACGATGCCGCGGATGACCGAGTTGCGATACGCCGCGAGCGCCACCTTCGACATGTCGCGCGCGGTGGAATACTGGCCGCTGGCCGGCAGGCCGTTCGGATTCACGAAGTTCGAGTTCACCATCCCGAGCGACCGCGCCTTCGCGTTCATCTTCGCCGCAAACATCTCAACGCTCCCCGCGTTGTCGCGCGCGAGGCAGCGGGCGACGTCGTTCATGCTCTTCACCAGCAGGATCTGGAGCAGCTTGTAGCGCTGATAAATGTCGCCCGGCTTGATGTAGAGCTTCGACGGTTCGGCCCACGTGTCGGGCGCCTTCACCGTCACGCCTTCATCGAGACCTCCATCCTCAGCGACGATCAAACCGGTCAGCAATTTCTGCGTGCTCGCGACTGGCCGGGGCTGGTCGGCGTTCTTCTCGTGCAAGACCTTCCCGGTGCGCGCGTCCACCACGATGTAAGCCTGCGCCTTCACCGCCGGCGGCAGCCCGTCGCTGCTCTCGGCGAAGGGCTCCGCGATCCCCGGGCTCTTCGCGGGGGCGCTGCTCGACGGCTTCTTCGAGGTCGAGTTGGTGGTGGATTTCTTCTTGGTGGTCGCGGCGACGGCAGGCGTCAGTGCGAGCACACAGGCGGTGAGAAAGGCGACGCTTCGGCGGATCATGCGGCGCGTCTGATAATCAACCCTGCCGCTTGCGCAAGCCACTCGTCAGTTTGCTTCGATCTTCTTCTCGAGGTCCTTGTCCGGCGCGCCACCGAGGTCGATGGCCTTGTAGTAGTGGCGGCGCGCCAGTTCGAGGGCCGGCGGCTTCCGCTCGAGGTAAAAGACGGCGAGATTGTAGTGCGCCTCCGCGTAGCCGGGCGCGATCTCGATGGCCTTGCGCATCTCCTCCTCGGCTCCGGAATACCAGCCTTTGCTCCCGATGCAGATGCCGAGGTAGTGGTGCGTGCGGGCGTCCTTCGGGTCGAGGAAAGCGGCCATCGCCAGCGAGGCGAGCGCCGCATCGAGTTTGGTCTGCTCGTATTGGACCATGCCGAGCACGAGCCACGGCAGGCCGCTCTCGGGGGCGCTCTTCACGGCGGACTTGAGCAGCGCCTCAGCCTCGGCAAACCGCTTCTCGCGGTATTCGATCAGGCCGAGATTGATGAGTGTCGGCGCGTTGCCGGGCGCAAGCGTGAGGACTTTTCGGAAGAGCTTCTTCGCGCCCGCCGTGTCGCCCTTGTCGAGCAAGGCCATGCCCTCCTTCGCCGCCCGCTGCGCTTCGTCGGAGACCGTCTTCTTCCCCTCCTCCTGGATGTCGGCGGAAGGACCGACATGAAAACGGGGCGCCTGCGTGTCCGCCGAATGAGCCGGGTGGAATCCACAGATTGCGCAGATGAACGCAGATTTAAGCAGCAGGACGAGACGCTTCATCGATCTGCGGAAATCTGCGGGATCTGCGGATTACTTCACCTCGCCGAGTTCGAACGATCGATCCGTCGCCGCGCGCACGGCGCTGATCAATGCGGACCGCAAACCACACGCTTCCAACGCCTCGATCCCGGCGATCGTCGTGCCGCCGGGGCTGGTGACGTGGTCGCGCAGCACGGCGGGATGCTCGTGCGTCTCGCGCACCATCGCAGCGGCGCCGCAGACGGTTTGCGTGGCCAGCTTGAGCGCGAGCTCGCGCGGCAGGCCCATGAGCACGCCGCCGTCGGCGAGGGCTTCGATGACGGTGTAGATGAAGGCGGGGCCGCTGCCGCTCAGGCCGGTGACGACGTTCAGCAGCTCCTCCTCGACACGCACGATGATGCCGACCGCGCCAAAAATCTTCTCCGTGAGCATGCCATCGTCTTCCGTCGCGCTGCGGCCGAGCGCATACGCGGCGGCGCCGTGGCCGACGAGCGCAGGCGTGTTCGGCATCACGCGCACCACGCGCGCGGCGGCGACGGTCGCTTCCTCGAGCCGATGCAGCGGCAGGCCGGCGACGATGGAGATGATGAGCTTGCCGGCGCACGGCACGCACGCATCCATCAGCGCGTGGAGGGAATCCGCAGGCTTCACGCACAGCAGCAGCACGTCGCAGTGCTCGGCGAGGTCGCGGTTGTTGTGGGCCACATGGCCGCCCACGGCCTTGGCCAGCTTGGAGGCGGCGGACTTATGCACGTCGCTGACGATGATCTGGTCGCCCTTGAAGACGCCGCTTTGCACCACGCCGCGCGCGAGTGCCGTTGCCATTTTGCCTGAGCCGAGGAATCCGAGTTTCATTGAGGAGTGAGTTTGAGATTGCGATACGCGACCGGGCCGTGGTCGCCCTGCAAGAGAATGGGTCCGGTGGGTTTGTCCTCCGCGATTTTCGCTCCGCGCGTCGGACCGGTGACTTCCACGTTCTCGTGAACGACCTGCCCGTTGTGGACGACCTTCACGAAGACGGCGTTGGCTGTTTTCTTCCCCGCCGCATCGAAGCGCGGAGCGCGGAAGGTGATGTCGAACGTCTGCCACTCGCCCGCGGGCTTGCTCGCATTCACGCTCGGTGCGCGGCCTTCGTAGCCTTTCTTTTCCGCGTCGATCCAGCGCTCGTAGATCGCGCCGTTGTCGTGCACGCCGATCTCCGCCTTGTCGAAGCTGTCGAACACCTGCACCTCGTAACGCCCCTGGAGGTAGATGCCGGAGTTGGAGCCCTTCGGCACGTTGAACTCGACGTGCAGTTCGCAGTCGCCCCATTCGCCGGCGGTCGTGATGTTCACAGTCTTGCCGCCGTTGCTGTTGAGCAGCACGCCGGTGCCGGGATTGGAGATGAAGGCCTTCGCGTTTGCCGGGTCGATCAGCAC
Organism: Verrucomicrobiota bacterium; assembly: GCA_009885995.1. Classification (GTDB taxonomy): domain Bacteria; phylum Verrucomicrobiota; class Verrucomicrobiia; order Chthoniobacterales; family Chthoniobacteraceae; genus VFJQ01. The sequence continues at coordinate 6,047 of VFJQ01000044.1, forward strand.
CGTTTGCACTGCGCTCCAGGTGCCCGTCGGCGCCTTCCACCCGGCCATGTCCTTGCCATTGAAGAGATCCACAGGATCGGCGGCGAGCGCCGAAGCAGCGAGCACGAGGAGGAGCGGGAGCAGTTTCATCGGGCGGGTGATAAGCCACGGGAACCCCGTGCTGACAACTGCGGCTTTCCTCGGTCTCCCGAATTACTTCGGATACCGCGCCGGGCCGCCCGCCGTTCATTAGCGCGTGGTGGGGGGCAGTTCGCCGGTCGGACTCCTGCCAAAGGCCCGCCGCATTTCGACCTGAAACTCGCGGACCGAAGCGTGCCGGTCGTGCTGGTTGAGAGCGAGCGCCTTCATCGCCACCGCCGCCAGCCTCTCGCAACTGGCCACGTCCTCCCAGTGCGGCGGAGTCGCACCCGTATCGATCGGAGCGATCCGGCCCCGGGCGATATTCTCCAGGATGGCGAATAGATCCGTCCCTTCCCCCGGAGGTCGGAGCGTGAGCATGTGATACAGCAGGCCCCCGAGCGCATACACGTCCGTGCGCGCGTCGATCCCGTGCCGATCCGCCGACACCTGTTCAGGAGACATGTAATAAGGCGTGCCGATTACCTGATCGCCCGTCGCAAACTCCTCTCCCGCATCCTTGCGCACGGAGGTGACGATCGAGCGCTTCCCGTCTTCGACCGGCACCACGTTGGCGTCCATGCCGACCGGCTTCGCCAGGCCCCAGTCGATGACCAGCACGTCGCCGAATTCCCCCACCATGATGTTCTCCGGTTTCAAGTCGCGGTGCACCACCCCGCGCGAATGCGCGAACGACAACGCATCGCACACCTTGCCCAGGATGCGCAGCAGCTCTTCGAGCGAAAACTTCGCAATCTTCCCCGCATCCCCGCGGCGCATCGCCGCCAGCACCGGCCAGAGCGTAAACCCGTCGAGCAGACGCATCGTGAAGAACGGGTTCTCCCGCTCGTTCACATTGATGTCGTAAACCGGCACGATGTTCGGATGTCCGAGTTGTGCGGTCACCTGAGCCTCCTCGACGAACCGCGCGATGTGCTCGGGCGAATCGACGTCGAGCAACACCTTCATCGCCACCCGGCGGCGCAGCGCCGCGTCGTAAGCCTCCAGCACCGCCCCCATGCCGCCCTTCGCGATCAACCGCCGGATTTCATACCGCCGGTCGTCGCGCAACTCCACCGGCAGGAAGCGCAGCACCGCTTCCGACTGCGGCGCGCGGACATCCCCGCTCCCCACCGTCATCTCGAGCCGGCGCACGAACAGTTGCACATTTCCCAGCCGCACATCCTGCCGCGGAAAGATCAGCATCGGCTTCGCGATTCGCTCCCCGCCCACCCATGTCCCGTTCGCGCTGCCGAGATCGTCGATCACCCAATCCGAATACCGCAGCGTGAGCCGCGCATGAACGCGCGAGATATTCCCCGCATTGATGCGGATATGCGCCGACGAGTCCCGTCCGATCACGTATTCGCCCGGCCCAAATTCCCCGTAGAAAAGCTCGTGCTCGGCAAACACGGCGATGACTTGAGTGATGGGCACGATCATGGCGCCGAACAGTTCAGCCTCAATTCGCACCGGCGTCACGCTCGCAAAATTCATCACACTCCCCTCCCGGCCCTGCTGCACCGCCCGCGCCATGGGCACCCTCTACTACGGCGACAACCTCGACATCCTCCAGCGCTACATCGCCGATGAGTCCGTCGATCTGGTCTATCTCGATCCGCCCTTCAACAGCGCGCAGAACTTCAACGCCTTCTTCCAGGAAAAGGACGGGGGCTGTCAGAGGAACCTGGGAGGGTGTCAGCGGAAGGTCATCCCCTGACTTGAGGAGGGTCGTCCGCTGACTTGGGACGCCCTTTGCCGATCCCGACGCAGAGGCGCTTCGGCAGTTTTGCAATACGCTGCTGACGGGGCTGTTTCGGGCGCCGATCTGAGGCGCGACCGCACAGCCGCTACGGCTTGCGCGGCTCGGTGAGCAGATAGGTCATCAAGTCCTTGCGCTCCTGTAGCGTGAGCGCGTCGAGCAGACCGGCGGGCATGAGCGATTGCGCCATCGGCTCGGTCTTCACGATGTCGCGGCGCTTGAGCTTCGCGACGGCGCCACCGGGCTGCGCGAGCTGGAACTCGAGCTCATTCTCCCCTACCCGCGTGCCGATGAAGGCGGTGCCGTCTTTCATCGTGACGGTGTAGCCGGCGGCGTCGGGATTGATGGCTGCGCTCGGCTCCGCGATGTCGAGCAAGACGCTGGCGTAGTCGCGGTGGACGAGGTTGTTCAGGTCGGGGCCGACGGTGACGCCTTCGCCGCGGAGCGTGTGGCACGTCGCGCAGGCGGCTTTGCCGCGGAAAAGTTCGTGGCCGTTTTTCCAATCGCCGCCGGCAATCTCGGGGATGGTGCGATTGATCACGTCGCGGCTCGGCGGCGTGGCGAAGGGGACGAGGAAACGCGCGATGCCGAGCGGGCGCGGGTGCGCGTCGAGCGGGGTGGTGAAGGACACGTCGAGCGAATGCGCGGGCGTGGCGACGGTGAGCGTGAAGGCTTTCCATGCGTCCGCCGTCGCGCCGGTGATGGTGACGCGCGACTCGCGCTCGCCCATGCGCTCGATCTTCGCGCCGGGCGCGTCGAGCGTGAGCGCGGCGTCGCTGCGGAAGACGACGGTGACGACCTCCGGCGCGGGCGTGTAGTCGAGCTGGGAGATCGGCTGGGTGACGGGCTGCACCATGTTCGCGAGCGCGAGCTGGCCGCGCAGCGTGAGTGTGCCGGGCTGCGCGAGCTGCTTCCAGAGCGCGTCGTGCATGCTGCTGCCGCGGGTGAACTCGCGCGCGGCGGCGAAGTCGGGATGCGGGAGCCAGCCGTTCCACTTCGCTCCCCCGCCCTGCCATTCGGCGGCGAGGCCGCTGAGTCCATGCGCGAGGTCCATCGTGTCCAGCGTCAGCGCATAGTTTATCGCCTGCGCACGCGGCGCGGTCTCGATGATGAGCGCGCGGCGATCGTCGCTGAGGCGCGTGGCTTTCACCTCGACCGCGGTGCGCGGCTGCCGCTGCTGCATCTGCACGACGGCGTAACCGGGGCGGATGGTCTCGAAGCGATCGGCGGCATCGACATAACGACCGGCTTCGATCTTCGCGCCCGTCGCGGCGGCGAGCGGGCGATCGAAGGCAACGATTGTTTCGGTCGGACTCGCGGCCCACGCGAGCACGGGCTGCGGCGCGGACTTGTCGGTGTGGCTGATTTTGAAAATGCGACCCGCACCTTTCGGCCCGTTGCCCCAGTCGGGTTTGCCGCTGTGGGCACAGACAACGAGGTCGCCGCTCGGCGAGATGGCGCAATCGACCGCGAGCAAGCTGAGCGCGGCGAAAAGCTCGGTGCGCGCGACGTAACCCGCCGCCGTCTTCGCGAGCTTCGTGCGCCAGAGCTTGCCGCGCGATTCGCCGGTGACGATTGCATCACCCGCCCACGACTCCGACCCAAAGCGCCCGCGGCCCGGTGCGGGTCCATTAAAGCGAAAGCCGCAGGTGCTCTGGTGCTGCGGCGCGTAGTCCCACGTGCTCGGCTCATCGACGACGCCCGGCAGCCACTTCGGATGCCGCGGCGGGAAGCCGTAGTGCCGGCCCGGCTGGATGTGCAGCAGTTCGTCGAAGGGGTTGCCGTTCGGCACCCACGTCGCGCCTTCCTGCTCGGTGCCAAAGAGATCGCCGTGGCGGTTCCATTGCAGCGACATGATGTAGCGCAGACCGCTGGCGAGCTGCTCCATTTTGCCATCCGGCGTGAAGCGCAGCAGGCAACCGCGGCGCTGGTCGGGCGAGTAGTGCGCGACGCCTTCCTTGTCGGTCCAATACGGGTTGTTGAAACCGGCGTTGCCCATCGTCACGTAGATCGAGCCATCCGGCGCGAGCGCGAGGGCCATCGAGCTATCGACGCGGCGGTGATTGAGATACGGCGCGGCGACCAGCACGGGATCGTCGAAGCCCTTGCGCACCGTCTCGCGCTTGTCCGGCACGCCGTCGCCGTTCGTGTCGGTGAAGCGGACGATTTCATCCGCGAGCACGGTGTAGAGAGCGCCTTCTTTGAAGGCCATGCCGAGCGGGTAGTTGGCATTCGTCTCGGGCGCGAAGGTGTCCACCTTCTCCTCGAGTCCGTCGCCGTCGGTGTCGCGCAGCAGGTGGAAGCGGCCATCGTATCCACCCGCGAAGAGCCGGCCGTCGGGCGCGTATTCGATGTTGTTGAGGCTGGTGAGATTCACCGGCAGCTCATGCACCGTGAACCCCGGCACGAGCATCCGCACGAGCGGCCCGACGGGCATCGCGGCAAATGGCGGCTCCGGCTGCCTGTCCGGCACCGGCGGGATCGGCGGCTCAGCCGCGCGCAAAGAGAAGACGAGCAGCGAAGGCACGAGGAGGGACGATTTCATGGGCGTGCTATCGCCACGCCTGCCTCGAACGCGGTGACATCTTTTGTGCGAAATCGGCCACGCAGCTCCGTATATTGCGCTCGGCAGCGCGGCGCGTCAGGCGGCCTTGTCGAGCTGGCGCGCTTCTTCCATCACGCTGCGCGGCACGGGTTTCACGTCCCAGATGAGGCCGGTCCACGACATCATCTTGAGGAGGTAGTAGGTGATGTCCACTTCCCACCAGAAGAACCCCTGGCGGGTGGAGCCCATGAAGCGGTGGTGGTTGTTGTGCCAGCCTTCGCCGAGCGTGATGAGAGCGAGCCAGAAGTTGTTGCGGCTGTCGTCGCTCGTCGCGAAACGGCGGCCGCCCCAGACGTGCGCGAGCGAGTTGATGAAGAGCGTGCCGTGCAGCAGGAAGGTGCTGCTTACGAAGAAGCCCCAGAAGAACATCTGCGCTCCCGAGGTGCCGAGGCCGGGCGCGAGCCAATCGAGCACCGCGCCGAGCGCGAAGAGCGCGAGGCCAAACACGATGGGCACGATCATGTCGAAGCGGTTGAGGAAGACCAGTTCTGGAAACTTCGCGAGGTCGCGCACGACTTTGTAGTCGGTCGGGAAGTTGTTGCTGCTCGTCATCCACCCGATGTGCGACCAGAGGAAGCCCTTCAGCCGCGCGGAGTGAACGTCTTCCTCGGTATCCGAATGCCGGTGATGATGCCGATGCACCGATGCCCACCACAGCGCGCCGCGCTGGATCGCCGTATTGCCCCACACCGCGAGGACGAACTGCATCCAGCGCGAGGTGCTGAACGTGCGATGCGAAAAGTAGCGGTGGTAGAAACCGGTGATCGCGAACATCCGCAGGAAGTAGAGCACCGCGGCGACGGCCACCGCCGTCCAGCTCCAGCCCACCCAGATCACCCCGATGCAGCCGATGTGGATGAAAACGAACGGCAGGCAGCGGCGCCACTCGAAGCGGTCGGGCCGGTTTGCTACGACTTCAGGGCCATCGGGGAAGTAATCGGAATCGAACCACTGGCGGACGGTGATGGCGAGGCGATGAAGAAGGGACGGGCGAAAAGGGACGGTAGCTGACACGAGTAGTTTTGAGATGCGCGGTGGGAGCGCGCCGGATAGCGCAGGTCGGCGGCGCTGGGAAGCGGCTTTTGGTGAATTTTGTGGCTTAACTTTCGCCGCGCAAATGCCGCAAAGCCTCGCGAATCGCCGGGACAATCAGAGGCAAACACTCGCCGATCGCCTTCGGGTTGCCGGGGAGGTTCACGATCAGCGCGCGCCCGCGCGTCCCCGCCGTGCTGCGGGAAAGGATGGCCGTCGGCACCTTCGCGAAGGACTGCATGCGCATGATCTCGCCAAAGCCCGGCAGCTCCCGCTCGAGCACGGCGCGGGTCGCCTCGGGCGTCACGTCGCGCGGTGCGGGGCCGGTGCCGCCGGTCGTCAGGATGAGTTCGCACGCCTGCTCGTCGCAAAGCCGGCGCAGGATGTCTTCGATCCGCGTCCGCTCGTCGGGCATCACGATGCGCACCCACTCCACGTCGGCGAACCCGCACGCCATGAACACGCGCTCGATCTCGGGACCGCTGAGGTCTTCGTAGGCGCCGCTGCTCGCGCGGTCGCTGAGGGTGAGGCGCGCGACCTTCATTCCTTGATCTTCTCCGTCACGCGGATGCCCTCGATGACCATCGTTTTGTCCACCGCTTTGCACATGTCGTAGATCGTCAGCGCCGCGACGCTCACCGCAGTCAACGCTTCCATCTCGACGCCTGTCTTCGCCGTCGTGGACACGCTCGCCCGCACGCACACGGCATCGTCTTCGACGGAAAACTCGACCTCCACCGCATCGATCGGCAACGAATGGCAGAGCGGGATCAGTTCATCCGTGCGCTTGGCCGCCTGAATCGCGGCGATCTTCGCGACCGTGAGCACGTCGCCCTTCGGCAGCGCCCGCTCGCGCAAGGCCGTGATCGTTTCCGGCTGGCAGCGGACGCGCCCTTCCGCACGCGCGACACGGCGCTGCGCGAGCTTGTGCCCCACATCGACCATGCGCGCGGCGCCGCTGGCATCGAGGTGCGAAAACTCACTGCTGGGATTCATCGCGCGCACCGTGGCACCGGCGGCTCGCGGCGTCGAGAGTTTGGAGGCGGGGGCGGGAATCGAACCCGCGCATACGGCTTTTGCAGAGCCGAGCCTTACCACTTGGCTACCCCGCCGATCGCGAAGGGGCCGAGGTTAGATGCGCCGCCGAGCCTGTGCAAGGGCCGGTTTGCCTCAGCTTTTCGCAATACGGAGACGGATGATGTCGATGAGCTGCGCGGTGAGGTAGGGCTTGGGAAGGTAGTTGCGGCCCGCGATCAACTCGATGTCGCTGGTGAAGAGATCGGAGCTGTAGCCGCTGCTGTAGATGACCTTGAGCTCGGGCCGGTCGGCGAGAAGCTTGCGCGCGAGTTCGAGCCCATTGTGCTGGCCGGGCATCACCATGTCGGTCAGGAGCAAATCCACCTGCTCACGGATGCGCGGCCACATCGCCAGCGCCGCGTCGCCGCTCTCGGCCTCGATCACGCGATAGTTGAAGCACTCGAGCATCTCACGGACGAGCGCACGCACCGCCGTATCGTCTTCGACGACGAAGATCGTCTCCTGCTCTCCGGGTGTCGCCGCCGGAACCGCAGCGGCAGGACTTTCACCCGGCGTCTTGTCGGTGGTCGGCAGGTAGGCGGTGAAAGCGGCGCCTTTTCCCAGCGCCGTGGAAACATCGATCCAGCCCTCGTGCTGACGGATGATGCCATAGACAGTCGCCAGGCCCATGCCGGTGCCTTTGCTCACTTCCTTGGTGGTGAAGAACGGCTCGAAAATCCGTGCGCGAGTCTCCTCATCCATGCCGATGCCGGTATCGCTCACGCGCAAACTCACGAACGTGCCCGGCTGCGCCTGGACACCCGTATCATCGCTCTGGCTGGAGACGACTCGGGCGCGCGTGCTGATCGTGATGCGCCCTCCGTCCGGCATGGCGTCGCGCGCATTGAGCGCCAGGTTCATCACGACCTGCTCGATGCTGGTCTGGTCTGCGTAGATTCGCGGCAGATCGAGCTCGAGTTCGCAGCGCAGTTCGACTTGCTCGCCGAGGATGCGGGTGAGCATCCCGTGCAGACCCTTGATCACGGCGTTGAGATCCATGACCCGCGGCCGAAGAACCTGCTGCCGGCTGAAGGTGAGGAGCTGCCGGGTCAGGTTGGCGGCGCGCTCGGCAGCTTCCTCGATTTCCGCCATGGAAGTGATCGCGTCCGGCGGGAGGTTGCCGTTCGCGAGTTGCAGGCTCGCGTGGCCCTCGATGATCGTCAGCAGGTTGTTGAAATCGTGCGCCACGCCGGCGGCGAGTTGCCCGACGGCTTCCATTTTCTGGGACTGGCGCAGTTGCGCCTCGAGCTGCATGCGCTCGGAAGTATCCTGAATGAGCAACAACGAATGCGGCTTCCCGCCGAGCGAGATCGACGCCTTCGAGACGAGCACATCGCGCGGTGCGCTGCCCCGGATCGAGAAGCGTGCCGCGTTATCGCGATCGGGTTTCACCGCCGGCCTGGTGAACTCGACGAGCAGGCGCAACTCGTGCCCATCGCGACCGATGAGTTCTTCCCGCAGGCACCCGGCCAGCACTGCGAAGGCGTCGTTCACATCGACGAAGCGATGGTCTTCGACGGCCAGAATCGCGAGGCCGATCGGGCTCGCCTGGAAGGCCGTGACGAAGCGTTCCTCGGAGCGCATCAGGTCGGCCGTGCGCTCCACCACCATCGCGTCGAGTTGCTCCATGCGGAGCTGCGCGCGCCGCGTCATGAGCCACTTCTTGGTCAGCGCGTGGGCGAGTTGCACCACCTCGATATTGTCGAACGGCTTTTTGAGAATCACGAGGTTGTCGTTCACGCCGAGCCGCTGGCTCATCTTCTCCCACGAGTAGTCGGAGTAGGCGGTGCAAATGACGACCTGGAGCGACGGATCCGCCTTCCAGAGGTGCTCGATCGTCTCGACGCCATCCCAGCCGGGCGGCATGCGGATATCGACGAATGCCAACGCGAACGGACGCCCTGCGGCGATGCCGTTCTGCACCTGCTCAAGCGCCTCGCGCCCCTGCGCTGCAAAATCGAGGTGGAACCGCGCCGCGTGCGACGGCGGCTGTGCCTGGCCAAAGAGCGCCGACTCGGCCGCTTCGAGTGCGAGATTCCGCGCGTCCGGATCGGCGAGGATCTTGCGGAAGTCCTCGTGGATCGCGGGATTGTCATCGACGATGAGGATGCGTGGCGCGGAGTCCATCATCATGCGGCTGCGGTGGCGGGGGCGGGCGCCCCGGCTTCGATGGGGAGCTCGAGAGTGAATGTCGCGCCGCGGCCGAGTCCCTCGCTGGTCACCCGCAGGCTGCCGCCCATCTCCTGCGCCGCGAGCGCGGCGCTGTGCAGGCCGAAGCCGTGGCCGTCGGGCCGAGTGGTAAAGCCGTGCGAGAAGATGCGCGTGAGATTCTCCGCCGGGATGCCGATCCCGGTGTCGATCACATCGATGGCCACGCGGCCTTCACCGCCCGCGCGCAGGCGGATCGTCAGCTTCCTCTCGCCGGTGCCGCCTTCGTCGATCGCATACTTGGAGTTGCGGATGAGGTTCACGAGGATCTGGAGGACTTTGTGTTTGTCGGCGGAAACCGGTGGGACTTCCGCATAGTCGCGCACGAGCGTCACACGATGGCGCTCGAACGCGCCGAGGTTCATCCGGACTGCGTCTTCGATCAACCCGTCAGCACTGAGCGCCTCGACGATGCCGGTGACGCGGGCGTAGTTCTGCTGCATCGCGACGATATCCTTGATGTGCCCGATGTTGCGGATGAGCAGCTCGATTTCCTCCCGCGCAGCCGCGCGATCGCGGGCGAGCTGTTCGCTGGCTTCGACCAGATAGCTGGGCAGCAGCCGGCCTTTCGGATCCTCCGTAAGGAAATCGGACAGCGCGCCGTTCTGCTCGCGCAGCAGTTGAGCGGCGCGCACCACATTCTCCACCCGGCTGCTCTCGAGTCGTTCGGCGATAAGCGTGGCGGAGACGTTCACGCTGTTCAGGACGTTGCCGACATTGTGCAACACGCCGGTCGCCACTTCCGCCATGCCTGCCTGACGCGACGCGTCCAAGAGCTGCCCGTGAACGCGCTGGAGCTCGACCTCGCGCTTCTCGATCTGCTCGAGCATGAAGTTGAAGCTGTCCGTGAAATCGCCCACCTCGTCTTCCGCCTCCTTCTTCGCACGGAGCGAATAGTCGCTCACATGCGCGATCCGGTGAGCCGTTTCAGCCAGAGCCTGGATGGGCCCGCAGATGAGCTGCTCGAGCCGCGAGGAAACCACCACCGCGACGAGAAACGAGGACGCCAACACCGCGACAAGGATTCCGCCATACAACGCGAGAAGCCGGATCGATTCGCCGCGGAAGTCAGACAGCAGGATGAGCGTGCCGACACGCTCACCGTCGTTGAGGATGGGATGAGCGTAGATGAGTTCGCCGCTCACCGTGTGGAAGCCGTCGCGCGCGAGTTCCGGGTCGTAGCCGTGCGTCCACTCACGACCGTAGCCCGACACCGTCGCGCCGTCGCTCACGCGGATCAATGCGCCCGCGATGTGCGGCTTGGCGGACAGCGCGTTGAGAAAATCCTGCGTCGTCTCCGGCGCACCGAGCGCGATCGTCGGCGCGCTCAAGCCGCTGACGATCTGCGCGGCCGAGACGAGGTCGTTGCGGAAGTCTCGCTGGAAGAAGTAATACTGGAGCGCAAACAGCGCGCCCGACGCCACGACGAGCGCCGCCGTGCAGGTCGCGAGGATCACGAAGCGGAGCTTGCGCTGAATGGGAATGTCCCGAAGGCGAAACATGGCTCAGGGCATGTCCGCCAACCGGCGGGTCTCGGGCCGTCCGGCGGTCGCTTGCGGCAGCGCCATCCGCAGCACGAAGCCGCCGGGTTCGATGCGTTCACGGCGCGCGGCGTCGAGGCTGATTTGATAGCGCACCTGCGCTCCGTTCTTCACGAATTGGATGACCCCGCCGCTGGCGAGAAAATTGTCGCTCTCTCCGACCGTCAGCACGTTTTCACGCCGCGTCTCACCGAGGATCGCCCGCAACCGATCCCGCTCCGAGCGGCTCACGAAGACGAGATGGCAGATCTCCAGCTCCTCCTTCCGCGTGATGCGGCTGATGCGCACCGACCGGCCCTGAATCAGGCGGTCCCGAATATTCTCCTGCAGGTATCCGCTGATCTGGTCAGTCCCGAAGATGCCGATGACGAATGGAGACTCGGGCGAAGCGAAGCGGCGCTCCGGCCACTTGCACTGCCGGAGGAAGTTGCAGATCAACCCCGCCTTCTGCTGATACTCGTCCTGCAAACCGGTCTGCGCCGTCGCAACCGATGACAGGACGAGGACAGCCACAACGACGACGCGCAAAAGCGCGGCGGCTGGCCTGCTCGGCATACGCCGGCAGTCAGGATTGTAGGTCTCTGGCAGACTCATTCGTCGCAGTGATAAAAAAGTCGGCAAGTAGGAGCAGTGGACACGCCTGAAGTCCACTGCGGCAACTACGGGTTCGGACCCGTTCCGGGTCACCTCTGCCCCTTCAACAACACCGCCGAATCCCGCGGAAGCGATCATCCAGCGTCGTGAGAAGGACATTCTGGCGGCCACGCGGCGTGCGCGCCTGCACGCAGTCGCACTGCTCGGCGCGCGCCTGCGCCCGGTCGAGGTCGGCCTGGCCGGTCAGCTCCTTCGCGAGGGTGAAAGCCAGCGCCGCAGCCCCGAGCGCCGCGGCCGGGCTGCCCGATACCGGGTCCGGCGGCAGCCACACGGGCTCCGTCTCGCTCGACGTCGGCGCCTTCCGCCCCCCGATCAGTGCCAGCCATTCTCCGATGCTCAGCGCGACGATCCCGGCCACGAGGAGCAGGAAGGCCGCGGTCACCCCGGCATCGACGGTGTTATTAAAGCGCACGGTCCGAGCCGACTTCACAGCCTTCTCCGCGGTCGTGATGGCCGCCGCATCGCCAGCCGCCTTGGCTTCCCCGAGCTTCTGCTCCAGACCCGGCAGCTTCTCCGCCGCCGCCTTCGCAGCCGCGAGAAAGCCGATCTTCGGGCTCGGATCGGTCACCTTCACGACGCCCGCCGTCATCGTGACCGTCAGCAGCCACGCCAGCGGCACCATCGTGACCAGCGCCAGCGCGAGCGGCTTGCCCCGCGTAAGTTGGGTCTTGATCAGGATCGTCGTCGCCAGGCACAGCGCGATGCTCGCGAGGAGTTGGTTCGCGATGCCGAAGATCGGCCAGAGCGCCTTCACCCCACCGTCCGGATCGCGCACGCCCATGATCAGAAAGAACCCCCAACCGATCACGATCAGCAGGCTCGCCACGATGCCCGCACCCATGCTGCGCATGTCGCCGAGCGCCGGGATGAACTTCCCGAGACTGTCCTGCAAAAGGTAGCGCCCCACCCGCGTCCCGGCGTCGAGCGTCGTGAGGATGAAGAGCGCCTCGAACATCAGCGCGAAGTGATACCAGATGTCCAGCCAGCGGCCTTGCGTCAGTTCGGAGAAGATCTTCGCCATGCCCACCGCGAGCGTCGCCGCCCCACCCGTCCGCCCGAAAAGCGTCACTTCCCCCATCTGCTTCGCAAGAGATGCCATTTCGTCAGGTGACACGCTCACAGCCACTTGCATGTATTTACCCACCGAAGCCGGGTCCGGTGCGAGGTGAGTCAAGCCGCTCGCCGCCACTGCCTGCTGCGTCGCGATCGGGTCGGTGCCCGCGATGTTCATCGCGAGATAAGTCCCCGGCTCCAGCGTGCAGGCCGCGATCATCGCCATGATCGCCACGAGGCTCTCCAGGCACATCGCCCCGTAGCCCACGGATCGCGCGTGACTCTCCCGGGTGATGATCTTCGGCGTGATGCCGCTCGAGATCAGCGTGTGGAAACCGCTGATCGCCCCGCAGGCGATCGTGATGAAGCAGAACGGGAACAGCTTGCCCGGCACGACCGGCCCCGAGCCGTCGATGAACTTGCTCACCGCCGGCATCTGCATCTCCGGCAGCACCAGCAGCGTCCCCACCGCCAGCGCCCCGATCGTCCCCAGCTTCATGAACGTGCTCAGGTAATCCCGCGGCGCGAGCAGCAGCCACACCGGCAGCACGCTCGCGAGGAAGCCGTAACCGATCACCGCCCACGCCAGCGGCTCCGCCTTCAGCAGAAAGGCGTGATGCCACACCGGGTTGGCATGCACGAGCTGCCCGCCCCAGACCGCCGCGAGCAGCAGCGCCACGCCGATCGCCGAGACTTCGAGCACCTTCCCCACCCGGATGAACCGCAGATACCCGCCCATGAACATCGCGATCGGGATCGTCGCCCCGACCGTGAAGACCCCCCACGGCGACTCCGCCAGCGCCTTCACCACCACCAGCGCCAGCACCGCCAGCAGGATGATCATGATCGCCAGGATCGCCACCACCCCGACCGCGCCCGCCACCGAGTTCAGCTCGTCCTTCACCATCTGCCCGAGCGAGCGCCCATCCCGCCGCATCGACGACGTGAGGATGATGAAATCCTGCACCGCGCCGCCGAGCACCACGCCGATGAGGATCCACAGCGTCCCCGGCAGGTAGCCGAACTGCGCCGCCAGCACCGGCCCCACCAGCGGCCCCGGCCCGCTGATCGCCGCAAAGTGATGCCCAAACACGATCCACTTATTCGTCTTCACGAAGTCCTTCCCATCCTCATGCACCTCGCACGGCGTCGCCCGCCGATCGTCGAGCACGAGCACCTTCGTCGCGATCCACTTCGAGTAGAAGCGATAGCCGATCGCGTAAGTGCAGAGCGCCGCGACGACGATGTAGCCGGAGTTCAGCGGCTCACCGCGCTGGAAGGCGATGGTGGCATAAGCCCCGACGCCGAGCAGCACGACCGCGAGCCAGATGATGATGGAGAGAGCGCGTTTCACCCCACGCGTTTGCCATGTCCCCCGCACAGCGTGCAAGACTTCCCGCGCGCCAGCACGGTATCGAGGACCGCGTGATCATCGTCCCGGAAGGCGAGCCGCGCGTTTTCTAACTCGCGCCCCGCCCCCTACGGCACCGTGATCCGCACACTGCCGCTGCGGTCGATCCCGCGGAAATTGCCGCGGCCTTCGCCGGGCGTGAGGCCGCTGGCGGCGCGCAGGGCGCCGTAAAACTTCGTCTTCGCCCCGCTCACCGGGTGCGCGAACTCCCCGCTGAACAGCCCCGCGTTCGTGATCGTCTTCACCTTCAGC
>VFJQ01000172.1 GCA_009885995.1 Verrucomicrobiota bacterium
ACTACAACGCCAAACGCACTCCACCTCACACCGTTCCAAGAGAAGCATTCCTTTTAACCACCCTCATAATACCCGAAAGGCTGGGTCAACTGTCGAACTTGGGGTAGCGCTGCGTGACCTCGGTGTCTTAGTTGCGCCGCGCGGAAAAAACTTTGCAAGCGGCCCTTCGTGGCGAGCATCGCGGCTCTCCGTGAAGAAGCTCATCATTCAAATGCCGTGTTACAACGAAGAGGGCACGCTCGCCATCGCCCTCGGCGCGCTGCCGCGTGAGGTGCTCGGCTTCGACAAAGTGGAGTGGCTCATCATCAACGACGGCTCGACGGACAAGACGATCGAGGTCGCGAAGGCAAACGGGGTCGATCACGTCATCGATCTCGGCACGCACCAAGGGCTCGCGAAAGGTTTCATGGCTGGGCTCGATGCGTGCCTGCGCCACGGCGCGGACGTGATCGTGAACACCGACGCGGACAACCAATACTGCGCGGACGACATCCCTAAGCTGGTCGCGCCGGTCCTCGCTGGTGAAGCCGAAATCGTGGTCGGCGCGCGGCCGATCACGGAGATCGAGCACTTCTCTCCGCTGAAAAAGATGCTGCAGAAGCTCGGCTCGTGGGTCGTGCGCGCGGCGAGCGCGACGGATGTGGCTGATGCGCCGAGCGGTTTCCGCGCGATGAGCCGCAAGGCTGCGATCCAACTCAACGTCTTCAGCCAATACACCTACACGCTCGAGACGATCATCCAGGCGGGGCAGAAGGACATGGCGATCGTCTCGGTGCCGATCCGCACGAACGGCTACCTGCGCCCGAGCCGGTTGATGAAGTCGATGCGCGCTTACATCCAGCGCTCGATCTTCACGATCCTCCGCATCTTCATCGTCTATAAGCCGATGCGGTTTTTCACGATCGTCGGCGCGGTGCCCTTCGCGTTCGGCACGCTCATCGGTTGTCGGTGGCTGTATTACTTCCTCATCGAAGACAGCACGCGCACGCGCCTCCCGAGCCTCATCCTCGCGGCGATCCTCATCCTCATCGGCGTGCAGCTTTGGATCTTCGGCGTCGTCGGCGATGTCATCGCCGTGAACCGCAAGCTGCTCGAAGACATCCAGCAGCGCGTGAAGCGGATCGAGTATCGATGAGTCCTCGCGACCTTTTCGCGCGCGAAGCCCTCGCGCTCATCCCGAAGATACTCACGCTGCAGGATCGCAACACGCACTCGCCGACCTACGGGTGCTTCGACCGCAACTTCTGGCACTACAAGATTATCGATTTCCCGAGCGGCATGGCCGCGGAGTTCGTGTGGCCGCTCGCGCTGGCGCACTCGCTGCCGATCGAGGGGAACCCATATTTTGAAATGCCCGCGATCAAGGAATGGGCCGCCGCGGGCATCCGCTACATGGCGCGCAGTGCACACCCGGATGGATCGTGCGACGACTACTTCCCGTTCGAGAAGGCCGCTGGTGCCGCCGCCTTCTCGCTGCTCGCGGGCATGGAGAGCTACGCGCTGCTCGGGCTGCACGACGAGGAGATGCTCGAGTTCTTCGCGAAGCGTGCGGACTGGCTCGCGGATCATCACGAGAGCGGCCGGCTCACGAATCACCAGGCGCTCATCGTTCTCTGCCTCGACAAGGCGGGGCGGCTTTTCGAGAGCGACCGCTGGGACAAGCTGAAGGCCAAACGAATCAAGCGCGTGCTGGAGTGGCAGAACGAGGAAGGCTGGTTTGCCGAATACGAGGGCGCGGACCCGGGTTACCACACGCTGACGTGTGGCCTACTCGCACAGTATCTCGCGCTGCATCCCGACCACGCGGAGCTGCGCGCAGCTCTGGAGAAGGCGATCAAGTTCGCCGCACACTTCGTTCACCCGGACGGTTCGTTCGGCGGCGAATACACGAGCCGCAACACCTACAATTACTTCCCGCACGGTTTCGAGATAGCCGCGCAGTGGTTCCCCGATGCACCCGGCTTGAACGATCAGTTTACCCGCGGTCTCTCGCGCCATCTTGGGGCGTGTTACGCGGACGATCACATCCTCGGGCACCACGCGTGGAGCTACCTGCTCGCGTGGCAGCACTGGCACGCGGCGCGGCCCGCGGCGGCGAAGCCCGCGGAAGGTCGCACGCACTTCAAGCACGCCGGCCTCGTCGTGGAGCGGCGCGGCGATGCGACGCTTTACCTTGCGCTGAACAAAGGCGGCGTCTTCAAACTCTTCCGCGGCGATCGGCTCGCGCACAGCGACACCGGATTCTCCGTCGTGACCGGTGGCAAGAAACGCCGCGTCGCAGTCGGGCATCTCGTCGCGAAGTATCACGTGAAGCTGAGCGATGACGGCGTGGAGATCGACGGCAGGCTCGGCTGGGCGAAGACGAAGCAAATGACGACCTTCAACCTCGTCGTGCTGCGCGCGATCATGTTCCTCGGCGGGCGCTTGTTCCCCGACCTCATCCGCAAGCTGCTCCAGCGCGTGCTCATCACGGGGAAGAAGGCCGCGCCGTTTGAGTTCACGCGCAAGCTGACGTGGCAGGGGAGCAATCTCGAAGTCGCCGACGAACTTCGCGCGAAGAGCTGGCAGTCCGTCGAGGAAGCAGGCATCGGCCCGGCGCAGACGAGCATCTACGTGGTGATGAGCCGCACGTATCAGCCCGGCCAGCTCGAGCCGTGGCTCGACCTCACGCCGGAAATCGAGAAACTTCCGGAGGGCGAACCGCTCAAGGTGACCCGCACATTTTAGCTGCCGATGAATCTGCGCAAAGCTCTCCAGTTTCTCGCGCTCGTGGCGGTCGCCGCGGGGATCTTCCTCATGCGCCCGGAGAAGCTGGACGAGATCACACCGACGGAGACGGTAAGCGAAGTTATCGACGCGTCGCCGGGGCTGCCGCCGGTGGAGACCGCGGTGCTGCCCATTGCGGGAGCGCAGCCGGAATCCGCGCGGCCGTCTTCCTCGACGCCCGGTGCGACGGTGATGACGCGTGAGATTCCCGGCGACCCCGGCGGTCCACCGCTCGTGCCTGCGTTCGAGTTGCAGAAGGGCGAACTGCTTTGGGAGAAGCGGATAAACGCCGTGCTCGACAACCCGAAGATCACCGACTCGGACAAAGGGCGACTGCTGCTCGAGATGCTTCCGGGCTTGCCGGTCGAAGGCCGCGAATCCACCGCCGAGCACGCCATCTCGCAGCTCTCCGACGCCGACTATCGCTTTGCCCAAGCGGTCATCACGAATCCCGCGACTTATCCCCCCGCGCTCGCCGTGCTCTGGGCCGACATGATGGGCCGGCCGGAAGCCGTCTCGCTGCCCACGCTGCTGCAAGTCGCGCGCAACTCGTCGCATCCCTACGCGCCGCATGCGCGCGAGAATCTGGATCTGCTGCTCGGCCAGGACTTCGGCACCGACTGGCCACGCTGGGAAACGGCGATTCGCGAGAAGCTCGCGAAGGAACCGAAAAGATAAATCTCGTCTGTGGGTTGTCCGCGGTGATGATTTTCTCCCCGATGTTCCGCCTCGCCATTTTCGTTGCCGCATCCATCGCCGCCACGGCTGTCCAAGCTGGGGTAAAAGCCGGCTTTGCCGAGCGCGACATCACGCCCGAGGTCGGCATGGAGGTGCCCGGCGGCTATGGGAAGTCCTTCTCGAAGAAGATCCACGATCCGTGCAAGGCGCGGGCGTGCGTCTTCGACGACGGGCAGAAAGAAGTCGCGCTGGTCGGCTTGGATGCGCTCGTCGTGCCACGGGCGCTGGTGGTCGAAGCGCGCGCGCTGATCCAGAAACGCTGCGGCATCGCGCCCGAGGCGGTGATGATCGGCGCGTCGCACTCGCACTCATCGGGGCCGGTCGGGATGGTGTTGCCGCACGAATACGATCACGCGTCGGATCTCGTGAAGGGTCTCGCCTACAACAAGTCATCGATGGCCGACGCGGGCTACCTCGCGAAGGTGCGCGACGCGATCGTCGAGGCGGTCGTCGTGGCGCACGACACGCGCGCGGAAGGCACGGCGAGCTTCGGCAGCGGACGTGAGGACACGGTCGCCTTCAACCGCCGCATCCGGATGAAGAACGGCCTCGCGGCTTCGCATCCGGGGAAGGGGAACCCGAACAACGTGGACTTCGCCGGCCCGGTCGATCCCGAAGTCGGCGTGATCGGCTACTGGAATCCCGAAGGCAAACTCGTCGGCTGCGTCGTGAACTTTTCCTGCCACGCGACCGCGAGCGGGCCGTGGATCTCGGCGAACTGGATCTACTACATGGAGCGCGCGATCCAGGGCTTCTACCCGGACGCGAAGGTCGTCTTCCTGCAGGGCGCGTGCGGCGACGTGACGCAGGTGAACAACCTCGACCCACGCACGAATCCTGAGAGCGATGCGTGGTCGCAGTTCGTCGGCGGGCGCGTCGGGGCGGAGGCGGTAAAGGTGCTCGTCGGCATGTCGCAGACGCGCGTGAGCGAAGTGATGGTCGATGTGCGCACGAAGCTGTGGAGCATCCCGCGCCGGAAGCCCGCGCCGGAGCGCGTGAAGGCCGCGCTCGAACTCGTGGTGCAGGATCCAAAGAGCGCCGGGCCGGATTGGGTGTGGGCGAAGGAGACGGTGATGCTCGACGCGCTCATCGCGAAATGGCCGAGCGTCGAGGTGGAGGGCCAGGCGATTCAGGTCGGCCCGGTCGTCTGCCTGTCGAGTCCCGCGGAGTATTTCTGCCAATACGGGCTCGACTGGAAAAAGGGCAGTGGCTTCCCAATGACGTTCCCGGTCGAGCTCTCGAATGGCTGCGCCGGCTACGTGCCGACACTCGAAGCTTTCGATCTCAAGACCGGTGGCGGCTACGAGACGCGCCTCACGGCTTACAGCAATCTCGACATCACCGCCGGCGACCAAATCCGTGACGTGGGCCTCGAACTTGCGCGCCAACTCAAACCTGCGCCACTCCCGCAGATTCCGCTCGTGCCGCCGTTCAAGGGCGACGGCTGGCTCTACGGAAACCAACCACCGCAACGCCAATGACCGTCCGCCTCGCTTCCGCATTCTTCCTCGCTGCGTCTGCTGCGCTTGCCGCGGTTCCTTCCCCGCTCAAGCCGGACGATGCGCAAAACTCCTTCGAGTTAGCCGACGATCTGCGCGTCGAGCTTTTCGCCGCCGAGCCGCTCGTCGGTTCGCCATGTGCGATCGCCTTCGATGCGAAGGGCCGGATGTTCGTCGCGGAAAATCGTGGCTACCCGCGGATGGAAGACCCGCCGCAGGGCGTCGTCGCGCTGGTCGAGGACACGAACGGCGACGGGCGCATGGACAAGCGCACGGTCTTTGCCGACGGCCTTACGTATCCGAATGGCGTCATGCCGTGGAAAGACGGCCTCATTGTCACGTGCGCGCCGGATGTGTTCTTCATGCGCGACACGAACGGCGACGGCGTCGCCGACGAGAAGCGTGTGTTGTTCACCGGCTTCGAGACTGCGAAGAGCACGCAGCTTCGCGTGAATGCGCCGCGCCTCGGGCCGGACGGCTGGATCTACCTCGCCGCGGGATTGAGCGCGGGCACGATCACCTGCCCCGAGCACCCCGAGCGGCCAGCGCTGAAGATGACCGCGGACGTGCGTTTCCATCCCGATACGCTCGAGATCGAGAACGTGGACGGAAAATCGCAGTTCGGTCAGTCGTTCGACGACTTCGGACGCCGCTTCATCTGCATGAATCGCCTGCCCGTGCAGCATGTCGTGCTTTCGTCAAAGTGGCTCGGGCGTAATCCCAATTTTGCCTTCAGCGAAACGGTGCAAGACTGCAACGAGCGGCTCGTGAGGACCACGATGAAGGGCGGTGGCGACGGCGTGCAGCTCTTCCCGATCAGCTCGAATATCACGACGGCAGACTCGCACTTTGGCTCGTTCAGCGCGGCGTGCGGAGTCTTCGTCTGGCAGGGCGGCGCGCTGCCGGAGCGCTACGATGGCACGGTGATCTCGTGCGACCCGACTGGAAATCTCGTCCACGTCGATCGCCTCGAACCGCGAGGCGCGACCTTCAGCGCCGTGCCGCTGCTCAAGGGCCGTGAGTTGCTCGCCTCCCGCGACGATTGGTTCCGCCCCGTCTTCCTCGCGCGCGGTCCGGACGGCGCGCTCTACGTCGCGGATATGTATCGCAAGGTGATCGAGCATCCCGACTACCTGCCCGAGGAAATCCGCAAGCACGCCGACTTCGAGAGCGGTCGCGCCATGGGCCGCATCTGGCGCATCACCGCAAAGACGCCGCGCGCCGCGAAACCGATCACGCCGTTCAAGGACGAGTTCGAGCCGATCAAACCAGCCGCAAACGACGGGGCACTCGCCGCGAAACTCGCGAACGATCCCAGCGCGCGCGTGCGTTTCTGCCTTGCGCTCGTGCTCGGCGACGTGAAGGACGACTCCGCCCTCGCCACTCTCGCGCAGATCGCTGCGCGCGATGCGGGCGACAAGTGGGCGCGCGCTGCGGTGCTCAGCGGCATCGGCGGACGCGAGCCGCAGTTTCTCCGCGTCGTGTGGCCGAAGCTGACCGCGGCCAGCGAGGGCGAGTTGGAATTGCTCGGCAGCCTCGGTCGTTGTTTCCGCGACGCGACCGCGCTGAACGACGCGCTGGGAGCGGCGCAGCCAGGCGCGGGGGCCGTGGCGGTGTGGGCGGGCTTCATCGAGCGCAATGCAGCGGCTGCGCGCGCCGTGAAGGACACGCCGGCTTTTCAAAAGCTGCTCGAACTCGCCGCTCAGCAGGTCGCGCAGGAATCGCTGCCCGCCGCGCAACGGCTCATCTTCGCGCGCCTGCTCGCGACCGGCACGTGGGACACCGCCGCGAAGCCGCTCCAGGCGGCGCTCGCCGCGCAACCTGACGAAGCGCTGCGCACCGCGCTGGTCCGCAGCCTCGCCATGCTCGATGCGAACCGGGCCGCGGAGGTGCTGCTCGAGGAGGGCAAGTGGACAACCTACAGCCCGCTCGTGCGCGAGACGGTGCTCGCGGCGCTGCTCAGCCGCGCGACGCAGCTCGACGGTCTGCTCGCCGCCGTGGAAGCGAATCGGTTGCCCGCGAGCGCCTTCACGACGCAGCGCCGCCAGACGCTGCTCAAGCACAAGGACGCCGCGTTCCGCGAGCGCGCGGAGAAGCTCTTCTCCGCGGCGCTCGGCGATCGCGCCGCCGCGCTCGATCGCGCGAAGAAGGCGCTCGAACTCGCGGCGAAGCCCGCCCATGGACGCGAGATTTTTCGGCAGCTCTGCGCCACGTGCCACCGGCTCGAGCAGGAAGGCGCGAACGTCGGTCCCGACCTCTTCGACATGCGCCGCCAGCCGAAGGACAACATCGTTTTCCACCTCGTGATGCCCGAGGCCGAGATCGCGCCCGCTTTCGCCGCCTATTCGTGCGAGGCGAAAGACGGTCGCATTTTCGCCGGCATCCTCACCTCCGAGACGCCGACGAGCATTACCATCCGCCAGCCCGGCGGGATCGAGGAGACGGTGCTGCGGACCGACATCAAGACCCTCACCGCGCTACCCGGCTCGCTCATGCCGCCCGCACTCGACGCCGCGATGCAACCGCAGGACATCGCGGATTTGGTCGCCTTCCTCAAAGGCGAGCAGTAGTCCCTTCACTCACACACCCCGACCAACATGAACAAGAAATACAACGTCGCCGTCATCGGCTATGGCTGGGCCGCCACCGCTCACATCGCCGCCATCAACGCCACCTCCAACGCGCAGGTGAAGGCCGTCTGGTCTTCGCGCCCGCTCGACTCGGATGAACTGAGCACGCGTCACGGCGGTTCGATCACCGGCTACTCCGACCTCGCCGAGATGCTCGCGAATCCGGACATCGACGCGGTCGACATCACGAGCTACCCGAACCAGCACGCCGCGCAGTTCATCGCCGCGGCGAAGGCGGGCAAGCATATCATCGTCGAGAAGCCGCTTGCCATCGAGTGGAGCGATATCGTCGCGATGAAGCAAGCTGCCGATGCGAGCGGCGCGAAGGTCTGCGTGTGCTTCGAGTGCCGGTGGTCGTCGCAGTTCCAAGCGACCATGGCGGTCATCGACCAAGGGCTCGTCGGCTCGCTGCACTACGGCGAAGTCGATTACTATCATGGCATCGGACCGTGGTATGGGCAGTATCGCTGGAACACCAAGCGCGAACTCGGCGGCAGCGCGCTGCTCACGGCTGGTTGCCACGCGCTCGATGCGCTGCT
This sequence comes from Verrucomicrobiota bacterium, assembly GCA_009885995.1. Lineage (GTDB taxonomy): Bacteria > Verrucomicrobiota > Verrucomicrobiia > Chthoniobacterales > Chthoniobacteraceae > VFJQ01. Next base: position 8,173 of record VFJQ01000172.1, read on the forward strand.
GCTGTGCATGGGCAGCGAAGTCGAGGAGGTGACGAGCTACGCTTCGCAGAGCGCGAACCCCGTCTTCACGCCCTACGAATACAAGACGTGCGCGACGACGATCCTGCGGTTCAAGAACGGCGCCGTCGGCAAGTCCGCCGCGGTCGTCGATTGCCTCCAGCCTTACTACTTCCACTGCCACCTCGTCGGCAGCGAAGGTTCGATCCTCGACAACAAATTTCACAGCCAGAAAATCGCCGGACTCAACAAGCACGCGTGGTCTTCGCTGAGCATGAAGATGCTCGATAGCGGCGACGTGAGCGACCACCCTTACCAGTATCAGTTTCAGGCGTTCTTCGACGCACTGGAGCAGGGGAAGGATATGCCGCTCACCAGCTTCGCGAACGCTTTCGCCACGCATCGCTGCATCGCCGCTGCTGACAAGTCCGCTGCCGAGGGACGCCCGGTGAAGATCAGCGAGATCGCCACTTCATAGTCGATGCCTTCCGCCCTCGCTATCGCCGCGCACCCGGACGACATCGAGTTCGTCATGGCTGGCACGTTGCTCCAGCTCAAGGCCGCGGGGTGGGACCTCCACTACCTGAACGTCTCGACGGGCAACATGGGCAGCACGGTGATGTCGGCCTCCGAGACCGCGCGCGTGCGGCGGAGGGAAGGGCAGGCCGCGGCGAAGGTGCTCGGCGCGAAGTGGTATGCACCATTCTGCGACGACCTCCTCGTCTTCTACAATGAGGAGAACATCCGCCGCCTCACCGCCATCGTGCGCACCGCGAAGCCGTCGGTCGTCCTCACGCACGCGCTCGCGGACTACATGGAGGATCACATGATCGTCGCGCGGCTCGCGGTGACGGCGGCGTTCGCGCGCGGCATCCCGAACTTCCGCTCGATGCCCACGCGCCACGCGGACCTCACGCCCTGCACGATCTACCACGCGATGCCGCACGGCCAGTGCACGCCCCTGCGCGAGCCGGTGACGCCGGAACTGCTCGTCGATACGGCCAGCGTCCACGCGACGAAACGCGCGGCGCTGGCGTGTCATGCTTCGCAGAAGGCGTGGCTGGATCTGACGCAGGGGCAGGAGAGTTATCTCACGACGATGGATAGCTTCTCGCTGGCGCTCGGGAGGAAGAGCAAGGGGTTCCAGCACGCCGAGGGCTGGACGCGGCACCTGCATTACGGCTTCGGGGCGGAAAACGACGACCCGCTTCACGACGCGCTCGGCAAAAAATATCACCGCCTCCACAAATGAACTACCGCACCTCTAGCATCAGCCCCGATTGGTGGGACTACACGTGCCTGCCGCTCGACCTCGTCGATGAAGTCGCCCGCCTCACGCCGCGCGATGTCGGGAAACTCTCCCGTCCCGGCTTCCGTGTCGTCTTCTACGATACGCTCGAGGATTTCTATCTCGCGGAAGCACTCGAATATATCACAGCGTGGAAGCAGAGCACCGCCGACAACCCTGTCGGCATCTGCGGCCCCATCGGCCCGACCGAGCAACTCCCCCTCGTCGCGCGGCTCGTGACGGAACTCGGCCTCGACGTGCGCAGCGGACACTTCTGGGGGATGGATGAATGGTTCGACGTGGAGACGGGCAGGGAGATGCCGGTCACGCATCCACTCTCATTTGAGAAGGCCGACCGCGAGATGTGCTTTCACAAGATCCCGAAGAAGCAGCGCATGCCCGACGCGCACCTGCACTTTCCGAAAGCCGACACCGCAGCCTACACGAAGACGTATGACGCCGGCGTGCGCTGCGCCGTGATGCAAGGCGGGCAGGGGGACGTGAAGCACTGGGCCTTCAACGACCCGCCCGCGCGCAAAGGCAAACACAAGGCCGCGCCGCCCACGCCCGCCGAGTATCGCAAGCTCGCCACGCGCGTCGTCGATCTGCACCCGCTCACCATCGCGCAAAACGCGCGCACGAGCGGCGGCGGGAATATCTCGATGGTGCCGACCAAGGCTATCACCGTCGGTCCGGTCGAGACGTGGAAGGCGGAGAAAGTCTCCATCTGGCAGGCCGGCACGCACGACAACCCTTTCGGCCAGCGGCTCACCGCCTACATGATCTCGAAGGGGCTCCCGAGCGCGTGTGTGCCGATGTCGCTCCTCGCCGATCACCCGGACGTGCAGTTCAACTACTACCGCGGCGGCCTCGGCACGTGTGCGGTGGAGATGCACTGAGCGGGCGCATGCCCAGCGTCACCGATGATCGGGATCAACGACGCGGGGCAACTCGGCGGTGCTGCCGAGCGGCGTGAGCGTGGCGGGGTTGGCATCGGCTTCGATGACCCAGAGCCGGTGTCCGGCGAAGTATTCTCGCAGCTTCGCGTTTTCCACCGGCGACATGATGCGCGCGAGGGCGACTTTGGAGCCGTCGATGTCGGCGAGGTTATAGACCCACTCGCGGTGCGGGTTGTGGCCGGGGCGGTAGTGGACGAAGGCGAGGTGCTGGCCGGGTTCCGCATCGAGACGGCGCAGGATGCGATCGCGCTGGAAGTCCCAGCGGTCGTGATCGGTGTGCTTCATCCGTGAGATCGGCAGCGCGAGCGAGAGCACGCAGAGGCACAGCGTGCCGCGCACGAGGAGCAATCCGCAGCGCCGTCCGCGGACGGTCCAGACCTTGAGCCGTCGCATCGAGGCGACCACGAGCACGATGAAGACGCCCGCCGCGGGCGCGGCGTAGTGGGGATAGACCCACGTGCCGAGGAGCATGGCCGCGGAGAAGATGATGCCGCCTGGGATGGTGAGGCGCAGCCAGCGATCGCGGTGGATGGCCCATGGCGCGGCGAGCAGCGGGATGGCGAGCAGGCGAAGCCATAGGCATGACTCGAGGACGGTGTGGATTTTGTCCCAAGTGGCGCGGATGAGCGCCGCCACGGATCGGCGCTGGCTCTCGAAGTAGCGCAGGTAGGATTGATGAAGGGCGTGAAGTTCGGCGTGCCGGTATTGCGGCTCGGGCTTGGGTGTTTGGAAGATGAACAGCGGGGTGATGCCGTAGGTTTCCTCGCAGACGACGTAGGGCATCCGCAGCGCGCTGCCGGTCACGCGGTAGTTGTAATAGCCGATCTGGGCGGCGAGCAGCAGCATCACCGCCAGCCAGGGCAGGCTGATGCGGAAGACGCTGATGTGCCAGTCGGGGCCGCCGCGTGCGATCATCCAGACGAGCAGCGTGAGGCAGATGAGGGCGCTGAAGACGAAGCCTTCGTAGGGGCGGCTGTTGGCGAGGATGGCCATGCCGAGGCCCAGCCACAGCGCGTCGCGCGTGGTGGGGCCGCGGAGCAGGCGGCGGAACGCGCCGAGCACGATCGCGCCGCCGGCGAGCGCGACGGTGCCGCCCCAGTAGTTCTGGCTCCAAATGATCATCTGCGGGTGGATCGCGGTGAGCAGTCCGCCGACGAGTGCCCAGCGGGGCTTCGTCCACGCGAGCAGCATCCAGCAGACGGTGGCCGAGGCGAGCGCGGCGGTGAGCCAGACGCCCACGATGGGCAGGCGCGTCACGCTTTCACCAAAGGCGAGGGCGAGGCCCTGCGCGGGCGGATACTTCGAGGTGTAGCTGGGCTGCTGGAGGACATGGACGGTCTCGAAGTGCGGCCAGTGCGGGTGCGGGGGATTGGTCACGCGGCCGTGCGAGAAGGTGTCGGCGATGATCAGGTAACCGAATTCGTCGTGCGTCTGCGGCGGCGCGATGCCGATCGCCGAGCCGAGGATGACGCACGCCAGCAGCGACACCAGCCCTACGACCACCACCGCGCGTCCCGGGCGGGCGGCGATGCGGTTGAGCACGCTCTCGATTGCCCGAAATATCCCGGACCCCGCTCGCGGACACCACCACGCGAGCAGCAGGAGGATTGGGAGAAGCAGGAAGGGCTTGAGCACGAGCGCTCGTTGAAAACACATGCCGCAACTGCCGTCTAGCCGGGAAGTGTGGCATCGTGAAATTGCGCGCGAGGCGATTGTCTGCCGCGGCACCTCTGCCTACCGTCCGCGCCATGCCGATCCAATACGACCCGCCGCGATGGGACTGAGTGCCGAGACGTTCGCGGCTGCGCTGTTCTGGCTGTCTGGCGCGGCGCTCGTTTACACGTTTGCCGGTTACGCGTGGCTCATGCGCTGGCTGGGCCGCTCGGCGCGGTGGGGACACCGCGCCCTACCCGCGCCTGGTAGGGACGGCTGTCCCCAGCCGTCCGTGACGTGTGTCGTCGTCGCGTTCAACGAGGGAGCGCGCATCGCGGCGCGCGCTGCGAACCTTCTCGCCGCGGATTACCCGGCGGAGAAGCTCAGCCTCATCGTCGTCTCCGATGGCTCGACCGACGACACCGCCGCACGAGTGCGCGCGCTCGGGGAGCCGCGGGTCACGCTCATCGAGCAGCCCGCGCGCGCGGGAAAGGCTGCCGGGCTCAACGCGGCGCTCGCGCAGTGCCGGAGCGAGCTGGTCGTCTTTGCCGATGCGCGGCAGCGCTTCGATGCGCGGACGATCGGCAATCTCGTGCGGCATTTCGCCGACCCTGCCGTGGGCGCGGCCAGCGGCTCGCTCGAGATCGAGGCGGCGGAAAGCGGGGTCGGCCAGGCGGTGGACGCCTACTGGCGGATGGAGAAGCGGCTGCGTGCGGATGAAGCGCGGTTCGACTCGTGCATCGGCTGCACCGGCGCGGTGTATGCGATCCGGCGCGAACTCTTCGTGCCGATCCCGGAGGACACGCTGCTCGATGACGTGGTGATCCCGATGCAGATCGCGCTGCAAGGCCGGCGCGTGCTTCACGATCCGGAGGCTGTGGCGTTCGATCCGCAATCGCTCGAGCCCGCGCTGGAGCAGTCGCGCAAGCGCCGGACGCTGGCTGGCAATTTCCAGATGCTCTTTCGCCACCCGCACTGGCTGCTGCCGTGGCGCAACCGGCTGTGGTGGCAGCTCATCTCGCACAAATATCTGCGCCTCGCGGCACCCGCGCTGATGGCGATAACTTTCGCCGCGAACCTGGCGCTGCTCGGCAACCCTTTCTACCGCGTGCTCCTCGCGGCGCAGGTTGCTTTCTACCTCTGCTCCATCATCGGCATGACGATCCGGCTCAAGTCGCGACTCTTCGCCCTGCCGGCCGGCTTCGTCTTCCTCAATGCGGCGACCGTGCGTGCGCTGGCGCACTACCTCACGAGCACGAATCTGCACCATTGGCGCGCGCCGGGGGGCAAAAGGATTTGACCATGCCGGTGTGGGGACCTTTCCTCCCGCGCCCCCGCTCATGCTCCTCCGTTTACTGTCACGATTGCTGCGCCCATGAAGGCGCTCGACCTCTGGCTGCCGGCGTGGCTGCGGCGCGAACGGGAGACCCCGACTCTCGGCGCGCGGCACCTCGTCATCGCAGTCTGCGATCATTTCGAGCCTCTCCAGGCCGGCCACAAAGCCGGCGCGCTTGAGCGCATCGACGCGTGGCGACGCGGGTTTTCGCCAGCGGTTGCGGATGTCACGGACTCGGGCGGCCAGACGCCGCGGCACACGTTCTTTTACCCGATGGAGAAATACGATCGGGAGATCGTCGGCGCGATCGCTGCGCTGTGTGCAGAGAGCGCGTGCGAGCTGGAGCTACACCTCCACCACGAGAACGACACTTCGGAAAATCTGCGCCGCACCTTGCGCGAAGCGGTGGACCGGCTCGCGAGCCACGGCGCTCTCTGCCGCGATGAATCGGGCGCGCTGCGCTACGGCTTCGTGCATGGAAATTGGGCGCTCGATCACTCGCATCCGCGCGGCTTGCACTGCGGGGTCGCGGATGAACTCGCGGTGCTGCGCGAGACCGGCTGCTACGCGGACTTCACCCTGCCGAGCGCGCCGAACCGCACGCAGACGCGCATCATCAACAAGATCTACTACGCCCGCGAGGACGGCCGTCCGCGCTCCCACGAGAATGGCCGGCGGGTCGTCGCAGATCGCGAAGGTCCCACGCCCGACGACGATGAATTGCTCATCGTGCAGGGGCCGCTGGGCTTGAATTGGGAGCGGCGCAAGTTCGGCTTCCTGCCGCGAGTGGAGAACAGCGATCTCACCGAGTCGAACCCGCCGACGCTCGACCGGCTTCGTGTCTGGCTCGAGTGCAATATCTCCGTCGCCGGGCGGCCGAACTGGGTCTTCGCAAAACTGCACACGCATGGCGCCAAGCCGGAGAATGCCCGCATGTTCATGGGCGAACCGATGCGCGCTTTTCACCGCGCCCTTGCGGACACCGCGGAGCGCGATCGGGAGTTTCACTACCACTACGTGTCGGCGCGCGAGATGGTGAATATCATCCACGCCGCCGAGGCCGGGCACAGCGGGGATCCGGGGCAGTTCCGCGACTTCCGCTATCGGCGGCTGAACGCAGCGGCGCCGGCGAGCTAGATCCTTTTCGAGAGCCGCTCGGCGAGCCGGCCGAGCGCGGCGGAGTGGTCGAGCGGCTCGAGATGCACATCGATGAGGCAGTAGCTTTCCGTGTGCTGGGCGGCGGCCGCGAGCGCCGCGTCGAGCTGCGGTTCGGTCTCGACGAGGAAGGCGCGACCGGCGCCGAGGAGCGCGGGCATTTGATGGTAGTTCCACGCGAGCACGTCGTTGAAGGGCCCGTCGTGGATGTGCCGCTCGGTGCCGTAGCCGGCGTTGTTCAGCACGATCACGACGGGATTCAGCCGCTGCCGCACGATGCTGGAGAGTTCCATGCCGGTCATCTGGAAGGCGCCGTCGCCCACGAGCACGAGCGGGCGCAACTCGGGCCGCGCGCACTGCGCGCCGAGCGCGGCGGGGACGGCGAAGCCCATCGATGCGTAGTAGGCGGGGCCGAGGAATTCGGTGCGCTGGTGGATGAAGAGATCCATCGCGCCGAAGAGCGCGTTGCCCACGTCGGCGATGACGATCGTGTCCTCGCCGATGAACGCATTCAGCCGCTCGAAGAGCCGCGCGATCGTGACGCGCTCGCCGACCCGCGGGATGAAGGGCTGCGGGCGCGGCGGCACGGGCCAGCCCGCGGCCTCATGCGGGTGCAGGTCCGCCGCGATGAGGCCGCGGAGGAAGTCTTTGAAGCGCACGTTTTCAAACGTGTGGTAGCGGATCGCGAGGCGCTCGCTGGTGGCGTAGATGCTTTTGCCGAGGTCGATCCGCGCGGTGTAGATGCCGAGGTTGATGTCGGTCATGAAGGCGCCCAGCAGGATGACGCAATCGCTCGACTCGACGTAGCGCTGCACTTCTTCGCGGCCCATCGCGCCTTCATAGACGCCGAGGTAAAGCGGGTGCTGCTCGCTGATGACGGACTTGCCGAGGATGGTCGTGGCGACCGGGATGTTCGCGCGCTCGATGAAGCGGAGCACGTCGTCTTGCAGCGCGAAGCGATGCACTTCCACGTCCGCGAGGGCGACGGGCTGCTTGGCGGAATTGATGAGCTGCACGGCTTCGGCGAGCGCCTCTTCGAGCACGAGCGGATCGCTCGTCTCGTGGATCTCCGGCGTCCGGTGTGTCGCGCGTCCTGGCACGGTCACGAGATCGCGCGGCAGTTCGAGATAAACGGGCCGTTTGTAGCGCAGCGCGGCGTGGAGCACGCGGTCGATCTCCGCGAGTGCGGTGTCGGGATTGTCCAGCACGGCGCTGGCGACGGTGATTTTTTCGAAGACCTGAAGCTGCGTGTCGAACTCGCGGACCTTGTGGTGGAGCAGGGGATTCTTTTCCCGCTCGCGCATCCCCGGCGCACCGCTGATGACGACGACGGGCGACTTCTCGGCGAAGGCGCCGGCGACTGGGTTCACGACCTTCAACCCGCCGACGCAGTAGGTGACGCACACCGCGCCGAGCCCGGCCACGCGCGCATACGCATCGGCGGCGAAGCCCGCGCCCTGCTCGTCGCAAGTCGTCACGATCTCGAGCGGGCTCGCGTTGAGCTGGTCGTAGAAGCCGAGCACGTAGTCGCCCGGGATGCCGAAGACGTGGCGCACGCCGTGCGCGCCGAGGCGCTCGATGAGGTATTGGCCGATCTCGGTGCCGCGCTTCATGCCCGCAACATAGCGCGTGCTGCGGCCGGCGGAAGTCGCGGACTCAGTCTTCCTTCGGCGCCCAGCGGTTGCGGTCGGCGTAGAAGACGCACTGGTTGTCGAGCGGCAGCGGGGTGACTTCGCGCAGCGGGAAGTCGCGCAGGGCCGGGCCGACGATCTGGCGGGTGATGAAGACGGCCCATTCCTTGTAGTCGCCCATGATGATGTCGCCGACGAAGTTGCGGTTGCCGCTGACGGGCGTGAGGTAAAGGCCGACGACTTTGCCGTTGAGTTTGTTGTAGTCGTTGAGTTCGACGAAGTCCTGCACGCTGATCGGCAGCCACAGGCTCTTGCGGTCGCCATACCACGCGACCGCCCAGGGCATGTCGGTGGCGATGATTTCGCGCTCGGTGGTCCAGTCGCCCAGCACGGCGATGAAAGGCGGCACGTAGGGCGGCCACTGGACGCGGCCCTTGGCGGGGCCGTTGAGCTCGATGAAGGTGCCGATGAAGCGCAGCGAGGAGAGGATGAAGAGCACCGCGATGAACCCGCCGCGAACGAGCGGAACGGTGATGCCGACGCGGGTCCAGAGCACGAGGACGAACGCCAGCCCGTAAGCAGTGAACATCGGAACGAAAAGCACGTGCAGATCATTCGGATCGACGGGTGGTGCGAAGGGCTGGCCGATGGGCTTTGCGCCGATGCCGAAGACAGACGCGCCGAGCAAGGCGCCGAGCCACATCAGCAGCATGGCCCAGCGAAAGACGCTGGTCTCGCGGCGCTTGAAGAGGTGCAGCAGCGCGATGAAGAAGACCGGCGCGACGATGATGCCGCCCAAGTGGTCCACGATGTGGTTCGTCTGGCTGATGACCTTGGCCTGCACCTTGTTGCGGAAGAAGCGGGGCGAGACCTTCGAGAAGGGCGGTTCCATCGAGCGCATGATGGAGTTTTCCGTGCCCTTGATTTCACTCAGGCCAGCATACCACCCGAGGCCGACTGCATTTCCGCAAACGTGTGCGTTGCGCACCATCCACGGCGCGTAGCAAAGCAGGATGACGCCGGCGAAGAGCGAGGCGCTGAGCCAGCGCGGCGGGAAGTAAATGGTGATGAAGATGAGCGCGCCGGCGGCGATCCAAAGCGTGAGCGCGTGCGCGAGTCCTAGCAGGCCGAAGGCGAGTGCGCAGCCGAGCAGCCAGCGCCACGTCGGCTGCTCGGCGACGCGGTTTTCCACGGCGCGCACGAGGCAATAGACGGCGGTGGAGAAGAGCGCGAAGAGGAGATTTTGCGGCAGGCCACTGATGGCGAAATCCCAAAACGTCTGGCAGAGGATGAGCATCCACGTGCCGAAGACGGCGAGCCGCTTATCGAAGAGCCGCGCCATCGTGAGGTAGCTGATGAACCAGCCCACGAGCATCCACGCGAACTGGATGGCGACGAGCATGCGGTCGGGTGCGGAGATGATGTCCTTGGTCGTCAGGCGCCACGACTTTTCGACGAGCTTGAGGAAGGGCGCGTTGATGAGCGGATTGAGCGGTGCGTGGTAGGTGTCCGGTGTGTGATCGAGGTCGAAGCGTCCCGTGTTTTGGCGGAACTGGTAGAGTGCTGCAGGCCGGATAAATTTTGTGCTGAAGCCGTTGCCGCGCGCGATCTCCCGCGAGATCTGCGCCTGCTCCATCGCGAACTCGTGGCTGAGGCCCTTGAAGCCGTTTTCGCGGAACATCCAAAGGCTGATGATGAACACGATGAACATGCCGACGAGGATGCGCCGCACCCACGTGGCCCAGCCGCCTTCCTCGAGCTTGTGGACGAAATTTTGGACCCAGGTCTCAGACGCCATTGGGCTGGGGTTCGGTTGAGGTCCGGTGGTCCGGTGCGTCGACCTTGGGTTTGCGGAGGAGGTTCAACTTTCGGTGGAGCGTGCGGCGGCTGATGCCGAGTTTTTTCGCGGCGTGCGTGACGTTGCCTTTGGTGGATTCGAGCGCCTGGAGGATTAGCGATTCCTCGTTCGCATGCACGTCGAGCGCGAGCTCGCGCGGCGGGGCGAACTTCGGCATCGCCGGTCCGGTGAGCCCGCCCGCGGCGCGCACCGCGGGCGGCAGGTCGCGCAGCGTGATCTTCGCGCCCGTGGCCATCACCACCCCGTGCTCGATCGCGGTGCGCAGCTCGCGGACATTGCCGGGCCAGTCATAGCGCTGGAGCGCGGCCATGGCTTCGCTCGTGAGTTCCGCGACGGTCTTGCCGTTCTCTTCCGCAGCCTGCTTGATGAAGGCTTTGACGAGCAGTGGCAGGTCGTCCTTTCGCGCGCGGAGCGGCGGGAGTTCGAGCGTCACGACGTTGAGGCGGAAGAAGAGATCGTCACGGAATTTTCCATCGCGAACCATCTGCGCGAGATCCTTGTTGGTCGCAGCGACGACGCGCACATCGACTTTGATCGGGTTGTTGCTGCCGAGCCGCTCGAAGGCGCGTTCCTCGCCGAGGACGCGCAGCAACTTCACCTGCGTTTGCGCGTCGATCTCGCCGATTTCATCGAGGAAGATCGTGCCGCCATTCGCCTGCTCGAACCTCCCGATGCGCCGCTCGATTGCGCCGGTGAACGCGCCCTTTTCGTGCCCGAACAACTCCGACGCGAGCAACTGCTCCGGCAGCGCCGCGCAATGGACCGTGACGAATTTTTCCTTCGGTCGCCCGCTCAGCGCGTGCAGCGCTTGTGCGACCAATTCCTTGCCCGTGCCGCTCTCGCCTTGGATGAGCACCGTCGCGCGCGTGGGCGCGACCTGCTTCACCGTCTCGAAGACCTCGTGCATCACGCCCGATTCGCCGATGAGACGCTCGAAACCGAACCTCTTCTCGACCTTCTGCTTGAGCTGCACGACCTCCGCTTCGACCTGCTGTGATCGCAGCGCGCGGCGGATCAGGATCTCGAGCCGGTCGATGTTGAGCGGCTTGGTGATGAAGTCATACGCCCCGCGTTTCATCGCCTCGACCGCCGCATCGACGCTGCCGTAGGCGGTCATCATGATGACGACCGGCGGTTGCGGACGCTTGAGGATTTCCTCGATTAACGCCATGCCGTCCTCTCCGCCGAGCCGCAGGTCGGTGAGAACGAGATCGACGTGTTCATTCTCCAGCACCGCGCGGGCATCCGCACCGGACGCCGCGATGTAAACGTCGAACGAATCCTCCAACGACGCGCGCAGCCCATCGCGGGTGTGCTTCTCGTCATCGATGATGAGGATCGTGGGCTGCATGGTGGGTGTGGAGCGGCGCGCCTTGTAGGCGCGGCGCGCAGATTTGGCAAGGGACGGGCGCCGCCCGGGGTTTCCCATCAAGTTCTTGCCGAGAGCCACGTTGACAGGGAGGGGCTCGCGGTTACATCTGACTCGTGTTCAGTAAAATCCTGTCCTCCAAGTCCCCAACCGACGAGGAAAGCCGCACTTCGACACCGGAACCCGCTGTGGTTCCGCCAAGCTCAACGAATCAACCGAATAACACCACCACCAGCATTATGGCCGACATCACAACCAGTAAGAATCTGCTCTCCGCCGATGTGGAGATCAAAGGCTCCATCAAGTTCACCAACGAACTCACGATCGACGGCAAGGTCGAAGGCGAGATCACTTCACAGGGCGTGCTGACCATCGGCCAGAACGCGGAGATCCGCGGCGAGATCAAGACGAAGTCGGTTACGGTTCTCGGCAAGGTGCATGGCAACATCACCGTCGATGAGCGCTGCGAACTAAAGGCCAACGCCGTCCTCATGGGCGACCTCAAGGCCGCGCGACTCCTCGTCGAGGAAGGCGCGACCTTCGTCGGCAAATCCGAGGTGACGCCGAACAAAGTGGCGATGAAGCAGCCTGAGGTGGCTCGCCCCGGCGAAGCGCCGAAGCAGAACGTCCTCGGCGGCGGCCGCTAATCCCGGACGCCCCAGCGACCAACCTTCCCGCGGCCCGACGTGGCCAACGAGAACAAGCCCCGGCAGGCTGACAAAATCAGCGCCGATTGCCCGCACTGCGGTTTCACGCAGCTCGAGTCGGCGTATGCAAAATCGACCTTCTGCCGCAAGTGCGGTCAGCATTACTCGATCGAGAAGCTGCTGGCGAAGGAGGCGATCAGCCTCAAGGGACCGGGCTTTTTCGAGAAGCTGACCAAGCTCGTCACGCGCGAAAGCTTTCGCGACGTGGCGTGCTTCTCGTGCGCCCACAAGCAGACGGTTTCGAGCGCTGCGCAGTCCACGCTTTGCCCCCAGTGCGGCAGCTACATCGACCTGCGCGACTTCAAGATCGGCGGTCCGTTCGGCCGCAGCATCCAGACGCAGGGGGAAGTTCACGTGACCTCCAAGGGGGAGTGTTCCGCGGCGAAGGTCGCGTGCAATTCGGCCTACATCGAGGGCAAGCTGCGCGGCACTCTCTTCGCCACGAATGAAGTCCGCGTGCGCACGCGGGAGAAGATCCTCGGCACCGTCGAGACGCGGCATCTGATCATCGAGAAGAAGTGCGACTGCGAGTTCGTTCGGCCGGTGAAAGCGCAGAGCGTGGAGATCAACGGACGCATCTCGGCGCGGCTTTTTTGCGATGGCCAGGTGAAGATTCTGAAAGGTGGCGTGCTCGAGGGCACTCTCCACGCGCGTTCGATCGTGGTGGAAAAAGGCGGCATCTTCAGCGGCGAACTCTTCATCGGCCAGAATGCCGCCCACGAATCGGAGAATGCGGAGCAGACCAGCTTCCTCGGCGGCGACGGACTCGAACTCAAACCGGCGTAGCGCGCTTGCCAGTCGGCGGCGCAATTCATTCAATCCGCCGTCATGACTTCCCGCCGCTCCTTTCTCCACACCACCACTCTCGCCACGGCTGGCGGGGCCATCGCTGCTGAGGCCAAGCCGAAGATCAAAGTCGGCCTCGATAATTTCGCCGTCCGCGCGATGGGCTGGAAGGCGCCGCGACTCGTGGAATACGCGGCGGAACTCAAGTGCGACTCGCTTCTCATTTCCGACTTGCTCGCATTCGAGTCGCTCGACGACGCCTACCTGCGCGACGTGTGGGCGAAGGCCGCGGCGCTGAACGTCGATCTTTACCTCGGCTCGTGGAGCATCTGCCCGACCTCGGTGCGTTTCAAAAAGGACTGGGGCACCGCCGAGGAGCATCTGCGGCTCGGGCTGCGCTGTGCGAAGACGCTCGGCTCGCCGGTTTTCCGCGTGATCCTTGGCGGGGCCGACGATCGGAAGACGCCCGGCGGCATCAAGGCGCGCATGGTGGACACCGTCGAGGTCTTGAAAAAGTGCCGCAGCCAGGCGCTCGAACTCGGCGTGAAAGTTGCGATCGAGAATCATGCCGGCGACCTGCACTCGTGGGAGCTGCGCGAGCTGATCGAGACCGCCGGTGCGGATTTCGTCGGTGCCAATTTCGACTCCGGCAACGCTGCGTGGACGCTCGAAGATCCGATGGACGCGTTCGAAACCGTCGGCCCTTACATCATCTGTTCGAGCCTGCGCGACGACATGATTTGGGAGAGCGAAGATGGCGCGACTGTCCAGTGGACTGCGGCGGGCGATGGGCTCATCGACTGGAAAAAACTCGTCGCTCGCTGGGCCACGCTCTGCCCGAAGGTGCCAATCATGATTGAGACGATCAGCGGCTTCGCGCGCCCGTTTCCATACAAGAAGGAAGAGTTCTGGCAGCACTACGACAAGCGCGCCGATCGGCTGGCCGCATTCGAGGCGCTGGCGAAGCGCGGGCACAAGATTGATCCCTTCAAGCCAGCCGACGGTGCCGACAAGAAGCTGGCGGAACAGAATTTCCAGCGCGCGCAGGTCGAGCGCTCGATCCGTTATCTCCGCGAGCAAGTGGGGCTCGGTGCGAAGGCGTAGGTTGCCGCCGCGGTCCGGTTCGCTACACTTCCACCCCGTGAAAGCCTTTGCTCTTCCATTATTCGCGCTCCTGCTCGTCTGCACCGGCGCGGCTGCCGAACCCAAGAAAATGAATGAGAAACCCGCCTCCTCATCGCCCCAGCGCATCACTTTTGGTGGTGGCTGCTTTTGGTGTCTCGAGGCCGTCTTCCAGCGCCTCGTCGGCGTGAAGTCGGTCGCGAGTGGTTACGCGGGCGGCGCGGTGCCGAACCCGACCTACAAGCAGATCTGCACGGGTGAAACCGGCCATGCGGAAGTCGTGCAGCTTGAGTTCGACCCGCAGCAGATCGGCTACGACAAGCTCCTCGAGGTGTTCTGGGCCGCGCACGATCCCACGACTTTGAACCGCCAGGGCGCCGACCACGGAACCCAATACCGCTCGATCATCCTCTTCGAAAACGATGCGCAAAAAGTCGCCGCGGAGAAATCGAAGGCGGTTGCGCAGGCGGACTTCAAGGATCCGATCGTCACCGAGATCACACCGCTAAAGATCTTCTACAAGGCGGAGGCCTACCATCAGAACTACTACAACCAAAACGCCAGCCAGAACCCGTATTGCGCGGTCGTGATTCGGCCGAAACTTCAGAAATTGCTTCATAAAGGACTGATCAAGGAATGACCGACGAACCCAAACCAACCGAATCCGCAGCGACTCCCGAGGGCGAAGCGGAAGATCCAAAACTCAAGGCGCTCAAAGCCCGGGCGCAGGTCACCCGTGCCACGCTCAAGGTGGGCCACGACGGTGTCAGCGAGCGATTGGTGACGCTGCTGGACGAGGCGCTCGACCGGGAGGAGATGGTGAAAGTGCGCTTCGCAGCGCTCAAGGATCAGAAGCGCTTTCTCTCTCGCGCGCTGGAGGAGCAGACGCATTCGCGCATGGTCCTGCGCGTCGGCCACACCGCCACTTACTACCGCGCGCGCAAGCCTGCCGAAGGCGGAGAAACAGCCGCCTGACGCCTACTGCACGTTCGCTTCGCGCGGACGCGACTGCGGTTCGGCGCGCTGCTCAGGCTGCCGCGGACCGGGTTGAAAGCCATCCGGTCGCGGCTGGGATTGCGGCGCGACTTCGAGCGCGTTGAGCTTGCCCTTGAATGGCTCCGGCACGGCACTCCGCTGCTCGGGTGTATCGACCGGGCCGGTGAAGACCGTCTCCCCGGCGGGATTCTTCACGGTCAAAGTGCGCTGCCCGTCCTTCATGCCGAGTTCCACTTCGCCCTCGCGATCGCGCATTGTCATGCGCGCACGGCTCGCATCCCAGCGCGACGCGCCATCGCTCCATTCGACGCGCGCTTGTGCGGATGCGCCGGGCCGCATATCGCGCAGGATGTCCACGGCATTCACCGGGCCGCCCGGCTCGTTCGCGCCGCTGGGGCGCTGGCGCGGCATTTCCATCATCGGAAATGGCGGCGGCTTCGGCATCTCGCCTTCGCGTTTTTCCTGCCACTCCCGGATCTTCTCCTGCCACTTGCTCATCGCTTGCTGGTAGTCGCGCATCTTCTCCTGGAAGGCGCGCATCTGCTCCTGCAACTCGCGGCCTTGGTCCATGTTGCCCCGCCCCGCGTCGCCGCCACGCCGCATCTCCGGCGAGCCGAAGCTCCCTCGCGATTCCTCCGCGCGCCGCTCCGGCAGCATCTTCTCACCGACTTTCACCGTGAGCTTTTGCTCCTGGCCCTTGCGGATGACGGTGAGCGCCACCTCGGTGTCCTTGCCGAGTCCGCGCACGAGCGTGCCAAGCTGCACCGGATCGACGAGTTGCTGCTCATTGAGCTGCTTCAGCACATCGTAGCGCTGCACGCCCGCCGCCTGCGCTGGGCTCCCGGGTAAGACCTCGTCCACCACGAGTCCGAAGCCCTCGCTCAAGCCGACCTGTGCCGCGAGTGCCGCAGGCGCGACGGATGAAATCACACCGAGATACGGCGTAGCTTTCATCCGCTGCTGCGCAGCACGCTCGCCACCGGGGAAGCCCGGCTGCTCAGGCCGACGCTCGCCATCGTAGCGGCGTCCTTCTGGCCCACGTGGCTGCTCGCCGTCGCGCGGAGGAAATCCCTCGGGCCGCCGCTCGCCGTCGCGTGGCGGAAAGGGCGGGCGCTCCGGGCCTTGCCCGTCTTTGCGGCCTTCGGGTCCGCGCGGCGGTCGATCGCGTTGCTCACCCGGCGGAAGCGGCGGACGCTCCTCGCGCGCCGCGCCGCCCGGCTCAGGCGGACGCGGTGGGGTTTCGGGCTTCGGCTGATCCTGCGCGAGTGCGGAGCCGAGCAGGGCGACCGAAGCGAAGCAGGCAGATAGTTTGCGGTTCATTGGAAGTTCGGCGCTGGCGGGCCGGGCGGGCGGCCATCGGGACCGGGCCGCGGGCCGCGATCGTCACGGCGATCCGGACCGCCGCGGTGATCGCGTGGCTCCGGCCGCGGGCCGCCGTCGTGTTGCGGCGGGCGAAATTCGCGGTGCTCGGGACCGCGCGCACCCATCTGCGGTTTCGGGCCGTGTCCCGCTTGGTCACGGAATTCGTGATGCCCGCGACGTGGGTCTCCACCGCGATCACCGCGGTCGGCAAACTGCGGCGGGCGCATCGGCGGACGCGGTCCATCAAAGTTGCCGCGCGGGCCGGGGCCGCGATTATCACGCGGCTGGAATTGTGGCGGATGGTGCTGCCCTCCGAGGCGCGGCTCGTTCATGCGGCGCTCGCCCTGCGGTGGCCCGTGGCGATCCTTCCCGCCTTCCGCGCGAAATTCCCCACGGTGATGCTTATGCTGCGCGAACTGGCGCGGCTCGGGACCCTTATTGCGCGCACCTTGCGGCGGCCGATCACCGTCCGGACGCGGCCCGTCTTCACGGCGGCCTTCCGGCTGATCCTGCGGTCGATCGCGACGCTCACCGTCACGTGCGCCTTCCGGACGGCGTTCGCCATCACGCTGGCCTTCCGGCCGCCGGCCTTCGGGATTCGGGCGGTTGCCTTGCTCGCGGCGCTCGCCATCGCGGGCACCCTCCGGGCGACGCTCGCCATCACGCGGACCTGCGCCCTCACGCGGCGGACCGTCGGGCCGGCGGCCTTCCGGCTGGCCTGGCGGGCGATCGCGGTGTTCGCCATCGCGTGCACCTTCCGGACGGCGTTCACCATCACGCTGGCCTTCCGGGCGACGACCTTCGGGATTCGGGCGGTTGCCTTGCTCGCGGCGCTCGCCATCGCGGGCACCTTCCGGGCGACGGTCGCCATCACGCGGACCTGCGCCCTCACGCGGCGGACCATCGGGACGGCGGCCTTCGGGCTGGCCTTGCGGGCGATCACCGCGTTCACCGTCACGTGCGCCGGGGCCATCGGGACGTGGGCCACCTTCACGGCGGATATCCTGCGGCGGACGTTCGCGACGATCCCCGTCCCGTGCGCCTTCCGGGCGGCGCTCACCATCACGCTGGCCTTCCGGCCGACGGCCTTCGGGATTCGGGCGATCACGGCCTTCGCCGGGCGGGAGCGGCGGGCGCTCGGCATTCTGCGGAGCGCCGGGCGGCTGCTCGGGTTTGCGTTCTTCCTGCGCGAAGACCGCGCCGGTGCCGAGCACAGCGGCTGCGGCGAGGAGGAGTTGGATCGGGGTTCTTTTCATTTGGGTTTGGTGTTGATGGTTACTGCATTGCGACGGGCATCAGCACGATGTCCTCGCGTGGAACTTCAAACTCGATAACGGCGCCGGTCTGCGGATTTGTCCAAACATGGCGCTCGAGATACGTCAGCCGCATCTGCCGCTGCGGCGTGTCCTGGTCGTAGATCAATCCTTCGTCCGTCGAATCGATGAGTTCGCTCACCGTCTCATCGGCCGTCCCGCTCACGGCCATGCTCGGCGCCGTGGTGGTGGGCGAGGGGACTGGCGCTTGCGGCTCGCGGTTGAGCAGGATGAAAGATGCCACGGCAGCTCCGGCGCCGGCCCACAGCAGCCCGCGCAGCAGGCCCAGCAAGGTCGAGCCGCGCTCGGGACGCGCGACGACGCCGGCAGCGGGCGCGTGATCGAGGGTGCGTGAAGGCGCGACGGTGATCGCGTGGGTCGCCGGCAATTCGGCGGCGATGCGTTTCACCAGCGACGGTGCCGGCGCAGCGGGCCGCAGCGCGCGCAGTTCGTGTTCGAATTCAGACTCGTTCATAATCATGTGGTTTGATGTGTCGCCGCATCGCCTCGAGGGCGTAGCGGTAACGGCTGGCAATGGTGTTGATGGATTCCCCGAGTGCCTGCGCGATCTGCGCGAAGGTCAGCTCGCCCCAGACTTTCAAGACGACGACTTCGCGCTGCGCCTGCGGGAGTTGATCGAGAGCGGCCTGCACCGCCTCGGCGTGTTCGCGCTGGTCGATCGTCGTGTCGAAGACCGGCGTGTCGGCGCGCGAGACGTCCACGCGATCGTCGGCCTCGCGCTTCTCGCGCCGGTCGCGACTGCGGATCAAGTCGAGCGCGCTGGTGCGGACGGCCGCGTAGAGCAGGGGATAATGCTCAGCCCCGGCCTGCGGTTGGTGCCGCCAGAACCGCACGAACGCATTCTGCACCGCGTCCTCCGCATCGGCCATCGACGGCAGCCACTGCCGGGCAAAGAGCAGCAGCTTCGGCGCGAGTTGTTCGTAGCAGGTGCGCCAGTGCGCGTCGGTGTGATTGGAATCCATGTGGATGCCGGGGGCTCGGGTTTCTGTCAGGGATAACGCCAGCGTGCCGACGTTTTGTCTGCGCGTCGCGCGGAAAAATCTCCCACCGCCGTCATCCTGAGCGGAGTCGAAATGCGGGTGCAGGCGGTGGATTTCGGCGGAGTCGAAGGATCCCGTGGAATCCTCCTGCGACTCCCGCTGCGGACGTCGCAGGGAACTTGCACGGGGTCCTTCGACTCCGCGCCTTTCGCTGCGCGAAGCGGCGCTCCACTCAGGATGACCGCCGAGGGCTTACTTCAGCGTGATCGAGCGGATTGCCTTCCGGGCGATCCGGGCGAGGTCCTGATCGGGGTCGCGCGCGACGGTTTCGAGCGCGGGCACGGCTTCGCGGGCGCGGCGGCCGAGGTTGTCGAGCTGGTAGCAGGCGTAGAGTTTCACCGGGCGCTGCGGGTGCTGGAGCAGGCTCACGAGCTTCGGCACATCGCGGATTCGGAGCTGGCCGAGCGTGGCGAGCGCAAACTCGCGGTCGGTGTCGCGATCGGTGAGCTCGACCAGTTTCGCGAAGGCGTCGGCGCCCTGGTCGGTGAGCTTGCCGATCGTCTCGGCGACCGCTTTGCGCACGGCGAGATCGGGATCGTCGAGGCCGGCGATCAATGCTGCCACACGATCCTGCTTCTTCGTCTCGATCGCAGCAGTCGCCTCGTAGGCGGCGATGCGAACCGCGGGGTCGCTGTCTTTGCGGGCGGTGCCGAGAGCGGGGAGGGCTTCGCTCGCGGCGGGGCCGATGTGGCTGAGCGCTTGCAAGACGCGGCGGCGGTCGTCGTTCGTTCCATTCGCGAGCACCGCGACGAGCCGCGGCACGGCAGGCTTTGCGGCGGCGCCGATCCGTCCGAGCGCTTCGCTCGCGGCGGCGCGACGGGTCGGGTCGTCGAGCATGGTGACAAGCTGAGGCACCGCTTCGGCGAAGTCGGGGCCGAGTTGGCTGATGGCGGCTTTGCGGACGGTTTCGTCCGGATCCTTCAGCGCGGCGATGACCTTTTCGTGGAACTCCTTGCCCTCACTCCCGAGGCGCACCGCCGCCTCGACCGCGGCGGCGCGGATGGCTGGCGACGGGTTCTTGAAGGCGGCGTTGAGGTGCGGTTCGAGTTGCGCGAACGGCGTATGCACGGCCACGAGCGCGGTGAGCGCCACGGCTCGCACGTGGAGGTTTTCGTCGTCGAGCGCCCGGAGCAGCGCGGGCGTGGCGGACTCGGCATCGGGCCCGAGTTCCACGAGAGCGCGCGCGGCGAGCAAGCGCACGCTGGGGCTGGGGTGGGTAAGGTTGCGTGCGACCTGTCCGGCGCCGAGGCCGCCCATTTGTTGCAGGCATTTCACGACCCAGTGCTCGCGGGTGAGGCTCGCCGGGTCGGTCTTCTCAAAGCTCACGAGCATCGGCGTGACGGCGGGTTCGCCGATCTGCACGAGGGCATCGAGGTAGGTCTGCGGTGCGGGTGTCTGCTTCGCGATGATCTCGAGGATCGCGGGGACGGCGGGTGCGGCGGTCTCGCCGAGGCGGCCGAGCACGTAGGCGGCGCGCTCGCTCGATGCGGGATTCGGATCGCGAAGCAGGGCGGTGAGCGCCTTCACGATCTGCGCCTGGGCCGAGCGCGCGGTGAGCAGGCCGTTGATCGCGGCGTGGCGGATCGGTTCGCGCTCGTCTTTCAAGCCCTCGATCAGCGCGAGCGTGGCATCGGCCCCGAGACGCGGGAGTGCGGTGAGCAGGCTGGCGCGGACGGCGGCATCCGTTTCGGTCTTGAGCTGCGCGAGCATCGGCGCGGTGGCATCCTGTGCGGATTTCCCCATCGCGCCGAGGGCGAGCGCGGCGGTGGAGCGTTGGCGCGGCTCCTTCCATGCGAGCGCTTCGATCAGCTTCGGCTTTGCGGTGTCGCCGATGGAGCCGAGCGCATCGATCACATCGGCCTGCACGCCGGCGTCCCCGTGGCCGAGGTTCTCGATCAAGGCGGGCACTGCATCCTTCGCGGCGGGGCCCATGCCGCCGAGGGCGCGGGCGCAGCCGCTGCGCATCATCGTGTCCTGCGAGCGCAGGCCATCGATGAGAGGGGGGATCGCCGCGGGGCCGATGCGGGTGAGCGCGTAGGCGGTGCGGACGATTACCTGGTCGCGGTAGTAACTGCGCTGGCGGCTTGCGCTCTTCGAGTCGAAGTCCGCGAGCAGCGTCGGGATCGCATCCTTCGCATCCGGGCCCATGGCGGAGACGGCGGCGATCGCGTTCGTCCACACCTGCTTGTCGCCATCGTCGAGCGCCTTGATCAGCGCGGGCAAGGCGTCCTTCGCCTTCGGTCCGAGCTTGGCCAGCTCGTAGCTCGCCTCGCGGCGTGCCACGACATCGGGCGACACGAGTTGCGTGGCCAGTTGCGCTGGATCGACCGCCTTCTCCGCGGCGAAGACCACGCTCGCGAGCAGCGCGGAGATCGCCAGCAAGGCTCCTCCACGCATGAGTGCGACTGGTAGGGCGCGGTGTCCCCACCGCGCCGCGGACGGCTGAGGACAGCCATCCCTACCTTTACCCCTAAGCATCCAGCCCGCGGAGCCCGCCCGTGCTGTCGCCGAAGCTCCCCACCGGCGCGCCCACGCGCTCCAGCATGGAGACGAAGAGATTGCACATCGGCGTCTCCGCCGCGTAGCGCAGGTGGCGGCCGGGGAGGATCGTGCCGCCCGCGCGGCCAGCCATCAGGAGCGGGAGATTGCCGTGTTCGTGCGCGTTGCCGTCGGCGAGACCGCCGCCGTAAAGGAGCATGCAGTTATCGAGCATCGTGCCCTCGCCCTCGGGGATGGAGCGCAGCCGGTTCAGCAGGTAGGCGAACTGCCGGACGTGGAAGCGGTTGATCTCCCGGATCTGCCGATGGTTCTCGGGATTGCCCTGGTGATGCGACAGCTCGTGATGGCCGCGCGAGATACCGATGTTCCGATACGCGCGGTTCGAGCCCTCATTCGCCAGCATCAGCGTCGCGACCCGCGTCGAGTCGGTCTGGAAGGCGAGCACCAGCATATCGAGCATCAGCTTCGCGTGCTCCTCATAGCTCTCCGGCACGCCCTCGGGGATCTCGTAGTCGGCGATGAGGCCCTTGTTCGCCTCGCTCACCTGCCGCTCCGCCGCGGCCACGCGCTCCTCGATCTCGCGCACCGAGGTGAGGTATTCGTCGAGCTTCTGCCGGTCGTTGCCGCTCACCTTGCGGCTCAGCGCGCCCGCGTCCTCGAGCACGAAGTCGAGGATGCTCTTCCGGAAGATCTGACGCCGCTGGGCCGACTCGCCCTGGTCCTTCGGCATCGCGCTGGAGAAGAACCGCTCGAACACCGCGCGCGGATTGATCTCACGCGCCGCAGGTGTGTTGTCCGTCCGCCAGGAGATGTTGTTTTGATAAGCGCACGCGTAACCGCTGTCGCACTTCCCACCCATGCGCCCCGGCTCCAGCCCCAGCTCCAGCGAGGGGAAGCGCGTCGCCTTGCCGATCACATTCGCCGCGTGCTGATCGACGGACATGCCCGCGCGGATGTCCGCCCCTTCGCTCTTGAGCGGCTGCGCGCCGGTGAGCCAGCTCGCCGCCGAGCGGGCGTGATCGCCGCCGCCGTCGCCATTCGCCCGGCCGTGATCCTGCGTGAGGCCGGTCATCATCGTCAGCTCGTTCTTGTAAGGCTGGAGCGGCTGGAGCGTCCACGGGAGCTGGAAGTCCGCGCCCTCGGTGGCCGGCGTCCAGTCCTGCATGTGCACGCCATTCGGCACGAAGAAGAACGCCATGCGCACCGCCGGCTTCGAGGCCGCCGCCGCCAGCACGCGAGCTGGCGCGAGCGACTCCAGCGCCGGCAGGGCGATCATGGTGCCGAGGCCGCGCAGGAAAGTGCGGCGAGAGAAGTTCAGGCGGTCATTCATGCGGGATAAATCCATCGCGGGAGTAACTTTCCCGCTCCGCATTCCTTGGCCCTGAAATGTGGCGTGCGCAAGAGGAGGCATCCTATCCGATGCGTCAGTGGTGGCCGTCGGTCGCTGGAAGTGAGCGGAAAGGTCAACCTGGTGGGTGCCAAGATCGCCAAAGGGGGCGGGGACCTCGAGAATGGGGGCGCTCCCTGCGGAAATGGGGGCGTCGGAACCGCCAAAGGGGGCGCCCCCATCGCCGATGGGGGCGCCGGGAACGAAAACGGGGGCACCCCCTTTGAAAAAGGGGGCGGGAACTTCCAAAAGGGGGGCGCCCCCTTTCTGAAAGGTGGCTCCCCCTTTCTGAATGGGGGCGCCACCTTTTGAAAAGGGGGCAGCGGAATCGCCAAAGGGGGCGCCCCCATTTCAAAAGGGGGCGCCGAGAACGAAAAGGGGGGCGCCCCCATTTCAAAAGGGGGCGGGGAAATGTTCGATGGGGGCGCCCCCTTTATAAATGGGGACAGCGGAATCCCCAATAGAGGCGCCTCCGCGCTCGCCCTGCGGGCTGCCTTCGGCAGGCTTTGTCGCTCCGGTCGAATCTGCTTCGCGGCGGGCGGCATGGAGGCCCCCCCGCGCAACAGAGTTGCGCCCGCACTGGCGTTACCAAACGGAGTTTGGTAACGAGGAGAATATATGAACGACCATTTCTACCTTATTAACGACGCCCCACCCAATGAAATGGTAGGTCCATTCACCTACGAGCAGCTTCTCGCCTGTTACCAAGATACTTATCGATTCACACCACAAGAGCACCGCTACCATGCAGGGCCAAACATTCAGGTGCGCTTGGAATATCTAAAGCGGCAACTAGCCACCACACGATTCGCTTCAGGCGTCGGTGGCTTCCTTATAGGCATTGCAGCAGCGATCATCATAAGCGCCACCTAGCCGAACTTATGTTCATCCAAACCGATATGGCTCAGAACAGCTCGCAAGGTTGGCTTGAGCCAAACTTCGACATCGAGGTGTCAGAGAGTGGTCCCGACGTCCTTGTAGAGTTTCGTTACGATTATAGCCCCCAGCGAGGCGGACGGGTGTGCATCAGTCGCGCTACCGCCCGCTGGCTCGCTTACGCACTGCTTGGGGTTTCAGAGAAGGCCTCGGGGCTTCATCATCTCCACGCACGGGTTGAGGCCGACAAACCGGTTTCAGGTGGTCCTGTTAGCGAACGGAAACGAAGCACCTAACCTGCGCCTTCGATTCGGCTCCGCGCTACCCGCCTACAGCCCCGGCCTCGCCTTATGCCAGTCGGTGCTCTGCTCGTAGGCGTGGGCGATTTGCAGGAGGCGGGGTTCGTCGAGGGGCTGGCCGAGGAGTTGGAGACCGATCGGTAGCTTCTTGCCGTCCACTTCGGCGAAGCCGCAGGGCAGGCTCAGGCCGGGGATGCCGGCGAGGTTCGTGGCGATGGTGAAGATGTCGGCCAGATACATCTTGAGCGGGTCGTCGGCGCGGTCGCCGAGCTTGAACGCGGGCTCGGGGGAGGTGGGGCAGACGATGGCGTCGCACTGGGCGAAGGCGCGGGTGAAGTCGTCGCGGATGAGGGTGCGGACCTTCTGCGCGCGGAGGTAGTAGGCGTCGTAGTAGCCGCTGCTGAGCACGTAGGTGCCGAGAATGATGCGGCGCTTCACCTCGGGGCCGAAGCCTTCCTCGCGCGTGCGGCCGTAGTGGTCGAGGAGGCCGCTGGACTCGGCGCGGTGGCCGTAGCGGACGCCGTCGAAGCGGGCGAGGTTCGCGGAGCACTCGGCGGTGGCGATGATGTAATAGACACCGACGGCGTGCTCGGTGTTAGGCAGGGAGACTTCGACGATCTCGGCGCCGAGGGACTCGTAGTGCCGGATGGCGGCGCGCACGGCGGCATCGACCTGCGGGTCGATGCCGTCGATGAAATACTCGCGGGGCATGCCGAGCTTCATGCCGCGGATGTCGCGACCGAGCAGCGCGGTATGCGCGGGCACGGGCTGGTCGAGGCTGGTGGAGTCCATCGGGTCCTTGCCGGAGATGACGTCGAGGATGAGCGCGGCGTCGCGGACGGTCTTGGTGAAGGGGCCGATCTGGTCGAGCGAGGAGGCGAAGGCGGTGAGGCCGTAGCGGGAGACGCGGCCGTAGGTGGGCTTCACGCCGACGATGCCGCAGAGCGCGGCGGGCTGCCGGATGGAGCCGCCGGTATCCGAGCCGAGCGCGGCGAAGGCTTCATCCGCGGCGACGACGGCGGCACTTCCCCCCGAGGAGCCGCCGGGCGTGCGGGTGAGGTCCCACGGGTTGTGCGTGGGGCCGAAGGCGGAGTTCTCCGTGGAGCTGCCCATGGCGAACTCGTCCATGTTCGCGCGCCCGAAGGGGATGGCGCCGGCGGCGCGGAGCTTCGCGATGACGGTGGCGTCGTAGGGGGCGCGGTAGGGGAGGAGCATCCGCGAGCCGCAGGTGCAGGGCTCGCCGGTGACGTTGATGACGTCCTTGATCGCGATGGGCACGCCGCCGAGCGGGAGCGAGAGGTCGGCTTTCGCGGCGTGGGCTTTGGCGAGTGCGAGGTCGCGGCTGAGGAAGCCGTGGACTTTGTCATCGACGGCGCTGATGCGGGCGTCGAGCGCGTCGAGCGCGTCGAGGGGGGAGACTTCGCGGGCGACGAGCTTTTCCCGCAGGGCGGAGATGGAGAGGGAGGTGAGGTCCACGGCTATTCGATCACCTTTGGCACGACGAAGAGGCCGTTGGCGGAGCGGGGGGCGTTCGAGAGGGCTTGCTCGGCGGTGAAGCTGGGGCGCGACTCGTCGGCGCGGAAGACATTGTGAACCGGGAAGGCGTGGGCCGTGGGCTCGACGACGCTGACATCGACGGCGCTGAGCTTCTCCACGTATTCGAGCACCTGGCCGAGTTGCGATTGGAACTTGGCGATCTCTTCCTCGGAGAGGTTCAGCCGCGCGAGTTGGGCGGTGTAGCGGACGTCGAATTGGGCGCTCATTTGGGAGTGCGCGCAGTAGTGGGAAACTGCGCCGGGCGCAAAAGCAAAATCACCGGCGCGCCGGTGCTACTCGGCGCCGCTGTCGGGGACCACGGGCGCCGGAGTGTTGCCATTCGCCGCGGAGTGCTTCGGTGCGGCTTTACGCCCCTTCCGGGCGAACCGCGCGTCGATGACGGCCAGGGCCAACTCGAGTTGGCTCGCCTCCTCCATTCGGCTGGAGAGTTCGACGAGAGCTTCTGTCTTCGATCGCGGCATGGACGAGGAGCGTGACGGGTCGCCGCGCGCATGTCAGTCCGAAAATGAAGGAAGGTGGCGTAGCGGTTTCCGCTACCACACACGGCTAGGGCTTCGGCTCGATCCAGCGCACGGGCATCTCGCGAGAGCCCTGGATGGCTTTGAAGAGCAGCTTCCCATCGGGGCCGGCGCCGATGAGGCACTGGATGGTGTGCGAGCCGCCGGTCACCGGTGGGGACTTGATCGCGAAGGAGCCGAGGCGCAGCGGATCGGTGGGACCGCCGGTCTGGCCTTGCTGGAGCGAGACGCGCGTCTCGCCCTGCCCGTCGAGCCGCACGCGCCATGGGAAGCGTGCCTCCGCCGGCAACTGCTGGCCAGCTTTGATCAAGACCGCACCGTCTTCGCCCTCGAGCGAGAGCAGCACCGGGCGGGCGATGCCGCCGATGTTATTGAGCGTGAGCGGGACGCCGCCCTGCGCGAGCTTCTGGGTCCACATGTCGATGGTCGAGCCGACGGTGTGCTGGAAATCCTCGGGCGCACCCTCGGCGCTGGCGGCGGAGATGAGCGCGTTGATGGCTTCGTTCGTGTGGCCGAGATTCTTGAGGGCGTGGGCGTAGTTCCAGTCGAGCCGCTTGGTGTATTTCGCGGTATGCACGGCGGGCTCGATGTCGCGGCGCAAGCGGGGTTCATCCTTCGCCGCGCCGATCATCGCGCAGTAGTGGAGCAGCACTTCCTCGCGCTCCGGTTCGAGGGCATAGGCGCGTGCGGCGTAGTCGAGCGCGGCGGCATGGTCGCCGCGGTTGTGCGCGCCGTCGCTGGCGAGGAGAAAGCCGAACGGAGCCTTGTTTGCTTCGGCGTGCTCGGCGAGGCGGCGTTCGGTATCGGCGTTCGGGCCGTCGGCGAGCTTGAACAAAACGGCGAGTGCAGGCGCGGCGTTCGGATCGAGTTCGAGCGCCTTTTCGAGCGCGGCACGCTCTCCGTCGCGATCGCCCGCGGCGGCGAGGATTTGCGCGAGGTTCATCCATGCCGGCGACTCGGTGGGGAAGCGGTTGGCGAGATCCTCGGCGACGGCCTTCGCCTTGTCGTGCTGGCTGATGATCCGGTAGCCATTCGCGAGCGCGGAGAGCGTGCGCGGATCGGCAGGAGCGAGTTCGCGGGCGCGTTCGAGGGCCTGCACGCCGAGGTCGGGGGCAAACTGATTGCGGAGCTGGAAGTCGGCGAACTCGAGAAGCGCCGGGTGGTTGTCGCGCATGCCGCTGAACTGCTGCTCGCAGAGCTGCCGATACTGCGGGATGCCGACATAGGTGGCGCTGTTCGGATCCTTCGGATCGCGCAGGACTTTCACGATCGCTTTCAGGCTGGCGAGCGCTTCGAATGCGGTCCGGTCGCGCGGGTTGAGCTTCGTGGCGTTGCTGAGCGCGGCGATCGCCTTGTTGCGGTCGCCTTCCTGCGCCTGGAGCATGCCGAGCTGGAGCCAGACGATCGGGACCTCCGGCGTCTTGTGAGCGGCGTCCTCGAAGTGCCGGATCGCTTCTTCGTAGTGGCCATCCTCCCGGGCGACGATGCCGCGGTGAAAGGCGACGAATCCGGTGCCCGGATGCACGGCTTCGACTTCATCGAGCAGCGTCGTGGCTTCCGGGCCTTCGCCGTCCTGGAGCACCTCCGCGAGCGCGTCGAAGTTGTTTGCCGCGGCGAGGTAGCCCTTCCACGGCTGCTCGGCCTCCGGGCCCATGAGCTCGATGGCGTGGAGGAGTTGCTCGTGATCGAAAGGCTCCTCGCTCGCCTTGGCCGGATCGGCGTCGGCTGGCCACGGGATGCGGCTGGGGAGCCCGAAAAACTTGAGCTCCCAGGAGTTGCTATCGACCCAGACAAATTGCGTGGACATGGAAAGGGCGCCGACTTTCGGCATGCGCGCAGCGGTGTCAACCGGCGCTCGGTGAAAGGCTTGTGAAATGAACGGCCAGCGGCTCTACTGCAGGTGGTGGTCCGCGCGCTTTGTTCTTCCAACTGGGTGCGCGACCAGCGCGCCCATTCATGTTGTCCGCATCAACACAAATACTGAAGTTGAAGCCTCACTGGAGAGGGCTGGTGTTGGCGTTGGGGTTCGCCGCGCTCGCGAGTGCGGCGCTGATCGTGCAATGGCGGACGAGCGAGGCCTTGCGCGGTATGCAGGAGCGCGAGCGACGCGCGGCGCGACTGATCGCTCTCGCTCCGACACTCGCGCAGGATCTCGCGGCCGTTTATTCTCCAGCCGTTCATTCGCCGGATTCTGATGGGTCGCGGGAGGAGCGTTTTCGGGCAGCGCAGGCGCAGCTCGGACGCCGCCTTGCGGAGTGCGGCTCGGTGCTGGAAGACACGATCGCTCGCGAACGACTCGGCGCCCTCAAGCTCGCGACAGCGCGGCTGATCGAGGAGATCGAAGACGCGCTGGCGGAGACTCGTGCTGCACGCGTGGTGACCGAGGAGGGGGTGCGCGCGATCGAGGAGCGTTACGTGGAGTCGCTCGCCGCCTTCGAGCGCATGATGCTCGCAGTCACCACGGCGGCAGACCTCGCGGTGACGAATCGACAGGGAGCGGAGGAGCGTGCCGATGCGGTCGAGACGTTCGTGCAAGCCGCTCTCCTCGCCGTGATCGGCACCGCGACGATCCTGCTCTGGCGGCTGGTGCATCGGGTTCGAGCCGCCGGCGCTGCTCGCGACGCGGTTTTTGCCGAACTGCGCGAGAGCGAGGCGAAGTATCGATCGATCTTCGACAACGCGATCGAGGGCATCTTCCAGACGACGCCCGAGGGCCGCTTCATCACCGCCAACCGGGCGCTCGCGCGGATGTATGGCTTCAAGTCGTCGGAGAACTTGCTCGAGGGATTGACGGACATCGGAGCGCAACTCTACGTCGATCCGTCGCAACGCGCCGCGCTCCTCGAAGCGCTGCGCGAGGAAGATTTGGTGTCGAACTTCGAGTTCGAGGTGACGCGGTCCGACGGGCGCGTGATCTGGCTCCGCGAAAACGTGCGCGCCGTGCGGGATGAGCGCGGTGAGATCCTTTATCTCGAGGGCACGGTCGAGGACGTCTCCGACCGGTGGTGGGCGGAGCAGCGGCGACGGTTGCAGTTTGCGACGGCCCGCGCGCTGAGTGAGTCGCCGACGCTGGTCGAGGCTCGGCCGCGAATTCTCCAGAGCATCTGCGAGGTCGCGAACTGGAACCTCGGCGCCGTGTGGGATGTGGATGAGGGCGCCGGGGTATTGCAGTGCGAGGAAATCTGGCACGCGCCGGATGTCGATGTGGCGGAGTTTGAGAAGGCCAACTCGAACACCACCTATCCTCTCGGTCACGGACTGGCGGGCGAGGTGTGGAAGACCGGTGAACCGCAATGGATCGCGAATCTCGCGGAGGCGGCCAACTTCCCGAATGCGGCGATCGCGGTGAAGGCGGGAATGGGCTCGGCCTATGGAGTGCCGATCAAGGTGCGCGGCGTCGTGCGGCACGTGCTCGAGTTTTTCAGCCCGAAGATCTCGCTGCCGGATCCTGAGCTGCTGCAAACGCTCGGCTTCATTAGCGGCCAGCTCGGATACTTGATCGAGCGCAAGACGGCGGAGGATGCGCTGCGTCAAAGTGAGATGCGCAAGGCGGTGATCGTGCAGTCCGCGCTCGACTGCATCGTGAGCTTCGACGGGGAGGGGCTGATCACTGAGTTCAATCCCGCGGCTGAGCGGACGTTTCTCCAGGCGCAGGAGCAGGTCATCGGTAGAGCGGTCGATCAGATCCTGCTGTCTGCGGAGCAGCGCGAAGTCGGGCGTGCGGCGCTCGGCGTGGGGCTGACGGACGGTGCGAGCGGTGGGCGGCGGTTTGAGCTGACGTTCGCCCGCGGCGACGGCACGGAGTTTCCCGGCGAGGTCGCGCTGAGCAGGGTCGTGAGCGACGGGTGGCCGGTGGTCACCATCTACGTGCGCGACATCACCGGGCGGAAGGAAGCAGAGCGCGTCACCTCGGAGCTTGCGGCGGTCGTGGCGAACTCCAACGACGCGATCATCGTCTGCACGCTCGGAGGCCTGGTGAGGGGCTGGAATGCGGGCGCGGAGAGGATCTTCGGCTACCCTTCGGACGAAGTGGTGGATCGTCCCTTGCACATGCTCTTCCCGCCGGAGCGGCTCGACGAGTTCCCGCAGTCGCTCACGACGGTGCAGCGCGGCGAGAGCCTGGCCAACTACGAGACGGTGCGCCTCCGCAAGGATGGCCGGAAGATCAACGTCTCGGTCACCGACTCGCCCATCCGAGGGGAGGGCGGCGTGATCACCGGCGTGTCGTCGATCGTCCGCGATATCACCGAGCGCCGGCGGCTGGAGGAGGATCTCCTGCAGGCGCAGAAGATGGATGCCGTGGGTCGGCTGGCGGGCGGGATCGCGCATGACTTTAACAACGTCCTCACCGCGATCGTCGGCTACGCGGACCTGCTGGTCGGCCAGATCGAGGAGCGGCACTGGATGTGGAAACACCTGAGCGAAATCCGAAAAGCGGCCGACTTCGCCGCATCGCTCACGCACCAGTTGCTCGCCTTTTCACGCCGGCAGCCGCTCTATCCGCGCGTGTTCTGTATGAACGATTCCGTGCGCCACATGGAGAAGATGCTCCAGCGCGTGATCGGTGAGCAGGTGAGGATCAGCACCGATCTGCGCGCGGAGGCGGGCAGGGTGAAGGCGGACGTCACGCAGTTTGAGCAGGTCTTGCTGAACCTCTGCGTGAACGCGCGCGATGCGATGCCTGCCGGAGGGAGCCTGCGCATCTCCACGGACGACGTCGCGTATTTCCTCGATGACCTATCCTCGGTGAACGAGATGCCCGCGGGCGAATACGTGAAGCTCACCGTCACCGACGCCGGCACGGGGATCGCGCCGGAGGTCATCAAGCACATCTTCGAGCCGTTCTTCACCACGAAGGAAAAGGGCGAGGGCACCGGGCTCGGTCTCGCGACGTGCTACGGCATCGTCAAGCAAAGCGGCGGCTACATCACGGTGGACAGCACCGTCGGCGCTGGCACGACGTTTTCAGTTTATCTCCCGCGCGTGGAAGAGAGCGGCGAACCGGTCGTCACTCGGCGCGAATTCGGGGCGCTGCCCGGTGGGTGCGAGACGATCCTTTACGTCGAGGACGAGATCACCGTCCGGAGCCTCACCGCGCATATCCTGCGGCGGCTCGGCTACACGGTGATCGAGGCGGGCGACGGAGAGCAGACGCGCGAGCTTTTCGAGGCGAAGTCGGACCGGAAAATCGATCTGCTTTTTGCCGACGTGGTGTTGCCCGATCTCGGCGGCAAGGAGCTCGCCGATTGGGTCTGCCAGCGCTCGACGGACACGCGCGTGCTCTACTGCTCCGGCTACATCGACCAGAGCGTGCTCGATCGGCACGGCATCGATCGCAACTCGCCGTTCCTGCAAAAGCCGTTCGCTCCATCTGAGCTGGCGCGAAAAGTCCGCGAAGTCATCGATGAGCCGCTCAGTGGAGACTCGGATTGCGTCAACGGCTGGACTTCTGTTACCTGATCTTCCCGCCCAGCTTCACTCCTCATGATCAACCACCGCTTCCCATGTCTCCCGAACCGGTAAGCCTCCTCCTGATCGAGGACAACCCCGAGCATGTTGAGCTGATGACTCAAATGCTCGCGGCAGCCCCCGAAGTGCCGCACTTTGTCACGCACGCGTGCATCACGGTAGGCGAGGGACTCGAGTGGCTCCGGCGCGGCGATGTCGATCTCATCCTGCTCGACCTGAGCCTGCCGGATAGCCACGGCATCGAGACCTTCATCCGCGTTATCGAAGCGGCGCCGGATGTCCCGATCATCGTCATGAGCGGGATCGGCGACGTGGCAATCGCCATCGAAACCGTGCAACTCGGCGCCCAGGATTACCTCGTCAAAGGCCACGTCGATAACCACCTGCTCATCCGCTCGATCCAATACGCCATCGAGCGCAAACGCGTGCAACTCCAGATCAAGCGGGTCATGGAGGATCTCGAACTGCGGGTCCAGGAACGCACCGCTGCGCTCCAGACGACGAATGCTCTTTTGCACAAGGAGATCAACGAGCGCAGACGCGCCGAGGACCAGGCCGTCGAAAACGCGGGACATCTCGCCGCCGCACTCGAGCAACTCCGCGCATCGCAGGAACAGGTCGTCCGCCGCGAGCGCATGCACGCGCTCGGGCGCATGGCGAACGGCATCGCGCACGACTTCAACAACACCCTCGCGCCCATCGTGGGCTTCAGCGAGTTGCTCCTGCTCAAGCCGGAGCTCTCGGCGGATCCAGCACGCCTGCGCGGCTACCTCGAGATGATCTACCACGCCGCTCGCGATGCCGCGAAAGTCGTGAGCCGGCTGCGCGAGTTCTACCGGCACCGCGACTCCGCGGAGGCGATCACGCCGATCATCCTCAACGAACTCGTGCAGCAGGTCGTGTCCTTCACGCAGCCGAGGTGGAAAGACGAGGCGCTCGCGGCTGGCGTCACCATCGACATGCGGATCGAGCTGGGAAATGTGCCGACGATCGCGGGCAACGAGTCCGAGCTGCGCGAGGCCGTGGTGAACCTCATTTTCAACGCCGCAGACGCGATCGAGAAACGTGGCCGGATCACCGTCCGCACCGAGGTCCAGGGCCGGTGGGCCGTCATCACCGTCAGCGACGATGGCGCCGGGATGACCGACGACGTGCGCGCCCGCTGCCTCGAGCCGTTTTACACGACCAAGGGCGAGCACGGCAGCGGCCTCGGCCTGGGCAGCGTGTATGGCATCGTGCAGCGCCACGAGGGCGAACTCGACATCAAGACCGAAGCGGGCCGGGGCACATCGGTCTCGCTATCGATTCCGATCGAGCGTGGAATGCACACGCCGAGCGCGCCGAAAGCGCCCGCGCAGCCGCCCAAGCCGCTGCGATTGCTCGTGGTCGAGGATGAGCCGCTCGTGCGCGAAGTGCTCACCATTTATCTCGCGGAGGACGAGCACCAGGTGACGCTCGCGAACAATGGGCGCGAAGCGCTCGAGATCTATCGTCCCGACGCGTTCGATCTCGTGCTGACCGACCGCGCCATGCCCGAACTCAACGGCGACCAGCTCGCCGTCGAACTCAGGAAGATCAATCCCCAGCAGCGTGTGGTGCTGCTGACCGGCTACGGGGACTTGATGAACGACGCGGGCGAATTGCCCGCGGGGGTCGATCTCATCGTCGGCAAGCCGTTCACGCTCAACTCGCTCCGCGAAGCCATCGCGCAGGTTTGCGGGAGCTAAGCGGAATCCGGCTCACGATTCTCCGCGATGCCTGAGCCCTCTCCTTCATCGTTCCGGGTGCTGCTCGTCGAAGCCAGCCCCGGCGACCGCTTCCTGCTCCGTGAGATAATCGAGAGCGACCCACGCGCGCAGTTCCTGGTGAGCCACAGCGCCAAGACGCTCAGCCATGGTATCGAGCTGGCGCGGACGGGCTCGCCCGATGTTGCGTTGGTCGATCTTGCGCTCCCCGACGCGAGCGGTATCGACGTTTTCACCCGCATTCACGCGGCGCTCCCGCACCTGCCCGTGATTCTGCTCGGCGAATCCGACGACGAGGATCTCGCGCTCGAAGTCGTCCACCGCGGCGCGGCGGACTACCTCCTCAAGGGCCAGCTCGATCCGCACCTGCTCCATCGCGCTTTGAGATACGCGATCGAGCGCGGACACGCCGAAACCGCGCTCGCGCACGAGAAGGAACTCCTCTCGACCCTGCTCGAAAACGTCCCGGACCGCATCTACTTCAAGGATCGCGAGAGCCGCTTTATCCGCATCAACTTCGCCCTCACGCACCTGCTCGGCTTGAAGTCGCCCGGCGAGGCCTATGGCAAGTCGGACGCCGACTTCTACGATCCCGTCCACGCCGCCGAGGCGCGTGCCGACGAGGAACGGGTGATGGCCACCGGCGAGCCGCTCATCGGGAAGGTCGAGCACGAGGTGCTCAGCAGCCGGCGTCATTCGTGGTCGTTGACGACGAAGATGCCGCTGCGCAATCGGCACGGCGAGATCATCGGAACCTGCGGCATTTCGCGCGAGATCACGGCGATCAAGGAGATGGAACTCGCGCTATCAGCCGAGCGGAACCTGCTCCGCAGCGTCATCGACAATCTGCCCGACTCGATCTTCCTCAAGGACCGCAAGGGCCGCTACGTGCTCGATAATGCAGCCCACTGGCAGAGCCTCGGCGCGTCCGGCCCGGAAGCAGTGCGCGGGCGCACCGTCTTCGATTTCTTCCCCGAGGAGCTGGCGGAACAGTTTCACGGGAGCGACATGCATGTCTTCACGACCGGCAAGCCGCTGCTCGATTACGAGGAGGAGACGCTCAACACGCACGGGAAGAAGCGCTGGCTGCTCACGACCAAGGTGCCGTGGCGCGACGAGCAGGGCCAGACGCTCGGCGTGCTGTGCATCACCCGCGACATCACCGAGCAGAAGGAGAGCGCGGCCAGCCTGCGCGCCGCAAACGCGGAACTCGAGCAGCGGCGGGAGGAACTGCTCGGTGCCCTGTCGGAACTCCAGGAGGCGCACATGCAACTGCGGGACATGCAGCTTCAGATCCTCGAGGCCGAGAAGATGAAGACCGTCGGCCGGCTTGCCGCGGGCGTGGCTCACGAGGTGAAAAACCCGCTGGCCGTCATCCGCATGGGCATCGAATTCCTGCGCTCGTGCAGCCTCGATGAGACGGTGGGCTCGGTCTTGCACGAGATGGCGGATGCCGTCACTCGCGCGGACTCGGTGATCATGGGGTTGCTCGATTTCTCCGCACCGACGCAGCTCAAGTTGGTGCCGACCGATCTGAATCACCTCATCCAAAATGCCGTCGTGCTCGTGCGCGGCGAGACGGCCTCGGGTGCGGTGGAAGTCGTCTGCGAACTCGAACGCGGTCTGCCGCCTGTGCCGCTGGACGCGGCCAAGATCAATCAGGTGCTCGTGAACGTCTTCACGAACGCCCTGCACGCGATGCGCGAAGGCGGGACGCTCACGGTGCGCACCTATTCCAAGCAACTCACCGGCGTCGGCGCCAACGTCGCCGACCCGCGCAGCGAGAGTTTCCGAGTCGGCCAGACGCTGGTGGTCCTCGAGATCGACGATACCGGCCACGGCATCCCCGACGACAAACTGAGCAAGGTATTCGAGCCGTTTTTCACGACGAAGCCCACGGGCGAGGGCAGCGGCCTCGGCCTCTCGGTGGTCAAGACGATCGTCGATCTCCACGGCGGCACGATCGACGTGCGCAATCTCCCCTCAGGTGGTGCTCGCGTCACGCTCACCTTTCGCGTCTAGTCATGCCCATGAATCCCAAACGCATCCTGGTCGTCGATGATGAGTCCGGCTTCACCCGGCTGCTCAAGCTGACGCTTGAGAAGTCCGGCGGCTACGTCGTCCGTGAGGAAAACGACGGCACTCAAGCGTGGCTCGCCGCGCGCGACTTCGCGCCCGACATCATCTTCCTCGACATCGTCATGCCGAAGATCGACGGCGGCGATGTCGCCGCGCAGATCCGCTCAGACCCTAGCCTGAGCCATGTGCCGATTATCTTTCTCACCGCGATCGTGAGCTCGAAGGAAGGCGGTCAAGAGATCGGCGGCTTCCCATTCCTCTCGAAGCCGGTCAGCGTCGATACCATCAAACGCTGCATCGAGGAGCACACCCAGGCGGAGTGAGCCGCTAAAGCTCGACGACTTCGCCCAGCTCCGGCAGGTGCGGTTTCAGCCGGTGGCGCTGTTGGATGCACCGAGCGAGCGCGGCGCGAGCGGCGTCTTCACCGTGGGTGAGGAAGACGCGCGGCTTGCTCGGCGCGATGACCTTGAACCACTCGAGCAGATCGGTCTGCCCGGCGTGCGCGCTGAAGCCGCCGAGCGTGTGAATCTTGGCTCTCACCGCGACTTTCTCGCCGAAGATGATCACGAATTTCTCGCCATCGACCAGCCTCCGCCCGAGGGAGCCGTTGCTTTGATAGCCGACGATGATCACATGCGTGCCGGGCTTCCAGAGGTTGGCCTTGAGGTGATGCACGATGCGCCCCGCATTACACATCCCGGCACCGGCCATCACGAGGCATGGGCCCGTCGCGTGATTGATGGCGCGGGATTCCTCCGCCGTGGCCGTCGGCTTGAGCGTCCGCAAATCCTCGCGCAGCGGACGTTCCTTGAGGTAGCGCAGCAAGTCGTCGTCGAAGAGCTCCGGATGTTTGGCGTAGATATTCGCGGCTTCGATCGCCATCGGGCTATCGAGGAAGATGGGGAACGGCTTCACTTTCTTGCGCCGAAACATCTGGCTGAGCAGCAGCGTGATGAGCTGCGCGCGCCCCACGGCAAAGGTCGGCACGAGGATCTTCCCGCCGCTCGCGATGGCTTCCTGCACGATGCGCTCGAACTCCGCCACCGTCTCCGAGATCGAGCGGTGATCGCGCCCGCCGTAGGTCGATTCGAGGAAGACCAGATCGGCCCGGTGGAAGGGCTCGGCGTCGCGTAACATGAGCGCGCACTTCGGCCCGATGTCGCCGGAGAAGACGACGCGCTTGGTCCGCCCGTCTTCCTCCACGAGAAGCTGGATGCTCGCCGAGCCGAGCATGTGGCCCGATTCCGCCCAGATCGCCCGCACGCCCGGCGCGACATCGAACGGCTGCTGGTAAGGCGCGGGGCGGAGCTGCGCGATGATCGCTTCCGCATCCTCGGGCGTGTAGAGCGGTTCGGAGAGCGGCTGGCCGGCGCGCATCCGCTTGCGATTCTGGCGATCGTTGTCCGCGACGTGAAGCCGCGCGGAGTCGCGGAGGATGAGCCCCGTTAAGTCGATGGTCGCCGGCGTCGCGAAGACCGGCCCGGCGTAGCCCTGCTTCGCGAGCAGCGGCAGGCGGCCGGTGTGGTCGAGGTGCCCGTGCGTGAGTAGCACGGCGTCGAGCTTGTGGTTCGACGGAAGCGGCGGGCGGTTCAGCGCTTCGCATTTCCGGCCGCCCTGGAAGAGCCCGCAGTCCACAAGCAGGCGCGCGCACTTGGTCTGGACGATGTAGCAGGAGCCGGTGACTTCGCCGCCCGCGGCGCCGGCGAGGGTGATTTTCATGAGGCGGGTATCGCGCGGAAGCCGCGTGAGCCGGAGTTACTTCGTCGCCTTGCCCGTGTAGCCGGCCTTCGCGAGTGCGGCCATCGCGTCCTTCGCGTTGAAGTCGCCCTCGATCTTGAAGCTCTCGGCGCCCTTGGCGGCGGTGTGGCTCTTCACGCCATCGACGGTGAGCACGGCCTTCTCGACGCCGGTCACGCACTTGCCGCAGCACAGATGGGTGCCGGAGACCGTGAGCGAGGTCACTTTCTCGTCCGGCGCGGTGCCGGGTTCGATCTTGATGGCGCTGTTGTCGCCCGTGCCGGTGTAGCCTGCGGCGAGGAGCGCGTCGGTGGCTTTCTGCACGTCAGCCGCGCTGTCCGCCGCGATGGTGACGCTCGTTTTGTCCACCGTCGCGGTGGCGCCGGGCACGCTGGTGACGGCCTTCTCGATGCCCTTCGTGCAGGACTTGCAGCAGTTATGCACGCCCGAGAGCGTGACCTTCTCCGCGCCGAACGCGGAGGTCGCGCAGGCGAGGAGGGTGATGGCGAGGAGTTGGAAACGATGGGTGGTGTTCATGGTGAGCGCGGACGCTGCTGGTGGCGGCGAAAATTGCAAACCACCGAATTGGGGCGGCATCGGAGTTCCATCGGTGGGCCGCAGACATTGGGCAGCTATTTTGAATCGTGGCCGCAGTCAGCCTCGCGGCACATTTGAGCTTCAATCCGCTCCCATCACAGCGCGATTACGAATTGACAGAAGTTATACCATGTATCATTCACTTTCCCATGACCGTCATGCTTCGTGGAACTGCAAGCCTTCACCGAGGAAGTGTTGCGCGTCGCCGATGAGGAGACGCTGCGGCAGTTTCAAGCGGAACTGGCAGCCGACCCGGAAGCCGGGGATGTAATCCGGCAATCGGGCGGGCTGCGCAAAGCGCGCATGAAGCTGCCGGGCCGGGGCAAGAGTGGCGGTGCTCGCGTGATTTACCTCTGGCTGCCGGAGGCACGCCGCGTCGTGCTTTTCATGCTCTACACCAAGGCCAGGCAAACGGACATCCCGCCCGCCTTGCTCACGCGGCTGCGGGCCGCAGTCGAAACGATCAAAGCACACTACCACCGATGAAAACCAAAACGAAGAAGACCGAAATCCATTTCGATGCCGAGGCGCTCGTCGCCCGCGTCGAAGGCTTCGCCGCGGGCCGCGAACCGGCTCGCGAGCGCACCGTCAAACTCCCTCCGCCCGTGAAGCAGATGCCCGCGAAGGAAATCCGCGCCATCCGCGCACAACTCGGCTGCACGCAATTGGAGTTCGCCGCGCTGCTCAACGTGCCGAAAGTCACCGCCGTTTCGTGGGAAAACGGCACCCGCAAGCCGAGCGGTGCCGCCCTGCGCCTGCTCGCCATCGCCAAGCATCACCCCGAGGCGCTGCAAGCGGCGTAGGAACGCTCGCGCGTGCTTCGCGACACCGATTCAACCCGCATGAGTTCCAGCTTTCAGAGTAATTCCGGTTGGTATCCCCGGCGAGAATCGAACTCGCATTGGGCGTTTAGGAAACGCCAGTTCTATCCATTGAACTACGGGGACCAGAACGCGGCGGAAAGTAGCGCCGGCACCTCCGGACTCAAGCCGGGCTTTGATGCGCCCGTCGGGCGAGCAGGCGCTGCCACTTCGCGATGAGACGGCGCAGGCCCGCGTCGAGATCGAGCGCGGCGGTTTCCTCGCCGGTGAACCAGCGCAGTTCGTGGCTCTCCTCGCTGCGCACGAAGGCGGCGGCGTCCGGCGCGATCAGCATGTAGCGCACGTCGAAGTGCTCGTGCGCCGGTTCGCCGCTGTGCGCGGGGATCGCGTGGATATCGAGGTCGAACGGGCGAGGGGACGCGAGGATCAGCCCGTCGATACCGGACTCCTCCAGCGCCTCGCGCTGCGCGACGCGGACGATGTCTTCGTCGCCGTCGCAGTGGCCGCCGAACTGCAGCCAGCGGTCGAGCTTGCGGTGATGGTGCAGCAGCGCGCGGGTGCCGTCGGCACTCACGACGAGCGCACTGCCGGTGAAGTGGCCGGGGAAACTCGTGCGCAGGAAACAATCGGGCGTGGAGTCGAGCAGGGCGATCATCCGCTGGCGGTGGGGTTCCTCGTCGGAGCGCGCGCTCAGGTCGAGATCGGCGAGTTGCTGGCGGAGGTCGGCGCGGGTCATTTCAGGGCACTCGATACATCGGCGAGCCCGGTTTGTGAATGTCGCTTGTGGCTGGCGGGGGCTGGGGGCGTTCTGAGAATGTCAACGTGCGGGATCGAGAGCGAGATTCACAGACCGCCCCGAATGGCATCAGCGCAGCAAGAATATTCTCACGACCCTCTCACGACCCCTTTCTCCGCGACCCCTTTCTCCGGCGTCAACGCGGGGGGGGTGGCAGGAATATTCTCACGACTCCTTTCCCCGCGACCGCTTTCCCCGCTTAAGCCAGCAAAGCCACAAACCCCGCCTGCTCGAAATGCCGGTCGCCGGTCAGCGCCTCGGTGAGTCCTTCGTCCGCCATCACCACGAAGGAAATGCAATCCGTCAGCGACCACTCCTTGTCGAGGCGGCTGCGATAGAGCGCCAGCCCGCGCTCTACGATCTCGTCGCTCAAAGCAATCAGCTTCGTAGTTTTGGACGCACGGAGTCCTGCGATGAAACGCGCGCAGCGCTCCCTGACCCGAACCCCGGACATTCCGTCGGCCAGTTCCAGCAGCACTCCCGCCGTCGTCACTACTTCCGCGCATTTGCCTTGGGAGAGGAATTCATCAGCCCTCGCATGGTCGGCATCTCCCCGGCTCAGGAGCGCGATGTAAAAGTGCGTATCCGCAAACACGCGGCTCATCGTCCGCTGCGTTTTGGCGTGCCGTGGATGTAATGATCGTGCTCCGCTGCGAAATCCTCGGGCAGTCCGTCGATGCACCCGGCGAATTCCTTCATCCACGCGAGCGCATTGCCCGCCGGCTCCACTCCGGCGTCTTTTTCTCCAGGCAGCGTGATCTCCACTCTCGTCCCATCGGGCACGTGCATGGGCAGCTTGATCGTGTCATTCTCGACGATGGCGGTGATGCTCATGGCCGGAGGATGCACGCGGCGGCGGCGGGCGTCAACGCGGGGCGGGACGGCAAGAATATTCTCACGACCCCTTCTCCCCCCGCGATGCCGCGGCCCTCGCCCGGCTGGTCGGCGACCGCACCGTGCATGGTAACACCACGACCAGCCGCATCGTCCGCGAACCCTCGCCGGAGGAACAGCAGCGCCGCTTCCTGAGCCGGCACCGCTCGCAGCTCATCGCCCTGCGCGGCAAGATCGAAGCGCAAGGGCGCGGGCTGATGCTCGACTTCGGGCGGCTCGATTTTCCCGATTGCTGGTGGGGCAAAAAGATGTGGCC
>VFJQ01000164.1 GCA_009885995.1 Verrucomicrobiota bacterium
ACAGCAGCGACCTCCCCCCCGCTTGACCCACCACCCCAAACCCACTACCTACGCCACAGGTGCTTCACTTTTCGACCGGCACCCGCCGCACTCTTGGTCCGCCGTTTACACTTTTCTCCAGCCGAAGGCTATTAAATCAGCGTTTCCCTAATTTCGTTCGACGCCATTGTTGCAGCTGCAGCGCTTCCTGAGAAGCTTTCCACGGAAACGTTTCAGCATGTGATCCCAAGCATTGAACTCGCTGCTGACGGGCCTGTCATCCGCAGCTTTCTCTTCTTTTCCGAGACCTATATTTGCGAAGTTAGACTTGAAGACGATGAGCACGATTGCGACTTGGCTCTTAAGGACACGGTTGCGAATTACCGCATTAGCTTAGGACGGCATGAGGTCATTCGGAACGCGGTCGCCATCGAACAGGCTAAAGCAAAACAAGAGACGCCACCCCAACCGGAGAAAATCAAATTTCAAAAGGCGACTATCGGCCTCAGACACACGCAATTTGGGCTAGGCACCAAAATCACTTATGTTCGTGAACACCGGGACGAATGGCTGCAGAGCGTGTTGTCCGCTCTTCCGATAGATGTTTTGAAACGAAGCCCGCGCAGCTAGGCAGCAGACACAGAGAGTGAAACCATGATCTCCCGAATTTTCGCCCTATTCGTCCTTGCCGAAACCAGCTTCGCGCAGACTGCGACTCCATCCGCCTCATCCACCGTGGATGTGTGGCCCGAGGGGAAGATGCCGGGAAAGGGCGCGAAGGAAGCAGAGGCGGAGGTGCCGAGGAGTGATGGCTTTCACCGCATCACCAATGTGAGCCGGCCTACGTTGATGCTGTTTTCGGCGGCGCGGAAGGATGGCGCGGCGTCGGCGTCGGCGATGATCGTCTGTCCGGGCGGGGCTTACAGCTACACGGTCATCGACAAGGAGGGCACTGAGATCGCGGCGTGGTTGAACTCGGCGGGGATCAGCGCGCTGGTGCTGAAGTATCGCACGCCGAACAATCGCGAGGGGGCGCTGCAGGATGTGCAACGGAGCTTGAGCCTCGTGCGGGCGCGGGCGGCGGAATGGAAGATCGATCCGCAGCGACTCGGAGTGATCGGCTTCTCCGCCGGGGGGGATCTCGCGGCGAAGGCGAGCACGCGCTTCGACGAGCGCACTTACGCGGCGATCGATGAGGTGGATAAAGAGAGCTGCCGTCCGGACTTTGCGGTGCTGGTTTACCCGGCTTGCCTCGACGACAAGGCCGGGCACACGGCGCCGGACCTCAATCTCAAGGCGAAGATCCCGCCGACGCTGATCGTCCACAATGAGGACGACAAAACCCACGTGGTCGGCAGCAAGGTGTATCACGCCGCGCTCGACGAGGAGAAGGTGGCGCACGAATTTGCACTCTACCCCACCGGCGGGCATGGCTACGGGCTGCATTGCGAGAAGGACGCGAAAGTTTGGCCGGAGGATGCGCTGAGCTGGCTGAAGAAGATCGGCGTCCGCTGATCTCTTCCATCTCTTCCTCGCGCCGATCCGATAAGTCGGTTGCTGAATCAAATCAATCGGTCGGCGAATCCCAGGAGTCCTTTCGGGCATTCGAGGACTGGTTTTAGAAATCCGATCAATCCTTTTTAGATTTCGATGACTGGTTTCCGGAATCCGATTAATCCCTTTCGGAATTCGATGACTCCTTTCGAGCATCCGAGGAAGGCGAAATCACCGACGCTGCGGCGTCCGCCGCACCTCCCTCAGCCCTTGCGGTAAATCTTCACGTCGTCCACCACGGCATTGCGCGGGATGGAGAAGCGCAGCATGCGCTTGGTCGGATGCGCGATGCCGGGTGAGTGGAAGCTGCCGACTTCCTTTCCGTCGATGGTCGCGCTGAGTTCATCGCCTTCGATCTTCACCTGCAGCTCGTGCCATTTGCCGACCTCGGTGACGTGCGGGAAGTTTTTGGTCTTCCCGACGAGCGCCTTCTTCTGCTCCTCGGTCAGTTCCTTCATTGCCGTTCGAGCCTCCTGGATATCGAGGCGCATCCCGCCGGTCTTGTGATCGACGAGTTGCACCTGCTTGGCGTCCACCTTGGCGATGAACAGGTGGCCGGCGTGGACTTCCTTGCACTGCGCGTCGGCGAAATCGAGGCCGAGACTATCCTTCGCATCCTCGAGCATGAAGCGCAGCGTCACCGCGCCGTCGGTGAACTCGATCGGGTGCGTGACGGACACCGCGTGGTTCGCGCGTGCGCTGATGTAAACGCGCATCGCGCCGTCCTTGAGGTCCACCTGCTTGTCGCCCATCGCGCGTGCCTTGCTATTGGTGCCCCAGCCGTTGCCGGGGTCGTCGGTTTTCTCCTGCGACTCGTTGCGGTTGAAGTCGTCCTCGAAGATGACCTTGCCGAGATCAGCGGCGAAGAGGGACGTGGTCAGGGCGGGAAGGAGCGCGAGCAGGGCGAGGGATTTCATGCGCGCGACGTAATACGCATCCGAAACGAGAGGGAAGTGGCAAACAGCCGGGATGGGAGATCGCTCATCAGGGCAGCACGATAAACGTGGCCGCGCTGAAGTAACGGAGCTAGGCAGGTAGCGGGACGTCCAACTCCCACCCATCGCCTCCCGGACCAGTTCCTCCACTAACGCGTCGCCGGTTTCCAAACCCCGGCGCATGCGCAGCACTTCCAGGCCGTGCTTCGTCTCCTGTGAAATGCGGACCTTTAAGCCGAACTTCGGCGGTGGTGCTTCGTTTCCGTAGGCCCATTGCATCAACCGCTCGGCGCCTTTCAGCCCCACATTGCGAAGCTTTTTCAGCTCCAGCTCCCCCTCTGCCATCCGCGCACGAAACTCCTCCTTGCTCTCAATCTCCAGCTCGTCCGGCAGCCACACCAGACTCGGCGACAGCAATGGATCCTCCAGTTCCTTTCCGCGAATCAGCCCGAACTGAATCAACTGCCGCCTCGCTCCATCCGACAACCCGAGGAAACCCAAAAGATCCTT
The DNA here is from genome assembly GCA_009885995.1 of Verrucomicrobiota bacterium. Classification (GTDB taxonomy): domain Bacteria; phylum Verrucomicrobiota; class Verrucomicrobiia; order Chthoniobacterales; family Chthoniobacteraceae; genus VFJQ01. The sequence continues at coordinate 2,979 of VFJQ01000164.1, forward strand.
GCGCCATACCGGCCAGCGCACTCTTCCAGCCGCCGGGCTAGTGTAGTGCTTCGCAATTAGCGTGACGTTTGTTTGCGTGGGAGCTTTTTCCGGGCGCGGGCCACTTTGGCGAGGATGTCGTTGGCTTTGGCTGTCCATATAAACGG
>VFJQ01000144.1 GCA_009885995.1 Verrucomicrobiota bacterium
CGGCAGCAACAGCGGCGTGTCGTGGTCAATGTTGACGAAGCGGGCGGGCATCCCCTTTCAACCCGCAACGTCGCGCAGTCGTGGACGGAAAGTCCGACAGGCTGCTAGACTAGGCACGGGTTGCTGGCAAACAGCAAAGCTCTGCCGGGCAGAGGTCGCAAGATACTCGGAGCGCTTGACCTAAAACGAAGCCCCTGCGATTTCTTGCCCATGCCGACAGCGCTCGAACAAGTCACCAAGGAAGCAATGGATCTTCCGCCGCGGCAGAGGCTCGCACTTGCGGAGTTCCTGCTGGAGAGCGCGGAGACCGCTGCCGATCCCGAAGCTGAGGCGGCTTGGGATTCCGAGATTCGTGACCGCATCCGCGCCATCGATGAAGGACGCGTGGCCGGAGTCGCCTACGAGGATGTGATGCGTGCGGCAGAGCAGCGTCTGATGCCGTGACGATCCGCTTTGTGGACGAGGCTCAGCGCGAGCTGCTCGACGCGATCTCCTACTACGAAGAGGCGCGTGCCGGATTGGGACGGCGCTGCAAGGACGAGGTGGATCGGTGCGTCTTGTGGATTGCCGATCACCCGGAACTCTACCGCCTCCGACCGGGCGCATATCGCCGCATCAACCTTCGCGTGTTCCCTTATTTCATCCCCTACGTGGTCAGGGAACGGACGCTCTGGGTTCTCGCCGTAGCCCATGCCAGCCGCAAGCCGCTCTTCTGGATTTCCCGGCGCAACGAAGTTGCCGAGCAATAGGCCAGACGACGCACTGGTGGACGAATGCAAACAACCGACCTAGCGGAACGCATCCAACCCGCAGTGCCACCGTCCAATCCACCTCCGCTCGATCAGCTCCATCGCCCCCTGCACGACCTGCGCGTGTCGGTGACGGATCGCTGCAACTTCCGCTGCACGTATTGCATGCCGAAGGAGGTCTTCGGGCGCGACTACGACTTCCTGCCGCGGGCGGAGATCCTGAGTTTCGAGGAGATCGCGCGGCTGGCGCGGTGCTTCGTCGCGCTCGGGGTGGAAAAGGTGCGGCTGACTGGCGGCGAACCGCTGCTGCGCAAGAATCTCGACCGGCTCATCGCGCAACTCGCCGCGCTCGACGGACTCCGCGATATCACGCTGACGACGAATGGCTCCGTGCTCGCGCCGCTCGCCGCATCGCTGCGCGCGGCGGGGCTGCGGCGGATCACGGTGAGCCTCGACGCGCTCGACGACGCGACCTTCCGCGCGATGAACGACGTGGACTTCCCGGTGTCGCGCGTGCTCGACGGGATCGACGCGGCGCTCGCTGCCGGGTTCGCGCCGATCAAGATCAACGCGGTGATCCGGCGCGGGGTGAATGAGCACGCGATCGGTGAGCTGGCGGAGAGGTTCGCGGGGCCGGAGTTCGTGGTGCGCTTCATCGAATACATGGACGTGGGCAACACGAACGGCTGGCGGCTCGATGACGTGGTGCCCGCGGCGGAGATCGCAGAGCGGCTCGAAGGTGGAAGCGGCGGGGCGCCGCTTCATCGCGCAGACGAAGCGGCGGGGCGCCGCTTCCACCCTCTCGCGCCGAATTACCGCGGCGAAGTCGCGCGCCGTTTCCGCACGGCAAGCGGCGGCGAGATCGGCATCATCTCGTCGGTCACGCAGCCGTTTTGCCGCGATTGCACACGCGCGCGCATCACCGCCGACGGGCATCTTTACACCTGCCTCTTCGGCACGCATGGGCACGACTTGCGCGGGCTGCTGCGCTCCGGCGCGAGCGATGAAGCGCTCACGCAATTCCTCGCGACGGTGTGGCGCGCGCGCGACGACCGCTACTCGGAATTGCGCACCGCCGCGACACCGCGCGAACCGAAGGTCGAGATGAGCGCGATCGGCGGGTGAGCAAAGGTAGGGATGGCAGTCCTCAGCCGTCCACCGAACCGCAAACCAGTCACCCCTGCGGACCGCTGAGACAGCGGTCCCGACCTACAGCAGTTGGTCGAGCCGCGCTTGATCGAAGCCCGAGATCTTCTCGGTCCCGACCATGATCAACGGCACGCCGCGACCGCCGAGGCGCTTGAACTCGTCGTGCGCGGACGAGGAACGCTCGATGTCGCGCTCCTCGTAGTTCACGCCTTTGCGAGCGAAGTATTGCTTGGCCCTCGTGCACCATCCGCAGTGCGACGTGGTGAAGATCACGACGGGACCGCTCGCGCGACGGACCGGCGCGCTGCGAGCAGCGGTCGGCGCGGACTCGATCGTCACGGCGCGCCGATCGGCCCCGGGGGCTTTTGCCGCAGCAGCTTGCTGGCGTGCGCGCTGGTCGAGCAGGCCGGCGAGTTCCTTTTGCGCGGCGTCGATCTGCTGGCGGAGTTGTTTCAAGGCCGCGTTCTTTGGCTGATACGCGGCGGCCTCGGCATTGAATGCCGCCACCTCTGCCGCGTCGCCGGCCTTGAGCGCCTTGCGATGCGCGTCGAGCGCCTGAAACTCCTGCGCCAGAGCCGCGCCATCCTGCTGGAACTGCGCTTCCCATTGCTCGATCTGGGCGCGGGTCGCGAGGATCTGCTCATTCAAGTCGCTCGGTTTCTCCCGTTCCAGCATCGGCAGATTCATGCCCGCTGGCAGCCCCTTCGACACACTTTCCCTCACACTCGGCGAAGCGATCACGCCGCCGACCACCAGGCCCGCCCCGAGCAAGTTGAGCAGGAACCCGCGCCGCGCCGAATCCCAATGCATGACCACGAACACGAGCGCGGCGAACGGCACGAGCAGATACGCGATGCCCCACCACACGCTCTGCTGAAAGGCGGCCACGAGCAGCATGATGCCGCCGACGAGCAGGGCGAGTCCGCCGATGATGAGCAAGGCGATGGTGAGCGGTTCCATGCGCGCTGAGGCTAGCACGGCCCAAACCACGCGGCAGCCGTTTCTCCCACGCGGTTACTTCTTTTTCGGGTCGAGGTTCGCGTCGAGATCGGCGGTCGAGACGCTCGAGGCGATGCCGTCGTTCGGCACTTCGGCTTTCGCGAGCCACACGAGCGCATTGAGCACGGTCTTGCGGAAGTTCTCGTTGCCCCAGTTGTCGTGGAAATGACCGCCGGTGAAGCCGAAGCCGCGTCCGCCGTCGGGCCGCTCGACCGCCCACATCATCGCCTCAGCGCGACCTTTCGCCGCCTGGATGTGCGGGTATGGGCCTTTCGGATAAACGTAGGGGCCGTCGCGCGTGGCGTCGCTGGGCTTGGCGACGAGGATGGGCGTGAACTTCACCGCGTCGCGCTCCGTCGCGTCCTCGGCAGCAAAGCCCTCGACAAAGCGCATGTTGAAATACCACTCGTCCTTGATCGTGAACGGCTTCACACCGCGCGTGATCGGATGCTCGCGGAAGCTCTCGAAGCTCGGCTCCCACATCGGGTTGCATGAGTAGGAGTTTTCGTAGTGGCCGCCGACCCAGCGCTTGAACTCCGCACCCGCTTGGTCGGCGACGACTTCCACGCCGTAGTGCATGAAGCCAAGCCCGACGCCCTTCTTCGCCCAGCCGTCGATGATCGGCTTCCGCTTGCCACCGTCTTGCACGACTTCGTGTTTCGGCCCGCCGTCCATGTAGAAGACGACCGCGTCGGCGCCCTCGAATACCTTTTCGTCCATCGGCCAGCCGTTGAGCACGAACTCGGTCTTCAACCCCGGCACGCCCGCGAGGCACTTCGCGAGGAGCTGCACGCCGGCGTTGAACTCGTGCATCCGCGGCGGATGGCTGGGTTTGCCAGCGATGAGGACGAGTTTCTGTTTCCCGTCCGGCGTGCGGGCGACGGCGGGAACGGTGAGCGCGAGGAGGGCGAGGCAGCGGACGAAAGAGGCGAGTGTCATGATTGGTGTGTCTTACGGCTCGATGACCACCTGCGTCGAGGCGCTGTTGTTCGTGTAATCGGTCTCTTCGAGGACTTGGGCGGGATTCATCGTGATGACCAGCGTGTAGGTGCCGGGCGGCACGCCATCGAGTTCGATCCACTGGCCGGCGAGACCGGCGTCATAGACATCCGCCCAGCCGGCCTGGATCCCCTGCTCGTTGCAATTGAACCGCCCGGTCGAAGGCGCCTTCGAATCCCAGCGCAATCCATCGAGCAGGCAGAAGGAAACCTTGAGACCGATCGCGGCCGGCTGGCCGTTCACATCGAGCAACTCGTAGCTGGCGAAACCGAGGAAATGGTAGTGGCCGTGGCAGTCCTGATACTCGAAAGCCGGGTTTCCCTCCGGGTCGCCGAGCATCAGGTCTTTGGCACCGATGTTGCGCGTCTGCGTGCTGAAGCGCAGCAACCGGTGCGTGCCAGCGGTGGTCATGCCCTCCTCCACTTCGCAATCCCCCGCCGCGAAAGTCTCGGTGGTCACGTAGGGCTCGAGCGCCGGCGCCCACGCGATGAGATCGACCCCATCAGGGCGGGCCGTCGCGAGCAGCGAAACGCCCGAGTAGCCAACCCGCGCCGGGACGCGCAGATACCAGTCGCCCGCCTGCGGATTCGCGATGCTGAGCGTGGAGGAATTGCCGCGGTTGATCGCCCGGTGATCGAAATCGAGCGAGGTCGGGACCGCGCCGGCCTTCGCGTAAAGCTGCGCATCGCCCGGGCCACCCTCCATTTTCACCGACAGCATCGCGGTGGCCGGAGGGACGGTGATCTTGAACTCATGCGCCGCGCGCCGCATCGCCGCGAGATGATGCGCGGGCATTCCGGGCGTCAGCGTCTGAACGGTTCCCAGCGGCACGACCGTGTAGCCCCCCACGGTCTCGATGCTCACGGTGTCATCCCTTCCGAAAGTCCGCGCCCGGATCTGCGTGTCGGCGGTCAGCGTCAGCCGTCCCGTGTAAATCGGCGAACTGGCATCCGGCGCCGAACCATCGGTCGTGTAGCGCAGCGTCGTCCCGCGAGGCCGCGTAAGTCGCACGACCGCGCGTTCCGCGTAGCACCCCGGCGCCGGCAGCATCCGCGGCGGCCGCACCACCCCACGCGGCAGGTCGTAGCTGGCGATCACGCGGACATTGCGAAACGCCGTCATCCCGATAAGCCGGACATACAACATCCCCGGCAGCGGCGCGCCGACGCGGACGAGTTCCGTCGTCAGGTTGGTGTCGTCGGTGTCGCTCATCGCATCATACTGCGTGGGCGTCGGGTGCGCGCCGTAGCCGAGGTAAATCGCGACGTCGCCTGAGCCCGTGGTCGTCTTCACGACGAAGTTCTCCGCGCCCGGCGGCAGCTCGATCTTGAACGTCACCCCTTCCCCCTGCTCACCCGCGAGCCGCGACACCGGCACACGATCCTGGAGCAGCTTCGGATCGGGCGTCACGAGGTCGTGCGCGTTGGCAGCGAGCACGCTGGCGATGAGCGGAAGGAGAAAGTGACGCATGAGGCGCCGCGAACTTTCCCTAAACCTTCCGATTCGCCAGCACGTAGTCGTGGATCGAATTGACCGACGCGAGCGCCTGCTTGGCGGTCTCGGAGTTGGGCACCGTCACGCCGAATGTCTTCTCCAGCGACACCACCAGTTCGAGCGCATCGATCGAGTCCAAGCCGAGCCCCTCGGGCGAAAACAGCGGCAACTCGTCGCCGATCTCCTCCTTCGGCACTTTCAGCATGAGGTTTTCGACGAGCAACGTCTTGATCTGGTCGCGGAGGTCGTTGGACATTGTCGATTGCTGATTGCTGATTGCTGATTTGGCAAGAGGACGCGCAATCTACGGCCAATCGGCCATCATTTATCGACAACCAGAAATGCCCCGGCTCCGCCTCGATCAACTCCTCGTCTTCCGCGGCCTGTGTGAAAGCCGGGAGAAAGCCCAGCGCGTCATCATGGCCGGCCAGGTGACCGTGGCCGGGCACACGGTGGATAAGTCAGACGCAAAATTCACCGAGGATGCCGAAGTGGTCGTGAAGGCCGCCGACCGCTACGTCGGCCGCGGCGGCCACAAGCTCGAAGCCGCCCTCAAAGCCTTCGCGATCGATCCCGCCGGCTGGACCTGCCTCGACATCGGCGCCAGCACCGGCGGCTTCACCGACTGCCTGCTCCAGCACGGCGCGGCGAAGGTCTGGGCCATCGATGTCGGCCACGACCAGCTCGCCTGGCGCATCCGCAGCGACCCGCGCGTCGTCGTCCGCGAAGGCCTCAACGCCCGCTACCTCAGCACCGACGAAGTGCCCGACCCTCTCGACCTCATCGTCATCGACGTATCGTTCATCTCGCTCAGTTTGATCTTGCCGCCCGCCGCCGAGTTGCTCAAGCCGGGCGCCGCAATGATCCCGCTCATCAAGCCGCAGTTCGAGCTGGGCCGCGAACAAGTCGGCAAAGGCGGCGTCGTCCGCGACCCCGCGCTGCACTCCAGCGCCGTCGAGAAAGTGCGCGCCTTCTGCACCAACGCCCTCCCGTCTCTCACGTGGACCGGCGTGATCGAATCCCCGCTCAAGGGCGGCGAAGGGAATACGGAGTTCCTCGCGTGCCTGCGAGCACGGCAGAGTGATGCGAGATGAAGCCGACCTAGCCATTCACCGCGGGCGTCCCTGCGCGCTTGCCCGCGTCCGAGCCTTTCGTATTCTGCGCCCATGACTCAAGCCGTCGCCCACATCCTTGAAGAGGTGGAGCAACTCTCCGTTCCAGAGCGCGCTGAACTCGCCGATCGGATTGTCGAGAATCTTGCCCGCGACATTCCTCCCGACATCGCAGCGGCTCAAATTGCGGAGGTTCGCCGGCGCATCGCACAGGTCGAGGCTGGTGAGGTGACGCTCATTCCGGGCGAGGAGGCTCTCGCGAGCGTTCGCCGGCTTGTGGCTTCCGCGCGCGCGGCGAGTTGATGGGCGCAAGCTGCGGTTTTCATCCCGAGGCCCTTTCCGAGTATGCGGAGGCCACGCACTACTACCTCCGCGAAGCGTCACCACGAGTGGCGGACGGATTTGTCACGGCTGTCGAGTCCGCTGTCACCGCCTTGCTGGAAGCTCCGACGCGGTGGCCTGTCGTCGAAGAGCCCGAAATCCGACGCTTCGTCTTCAGTCGATTTCCTTTCGTTCTCTTCTACCGCTGGGAGCCGCAGCATGAACGCGTCACCATTTACGCCATCATGCACTGCAGCCGGGAGCCGGCCTATTGGCACCACCGCATCGAACGAGGCGCAAAAGAACTGTGAGCCCGGCGCACGAGTGTGTATCGAACGCGGGCATGAGTCCGCTTTCCACATGCCTGCGCGCACCGTCGGCCTGATCGCCAATACCGAGAAGCCCGGCGCGACCGAGCTTCTTCCGGGCGTTGTCAGCACGCTGCGCGAACGCGGCATCGAGACGCTGCTCGATGTCCAGACCGCCGCGCTCCTCGGCGAACCCGCCGGGCACCACCGCAACGAACTCGCGCGACGCTCCGACTTGCTGCTCATCCTCGGCGGCGACGGCACACTGCTCGACGCGGTGCGCGTCATGCGCGACCCGGTGCCGCCCGTCTTCGGCATCAATCTCGGCTCGCTCGGCTTTCTCACCAGCCTCGGCAGCGCGGCGTGGAGGGAAGCGGTCGATTGCATCGCCGAGGGCCGCTACCGCGTAGAGGAGCGCACGCGGCTCAGCGTCGAGATCATCGCCGATGGCGAGACACGCTTCGCCGGCTACGCGCTGAACGACGCCGTCATCAGCCGCGGCGAACTCTCGCGGCTCATCAAGCTCGACGTGTCCATCGATGGCGCGTGGCTTTCCGAATACAACGCCGACGGCCTCATCCTCGCCACGCCCACCGGCTCGACCGCCTACGCGCTCAGCGCCGGCGGCCCGGTGCTCACGCCGGATAGCGGCGTCTTCGTCATCGCGCCGATCTGCCCGCACGTGCTCACCATGCGGCCCGTCATCGTGAGCGATCACAGCGTCGTCGAAATCACGCCGCGGCCCGACGGTCCCGGCATCTTCCTCACCATCGACGGCCAGCAAGCGACCCCGGTCAGCAACAGCGAAACCCTGCGCGTGACCAAGGCGCCGCACCATCTGCGCTTCGCCACACTGCCCGGCACCACGTTCTTTGAAGTGCTGCGGCAGAAGCTCAAATGGAGCGGGACGGCGGTCTGAGATGCTCTCTATCGCCGACACGCTGCGCCCCGAGCGCATCCGCCTCGCCCTCGCGGCTAGCGATCTCGACGGCGCGATCCGCGAAACGGCCGGCCTGCTTCAATCCGCACCCGCCGTGCTCGATTGGGAGGCGCTGCTCGCCGGCCTGTTTCGCTCCGCGCCGTGCATCGGTGATCGCGAGGCGGACTTCGCCTTCTGCCTGCCGCACGCGCGCACCGAAGCCGTGAGCACCATGGTGATGAGCATCGGCATCTCGCCCGTCGGCATCGTCTTTCCCGACTGCGCGAAGCCCATCCGCTACGTCTTCTGCATCGGCGTCCCGAAAGCGATGGCGCCCGACTACCTCCGCATCGTCGGCCTCCTCACGCGCATCCTCAAAGACCCAGCGAACGAAGCCATGCTGCGCACCACCGCGACGTCGACCGCGTGGATCGACGAACTCGCCTCCCTCGAAGCGCGGCTGTAGCCGCCGCAGTTCGCCGCGGCGCGGGGGCGCCTAAAGCACGATGCGCAAGCCCTCGTGTGGGACGGCGGCTTCGCAGCTCCCGTCGGGGCGGCTGAGGTGGAGGAGTTCTTCGCGGATGAGCCGGCGCAGGTAGGCCTCGAAATCGGCGGTGTGTTGATCGCCGCGGTTCGGGTCGCGGTGACCGATGTGCAGGCGGCGCACTTCCGCGGCGACGGCGGTCTTCACGCAGTCCTCGACGGTGGAGTGGCCCCAGCCCTGGCGCGACGTGGGAAGCTCGTCGCCGATGCCCTCGCGGCCTTCATATTCGGCACGGGTGTATTGGCCATCGATGTAGAGCAGGTCGGCGCCCCGGGCGAAGTCGGCGAGGGCGGGGTCGGGCGCGACGACGTGTTCGTGGTCGGTGGCGAAGACGAAGATGCGGCCCGCATTTTCCAGCCGATAGGCGAGCGCGCCGCCGGGGTGATTCAAGCCGTGGGTGCTGATGTGCGTGGAGCCGATCTGCCAGCTCTCGCCGGCGGTGACGGGACAGAATTCATTCAGCGCCTGCAAGAGGTCGTAGGTGGGCGGGAAGTAGATCCTGCTGAGCGCGGAGTCGGGATTGAGGACGGCGGTGAGGCTGTCGAGGGCGACCTTCGGGCCCCAGACGGAGACGGTGTTGGCGCGGTTGTAGTAGGGCGTGAAGAAGGGCGTGCCGAACGTGTGATCCATGTGGGAATGGCTGATCAGCACATGCGCGGTGCGATCGGCGGCGTCTCCCTGCGCTTTCCAGCGGGCTGCGAGTGCGATACCGAGTTCGCGGAAGCCACTGCCGCAATCGATGATGATGAGCGCATCTGGCGTCTGCACTTCGATGCAGGTAGTATTTCCGCCATAGGTGGAGCGCACATGGAGGGGCAGCTCCTGCTCGATGAGCGCGCGGATCGTGTCGTCCAGCCCGGGGCCCGCGCGTAGTTGCTGGAGGTTGCCGCCTTCGACGAGCTGCCGGATCGCGGCGACCACCTTGTCGGTCACCTCGCCGGGGAGCAGCGCATTTCCGAACGTCCCCGTGGTCCCCCAGTAGGTGATGGTGAATGCGGCAGGCTGGCTCATGCGGGACTGCTCCAGCGCCGGCGCCTCAGCGCTGGTCGATCGGGGTGACGGTCTTGCCGACCTCAGGGCCGGTGTAGGCGCTGAGCGGGCGGAAGAGGCGGTTGTCAGCGAGTTGCTCGAGCACGTGCGCGGTCCAGCCGCTCATGCGCGAGATGGCGAAGATGGGGGTGAAAAGATCGGTCGGAATATCGAGCGAGTAATAGACCGTGGCGCTGTAGAAATCGACGTTCGCATTCAGGCCCTTGCGCTCCTTCATGATGGTGGCGATGCGGTCGCTCATCTGCAGCCACTTCGGCTCGCCGAGCTGCGCGCTGAGTTTCTCGGCCATGGTCTTGAGGTGCGGCGCGCGCGGGTCGAGCACTTTGTAAACGCGGTGGCCGATGCCCATGATCTTCTTTTTCTGCGCGAGCGCGTCCTCGATGTAGGCGTCCACCTTGGAGAGTTCGCCGATCTCCTCGAGCATGTGGATGACGCCTTCATTCGCGCCGCCGTGGAGCGGGCCCTTGAGCGCGCCGATGCCCGCGCTGATCGCGGAGAACATGTCGCTGAGCGTGCTGGCGACGACGCGGCAGGTGAAGGTGCTCGCATTGAAACCGTGCTCGGCGTGCAGCACGTAGGCGACGTCGAGAGTCTCCTCGGCTTCCTTCGTCGGGACTTCGCCATTGATCAGGTAAAGGAAGTGCGCGGCTTCGCTCAGATCCTTGCGCACGGGCGGCAGGCTCTTTCCCTGCCGTGAGCGGTGAAAATACGCTGCGATGATGCCAATTTGCGCGACGAGCTTGATGGCGATCTGGTTGTTCTCCGGCATCAGAACCTCGGTGCGCGTGGTCTTGTAGCACCCGAGCATCGAGACTGCCGTGCGCATGATGTCGATCGGCGCGGCGTCCTTCGGCGCGCTGGTGAGGAAGTCGATGACGCCTTGCGGAATCTCGCGCTCGGCCCGCAGCGCTGTGGTCAGCTTGTCGAGCTGAGCCCGGGTGGGCAAGTGGCCGTGCCAGAGGAGATGGACGACCTCCTCGTAGCTGACTTTGCCGGCGAGTTCATTGATGTCGTAGCCGCGGTAGATGAGCTGCCCGACATCGCCCCGCACGTCGCCGATGTTGGTTTCGGCGGCGATGATTCCTTCGAGTCCACGGGCGATGACTGGCGGCATAGTGCGGTTTGGGCTTTCGGTTTTTGGATGATGTGAGCGAGAGACATTGGCCCGGCGCCCACACAGGGGGCAAGTGAGAAGGGCGCAAAACTTTGCATGGCGCGGGCGCGTGGCAGTCGCTCTGCTCGCAAGACAGGCTCTCCCGACTCTCCTGAACTCCCTCCGCCGCCTCCTCGACTTCCTCGCGCGCCAGCCTTGTGAATCGTTCTCGATCACACCGGCCGTGGACGCGCGCCGGCACCTCGCTCGGACTTTCGCCCCCGAGTTGCCGCTGCTGCTCAAGCTCTATTCCTTCCCGCAGTATCGGCACATGATCGGCGAGCAGTGGATGCACTGGCACGAGTATTTCGAGTTGATCGTGCCGGTGCGCGGCGAGGGGCAGTTTCAAGTCGGCGCGCAGGTGGCGCACTTCCGGCCCGGCGACTTGCTCGTGGTGGACAACTTGAAGCTGCACGGCGTCGCGCAGCTCAGCGGCTCGCACCGCTCACTGGTGATCCTTTTCCCGACCGAGATGGTGGCCGCGCCGTCGGGGCCGGGCGCGGATCACGCCTTCCTCGCGCCGCTCTGCGGCCGACCCGAGGACGTGCCGCCGATCCTGCGCGGCTCGGCGGCGAATGCGCCCGCAATTCACGCCGCGCTGCTCGGGCTGGCGAGGGCGTATTTCGGCGGCGGGTCGGTCGAGGATCGTTTCCTCGCGGCGAAGTTGCACTTGCTAACCGTGCTCTACCACCTGCGCGCGCACTTCGGTCTCGGGCAGGACTTCCAGGATGAACTCAAGCGCCGCCAGCAGCGGCAGTCGCGGCTCCAGCAAGTCTTCGCGTGGCTCACAGTGAACTACGCCGAACCGGTGACGCAGCCGCAAGCCGCCGCCGTGGCCGGGATGAGCCCAAGCCGGTTCCGCGATTTCTTCAAGCTGACGACCGGGCGCACATTCGTGGATTACCTCCGCGACATGCGGCTGAACCACGCTGCGCAGATGCTGCGCGAAAGCGACGTGAGCATCGCCGCGATCGCTGCGGCGACGGGCTTCGCGGACCAGAGTTACCTGCACCGCTGTTTCAAGTCGCGCCATGGTTGCGCGCCGTTCGACTACCGCCGGCAGGCCCGCGTGACGGTCGGATAAAGCGGGCGATTTCACGTAGGCGAATTGTCCAAAAACGCGAGCGAATCGTTCAATCGCCGCGACAGGGTGATTTGCGATGAGTTGAGCTCCTCCAAAACATGCATACTCGCCTCCTCCCGTCCTGCCTTGCTCTCGCCGTTGCGCTTTGTCTTGCGTCGGCGGCGCGAGCGCAACTCACCCAGCCCACGTTCACCGCGGCCGAAGTCGGCACGGTGATCTTCCAATTCGATCACGCCGTCGTCGGTCTGCAGCCTTCCTTCGCCGACTTTCAACACGGGCGGCTGTGGATCGGCGCAGGGCAGGACGGCGTGGTGGGCAGCCTGCCCGTGATGACGTGGTGGAACGTGAGCAACCCGCGCACGCCGGTGCTCGACCAGCGCATTCAACTGACGACCGGCAACAAACCGCACGTCGCCACGTTCTGGGACACGAAGATCGGCACCGGGCACCAGGGGAATTCGCGCATCTGGGACTACACGATGCGGACGGAACTCAACTCCTACTCCGCCGGCGGCGCGACCGGCGTGTGGCGCACGCAGCAGCCGCCCTACGAATACAACCACACCAATGGCTACGGGGCCACGCCGCCGATCCTCGAAGTCACGAGCATCGATCCCACGACTTCCGCGCGCACGATTCTCACGCGGCGCGATCTCTCGCAGCTCACGGGCTTTTACATCGGCGCCTCGCACGCCGTGGGCAATCTGCTCATCTGCACCGGCGGGCAAGCCACGGGCGTGGCGGTGCTCGACATCAGCGACCCAGCGAACCCGCGCCTCGCCGGCACGTGCCCGACGGCGAACCCGATCTACACGTCATTCGTCCACGGCAGCCGGCTTTACACGGGCGAGCATGACTTCGTCGGCGTGTATGATTTCTCGAATCCGCAGAACATCACGCAAGTCGGGACCATCACCTCGGGCGGTTCCGACGCGCGCTACATCTCGGTGAAGGAGGGCAAAGGCTACACATGCCCCGGCGCGGCGAAGCTCATCGTCTTCGACGCCAATACGCTCGCGACGTTGAACACCTACACGCTGCCGTCCGCGTCCGACTACACGTTCCCGCTCGGGAACATGGTCATCACCGCCGGGCAGAACGGACGGAACCTGTGCGCGGTCATCGCCGTCGATCAGGCCCCGGACACGCAGGGGCCGGCGGTGACTTTTTCCAACCCGCCGGATCGCGCGGCGCGGCAGGCGCTCACGTCGCGCGTCGGCCTCATCATGAGCGATCACATCGATGTGGCTTCGCTCACGACGAGCACCTTCATCGTGCGGCCGGTCGGCAGCACGACGGCGCTCACGGGCACGTATTCGACGCAGATGGGCACGATCAATTTCGCGCCATCCGTGCCGCTGCTCGCGAACACGATCTACGAAGTCACCCTGCCCGTGGGCGGTGTGCGCGACGTGGTCGGCAACGGGCTGCGCACGGAATTCCGCATGCGTTTCTCGACCGGCGAGAGCGTGGACGACACCTCGCTCGGGCTGGTGTCGCGGTATCGCTTCGACGAAAGCGCGGGCACGATCGCGCTCGACGAGATCAGCGCGCGGCACGGCACGCTGACGAACTTTCCCGCGACGCCGTGGGGACCGGGCGTGATCGCCGGGCGGCTGCAATTCGACGGCACGGATGACCATGTGAGCGTGGGCGCGTTCGACGTGGGCAATACGTTCACCGTCGCCGGCTGGGTGAAGATTCCGGCGGGCTTCAACAACCTGAACACGATCTTCGCAAACAGCACGTCGGGCTTCAGCGCGACTGGCTTGAAGCTGTTCATCTACGGTTCGACGAGCGCGACCGCGGGGTCGATCCGGTTCGAAACGGGCAATGGCACGGCGGGCAACTCGGCGGGGACGGCGAACGGTGTGTTTCAGTTCGATCAGTGGAATCACGTCGCCGTGACGGTGGACCGCGCGAGGGGCACGGCGGCGATCTATTACAACGGCGTGGATCGCACGAACGACGCGAGCATTCGCAACGACTTCCAGACGAACCAGCTCATCCAGCTCGGGCAGATGACGAACAACACGAACCGGCATCGTGGCGAACTGGACGACCTGCACGTGTTTGGCCGCGCGCTATATGCGAGCGAAGTCGAGGCGCTGCGCACGCAACGCGAAGGACCGATCGCGCACTGGCGGTTCAACAATTCCACGGCGGATGACTCCGGCGGAAATCATCCGGCGGTGCTGGCAGGCGGCGCGGCCTTCGCGACGGGTGCGATGGAAGGCTCGCACGCGCTGAACGCGCTCGCGGCGGCGGACTACGCAAACCCGGGCACGATCGATCTCGGGCAGAGCTTCACCTTCTCCGGCTGGGTGCAGATCGCTGCGGGCACGAACGCGCTGCACACGATCTTCGCGACGAGCGCGACCGGCAGCACGACAGCGGGAGTGAAGCTCTTCGCCTACGGCTCGACGAATGTGCAAGCCGGGCGGCTGCGCATCGAGACGGGCAACGGCACGACCGGCGGCGATGCTTTCACGAACACGGGCGCGTTCACTTTCGGCCAGTGGAATCACGTCGCGGTCGCGGTGGATCGCACGACGGGCACGGCGGCGATTGTTGTGAACGGGCAGAATGCGACGGCGGATGCAACGGTGCAGACGGACTTCCCGACGAACCAGCCGCTGCTGCTCGCGCGGATGACCGATGGCACCGGGCCGCTGCTCGGCGCGCTCGACGACGCGCGGCTCTACGGGCGCGCGCTCACGATCGAAGAAATCCGCGTGCTCTCGATCCGCACTCCCCTCGCCTACTGGCCGCTCGACAACAACACCGCGGACCTCGGCGGATTCAACCGCCCGCTCACGCTCACCAACAGCCCATCGTTCAGCGTGGACCGGGCGCGCGGCTCGCACTCGCTGCTGCTCAACGGCACCACCCAGCGCGCGAGCAGCACGACGGCCATCGAGATCGGCGGCACGATCACGCTCTCCGCGTGGGTGAAAATTCCATCCACGTCGAACTCGCTCGAGACAATCCTCGCGAACGGACCGACGACCTCCCAGGGCGCGGGCTTCCGGCTCTTCGTCTATGGCGCGACGCAGGCGAGCGCGGGGCGCATCCAGCTCGAAACGGGCAACGGGACGACCGGCGATGCGGCGAACACGGCGATCGGCACGTTCCAGTTCAACCAATGGAACCACGTGGCCGTGACGATCAACCGCGCTGCGGGCACGGCGCGCATTTACTACAACCGCCGCGACGTGACGGGCGACCAGACGATCCGCAACGACTTCCCGACGAATAACCCAATCGAAGTCGGCTCAATGGCCGCGGGCGCGAATCCGCTTGAGGGCCGCCTCGACGAAGTGCGTGTGCATGGCGCGATCGCCACGGCTGCGCAGATCAATGCGCTCGGCGCGGGTTCGGCGAACGTCGATCCGAGCGTCACCGCGATCACTTCATCGAGCGCGAAGCAGACAACGAACGTCGCCGTCACCTTCAGCGCGACGGCGAGCGACTCGAACGTGGGCGAGGACCTCTCCTACTCGTTCGATTTCGGCGACGGCACGCAGAGCGCCTGGAGCACGAGCACGAGCGCGAGCCGCACTTACACCGCGCCGGGGCGCTACGTGGTGACGGCGTTCGTCGATGACGGTTACGCGATTTCGTCGCGCACGTTTGTGCAGATCATCCACCGCCCGGTGACGGCGAACCCGCCGGCGAAGTCGGGGCAGGTCGCTTACGACACGGCGCTGAACAAGGTGTGGATCGTGAACCCGGACATCGACACGGTCACGCGCATGGATGCGAACACGCGGGCGCGTGACTATGAGTTTGCGGTCGGTGCGAAACCGAGCGCGGTGGCGATTCGTCCGAATGTGGCGGAGGCGTGGGTCGCGTGCCGGGAGACGGGCGAGATTCGCGTGCTCAATTCCGCCAGCGCGAGTGGGTCGCTGCTTGCGACGATCAATCTCGGGCGCGGTTACGCGCCGGTGGGGCTGGCCTTCGCGCCAAATGGCAGCGCGGCTTTCGTCGCGTGCGAAGGCGCAGAGGCGCTGCTGAAGATCAATCCCGTCACGCGCACGGTCACCGGCACGCTCGATCTCGGCGCGGCGCCGCGCGCGGTCGCGGTGTCGGCGGATTCGGCGCGCGTGTTCGTCACCCGTTTCCTCTCGCCCGACAATCGCGGCGAAATGTGGGAAGTGGTCCCCGCGACGATGACCCTCGCGCCGATCGTGTCGAATTTGCGCCCGGCGAATCCGTTCGTGCTCGGTATCGAGACGACGCCGGACTCGGCGAGCGGCGGGCGCGGGCTGCCGAACTACCTGCTCGACGCGGGCATCTCGCCGGACGGACGGCGGCTGTGGATTCCGGCAAAGAAAGATAACATCCAGCGCGGCACCGGCCCCGGAAAAACCGGCGGCGCGCTCACGCACGACAGCACGGTGCGCAGCATCCTGCGCCAGTTCGATCTCGTCGGCGGCTCGGAGGTGACGCTGGCGCGCAAGGACGTGGACGACCAGGGGCTGCCCGCAGCGGTTTGCTTCTCGCCGGTGGGGGATCTCGTGTTCGTGGCGTTCATCACGAATAACGAGGTGCTCGTCTTCGACACGAATACCGGCAACCAGGTCGCAGGCACCACAGTGGGCAGCGCGCCATCGGGGCTGACGATCAAGCCGGACGGCACGCGGCTTTACATCCACAATTTCCTGTCGCGCAGCGTGACGACGCTCGACATCGCCGCGCTCGTGAACGCGACCAACTCGACGATGACCGACCTCGGCGCGACCACGCTCATCACGACGGAAAAACTCAGCGCCACCGTGCTGACCGGGAAGCGGATTTTCTACAACGCGAACGACCTGCGGATGGCGGCGGAGGGCTACATCAGTTGCGCCACGTGCCATCTCGACGGCGACCACGACGGACGTGTGTGGGACTTCACCGATCGTGGCGAAGGTTTCCGCCAAACCATCACGCTGCTCGGCCGCGCGGGCATGGGCCACGGGCCGGTGCATTGGTCGGGGAACTTCGACGAGATTCAGGACTTCGAGCACGATATCCGCGGCGGCTTCGGCGGCACCGGGTTCATGAGCGACACGGCTTTCAACACCGGCACGCGCAACACGCCGCTCGGTCTGGCGAAAGCGGGCGTGAGCGCGGAACTGGACGCGATGGCGGCTTACGTGACGTCGCTGAACGCGATCCCGAAGAGTCCCTTCCGCCAGGCGAACGGCACGCTGACGGCGGCAGCGGTCGCGGGGCAGGCGCACTTCGCGAGCAAGGGCTGCGCGACCTGCCACAGCGGCGCGAACTTCACCGACAGCGCGCTCGGCGTCTTCCGCGACGTGGGGACGATCAACGCATCGTCCGGCAAACGCCTCGGCGCGACACTGACCGGCTTCGACACGCCGACGCTGCGCGGTGTGTGGGCGACCTCACCGTATCTGCACCGCGGACAAGCGGCGGATTTGCTCACCGTTTTCAGCACGGCGAACGCGCCCGCGGGCAAAGGGCACGACCGTTTCCGCGAACTGACGACAGCGCAGCAGGATGAACTAATTCACTACATGCTCGAACTCGAGTAGCGGCGCGCGGCGGTGGCGGGTGCGACGACGGCTGAAAAAAGCTGACCGGCTTTCGTCCACGGCCACGCCCACCGACTTTGTTCTCGCCACGCGCCGCGGGGGTCGCTGTGATTCCACCAGTGAAACCCTCTGTTCCAGTCGTTCTCGCCAACGTATTGTTTCTCACGGTCGCCGCGCGCGGCTCCGGTGTGCGCATCCCCCATCAGGACGCACACGCCACGGCTCGCGGTGAAGCATTTGTCGCCACGGCGGACAATCCGTCGGCGATCTATTACAACCCCGCCGGCATGACGCAGCTCGACGGCACGCAGGTCCGGCTCGGAGTGTATGCGGTGACGATCCTGGAAGAGTATCGCCCGACGACCGGCGGCACTTTCGACAACAAGGACCGGCTGATCCCTGTGCCGAACGCCTACTTCACCTGGTCGCCGGAAAACTCGCCGCTCTCGCTCGGGCTCGGCGTGAGTTCGCCCTTCGGCCTCTACGTCGAATATCCGGACGACGCGCCGTCGCGCGACGCGAACAAAAAAGCCAAGCTCGCGGTCATCGCTATCCAGCCGATGATGGCGTGGCAGATCACTCCCACGCTCTCGTTCGGCGCCGGGCCGACGATCAACTACGGCACGGTGCAGGACTTCCGCGGGCTCGGCGTGCGCGGGGATGGGTTTCGGTTCAAGGGCGACGGGATGGCCTACGGCTTCAACGCCGGCCTGTTGTGGAAGCCGCACGAGCAACACTCCTTCGGCCTCACCTACCACAGCTCGCTCGACTTCGATTTCAGCGGGCACTTCAACGTGACGGTGAAGCCCGGGGCTGCGACCGGTGACGACACGAAGGTCCGGCTGCGCGAGGAAGACGCCACGCTCGGCATCGACCTGCCGCAGTTCATCGTCGCGGGTTACTCCTTCCGCCCCACGCCGGAGTGGAATCTGGAAGTCGATGTGGAGTGGACCGACTGGGATCGGCTGAACGCCGGCCCGCTCTCGCTGCAAACCTCGCCGGATTCGGGGATCCGCTTTGATTGGCGCGCGGGCTTCATCTACTCCGCGGGCGTCACGCGCACCTTCTCGAACGGCTTTCACGCCAGCGCCGGCTACGCGTTCAGTGAGGGAAATAATCCCGAGTCCACCTACACACCCGGCGTGCCGGACGACGACCGGCACATCTTCAGCGTCGGCATCGGGCGGCGGGGCGAGCGCTTCGAGTGGGATCTCGGCTATCAATATTCGCGCACCGGCACTCGCACGATAGACAATGACGGACCAGCCGACGGGCGCTGGCAGCTCCAATCCCACGCCGTGATGCTCTCGGTGGGCTACCACTTCTAGGTCAGCGTGGAGGCGGCCCCTCTGGAGACTTCGCGGCAGCTCCATCGGCGGCTGATCCTGTTCTACATCCTGGGCTCGGCGGCGGCGGTGGTGGTGGTGCTTTTCCTCGTGCTGATCGGCTTGGAATTCTCTGGCCGGCAGTGGATCATCATGCTCGCGGCGCTACCGGTCATCGTCTCGCTCTACGTCGTGCCTGACATTATCATGATTCGGCGGCAATACCGCCCGCTCGGCGACGTGCTCAGCCAGCTCGATCGCGGCGAGACGCCCGGTCAGGACGCGCTCTCGTGGGCCATCGTCCGCGCGCTGAATCTGCCCTACTTCGCCTTCCTGCGGGTCGTGCTCTTCCACGGCCCGGCGGCCACGCTCTCGCTCACGCTCACACTCGTCGCGGGAAATGCGCTCGTCCACGCCGGCTACCTCCCGTGGCAGGTGATCACCTACGGCTCGATCATCTTTTTCTTCGCCTCGCCCACGCACGCGATCCTCGAGTTCTTTGCGGTGTCGAAGGCCATGGTCCGCGTGGTCGAGCGGCTCTACCCGCTCGTCGGCGCGCTCACCCGCGAGCCGCAGACGCACCTCCGCAAGATCGGGCTGCGCAAGAAACTGCTCTACCTAGCCATCTTCGTCACGTCGCTGCCGCTGCTCTTCCTCGCAGGCTCGGTCACGCTGAAAGTCAGCTTGATGACGAACACGCCGCCCGCGCAGTTCGCGGCGTTTCTGGTCTGGGTCTATGGCGTCGTCGCTGTCTGCGTGGTGGGCGCGCTGATCATGTCCGTGCTCACCGCCGCGGAGGTCTCCCGCTCCGCCGCGCGGCTCGCGGGCGCGATGAATCTCGTCGAAGGCGGCAACCTCGATGTGCGGCTCCAGGTCACCAGCACGGATGAATACGCGGACCTCTTCCGCGGCTTCAACCACATGACCGACGGCTTGCGCGAGGAGGTGAAAATCCTCGGGATCAGCAACGACCTCGCCGGTGAGCTGCACCTCGACGTGCTGCTCGCGCGCATCATGCAAGCGACTACCGAACTGCTCGACGCCGACCGCAGCACGCTCTGGCTGCACGATGCGAAGACGGGCGAGATCTTCACCCGCATCGCGCAAGGCGTGGACCGGCAGGAGATCCGCATCCCCGCCGGCAGCGGCATCGCGGGCGCCGTCTTCACCTCCGGCCAGACGGAGAACATCCACGACGCGCACGAAGACCCCCGCTTCAACCGCATCGTCGATCAGCGCACCGGCTACCGCACGCGCACCATCCTCGCCGTGCCCGTGGTGAACAAAGCCGGCGCGCGCATCGGCGTCACCCAAGTGCTCAACAAACGCGGCGGCGACTTCACCACTCGCGACGAGCAGCGGCTCCGCGCCTTCACCGCCCAGCTTGCCGTGGCACTCGAGAATGCCCAACTCTTCGACGCTGTGCTCGCGATGAAGAACTACAACGAGAGCATCCTGCGCAGCTCGAGCAATGGCATCGTCACCCTCGACGGCGAACAGCGCATCGTCACTGCGAACGACGCCGCTCTCGCACTCCTGCGGCGCAGCGCGGAAGACATCATCGACCGCGCCGGGCGCGACGTCCTCGACCCGTGGGTGCTCGCCAGCGTCGAGAAAGTCGCGGCCACCGGCGAAAGCGACATCGCGCTCGACGCGGACCTCAGCGTGAACGGCGGCAGCGCCTCAGTGAACCTCACCTGCGTCCCGCTGCTCGACGCGGCGCACAAGAACATCGGCTCGATGCTCATGCTCGACGACATCTCCGGCGAGAAGCGCATGCGTTCGACCATGTCGCGCTACATGAGCAAGGAAGTCGCCGACCAGCTCATCGACGGCGGCGAAGACATGCTCGGCGGACGCGAGCAACAACTCACCGTGCTCTTCTCCGACATCCGCGGCTTCACCACCCTCTCCGAGGCCGTCGGTGCGCGGCAGACGGTGTCGATGCTCAACGAATACTTCGCCGAGATGGTCGAGGTCATCTTCGCCCACGGCGGCATCCTCGATAAATACATCGGCGACGCGATCATGGCGCTCTTCGGCGCGCCTTTCGCCGGCCCGATGGACGCGGACAACGCGATGCGTGTGGCCAACCAGATGATCGTGACCTTGCGCCAGCTTAACCGCACCCGCGCCGAGCGTGGAGGGCAGCCGATCCACATCGGCGTGGGGCTGAATAGCGGCGAAGGCATCGTCGGCAGCATCGGCTCACCGAAGCGGATGGAATACACCGTCATCGGCGACACGGTGAACCTCGCCTCGCGGATCGAAGGAGCGTGCAAGACGTATGGCGTGAGCGTGATCCTGAGCGAGTTCACCCTCGCCGAGCTGAAGCACCCCGCGCGCGTGCGCCGGCTCGACCTTCTGCGCGTGAAAGGCAAGACGCAGCCGGTTGCGATCTTCGAAGGGCTCGATCATCACGATGCGGAGACCTTCCCCGCCCTCGACCGCGCGCTCGCCGCGTGGGAACGCGCCCTCGCCGCCTACACCGCCCGCCACTGGGACGACGCGAACGCGGCCTTCGCCGAAGTGCTCGCGCTGCAGCCCGGCGACACGCCCTCGCAACTTTACGTGGATCGCTGCGCTCATTTCCGCGCCCACCCGCCCGCCGGCGACTGGGACGGCGTGTGGACGATGACGACGAAGTAAGCGGCAAGACGGCAGCGGCAGATGAGCTTTGACGGAAAAAGCCCGACTCGCCAATCTCCGCGCTGACGTTGCGTGCAAACCAGAACCAGAACTTCGCGCGTCACAGACCCATGAACATGAAGCCGCTGAAACGCCGCCGCCCTGAGTCCCTCGTCAGTTTGCTAGAACCATTGGAGGCGCGCATCTCCCCCGCGACACTGACGTGGGTGGGTGATGTGAACGGGAATTGGAACGCGAATGCCTCAGGAAATACGAACTGGAGCCTGAACCAGCTCCCAGACGATTCCGACACGCTCGTCTTTCCCGCGGGAGCCTCGAATCTGGCAATGACCAATGACACGTCCGGGGCCGGCTACACGCTCCAATTCACCGGGACGGGGTATTCGCTCGGCGGCAACGGCATCAGTCTCAGGAGTGCAGCCACGGCGCTTACCAACGGCTCGGGCATCAATACGATTAATGTTTCGCTCGGGATCAAGGATAGCCCAATCGATGTGGCTGCCGGCGGCACTCTGATCGTCAACGGAGCGATCCTCGGCGCCACCGACCTCATCAAGACAGGGGCGGGAACACTGCGCCTGGGCGGAGTGAACGGCTATTCGGGCGACACGCTTGTGCAGGCAGGCACGCTACAACTTTCCGTTGGGAACAACAGGCTGCCCACTGGCACAAACGTGGTGCTTGGCAATGGCACCACGCCGGCAGTGCTGGATCTACGAAACTTCAGCCAGACGCTCGCCGGTTTGGTAGCCGTTGTTTCCACCAGTCGCGTGGTCGATTCGCTCGACGACACGACGGTGCCGGTGCTGACGCTGAACCTCACGACAGCTAACACTTTCATCGGCATCCTAGGCAATACGGGCCAGAACGGCTTTGCGCTGACAAAGACCGGCACGGCAACACTGAGCTTGAGCGGCGCGAACACCTACACCGGCGCGACCAGGATCGAAAACGGCACGCTACAGATCTTGAGTGGCGACAACCGACTGCCCGTCGGCACCAGTGTCACCCTCGGCAGCGGAACCAATTCCGGACGGCTCGATCTTTCGGGACATAACCAGACTCTCGCGGATCTCGCCACCTCCGGGACGGGAACCAACAACCAGGTGAGCACTTTCGACGAGTTTGACCCTTCGGTCCTGACGCTGAACATCTCAGGAACGAAAACATTTTCCGGGATGCTCAGAGGTTCTCTCCTGTCGCTGACCAAGACCGGCCCGGGCACGCTGATCCTGACCGGTGCGAATACCTACGCTGGACCGACGACTTTCGACCAGGGAGCAATCCAGTTGGACGCGCTCAATCGGATCGGCACTGGCGCGCTCACGTTCACCGGCGGCACGCTGCAGTTCGCCGGCGTGTTCGATCCGTCCACCCGGACGGTCACGTTCGGCAGTGGTGGCGGCACATTCGACACCAATGGCAACGCAATCACCATTGCGAACACCGTCGGCAACGGCGGCGTGGGCACCTTCACGAAGACGGGCGCGGGCACGCTCACACTCGCCGCAGCCGCGAGCTACACCGGCGCGACCACGATCGCAGATGGCATGCTGCGACTCTCCGGCGCGGACAACCTGCTCTCTACGACGGCGGGGCTCACGCTCGGCACTGCGAGCACCTCGGGCATCCTCGACCTCAACAACCGAAGCCAGACGCTGACCAGCCTGACCACCGGAACCACGGGCGCGACGAATCGTGTGATCGATTCGACCAACGACGGAACGTTCCCGACGCTGACGCTGAACATGACAACGTCCGCTACCTTCGGCGGCACGCTCGGCAATACCGGTCAAAACGGCTTCGCCCTCGCCAAGTCCGGCTCGGGGACGCTCACGCTCACGGGCGCGAACACCTACACCGGGGCGACCACGCTCTCGGGCGGCTTCCTGCGCGTCAATGGCTCGCTCGCTGCCGGCAGCGCCATCTCTGTGACGGGCGGCACGCTCGGCGGCACGGGCACGATCTTCGGCACAGTCACGCTCGGTCCCGCCGGCACTCTCGCACCGGGCTCGCCGACTTCGTCCACCGGACGGCTCACGGTCGGCTCGGTCGCGTGGAGCGACATCAACACCTCCTATTCCGTGCAGGTCAATGGTGCGACACCCGACATTCTGCACGACCAACTCGTTGTCACCGGCACCGTGAATCTCAGCGGCGCGACGCTGAGCCGCTCGGGCACGATCACCACGGCTCCAGGCCAACGCATAGTCTTGATCGACAATGACGGCACGGACGCGGTGATCGGGACGTTCAGCGGGCTGGCGGAAGGCGCGACCGTCACGATCAATGGGACCGCCTTCGCGATGAGCTACGTGGGTGGCGATGGGAATGATGTGACTCTTGCACAGGTGGACACCGACGTGCGGCTGAGCGGCGGGAGTCTCATCATCACAGACGTCAATGGCGGCACGAGCGCTGACACGCTCACGATTCGACGGGTGGGAACTTCGCCAAACTTCAGCCTCGAGATCAGCGATCTGGTGAATGTGCTCAATGCCGGAGTCGGCACGACGCAGGTGAACGCAAATACAGTCACGGTGCCCCTGACGTCGGTCACCGGCAGCGTGACGATCAACACACTCGACGGCGACGATGCGGTGACGCTCGATTTCAGCGGCGGGAATGTGCTGACAGCGGGCGGGCTCGCCTTCAATGGCGGCGCGAATGTCACGACCGGCGACCGGCTCACCCTCACGGGCGGCAGCACCACGACGGTGACACACAATTTCCTCGTCTCGGGCGTCGGAGGCGTGACGCTGGCTGGAGCGCTCGCGGGGTCCATCAGCTATACGGCGCTCGAACCGCTCACCGACAGCCTCGGCGCAACGAATCGCGTTTTCGATTTCGGCAGCGCCGAGTCAGCTACGATTACGCTCTCGGACGCAGGCACTACGCTGATGGCGGTCGGCGCGGTCACCTTCCCCGACCCGACGACATCCCTCACGATCAATGGCAGCGGAGGCGCGGACACGATCACGATCGCCTCTCTCGACGCTGCGTTCGCGGGTTCGCTGACGATTAATGGTGGTGCCTTCGATACGCTCTCCCTCCCAGCAGGGATGCCGACGCTGGCGTCACTGACCGCGGCTGCGGCGAGCATCACGTTGAACTCGGTGACGACAACCGGCGCACAGAGCTACACCGGCGCCGTGACGCTGGGCGCGAACACGACGCTCACGGGGACGAATGTGAACCTCGGCGGCACGATTGGCGGTGCGTTCGCTCTGGCGGTCAATGCGTCGGGCACGACGATCTTCGGCGGAAACATCAGCGGGTTGACTTCACTCACGACGAACGCGGCTGGGACGACGGCATTGAACGCGGCGAGTATCGGAGTGGCAACGGCCAGCTTTGGCGATCCGGTGATCCTCGGTGCAGATACGACGCTCACGACCGCGAACGCTGCGGTGAGCTTCAACTCGACGGTGAACGCGGACGCGGCCGCAAATAACCGCACGCTCACGGTCAACGCGGGCACGGCGGGGGTTTCGTTCAGCGGCACGGTCGGCGGCGCGCAGACGTTGCAGGGGTTGAGCGTCACCGCGGGCGCGCTTGGGGCGGGAGCGATCGCGCTGAACACCGGTGGCGCGCTCACGACGACTGTCGGCGCAACTAGCACAATCACCGGCGTGATCTCCGGCACGGGTGCGACGCTCACGAAGTCGGGCGTGGGCACGCTCAACGTCTCCGGCGCAAATACCTACACCGGCGCGACCGCGATCCAAAACGGCACGCTGCGACTCTCGGGCGCGAGTGGGCAGCTTCCCGCGAGCACGATGGTGACGCTGGGAAGCGGATCGTCGTCGGGGATTCTGGACCTGAACAACCGCAGCCAGACGCTCACCGGGTTGGTGGTCGGGGGGGGCACGACTAACCGCGTGATCGATTCGACCAACGACGCGGCGGTGCCTGTGCTCACGCTGAACATCGCGACCACGAACACCTTCACCGGCATCCTCGGCAATGCGGGCCAAAACGGCTTTGCGCTGACAAAGTCCGGCGCAGGCACGCTCACGCTGACTGGTGCGAATACCTACACGGGCACGACGACGATCAATGCCGGCACTTTGAATCTCAACTCGGCGCTGACCGCCGCAAACGTAACGCTCAGCGGCGGCACGCTCGGCGGCACGGCGGCGCTGACGGTGACGAATATGCTGGATTGGACCGGCGGCACGATGAGCGGCAGCGGAGGGACAACGCTCGCTGCGACGGCGGCGCTGTCGATCTCGGGCGCAGGCACCAAGACGCTGGCAGGCCGCACGCTCAACCTGAACGGATCAACGACGTGGACGGGCACGGGAAATCTTAGCGTGTCGTCGGCGACGACGATCAACAACGCGGGCACCTTCAACATCCAGACCGATGCGGACACCACGGGCGCGGGCGCGCTGACTTTCAACAACACCGGCACGCTGCGAAAGAGCGGCGGCACCGCGACGCCGACGAGCTTCGGCGCGGGCTCTGTGGTGGTCACGAGCGGCCTGGTATTGGTCGAGGCGGGCACATTGCGCTTCGATGGCAGCTTCACGCAGACCGCCGGCTCGACGCAGCTCTCGAACACCACGCTGGCGTCGGGTTCGACGCTGGTCTTCCAAGGCGGCGAACTCAGCGGCGAGGGAGCTGTCACCGGCAACGTGAACAACATCGGCGCGACCGTGCGGCCCGGTGGCACGGTCGCGGCGCGGACGCTGACGATCTCGGGCACCTACACGCAGGGTGCGGGCGGCACGCTCGCGGTGGAGCTGGGAGGGACGGGCGCGGGGCAGTTCGATGTGCTCAGCGTGAGCGGCACCACCGCGCTCGGCGGCACGCTGAACATCGTGAATCTTGCTGCCTTCAACCCGTCGGTCGGCAACCAGTTCCGTGTCATCACCTCCCCAAACAATCCGGGTTCCTTCGCCATGCTGACGGGTGACTCGACCGGCATCATGCAGACGCCGGATGCGGCCGGGTTGGTGCTGACGGCGACGGCGCAAAACTTTGTCTGGGACGGCGGCGCAGGCGCGGATCGGAGCTGGTTCAATCCGCTAAACTGGAACATCGACGCGGGCTTCCCGAGTGATGGCGATACGGCCATTCTCGGTCTCGTCGGCGGCATCATCGATGTCGGCTCGAATGTGACCGTCGGCACCTTCACCCAGACTGCCGGCATGGTGCAGGGCGTGAGCAATCTCACGGTGAAAAATTCCTTTACGTGGAGTGGCGGCACGCTCAGCGGCACGGGCACGCTCATCGTGCCCGCGGGCTCGACGCTCACGCTCTCGGGCGCGGGCGTGAAGACGCTCAACCAGCGCGCGATCGATAATTCCGGCACCGTCCTCGTCACCGGCAGCGGCTCGCTCTCGCTGCTAAATGGGCCAACAATCACGAACCGCAACCTGTGGGATTTCCAGAGCGACGCGGACATTGCGCAGACGGACGCGATCTCCTCGGTCTTCCGCAATGAAGCGGGCGCGACGCTGCGGAAGTCCGTCGGCAACGTAGCCGGTGCGAGCGTGATCGGGCTGGGCAATGCGACGCTCGCCTTCACCAACAACGCGGCGATCGACGTGCAGACGGGCACGCTCACGGTCTTCAGCAGCGGCGGCACGTGGGCGGGCAGTCCGTCGCTCGCGATGGCTGCGGGCACGGCGTTGCAGTTCACGGGTGGAAATTTCACATGGAGTGTGGCTCCGGCGCTCTCGGGCGGCGGCACGCTGGACATCGGCGGCGCCACGAGCATCACGCTCGGGACCGGAACGACGACGGTCCCCTCCCCTCTCACGCTCGCGCTCAGCGGCACGATCACCGGCGCAGGCTCGCTCGCCATCTCCGGCGCGATGAACTGGACCGGCGGCACGATGAGCGGAAGCGGCAGCACGACCATCGGCGCGGGCGCGACACTCACGATGAGCGGCGCATCGGTGAAGACGCTCGCGGGCCGCACGCTGAACCTCAATGGCACGACGACGTGGATGGATGCGGGCAACATCGCCGCCTCGAGCGCGACGACGATCAACAACGCGGGGGTGTTCGACATGCAAACCGACGCGGGGACGACGGGTGCGCTGACTTTCAACAACACCGGCACGCTGAAAAAGAGCGCGGGCGCAGGGACGACGATCTTCGGCGCAGGCTCGGCGGTGAGCACGAGCGGCACGGTGCAGGCGCAGGCGGGCACGTTGCATTTCGCGAGCACTTTCATGCAGACGGCTGGTTCGATGCAGCTCGCGGGCGGCACGCTGGCGACGGCTTCGACGCTCGCTTTCCAAGGCGGCGAGTTGACCGGCGTGGGATCGATCACTGGCAGTGTGAGCAATACCGGCGCGACCGTGCGGCCCGGCGGCACGGGCGCGGCGGGCACGATCACGATCAGCTCCAACTACACGCAGGACACGGGCGGGACGCTCGCGGTGGAGTTGGGCGGGACGGGCGCGGGGCAGTTCGATGTGCTCGCGGTCGGCGGCACCGCAACGCTCGGCGGGACGGCGAATGCCGCGAACCTCGGCTCGTTCGTGCCCGTGGTGGGCGATCAATTCCGCGTCGTCACGTCGGCGAACAACCCCGGCATTTTCCAAACGTTGAGCGGCCAGACGATCGGGCTCACGCAGGCGGCTGATGCGAGCGGGCTGAGGCTGGTGCGCAATGCGGTGTCGTTCACGTGGGATGCGGGCGCAGGCGCGGACACGAGTTGGTTTACTGCGGCCAACTGGACGCCGGAACAAGCGCCAGGGCCAGGCGACACGGCGGTGCTGAACACGACCGCGACGATCGATCTACCGGCTGCGATGAACGCGAGAGTGGGCAGCTTCACGCAAAGCGCGGGCACTGTCGCCGGCGCGGGCTCGCTCACGGTATCGAGCACGCTGACGCTCAGCGGCGGCGCACTGAACTTCGCCGGCGCGGCGAACGCCGTGAGCGCGACGATGAGCGGCGGCACGCTCGGCGGCTCGGGCACGTTGACGGTATCGAGCGCGCTGGCGTGGACCGGCGGCACGATGAGCGGCAGCGGCGCGACGACGCTCGCGGCGGGCTCGGTCGCGACGATGAGCGGCGCGGCGGTGAAGACGCTCGCGGGCCGGGCGGTCAATGTGGGCGGGACGCTGACGTGGACGGGCACGGGAAATTTCGCGCTCAACTCGGGCACGCTGACGGTGCAGAGCGGCGGGCTTTTCGACATCCAGACCGGCGCGTCGATCGGCGACATCGATAGCGGCGCGGCGGGCGCGCTCGTGGTCGCGGGCACACTGCGCAAGAGCGCGGGGACGCAGACGAGCATCGGCGGCAATCTCGGTGCGGGCACGGGCTCGGTAGCGACGATGGTCAGCGCGGGCGGGCTCGTGCAGGTGCAAAGCGGCACGGTGCAATTCGACGGGGCGGTAGCGAGTAGCGGCGGGTTCAATGCTGCCGCGGGCAGCGTGCTGCGGTTCAGTGCGGGCACGAGCAATCTGAACTCGGGCACGGCGCTGGCGGGAACGGGCTCGTATCAGCTCACCGGCGGCACTTTGAACATCAACACCGCGCTGAACGCCGCGAACGTGACGATAAGCGGCGGCACGCTCGGCGGCTCGGGCACGCTGACGGTAGCGAGCGCGCTCGCGTGGAGTGGCGGCACGATGAGCGGCAGCGGCGCGACGACGGTCTCAGGCGCGACGACGATCAGCGGCGCAGGCGACAAGACGCTTTCGGCGCGGACGCTCAACTTGAACGGCCCGGCCACGTGGAGCGGCACGGGCAATCTCGTCGTCTCAGCCGCGGCGACGATCAACAACGCGGCGACCTTCGACATCCAGACGGACGCGGACATCCCGGGCGCGCTCACTTTCAACAACACCATGGCAGGCACGCTGCGAAAGAGCGCGGGCGTTGCGACGACGAGCTTCGGCGCTGGCTCGGTGGTGAATACGAGCGGCACGGTGCAGGCGCTGATCGGCACGCTGCAATTCGCGGGCGGCTTCACGCAAACGGACGGCTCGACGCAACTCGCGGGCGGCGCGCTGGCGACGACCACGACGCTCGCATTTCAAGGCGGCGAGTTGCGCGGCGCGGGGACGATCAGCGGCAGCGTGGACAACACCGGCGCGACGGTGCGACCCGGCGGGACGGGTGCGGCGGGGACGATCGCGATCAGCGGCGCTTACACGCAAGGAGCGGGCGGCACACTCGCGGCGGAGATTGTCGGGACGGGCGCAGGACAGTTCGACGTGCTCGCCGTCGGCGGCGCTGCGACACTCGACGGGGCGCTCAGCGTCAGCTTCCTCGGAGGATTTGTGCCGGTCTTTGGCGACACGTTCAATGTCGTCGGCGCAGGGACTCGCAGCGGGACTTTTGCGAGCGTCGCGGGCGCGACGCTGCTCACGCCGAACTACACGGGCACGGCCGCGCAGCTCGTGCGCAATGCGGTCGCCTTCACGTGGGACGCAGGCGGCGTGGCGGACACGAGCTGGCTCAATCCGCTGAACTGGGACGCAAACTTCGGCTTCCCCGGCGCGAATGACACGGCGGTGCTCGGAATCGCGGCGACGATCAATGTGACGGGCAGCCTGGGCGTCGGCACCTTCCAGCAAAGTGCGGGCACGCTCACGGGCGCAGGGTTGTCGGTGCTCGCAAACTTCGCGTGGAGCGGCGGCACGCAGAGCGGCGCGGGCTCGACCACAGTCGCGGCAGGCGCGACATTCAGCTTGAGCGGCGCGGGAGCGAAGACGCTCGACACGCGCGCGCTTTCGCTCGGCGGAAACACGACGGCAGCTTCGAGCGGGAATCTCACGCTGCTCAACGGCGCGACGATCACGAACAGCGCGCTCTTCGATGCGCAGGGCGACTTCATTTTTGTGAGCGGCGCGGGCGGCGGCACATTCACGAATGCGGCGGCGGGCACGCTGCGCAAATCCGCGGGCGCAGGTTCGACGGCGTGGCAGGTGCCGTTTGCGAATGCCGGCGTCGTGCAGCCGCAGGCGGGCACGATGCTCTTCACCGGCGGCTACACGCAGACGGCAGGCAGCACGCAGCTCGGCGCGGGGCTCATCTCGGCGACAACACCGCTGGCGCTGCAAGGCGGGCAGCTCACGGGCGTGGGAGCGATCTCCGCCGGCGTGAACAACACGGGCGCCACGATCCGCCCCGGCGGGACCGGCGCGGCGGGCACGATCACCGTGAGCGGGAACTACACGCAAGGCGGCGGAGGCGTGCTCGCGGCTGAACTCGGCGGGACGGACGCGGGGCAGTTCGATGTGCTGAGTGTCACCGGCAATACGACGCTCGGCGGCACGCTCAATCTCGCGAACCTCAACGGCTTCACGCCCGGAGGCGGCGATACGCTGCGCGTCGTGCAGTCGGCCAATAACCCGGGCACTTTCGCCGCGCTCAGCGGCTCGACGGCTGGGATTTCGCAGAGCGCGGATGCGAGCGGGCTCGTGCTCACGGCGGCGGCGCTGACGTTTGTGTGGGATAACTCGGCGGGCACGGGTGACTGGTTCAATCCGCTCAATTGGGATCGGGATCTCCTCATCCCCGGCGCGGGGGACAATGCGATCCTCAACATCAACTCGACGATCGTGCTCGCGAGCATCGCGAGCGTGGGAAACTTCACGCAAACGGCGGGCACGCTCGGAGGCGCGAGCGCGCTGACAGTCTTCGGCACACTGAACTGGCAGGGCGGGCAGATGGCCGGTGGCGGCACCACGGCGATCGCGCCGGGCGGCACGCTTTCGATCGACACAGGCGCGCTGCATCAGCTCTCCGGTCGCACGATCGACAACAGCGGGACGATCAACTGGATCGCCGGAAATCTGCGCGGCGACACGGCGGGGAGCGTGATCAACAACTTGAGCGGCGCGAACTTCAACGCGCAGAACGATTCATTCTCCGAAGTCACCGGCGGCGGCACGCTGACGATCAACATCCAGGACGGCGCGACGCTGACGAAGACGGGCGCGGGCACGACCGATTTCGGATTCGGCACGACTTTCAACGACGACGGCGAGGTCAACGTGATCGGCGGCACGCTCACGCTGCAAGGCGGGGCGAGCGCCGGCACGTTTGCCGTGGGTGCGGGTGCGACGCTCGGCTTTGCGGGGAGCAGCACGCAGGAACTCGGTTCGAGCTCGCTCGTCACGGGCGCGGGGACGGTGAGCGTGAGCGGCGGCACGACCAATGTCGCGGGCACTTACGCGATCACGGGGGCGACGAACGTCTCGGGCGGCGCGATCAATTTCATGGCCGCCGCTTCAACCGGCGGCGCCTCGCTGAGCGCGGGCACGATGGGCGGTGATGGAGCGCTTACGATCAACGGCGCGTTCGGCTGGAGCGGTGGGGCGATGGCCGGCGGCGGCACGACGATCATTTCTGCCGGGAGCACGCTGACGATCAGCGGCGGCGGGCTGCACCTGCTCTCGGCGCGCACGCTTGAAAACTTCGGCACGATCGACTGGACGGGCACGGGAGGCATCCGCGGCGACTCCGGGGCAAGCGCGATCAACAACCAGAGCGGCGGCGTCTTCAACGCGCAGAGCGGGGCCTTCACCGAGCAGACGGGCGGCGGAACGCTGGTGGTCAACAACCGCGCGGGCGCGACGCTGACGAAGACCGGCGCAGGCACGACGACCGACTTCGGGGCCGGCACGGCCTTCAACAACGCGGGGATGATCGACGTGCGGGACGGCACGCTGAGGTTCGACACGGCGTTCACGCAGACGGCGGGCAGCACGGCGCTGAACGGCGGCGCGCTCGCTGCGAATGGCGCGCTCGTTTTCCAGGGTGGGACGCTCGGCGGCACGGGCACGATCGCGGGCAGCGTGAGCAATACGGGCGCGACGGTGCAGCCCGGCGGCATGGGCGCAGCGGGGACGCTGACGATCACGGGCGCTTACGCGCAAGGCGTGGGCGGCGCGCTCGAGATCGAACTCGGCGGGACGGGCGCGGGGCAGTTCGACGTGCTCTCGGTCGGCGGGACCGCGACGCTCAATGGCGACTTCGTGACGATGGTGCTCGACGGCTTCACGCCGCCGGATCGCAGCGTCTTCGCGGTGATCGGCACCGGAACACGCAACGGCGCGTTTGCGACGACGACCCTGCCTGCGGAGATCACCGCGTTCTTCCAGGGCAATGCGGTTGTGCTCACCGGGCCGTTCGATCCGCTGCAAGTCACGACGGAGGCGGATGTCGTCGATGCGCTCGACGGCGAGGTGTCGCTGCGCGAGGCGATCGTTTTCGCGAATGCGAATGCCGGCCTCGACACAATCACGTTCAACATCGCGGGCACGGGCGTGCGGACGATCACGCCGGCGACGGCGCTGCCCGTCATTACCGACGCGGTGATCATGGACGGCACGACGCAGCCGGGCGCAGCGAGCGGATCGCTTTTGATCGAGATCAACGGGACGAATATCGGCGGGGCGGCGAGCGGGCTGGAGATCACAGCGGGCGGGAGCACGGTGCGCGGGCTGGTGCTGAATCGCTTCAGCTCGGGCGGTGCGATCTTCCTGAATGGCAGCGGCGGGAATGTGATCGAGGGGAATTTCATCGGCACCGATGCGAGCGGCACGAGTGCACTGGGGAACCTGCACGGCGTCGTGGTCTCAGGCGCAGGTGCCATCGGGAATGCGGTCGCGGACAATGTGATCGCGTTCAACACCGGAGCGGGCGTCGTCGCCCGAGCCGGGGCACGCGGCGCGGCGATCATGGGTAATTCGATTCACGATAATGGCGGGCTCGGGATCGACCTCGACGACGACGGCTTCACGGCCAACGACGCGACCGACGCGGACGCGGGCGCGAACGATCGGCTGAATTTCCCGGTGATCGCGAGCGCGGTGTCCACGAGCTCCGGCGCAAATGTAAGCGGGTCTGTGACGACGGCCGTGAACGGGATCGTGCGGCTGGAGTTTTTTCGCGCGGATGCGAGCGGCGAGGGGCTCATCTTCCTCGGCACGACGGATGTCGTGTCGGTGGCGGGCATGCCGATCGCTTTTGACGCGGCGCTCGCGGGCTCGGTGAGTGTGGGCGATCGGATCGTGGCGACGACGAGCGATCTCGCAGACAGCGGCGCGGGCACGTCCGAATTTTCCAGCGCAGCGACGGTGATCCCGCCGGTGCTCATCAGCGTCGGCGACGCGGCGATCGTGGAAGGGGACAGCGGCACGAAGCAACTCGTCTTCACGCTCGCGCTCGATCAGGCGGTGAACGCGACGGTGACGGTGAACTTCAACACGGCCGACTTCAGCACCGATGCACGCTCGGCGACGGCGGGCGACGATTACATCGCGGTGAGCGGCGGGTTGGTGACGTTTGCGCCGAACGAGCTGACGCGCACCTTCGCGATCACGATCAGCGGCGACACGGCGGGCGAGCCGGTCGAGCGGTTCAAGGTGGTGCTCAGCAACCCGACGAATGCGGGGCTCGCCGATGGCGAAGGCGTGGGTGCGATCGTGGACGAGGATCATCACAAGTTCGCGGTAGGCGAAGGCAGCGGGAATGGTTTCAGCGTCTTCACCGCGACGGCCACGGGGGCGACGCTCGTGCAAGCGGTGGACGTATTTTCCGCCGGCTACAAAGGCGGCGTGCGCGTGGCGACCGGCGACGTGACCGGCGACGGGGTGGACGATTTCATCGCCGGCGGCGGACTCGGCAGCCGCGCGAAGGTGCGCGTGTTTGATGGCGTCACGTTCGCGCCTGTGGCCGGCGTGCTTGGCGATTTGTCGGCCTTCGGGAAGACCTACCGGGGCGGCGTGTTCGTGGCGGCGGGCGATGTGAATGGCGATGGGTTCGCAGACGTGATCGTCACACCGAGCGCCGGCAGCTCGAATCAGGTCCGCATTTTCTCCGGCGCGGATGGATCGCTGATCAACAACTTCCGCGCCTTCGGCAAAGGCACGGGCGGCGTGCGGGTCGCGGCGGGTGACGTGAACGGCGATGGCCTTGCGGACATCATCGCCGGCACGGGCACGGGGTCGAGCGTGCGCGTCTTCGATGCGCTGAGCGGGCAGGTGCTCGCGGGCGAAGGGCGCGAGTTTCGCGCGTTTGGCTCGGGTTACCGCGGCGGCGTGTATGTCGCGGCGGGCGATCTCGACGCCGATGGCGTGGCCGACATCATCGTCGGCGCCGGGGCCGGCGCGCCGCATGTGCGCAGCTACCTCCAGGGGATCGGGGGGGCTGAGCCGACGACGTTCGCGGCTTACGCGGGCAGGGCTCTGCTCGGCGTGCGGGTCGCGGCGCTGGACGTGGATTCCGACGGTATCGCGGACATCATCACGACCAAGGCGCGCCGGGCTGTGCTGCAAATCGGCGCGTTCGACGGCGGCAGCCGGGAGAGTTTGTTTGTGGCGAGCCCGTTCGGAAATCAGCGCGGCAGCCTCTACGTCGGTTGAGGTGCTCGCGGCGGGCGAGGTCTCGCGAAAATGATGGTGGGAATGGTTTTGACCGAAATAATAATTTCCCGACACTCCGAGGCGGCATCTCGACGCTCCTCCGCTCCGCAACACCGCACGCCCTGCACCACTCACATGAAATCGCTGATCCGCCGCCGCCCTGAACACCGCACCGCTACCGTCGAACCCCTGGAGGCGCGCATCGCTCCAGCGACTTTCATCGTCCTGAATAACAGCGACTCCGGCGCGGGGTCGCTGCGGCAGGCGATCCTCGATGCGAACGCGACGACGAACGCCGGCGGGCCGGATGTGATTTCCTTCGCGAGCATCGCGTCGGGGACGTTTGTGATTCAGCCGACGACGATCCTGCCGGCGATTTCCGAAGCGGTCATCATCGACGGCTACACGGCGCCGGACGCGGCGGTGAATACGGCGGCGGTCGGGACGAATGCGGTGCTGCAAGTCGAACTGAGCGGCGCGCTACTGCCGGTCGGGAGCGGGCTCACGCTCGGCGTGGCGGGTGGCGACCCGAATGCGACGGGCGGGAGCACCGTGCGCGGGCTGGTGATCCGCGGGTTTCAGTCGTTCTCGGACGATTCGGGCAATGGCATCCTCATCCAGTCGAGCAACAACGTGGTGGAAGGAAACTTCCTCGGCACGAACGTGAACGGAACCGGCGGCGCGGGGAATGCGTATGCGGGCGTGTCGGTGAGCCGGCAGGCGGGCGAGGATGCTTACGTGGGCAATGTGATCGGCGGGCCGGATGTGGCGGATCGCAACTTGATCTCCGGCAACCTCGTCGGCGTGCGGCTCACCAACGATGCGCTCGGCACGATCGTGCAGGGAAATTTGATCGGCACCACGCGCACGGGCCTCGCGGATCTGCCGAATGTGGCGAGCGGCGTGGAGATCCGCGATGCGGTGGGCGTGCGGATCGAGGACAATGTGATCAGCGGCAACGGGCAGAGTTTCGGCGGCATCGGCGTGAGCATCCTCGGCGCGCGGAATGTGACGCTGCACGGGAACTTGATCGGGATGGACGCGACGGGCACGGCGGCGCTGCCGAATCTGGGGCACGGCATCGATCTGAACAGCGGCGCGACGAATATCACGATCGGCGGCGCGGGTGTGGGCGAAGGCAACGTCATCTCCGCGAATGGCCTCTCGGGCATCAACATCGGCAGCTTGGACGACGGGCCGGCGTTCAAGGTGTCCGTCATCGGCAACAGGATCGGCACGGACGCGAGCGGCTCGATGAATTTCGGAAACAGCTCCCGCGGCATCGCCATCTCGGGGGCGACGGACGTGAAGATCGGCGGGACGGGCGCAGGCCAGGGCAACGTGATCGCCTTCAACGGCCTCGCCGGCATCCGCGTCGGCGCCGGCTTCGTCGAGGTGTCGGGCGTGCGCATTTCCGGCAACGACATCCGCGGCAACGAGGAACTCGGGATCGATATCAACGGCGGTGACGAAGATTTCTACGGCGTCACGAAGAACGATTCGGGCGACGCGGACACGGGGGCGAATGGGCTGACGAATGCGCCGGTGCTCTCGGCGTCGAGCAATCCGGGCGGGACGATCTTCGTCGGTGGCACGCTCGGGGCGAAACCGAACACGCAATACGTCGTCGAGTTCTTCGCGCTGGCACCGAATCAGATCGATCTCTCGGGGGCGGGCGAAGGCGTGGTCTTCCTCGGCACGCAGACGGTGACGACCGACGGCACGGGCAACGCGCCGCTCAGCTTCAGCCAGACGGTGTCGCTGCCG
This sequence comes from Verrucomicrobiota bacterium, assembly GCA_009885995.1. Taxonomy (GTDB): domain Bacteria; phylum Verrucomicrobiota; class Verrucomicrobiia; order Chthoniobacterales; family Chthoniobacteraceae; genus VFJQ01. Next base: position 36,515 of record VFJQ01000144.1, read on the forward strand.
GCGGATACGTTTTTCTCCGCGACCGCGACGGCGGTGCTGCGCGGGGAGACCTCGGAGTTCTCGAACGTGGTCGGACCGACGCGGACCTTCACATGGGTGGGCGGCAACACGACGGAGCCGAACGATTGGTTCACGGCGTCGAACTGGACCTCGCCCGGCGGCGCGGGCGTGCCGGGCGCGGTGGACACGGCGATCTTCAATGGCGGGCCGGACATCATCCTCGACAATGCGAATGCGAGCGTGGGCACGTTTCAGCACACGGCGGGCAACCTCGGCGGCTTCGCCACGCTCATCGTGCGGCAGAATTTCTCGTGGACCGGCGGCGTGCATAACGGGCCGTCGCTCGTGCTGCCGGAAGGCGCGGCGGGGACGATCAACAACGGCGGCAGCGCGGCGTGGAACGGCGGCCTGCTGGATAACCACGGTGCGCTCACGCTGAGCGGCGGGTTGCTCACGTTCAACTCGGGCGCGATCTTCAACAACGCCGGCGCGACGATCACGCTGAACGCGGGTCTGCGCGATGGCGACGGCGCGTCGTCGTTCACGAGCTTCACGAATGCGGGCACGGTCACGAAGCTGACCACAGGCGGCTTCGGCATCCAGACGTTCAACGTGATCGATAACACGGGGCTGCTCATCGCGGCGGCTGGAAACTTCGTGCTCGGGCCGCTCACGCAAACCACCGGCGAGGTGCGGCTCGCGGGCGGGCAGATTTTCGGCACGGGCACGATGACGCTCGACGGCGGTCAACTGACCGGCACGGGCAGCATCGCCATGGCGGTGATGAACAATGGCGCGATCGTGCGGCCCGGTGGCACGGGCGCGACGGGGACGCTCACGTTTTCGCAGCCCTACGCGCAGACGGCGGGCGGCGCGCTGGCGGCGGAGATCGCGGGGCAAGCGGGCGGGCAGTTTGACCAGCTCGTCTTCACGGCGGGCGGCACGATCGATGGCACGCTCGGGATCGCCTACCTCGGCACCTTCGCGCCGACGGCAGGAAATACATTCCGCGTGGTGCAATCGACCGGAGCGACCGGCACCTTCTCCAACCTCGCCGGGAACACGGTCGGCCTGACACAGACCGGCGACGCGACGGGCGTGCTGCTCACGCGCACGGGGCAGACTTACATCTGGGACAACGAGGCGGGTAATAACGACTGGTTCAACCCGACGAATTGGAATCTCAACTCCGGCGTGCCTGGGGTGAACGACACGGCGATCCTCAACATCGCGTCCATGATCGACATCGGCGTGACCGCGGTGGTCGGGGAATTCCGCCAGAGCAACGGCATCCTCTCGATAGACATCGACGGACCTATGCTCGACGCGCTCGTGCTGGACTGGACCGGCGGCACGCAGACCGGCGGCGGCACGGTGCGCGTGCAAAATGCGCTGACCATCAGCGGCGCGGGGGTGAAGACGCTCGACGGCTCGACGCTGCGCATCGACGGCGTGGCGACGTGGACGGGCACGGGGAATCTCGCGCTCGGCAACAACGCGGAGATCAGGAATAACGGTCTCTTCGACATCCAGACCGACGCGGACTTGGTCAGCTTCGGCGCGGCGAGCCTGGTGCGCACGACCTCGGGCGCGGCGCTGCAGAAGAGTGCGGGCAATGGGATCACCGTGGCCGGGGTGGAGCTGAACTTCCAATCCGACACGTTCTTCCGCGTGGAGACCGGCCTCGTGAGCATGGCCGCGGGCGGGATGTGGGATGTGGTGGGCGTGACGGTCTCGCCGGGCGCGGGGCTGGAATTCGCGGGCGGGACGACCGGGATCGTCGGCGCCGTATTCGTCGATGGCGGCGGCACGGTGCGGCTGAGCGGCGGCACGCTCGACCTCGTGTCGGCGCCGGTCGATGTGGATTCGGCGACGACGTTCCAATTCACCGGCGGCACGCTGAGCAACCAGAACGACGACGACCTCCTCCTCTACGGCCCGGCGCTGTGGACGGGCGGCAATGTGCTCGCGGCCAGCACGGGGAGCGGCGTGCAATTCAGCGGCGACACGGACATCGCCGGCGCGGCGGCTCGCTCGGTGAAAGGAACGGTCGTCTTGACTGGCACGACGACGTTCACCGCTGCAGGCAGCTTCGATCTCGTGGACGATTCGGTTTTCCAGAATAACGGCCGGCTGGACATCCTCGGCGACGGCGACTTCACGCACAGCGGCTCGGTGAGCAACGCGCTTTTTGGGAATGCGGGCGATGGCATCACGAGCGGCATCCTGCGGAAGTTCGACACGGGCACGACGAGCCTCGGCGCGGGCGTGCAGTTCAGCGCGAGCGGAGTGCTCGAGTTGAATGCGGGCACGCTCTCGCTAACGGACCCTTCGTTCCTGCGCAGCTTCACGCAGCTCCAGGGCGGCAACTTCACCGCGGGTGCGCCGATCACGCTCGACTCGACGCCCGGCATCCCCGGCCAGGAAGGCACGCTCGCCGGCACGGGCACGATCACCGGCAGCCTGCTCAATTCCAGCGGCACGATCCTGCCGGGCGGTCCCGGCGGCATCGGCACGATCACCATCACGAGCAGCTACTCGCAAGGCGCGATGGGTGCGCTCGACATCGAGGCGTTCGGCACCACGCCGGGGACTGGCTACGACCAACTCATCGTCGGCGGCACCACCGCGCTCGATGGCGCGCTCTTTTTCACCCCAGTCGGCGGGTTCATACCGACCGCGCCTGCGACGTTCAACGTCGTGAGCACCTCGGGCACGCCCGTCGGAACCTTCGCCGTGACGAGTCTCGCGGGCGGAACCGCGACTTACACCGCCACGGGGGTGAATGTCGTCTTCATCGCGCCGAATCCGTTCGAGGTCACGACTGATCTCGATGTCGTGAATGGCGGCGACGGCCTGACCTCGCTGCGCGAGGCGATCCTCCTGGCCAACACGACGGCGGGCCTCGACACGATCACCTTCAACATCCCCGGCGGCAGCGGGCCGCGCGTGATCCAGCCGACCAGCGTGTTGCCGGCGATCACCTATGCCGTGGTGATCGACGGCTATTCGCAGCCGAGCGCGAGTGCGAACACGCAGACCATCGGCAGCGACGCCACGCTGCGAATCGTGCTCAACGGGTCCCTCGTGCCCAATGGCGCGGGGCTCGAGAGCGGGCTCACCATCACCGGCGGCGGCTCGACCGTGCAGGGGCTCATCATCAACAGTTTCACCGGCTATGGCATCGAGCTGACGACGGCGGGGAACAACATCATCACCGGCAACTGGATCGGCCTCGACCAGGAAGGCAGCCCGTTCGGCAACACCGCGGATGGCATCTTCATCGACAACTCCGACGGCAACCGCATCGGCGGCACCACGCCCGCGGAGCGAAACGTCATCGCCGACAACGGCTTCAACGGCATCGAGATCAGCGCGACCGCCGACAGCACGCTCATCCAGGGGAACTACATCGGCGTCGGGACGAGCGGCACCATCGCGTTTGGCAATTTCAACTACGGCATCAATACACGGGGCTCCCTCACGCAGATCGGCGGCACCGCGGCGGGCGCGGGGAATGTGATCTCGGGGAACTACGACGGAGTCCGCATCGTCGACGCCAGCGCAACCGGTTCGACGGTCGAGGGCAACTTCATCGGCACCGACGCGAACGGTGCCGTGGACCTCGGCAACTTGAACTTTGGCGTGAACATATCGGGCACGCCGAACGTGACCATCGGCGGCAACAGCAACGGGGCGCGAAACATCATCTCAGGCAATGATTTCGCCGGCGTCGGCGTCGCCTTCTCGGCCTCGGCGAATGTGAAGATCATCGGCAACCGCATCGGCACGGACACCACCGGGTTCCTCGCGATCCCAAATGCGAGCGGCTTCTTCGTCAGCAACGGCGTGCCGAGCCTGGCCATCGGCGGCACCGGCGCGGGCGAGGGAAATATCATCTCCGGTAACAGCGGTCCCGGCATCCAGATCTTCAGCGGGGCGACCAACGGCACCACGATCCAGGGGAACCGTATCGGCGTGGATCGCTTCAACGGCCCGCTCGGAAATGCGGGCGCGGGTGTGCTCATCAGCGGTGCGAGCGGCACGCTCATCGGCGGCACGGGCGGCTCGAACATCATCGCCAGCAACACCGGCGCGGGCATCCAGGTCGATTTCGGCGCGGGCCACACGTTCTTCAACAATCTCATCACCGATAACGGCGGGCTCGGCATCGACCTCGGCGCCGACGGCGTGACGCCGAACGACGCGGACGACAGCGACAGCGGGGCGAACGCGCTGCAAAACTTCCCCGTCCTCACGAGCGCCGTGGTCTCCGCGAGCAGCACCATCTCCGGCTTGCTCACGAGCACGCCGCTCACGAGTTTCTTCATCGACTTCTACAGCTCGGTCGTCGCCGACGGATCGGGCTTCGGCGAAGGCGAGGACTATCTCGGGCGCACGATGGTGAGCACGAATGCGGCGGGCACAGTGACTTTCAACTTCATGCCGGTTGAGATTTTCGCGTCGGGCGCGTTCATCACCGCGACGGCGACGCCGGTGAGCGGCGGCGGCACGTCGGAGTTTGGCGCGAACATCACGGCGGGCGGCGTGTTCGTGTGGGACGGAGAGAACAGCTCGGATTGGTTCGACCCGATCAACTGGGATCTCAACGCGGGCGTGCCGGGGGCGGCCGACACGGCATTTCTGAACATCGCGAGCTCGATCAGCCTCACCGCGCCGGTGACGGTCGGCAACTTCACGCAGACGAACGGAACGCTGACGGGCCCGCATGATTTCACGGTCACTGGCAGCCACACCTGGAGCGGCGGCACGCTCAGCGGCGCGGCGACACTCTTCCTCCCCGCCAACGCGACGCTCACGCTCTCCGGCGCGAGCGTGAAGACGCTCGACCGGCGCTTCATCGACAACGACGGGACGGTGACGATGACCGGCATCGGCAACCTCTCGCTGGTCAACGGGCCGCAGATCGCCAACCGCGGGCTGTGGGATTTCCAAAGCGACGGCGACATCGCGCAGACGGATACGACCGGTTCGCTGTTCCGAAATTTCCCGGGCGCGACGCTGCGTAAATCAGTCGGCAACATCGCGGGCGGGACGGTGATCGGCCTCGGCAATCCGAATCTCTCCTTCGTCCACGCGAACGACCTCGACGTGCAAGCCGGCAACCTGGCGATCTTCAGCAGCGGCGGCACGTGGACGAGCGGCTCGACCTTCATCGTCGCGAGCGGCGCGAAGCTCGTGTTCAACGGCGGCAACTTCATCTGGGCCGAAGTGCCCGGCGTCTCCGGCGCCGGCTCGCTGGAGATCAACAATGGCAGCATCGACCTCGGCAATGGCGGCACGCTCACGGTGCCCGCGGGCTTCACGCTTGCGCAGACCGGCGGCACGATCACCGGCGACGGTGCGCTCACGATCAATGGCACGTGGAACTGGTCGGGCGGCACGCTGAGCGGCACGGGCACGACGAGCATCGCCAGCACCGCGACGTGGAATCTCACGAGCAACGCCGGCATGTTCCTCGATGGCCGCACGTTGAGCGTCGCGGGCGCGACGAACTTCACGGGGACCGGCACCGTCTTCATCGAGAACGGCGCGACGATCAACAACTCCGGCACGTTCCTCATCTCGAACGACGGCGATCTCGGCACGGGCGTCGGCACGAACACGTTCAACAACCTCGCGGGTGGAATCCTGCGCAAGACCGGCGTCATCGGCGACACCGACATCGGCTCGGCGTCACCCACGGCGGCGGTGAACTTCACGAACGCGGGGACGGTCGAGGTCCAGTCGGGCCGGTTCTTCTTCAACGACGCCTTCACGCAGACCGCGGGCACGACGCTCCTCTCCGGCGGCGCGATCGCGACCGGCCCGACGCTCCTTTTCTCCGGCGGCGAGCTGAGAGGCGCAGGGTTGATCACCGGCAGCGTGAACAACACCGGCGCGACCGTGCGGCCCGCCGGGACGGGGCTGGAGGGGAAGATCACGATCACTGGAAACTACGCGCAAGGCGCGGGCGGGACGCTGGCGGTGGAGCTGAACGGCACGAGCGTGGAAGAATACGACTCGCTGGACGTGGGAACGGCGACGCTGGGCGGCACGCTGAACATCACGAACCTCGCGGGCTTCACGCCGAGCGGCGGCGATATGTTCCGCGTCGTGCTGTCGGGGAACAATCCCGGCACCTTCACCACACTCACCGGCGCGACGGCGGGGAAGACGCAGGCGTCGGATGCGACGGGGCTGGTGATCTCGCAGGCCGCGCTCGCGTTCATCTGGGATGCGGGCGGCGGCGCGGATCAGAGCTGGTTCAATCCGCTGAACTGGAACTTCGACAGCGGCGTGCCCGGCGCGGCGGACACGGCGATTTTGAACATCGCTTCGACGATCAATCTCCCGAGCGACACGAGCGTCGGGACCTTTCAACAGAGCGCAGGCACCTTCACCAGCCCGGCGGGAGTGACGTTCACCGTGCTGGCCAGCTTTGACTGGTCCGGCGGCACGATGAGCGGGGCGGGCACGACGCTCGTGTATGGCGGGCTGAACCTGAGTTCCTCCGCGACGAAGCAGGTGGCGACGGGGCGCACGCTCACGCTTGGCGACGGCGTGAATCCGGCGGCGGGCCTGTGGACGAACGGCACC
>VFJQ01000147.1 GCA_009885995.1 Verrucomicrobiota bacterium
ATCGTCGGCTCGAAGCTCGCGGGCGTCTCGCGCGTGATGTCGTTGCGCACCTCGTCGAGCGTGTAGCCCACGGCCAGCTTCGCGGCGATTTTGGCGATGGGGAAGCCCGTCGCCTTGCTCGCCAGCGCCGAGCTGCGCGACACGCGCGGATTCATCTCGATGACGATCATCCGCCCCGTGTCCGGGTGGACGGCGAACTGGATGTTGCTCCCGCCCGTCTCCACGCCGATCTCGCGGATGATCGCGAACGACGCATCGCGCATCACCTGGAACTCACGGTCGGTGAGCGTCTGGATCGGCGCGACGGTGATCGAGTCGCCCGTGTGGACGCCCATCGGGTCCACATTTTCGATCGAGCAAACGATCACGCAGTTGTCCGCGTGGTCGCGCATCACCTCCATCTCGAATTCCTTCCACCCGAGCAGCGACTCCTCGATGAGCACCTCGCTCACCGGCGACATATCCAGCCCGCGCGCGACGATGGTTTCAAATTCCTCGCGATTGTAAGCGATGCCGCCGCCCGTCCCGCCGAGCGTGAACGCCGGCCGGATGATGAGCGGCATCGTGCCGATCTCCGCCGCGACCGCGCGCCCCTCCTCCATCGTGTGCGCCACGCCGGAGAGCGGCATATCGAGACCGATCTTGATCATCGCCTCTTTGAACGCCAGCCGGTCCTCGCCCTTGTGAATCGCGTCCGGCTTCGCGCCGATCATGCGCACGCCGTATTTCTCCAGCACGCCCATCTCGTGCAATTTCATCGAGCAATTCAGCGCCGTCTGCCCGCCGAGCGTCGGCAGCAGCGCGTCCGGTCGCTCGGCGGCGATGATCTTTTCCACCACCTCCGGCGTGATCGGCTCGATGTAGGTCCGGTGCGCGAACTCCGGGTCCGTCATGATCGTCGCCGGGTTCGAGTTCACGAGGATGACCGTGTAGCCTTCCTCCTTCAGCGCCTTGCAGGCCTGCACGCCCGAATAATCGAACTCGCACCCCTGCCCGATGACGATGGGCCCGGAGCCGATGACGAGGATTTTGTGGATCGTGTTGTCGCGAGGCATTTAGGGAAAAAGGTCGCGATTTTTACCAGCGCCAGCGGAGAGGGCAAATGGGGATTCAGTGCCGGGGGAAATGGCGGCTCGACAGCACGGTGGCTTTCTGGCTTTCCCCGTCCGCACTTCCGGCGAGCGCCGGTCGCGCGTCCTGCAACTCAAACCAACTCGCACACACAATGAATCCGGAAGACGTGAACCAAATCTCAAGCCAGGGCGGCGGCATCGTCGCCACCGTGATCCTCCTCATCCAACTCGCGGTTCTCATCGTGACGTTCGCGGGCATGTGGAAAGTCTTCACCAAGGCGGGAGAGCCGGGCTGGGCGGCGATCGTGCCGTTCTACAATTTCTATGTGTTGCTGAAGATCGCGGGTAAGCCGTGGTGGTGGCTCTTGGTCGCGCTTACCATGTGCCTTACCATCGTGCCGATGATCATCGCGGGGTTAGGTGTCGCGAAGAACTTCGGCAAGAGCGAAGGCTTCGGCATCGGTCTCGGGCTGTTGCCGTTCATCTTCTACCCGATGCTCGGTTACGGCGACGCGCAGTTCGTCGGGCAGAAGACGCCGTAAGTCCGTGAAGCAGGTAGGGACCGCTGTCCCCAGCGGTCCGCGTGAGGACGTCGCTGGTATGCGGCGGACGGCTGGGGACAGCCGTCCCTACCTGTGCCGCATCGCGGCGGTCAGGCCTTCCGCGACGGCGACGGCATACTCGCGCACGAGTGATTTGCGCGCGCTGCCGGCGACGGTGCGCACTCCTTCGTAATCGCCCGCCTGCACGCGCTCCCACAGTTCCTGCGAGTTCATCACGTAGGGCTCGAGGAAGACGACGGGGCAGCGGTAGAGGCGGTTCGCGAGGAGATTGCGCGCCCAGACGTAAGGGCTCGCGTTCACGCGCACCGCGATGTCGCGCGTGTAGATGTAAGGCGGCAGCGCGAGCGCCCGCGCCATGTGCGTGGCGACCGTGGTCGAGATGCGATGTTCCTCGTCGGTCACGCCGCCGAGCAGGCGCTGGAGCAGCTCGAAGCGGTTGTCGTCGAGTCGCAGTTCTGTGGGGCTGTAGCAGCCGTTCACGAGCACGTGGAAGTGGTTCTTCGGGACGAAGGCTGGCCGCTGCGGATCGCCCCACGCGTCGGCGTTGAAGTGGAGGCAGAGCACGAGGTCGGGCTTGAGTTCGTCATTCACGAGGTGCGCTCGGTGGCGGATCTCCGCCTGTCGGTAGAAGAGCAGCTCCGCCTGCGACTGCACCGTCGCGCCACGCCCCGGCTCCTCCATGCTTCGGTAGGTTTCGCGCGGGTTCGCGACGCCTTGCGCGGCGAGGAAGGCGCGGGCGATCTGGAAAAAGTCGGCGACCCGTTTTGGAGTCGTCGGCCCCGGTGCGCGTCGCACCCAGAGCACCTCGGCGCCGAGGGCGGTGAGCTGCGGCGCGAGAGCTTCGGCGACGCGCAGCGTGAGGTCGCCCTCCGCGACCGGCACTCCGGCGCCGATCCGAAACCAGCGCTCCTCCATCTTCGCCCACTCGCCTCCGAGATGCCCCGGATCGATCGCGACGCGCAGCCCGGCGAGCGGCTGGCCCGCGCGCCAATAGCGCGGCGGCGACTTCGCGGACGCGGCGTCCTTTGCGAAGCGCAGCGTGAACCGCTCCGGCTCGCCGAGCCGCTGGACGATGCTCGCGCGCTCCTCGTTCACGTCGATCAAGCCCGTTGCAGCGTCGCGCGGCGCATAGACGCGATCGAGCAGCCGCACGAACTCGGCGCGCGTGATCGTCTCCTGAAACGGCGCGAGCACGGTCCAGTCCGGGCGCTCGCCGAGCGGGCTGAGGCTCTCGGCTTGGACCGAATGGACAAGGAGGGACGCGAGGAGAAGCAGGCGGGCGATCACGGCTGGCGGAGAGATAGCCGGTGCGGTGCGGTGCGCGCGCAAAATTTCCTCCGTGCCCTCCGCGGTCTTCGCGGCTAAATCCCGCGCCTCCCATGCTTCGACTCCTCTTCCTCGGCGACATCATCGGTGAACCCGGCCGCAGTGCGGTCATTGCTTCCGTGCCCAAGTGGCGCACGGAACGCGGCGTGGATTTCGTGATCGTGAACGGCGAGAACGCGGCCGCTGGGCGCGGCATCACGCCGAAGATCAGCATCGACCTGCTGCGGTGTGGCGTGGCCGTCATCACCAGCGGCGATCACATCTGGGACCAGCGCGAAATCGTCCCTTACTTCGACACCGAGCCGCGGCTGCTGCGCCCGCTCAATTACCCCGCCGGCACGCCTGGCAACGGCTCGATCGTGCTCGATACCGCGAAGGGAAAAATCGCGGTGGTGAACGTGCAGGGCCGCACCTTCATGCAGCCGCCGCTCGAGAATCCATTCCTCGCGATGGACAAGGAGATCGCCCGGTTGCGCGAGCAGACGCCGGTGATCTTCGTCGATGTCCACGCCGAGACGACGAGCGAAAAGATCGCGATGGGCCGCTTCCTCGATGGGCGCGTGAGCGCGGTCGTCGGCACGCATACGCACACGCAGACGGCGGACGATCAGGTCTTCCCCGGCGGCACCGCCTTCCTCTGCGACGCCGGGATGTGCGGACCGAGCGAGAGCTGCCTCGGGCGCGAGATCGAGCCGATCATCCAGCGTTTCCTCACGGGAAGGCCGGTGATGTATCCCGTCGCGCGCGGTCCGGTGAAGCTGCAAGGCGCGCTCATCGAGATCGACGAGACGACCGGCAAGGCGCTGAAGATCGAGCGCGTGGCGGAATTGTTTGTGCCGGCTCAATAACCGGAGTCATCCTGAGCGGAGCGCTGCGAGGGCGAAGGTGGGCAGCGCGCAGTCGAAGGATCCCGTGGAATTTCCCTGCGTCTCTCCCGGCGAGAATCCCAAGCAATCTGCACGGGGTCCTTCGACTCCGCGCCTTTCGCTTCGCGAAGCGGTGCTCCGCTCAGGATGACTGCGATTAGGGGGCGATGAACTTCTCCAGCGCGCCGCCGAGCAGGTCGTGGACATCGCGCTCGATCTCGGCGCGAGTCGGCTCCCAGCCGGTCGCGGCGAGGTCTTCGTATTTGTCCGCGAGCGCGTTGCCGATGATCGCGCGGCTGTGGCTCCACTTGTAGACGAGCTGGTCGAGCACGCGGCAGTCGCTGTGTTGCGGCGTCATCGAGGTGCCGATGAGTTCGAGCCGCATCCGCGTCGTTTCGTCGATGAGCTGTGGGATGTTCATGAACCACCAGCAGCCGAAGACGTGCAGGTTGCGGAACTTGCGCGCCGAGACGCAGAGTGCGTGCTGATTCTCCCGCGCGAGCATCGTGCAGAGGAATTTGTTTTCCGGAAACGCCGCGCACAGCCGCTCGACCGCGCCCACATCGGCGGCGCCGACACTGTCGCCGGCGAGGCGAAGCGCGGGGTTCACGGCGCGGTTCACGCCGATCATCAGCGCGAAGGCTTGGTTGTGCTCGCGGCCGTGCGGCATGATCGCGTGCTCGATGATCTGCGCGGTCGCGCCGTTGTGTGGAAAGGCGAAGTCGGGCGGCAGCGAGACCATGCAATACTGCGAGTCGATCCGCTTCGTCCAATCGCCGAGGAAACGCCGGATGCCGTCGAAGGTTTTCGCATTCAGCTCCGCTGAAACATCGTAGCCCCACGCGCGCAGCTTCGGCGCGGTGGCGGGCCAGTCGAGCAGCAGCGGGTCGATGCGCAGCGCGGCGACGAAGCGCGGATCGCGCTCGAAGCCGCGTTCCCACACGGGCCGCTCGAGTTCGTCGAAAGGCGAGTTGGTCATCGCGATCTTGCGCACCTTCGCCACTTCGCAGCAGCGCGTGACGAACTCACCCGGCTGCCACTTCGCATACTCGCGGCGCAGCGCAGCGAGATCGCGCTTCTTCACGTCGAAGCCGAGCGCATTTAGGCAGGTGAGCACGCCGCGGCACGCTTCGCTGATCGGCGAGTGCTTGATGAAAAGTGCGTCCCACACGACCTCCGCCTGCTGCGCCTTGGGTAGCGCGAAGAACTCGTGCTCCGTGAGGTCGTGCCAGCGAAACGCTTCGGCGACGAGGTAGTGATAGATGAGCAGTTCATCGATCCCCCAGAGCAGCAGCTCGCCGAACGCGGCATCGTAGAGATGCGTGTGGATGTCGAATACCGGCGTCTCGTCCACGACTTGGCGGACGAGTGCGCCGAGGGAGGCGGTGCGCTCTTGAGTCATGCAGGAGTAAGACGCCGCTGCCCGCTCCGCGAAAGGGCGGCGATGGTGGCGGCGTAAACTGCGGTTCTGCGGCTGAAAGCCGCCGGGCTCAGTTCTCTTCCGCCTTCACCGGCTCCGCGCGTCGCACCGGCGTGCCGTCTTCGATCTTCTCCTCCGCTGGCTTCGCGGTTTCCTCGCTCTTCTTCTTCGTCTTCTTCACCTTCTTCTCGACGGGGAAAAGCTGCTTGAGCACCTGGCCGATCATCGGGGCGGCCTGGGTGCCGCCGTGGACGTCGTCGTTGTTGGCGTCGCCTTCGTAGAGGACGGCGAAGGCGTAGCGCGGTTTGTCGGCGGGCGCGAAGCCGGTGAACCACGCGGCGGTGCGTTCGTTGTTCTTCGGGCCCCACTGCGCGGTGCCGGTCTTGCCGGCGACGGTGATGTGGTCGAGCGACGCGCGACCGGCGGTGCCGCTGCCGCTGTTGACGACGTCGATTAGCGCCTTGCGCAGAGCGGTCAGCACTTTTTTGTCGATATGCACGACGCCGCGGGCGCGCGGGTCGTAGGCGGTGACGATGGCGCTATCGAGGCTCTGGACCTGCTGGACAAGGCGCATCTGGAGCAGCGTGCCGCCGTTCGCGATGGCGGCCATGGCTTGCGCCATCTGGAGCGGGGAGATGAGCGTGTCGCCCTGGCCGATGGAGAGGTTGGCGATGTCGCCGGGCATGAACTTCCTCTTATAGACCTTGAGCATGTAGTCGTCGGTCGGGATGCGGCCACTGGTCTCGGCGGCGAGCGGGATGCCGGTGCGGACGCCGAGGCCGAGGCTGAACGCGGTCTCGTAAATCGGGCGCGCGCCGGTGCGCAGGCCGATCTGGTAGAAGTAGGTGTTGCAGCTCTGCGTGAGCGCTTCGACGAAGCTGAGTTCGCCGGCGCCTTCCTTCTTCCAGTTGCGGAAGGTGAGGTTGCCGATGTCGAGCGCGGCGGGGCAGTTGAAGGTGTCGTCGGGCTCGACTTTGCCGCTCTGCATGGCGGCGAGGCCGACGAAGGTCTTGAACGTGGAACCCGGCGGATAGGCGCTGCGATAGGCGCGCGGGATGAGCGGGTTTTCGGGGCTGAGCCGGAGCGCGTCGAAGTCGGCCTGCGAGATATTCGGCACGAACCAGTTCGGGTTAATGGGCGGCCACGAGGCGAGCGCGAGCACGTCGCCGTAGTTCGCATCGACGAAGACCATCGCGCCTCGTTTGCAGCCCTTGGCGAGCGCGTCTTCGCACATCCGCTGAAGGCCGAGATCGAGCGTGGTGACGACGTTGTAGCCCGGCGACGGGGGAAGGAGAACCTGCTCGCTGGCTTTGCGGCCGTTCGGGTCGAAGGAGAGATTGAGCTGGCCGACTTTGCCCTTGAGCTGGTCGTCGAACATCTGCTCGAGCCCCTCGCGCCCTTCGCTATCCGGCCAGAGCAGGTCGTTGTTCTCGATGACTTTTTCCGGCATTTTCCCCGCCCGGCCCGCGTAGCCGATGACGTGTCCGGCGAGGTCGCCCTGCGGATACCAGCGCTGATAGACAGGCTGGAGCACGAGCGCGTCGGAGTTCTGCTGCTTGATGCGCTCGACTTCGAATTGCTTGAGGTCCTGCGCGACGATGAGCGGGAGCACGCCGCGGTTTTTGTAGTGCTTCAGGAGCTGATCTTCGGTGACCGAGATCGGCCGGCCGGTAATCGTGCGCGCGAGGATGATCTGCTGCTCGGCGTAGCGCTTCAGCTCGGCGGCGTCGAAGGTGAGCGGGGTGGGGAAGGCGATGCCCAGATTGTAGCTCACGCGCGTCTGCGCGAGCGGGGCGCCGCTGCGATCGACGATTTGCCCGCGCGGTGCCGGGATGCCGAGGAGGTAAGTGCGCGCGCCTTTCTGCGTCTCCCACGTCGGCTGGAAGGTGTTCGCGCCGGGCGTGGCGACCGGCTTCGGCGCTCCGGGTCCGGGCAGCGAAATCTCCGACTTGTTCACTGCGAGCGGCTGCACCTGCGTGACGACATTTTGCCCGTGTGCAGCGAGCGCGAAGACGGTGAGGAGAATGGTGCGGTGCATCACGAGAAGCAGCGGGCACTATGGACGCTCGCCCCGGCGCGCGCCAGTGCGCGGTTGCCGCAGGTCGCCCGGCCTGCGCCCGGTAGGCCGATGCTACTACTGGGGTTTGCCCCCGATGGTCGGGCGGAAGGACTTCTGGCTGCCCGTGAACGGGTCGATCTGGACGGTCGCGTAATTGATCCCGTTCAGTTCCTTGTTCTCGTCCGAGAGGCTGACGACGGTCACATACCAGGTATCGCTCTCGTCATCGTCGGCCGCGCCGCTGCCGCCTTTCTTGGCCTTGGCTGGCAGGTTCGTCGAGCCGTCCGGCAGGTAGCGGAAGCTGGTGTATTCGTATTTCTTCCCGACCTTCTTGCCGTTGATCTCGATCGGAAGCTCCGGGGCGGTGGGGTCGTCCTGGGCTTTCTTGGGTTTTCCCACGAAGTCCTCGCCGAGCAGCGTCGAGTATTTCTTGGAGTCCATGATCGTCATCCGCGGCAAACGCTGAAATGCGGTGCCGCTGGCTGGCACTGCGGCGCCGTTTTCCAGCAGCTCAAAGATCTGCACGCCGCGCCAGCGCCCTTTTTCGGGTTCGTCGATCTTCTCACCGGGCGTCTCCGGATCGCCGAAGCGGTAAAAGCGGAACTCGATCGTGCGGTTCTTCGTCAGCGCGAGCTGGCGCGCATAGGCGAGCTGGTCGCCGACCATCTGCCCGCCTTGCGAAAGCTGCGAGCCGCGCAGGATTTGGTTCGTCGCCGGCACGGCGAAGGCGATGACGACGGCGATGACGGCCATGACCGCGAGGAGCTCGATGAGAGTGAAGCCGGTGCGAAGGGCAGAGCGCGGGGGAGTCGAGTTCATGCGGTAAATGCTTTGTGACTACAGAGCGGCGGTTCTTCCCTTCGTCAAGGGCTGGCTGGCCTCACGACGCCACGAAGACACTCTTCGCCGCCTGCCAGTTCGCCGTCGCGGCGAGCGCCTCGTTCGCGCGGTCGAGCGTGAAGCGGTGCGTGACCATCTCGTGGAAGGGGAAACGCTCGCGGTTTGCGCGCAGGAATTCGATCGCCTGCCGGAGGTGGCGCGGCTCGCTCGACCACGAGCCGAAGACCTGGAGTTGCTTGCGGGTGACGACGTGCGGATTCCACATCACCGGTCCGGCGTCGCAGTAGTGGCCGAGGATGAGATACTTCCCGCCGTCGCGGCACAGCTCCATTCCCTCGACCACGGCGGCGGGAATGCCGACGCACTCCAGCACCACATCCGCGCCGTAGCCGCCGGTGAGCTGGCGCACGAGGGCGAGCCTCGCGGCGGGCTCGCGCACTTCGTCGATGTCGATGACCTCATCCGCGCCGAAGCGCCGCGCCATTTCCAGCCGCGGCTTCGGCCCGCCGATGACGATCACCTTCCCCGCCCCCGCACTCTTCGCCACCGCGAGCGCCGCGATGCCGACCGGCCCGGCGCCCTGCACCACCACGCTGTCCTGCCACGCGATGCCCGTGCGCTCGACGCCGTGGATCGCCGTGATGAGCGCGCAGCCCGCGCCGACGACCGACTCAGTCGCGAGGTCGTCCGGCAGTTTGAAGATCGTCGTGCGCGGTCGCAGGTAGTGGAAGTCCGCGTAGCCGCCGAGAAAGTGCGGCGCTTCGTCGCAGCGATAGCCGATGCCGTAAGCGCGCCGGTGCGGACACCGCGTCGGCTGCTTTTTCTCAGCACAGTAAAAGCACGCGCCGCACGACACCGCGGAGTTCCACGTCACGCGATCGCCGACCGCGATCGCTTGCCCCGTCCAGTCGCGCTCCACGCCCGCGCCGAGCTTCTCGATGCGTCCCACGGTCTCGTGCCCAAGGATGACCGGCAGCGCGATCGGCATCTGGCCCTGCCAGATGTGCACATCCGTCCCGCAGATGCCCGCCATCTCGGTGCGCACGAGCACCGCGCCCGGTTCGATGTCGGGCAGCGGGAGTTCGCGCAGCTCGAGTGGCGCGTAGAAGGCGGTGAGGACGGCGGCGCGTGGCATTCCCGCACTACACGCGAGGCGCGGCAGCGTGGTCAACCAAGGTGTAGTTGCCGCCGGGCTCCGTGTGCGGCTTTGTCCGCTCCCTTCACCTATGCTCAAAACCATCCTCCTCGCCTCCGTCCTCGCCGCACCCTGCTACGCCGGGAAAAACACCGCGCTCCAGCCGACCCTCGCCAAAGCGGGCAAGACGGTCATCGAGCAGAACTTCGACACCGGCGCGCTCGACAAGCCGTGGGCCGTCGCGAAAGGCGACTGGCAGGTGTCGGGCGGCGCGATCGTCGGCAAGGAGAAGCCCGAAGACAAACACGCGGGCGTGCTCTCGCTCGCTTTGCCAAACAAGGACTCGATCACTCAGTTCTCGTTCAAGCTCGATGGCGCGAAGGGCTTCAGCCTCAGCTACAATCACGCGAAGGGGCACCTCTTCCGCGTCGTCATCAACAACGACGGCTTCTCCATCAACAAGGACGGCGACAAGAAGGACAAGACCATCAAGGGCGGCGTGCTCGGCAAAGCCGCGGCGAAATTTGCGCCGGGCGAGTGGATCACGATGCTCGTCGAGGTGAAAGGCGACAAAGTCTCCGTGCAGACCGACAACGGCGCGAAAGCCGAAGGCACCGACCCGCGGCTCGCGATGGACAAGGTGAACTACCGCTTCGTCGTGCAGGGCGCGTCCGTGGAGATCGACGACCTCAAAGTCGCGCTCGCCGAATAAGGCGATGAAACTCGCCAGCCTCTTCCTCCTCGCCGCGCTCAGCGCGTTCGCCGCCGACGCGCCGCTGCTCGTCCAGCCGGGCAAAGTCATCAGCGCGCCCGATTTCAAACAGCCGCTCGGCCCCGAGTGGTCCGTCGCCAAAGGCAAATGGGAGCCCGCCGACGGCGTGCTCAAGGCGACCGATCTGCCCGAAGAGCATCACGCCGCCGTGCTGCACCTCAAGACCGGCCCGACCAGCCTCGTCTTCGAGTGCGAGTTCCGTTTCGACAGCGCGAAGATCTTCTACATCGGCTGCGATGCCGCGAAGCACGTCGGCCGCCTCATCATCACGCCGAAGGGCGCCAAACTCGCCGAGGATTCGAGCGAGGTGAAAGGCAAGTCGCCGAGCCACACACTCGCGGAGGCCAAGGTCGATCTGAAGTCCGACGAGTGGCAGCACGTGCGCGTCGAGTTCACCGGCGACCAACTCGCCGCGCGGCTCGGCAGCAATCAGCTCAAAGCCCAGCACGCCTATCTCGCCACGCCGAAAGTGCGCTGGTGGTTCGCCGTCGGCGGCGGCAGCGCGCAGATCCGCAACGTGCGCGTGAGCGCAGGCGAGCCACTCAAGTAACCGCGCAGCGCGCAGCGATTCCGTGCAAAGGATGTGCGGAGGTTTTCGCTGAGAAGCCGTGCGCCTCGGGATAAACGCAACCGCACTCACGCTCCTCAACATGAACTCCAACTACCTCTTCTCCCACCGCCGGACCCGTCGCGACTTCCTCAAGACCGGCGCCGCCGCGCTCGCCGCCAGCACCTTCGCCCGTGCCGAATCCGCGCCCGTGAAAATCGGCGAAGGCAAGTGGACCTACACGCTCGACCCCGCGTGGGGTCGGTTGCCCGAGGGCATGGACTTCGGCCTTGGCTGCGGCGTCGTCGTCGATGGCAAGGGCCGCATCGTCGTCACATCGCGCTCGACGAGCCCGTGCGTGGCGATCTTCGACAAGACCGGCACGCTGATCGAGACGTGGAGCAACAACTTCGCTGAGAAAGTCGGCTTCACGACCGAGCAGGTGAAGCAGACGGCACACTGCATCTACTGGAGCAAGGAAGGCGCGGACGAGTTTTTCTACTTCACCGAGAACGTCGCGAAGGAAGACCCGAAGCTCGGCAAGCGCGTCTATAAAACCGACCTCAGCGGCAAGATCCTCTACACGATCGGCAACGTAGCGAGCGAAGACGCCACGCACCAGAAATTCGACTGGACCAATCCCACCGACGTCGCCGTCGCGCCGAATGGCGACATCTACGTCGTCGATGGCTACGGCTCGCAGAAGGTCAGCCACTTCGACAAGGCGTGGAAGCACCTCCGCACCATCGGCACGAAGACCGACCCGAAGGAGAAGGGCCCGAAGGCGCCGAACGAAACCTTCAACACGTGCCACGGCATCTGGGTCGATACGCGCAAGAGCGAGCTGGAAATCTACATCGCCGACCGCGCGAACGGCCGCCTTCAAGTCTTCAGTCCCGAGCTGGAATACAAGCGCACCCTGAGCGGCGACGCCGTGCGCAACCCGTGCTGCTTCTACCAGCACGACGGTCACCTCTACGTGCCCGACCTCGCGGCGATGGTCACGGTCTGGAACGACAAGGACGAGTGCGTCGCGAAGCTCGGCGACGGCAAAGGACTCGCCGGCGGCGGTGCCAAAGCCGCGCGCGACATGGACACGCCGCACGGCGACAAGTTCTTCGCCCCGCACGCCCTCACCGTCGATGCCGAGGGCAGCCTCTACGTCGTCGAATGGGTCGGCTGGGGCCGCGTCCGCAAGTTTCGCCACACGCCGTCGTAACCGCGCGGACGCAGGTAGGGACGGGCTGTCCTCAGCCGTCCGTGGCCAGCGCGGTGGGGACACCGCGCCCTACCCGGCCCGCCTCAGTGCGCGCCGGTCTTTTGCTTTTCGGGAGTCGGCTGATCCGCCTCGGGCGTCTCGTCCTCGACTTCGACCTCGTCGAAATCGTCGTCCTGCTGCAGGAGCTCGTGGGTGGAAAAGAAATGCCGGTGACGCTTCGCCTTCGGGAGCGGCGCGAGCGTCATGATCACGCTGCGGCCCTGGAGCTTCGGCTCCTGCTCGACCGAAGCCATCTGCACGAGGTCGCGCTTGATCTTCTCCATGAGCTGCATGCCGAGCTCCTTGTGCGCCATCTCACGGCCGCGGAACTGGAGCAGCACGCGAACCTTGTGGCCCTTGTCGAGGAACTCCTCCCCGTGCCGCATCTTCGTCTGGTAGTCGTGATCGTCGATGTTCACGCGGAACTTGATCTCCTTCATCTTCGAAGCCGCGCTGACCTTCTTGTCCTTGTCGTGCTTGGCCTGCTCGTATTTGAACTTCCCGAAGTCCACGATGCGGCACACCGGCGGCTCCGCCGTGGCTGCCACTTCCACGAGATCGAGGCCCAGTTCCTGAGCCCTCCGTAATGCGTCCTGAATCTTCATTACCCCGAGTTGCTCGCCTGTGGAGGCGAGAACTACGCGCACTTCCCTGGCGCGAATCTTACCGTTTACCCGAATGCTTTGGAGTTGGATGGCGTTGTTGTTTTGAGCGGCGCAGACGTGGAGCCCGAGTGCGACGCGGTTTGTTCTGAGTTGGTGTTCTGTCCGTCGCAGCGCTGGCGGGCCTTTCCAGCCTCACCCGCGGCTCCTGATTCTACCGATGCGCGGGCGACGGATCCTCGCATCGGCGGGTTGCGTGAAATGGGCGCGCAACCGGGTGGGACGATGACTTGGAACACGGCAGCGGCAAGGCATTTTTCTGCGACAATCCGGCGGCGCGCGTCATCACGGCGCGTCGCGCAGGAAGGCGATCAAATCGGCCATCTGCGCTGCGGACATCGCCGCCTCCAGCCCCTCCGGCATCGGGGATGTGCCGGTCACTTTTAGCTCCGCGATTTCAGCGCGCCCGACGGACTCCTCGATGCCATCCAGTCGCTTGAGCGTGAGTCCGCTTTCCGTCTCGGCAGCGATGATGCCCGCCAGCGCGCGCCCGTCCTTCATCTCCACGGTGTAGAGCATGAAGTTCGGCGAAACCTCGCGGTTCGGGTCGAGGATGTTCGTGAGTAGTTGCTCCGCCGACCACGCGGCGATGGTGGCGAGGTTCGGCCCGATGTCGCGTCCGGCGTCGCCCTTGCGATGGCAGTTCGCGCACGCTGTGTCGAAGACCGCGCGCCCCTTCGCCGCATCGCCGCGCATCGCGAGCACCGGCTGGTAGCGGGCGAGCACCTCCTGCCGCGAACCCGTCGCGGCGAAAAGCTTCGCCGCCCGCTCGCGCAGCGCGACGACCGGCGAACGCTGCAACGCCGCGCGCACCGCCGGGCTGATCTCCGCCGGTTTCACGCGCTGGCTTTCGATCGCGCCGAGCAACGGCTCCAGCCACTCCTTCCGCGAGACGAGCGCCGTGGCAGCAGCTTCGCGTGAAGCCGGCGTGAGCGCGGGCCATGAATCGAGCAGCAGCGCCGCCACGCCTGGTTCGTGCCGCTCCTGCAGCAGCCGCACGAAGGCCACCCGCACCGCGTCCGGCTCGCGCGCGCCGAGCAGCTTGGGCGCGAGCGTTTGGAGCGAGGGGAAGTCCGCGAGCGTGAGCAGCGCGACGGCGCTGAGGCGGACGTCGATCGACGCGTGCGGGTCGAGTGCGCGAGCTTTTGCCTTGGTCGCGACTGCTTGCAGCCAAGCACGCGCGGCCGGCGTCGTCGCGAAATCGACGGGCGATTTCCCCCGGCGTCCCACGCCATTCGCCAGCCCGAGTAAAGCCGCCTCGGCCAGCGCCGGGCGCTGTGCTGCGGCTTCGCGGGCCGCGTCGAGAAAGTGCCCGCAGCCGGCGGGATCAGTGCTGCCGCCGATAATCGCGCCCGCGGCGGTCACAAATTGGTCAGCCGCGGGAGACTTGAACGCGCCGGCGTCAGGCGCATTGGCGACCCGCAGCACCACCGCCGCGATTTCGCCGAGTTGCGAGCCTGCACTGCTCAAGATCGCCGTGCGTGCCCACGGGTCGGCGAGGTCGCGGCTCGCGATCGTTTCCAAAGCGCGTGCGCCTTCCGCGTCCATCGCCGCGCCGAGCGAGAGGGCAACTTGGAAACGCACGAGCGGCGACGAGTCGCTGGCAAGGCCGAGCACGCTGGCGTGGAACAGCCCGGAGCCCTGCAAGCGCGGCTCGGCGAGCTGCACCGCGGCGACGCGCACGTGTTCGTCGTGGTCGAGCAACGTGGCGACGAGGTCTTCCGGTTCCAGCGCATCAAGCCCGACGAGCGACCAGAGTGCGTGCAGCCGCGCACGGGCGTCGGTGTGTTTGCTTAGCATCTCGCGTAGGGCAGGCGCGGCGCTTTGATCCTGCCGCTCGAAGATCAGCCGATGCGCGGTGTCGCGGTGCCAGGCATTTGGGTGCGCGAGCAGCGCGACGAGTTCGGCCGTGTTCGCTTGGCTGAGCTTCGGCGTGGCGCGTGGTTTGAAGTCGGGCGGTGCGAGGCGGTAGAGCCGGCCAGCGTCGCGGCCGCGTTCGAGATCGAGCGCGGCATGGATGTCGTCGGGCAGCGACCACGGGTGCTCGATGACTTCGCGATACATGTCGCAGACATGCAGGCAGCCGTCGGGTGCGTTGGTGAAGTTCACCGGGCGGAACCACACGTCGCGCCCCGCGCAAAACTCGTGATCGCCGTCCACGCGCTTCGCCTTGAACGTGACGCCGTCGGGCTCGGTAACGAGCCGGTAGAAAAGATTCCCCGCCACGTCGGCGACGAACAGATTTCCGCGATACTCCGCGGGATACGCGTCACCGCGATACACGGTGATGCCGCTCGACGACGTGACCACGCCCGTGCCGACCAACTCGCTGCGCGGCATGTGCGCGGTGACGGTCGAGTCCGCCGACCAACGCTTCGCCCGCAGCTCGCGCCACGCTTCCGGCGGGCTCGCGCGGTGAACGGGGATTTGGTCACCGCTTTCTGCCACATCCACGAGCGGGCTCATCGCCGGCAGATACGGCTGGCGCGCGAGGTAGCGGCTTTCGATGACGATGTGCTGCGCGGGATTGCGGATGTTGCAGAGGAAGCGGTTGCCCCAGTCGTCGCGCGTGTTCCCGAAGCGCGCGCCGCCGCTCACGAGCGCGATGCTCATGTCGCGCGGATCGAGCTGCACATCGGCGCGGCGCATCGCGAGCGGCTTCCCGCCCGGTCGCGCGATCTCACCGCCATTGCTGCCGCCTGCGAGGTAGAGGCGGTTGTCGAGCCCCCACACCGGGCTGTTCATCACCGCCTGCACGTTCAGCTTTTTGAAACCGGTCAGCAGCTTCTCGCGCTCGTCGGCTTTGCCGTCGCCGTCGGTGTCTTTGAAATACCAAACGTCGGGCGTCGCCGTGACGATCACGCCGCCCTTCCAGCACGCGATCCCGGTCGGCCACGAGAGGCCATCGGCGAAGACCGTGCTGCGATCGAACTTCCCGTCGCCGTCGTCATCGACGAGTAGGCGGATCTTGCCGATCGGGGCGTCGGTCGGGTTCTCCTGGCTGGCCTTGTGCTGCGCCTTGTCGGTGTAGGGGTAGTCGTTCATCTCCGCGACGTATGCGCGGCCGTCTTCGTCGTAAGCGATCGCGACGGGATCGGTGACGAGCGGCTCCGCGGCGAGCAGTTCCATGCGGAAGCCGTGCATCGTCTCGAAGGTCTTCTCAGCCTCGGCGGGCGCTGTCGGCGGCGTGACGGAAAACTTCAGCGGCTCTGCGGCGAGGACCGCGAGGCTAAGCAGACAGAAAGCGCTGAGCGTTCGCATGAGTGATGGCGGTGAGCTGTGCGGCGCTCAGGTCGGATTCCTGCAGCTTCAGCTTCGCCGCTTCGTGGTAGAAGACGGGCGCGTAGGAGCCGAAGCACAGGCGATCGAGCGGCATGTCTTCGAGCGTGGCATCGATGCCGGCGATGCCTTCGAGCATCGCGATGTCGAAGACGACGTTCGTGCCCGCGAGTGCGAGCAGAACCGGCTTGCCTGCCATGCTGCGGAGCCAGTTCAGCAGCATCACCCGCGCGCCGGGCGCGGCTTCGAGCGCCTTCGGTAGCGGCGTGATGTCGGGTGGCGCTGCGAACATCAGCGGGTTCTGCGTGCGTGCGTCTTCGAGCACGAGCGCGAGCTGCACGGCGAGCTTCTGCGCGGTGGCGAGCCGGAGCGCCTCGACGAAGCGAGGGTCGTCGAGTTTGTATCCGTGATACGCGGGGATAAGCCGGATGCCGCGCATCTTCAGCGCGGCACACGCGGCGATGTCCGCTTCCCAGCGCGGGAGCATCGGATTGATCGCGCCGATCGGCTCGAAGACCGGGAGCTGGCGGCAATCGTGCGCGAGCCGTTCGTTCACGGCTTTGATGTCCTTGTGCAAAAGGCCGTCGAGCGATGAAGCCCACGCGCGGGTGACGCCGTTCTGCCCGAGCTTGCCGGCGAGCGAGCCGGGGTCGTCGAGCCTGAGTCGGCGGATCGGCCAGCGGCCGAGCCAGACGTTCGTATCGATCAAAGGGCTGCGCTCGACCTGCTGCGCGTCCGCGCGCGCTGCCGCGAGTGCGGCGGCGGCGAGCGTGGTCTGGAGAAAGCGACGGCGACGAAGCATGGCGGTCAGAACTTGATGCCCTTTTCGCGCAGGATCGGCGCGAGCAGGCGGATGAGGTTCTCCGCGAAGATGAGCCGCTTGGCGGCGTCCGGAATGTCGGCGCCATGCACTTTCGCGAGCTGTGAGGAGAAGCTGCGACCGCTCGCGTCGCTGCCGTAGATGATGCGCTCGGCGCCGAGTTCGCGCACGGCCATCTCGGTGTATCCGGCGACCGGGTCGGAGCCGGCGAGATCGGCGAAGACGTTCTTTTGCGCTGCGATCGCGCGGATGCCGCGCTCCCAATCGCCGCCGGTGTGCCCGCAGATGATCGGCTTGCCGTCGAGGCGTTGGGCGAGTTCGGCGAGTTCGCTCGGCGTGGATTCGCCCGCATAGTTTTCGCCGGCCTTGAACCACGTGTGCTGGAAAACCACGGCCTTCAGCTCATGCGCGCGCTTCACGATGCGCTCGACCTCCAGCGTATTGCAGTGCTGCGCGACCCACAGCTTCACGCCGACCATCGGGCCGTTCGCGACGCAGCGCTCCAGCTCGGCGAGGCTCGCGTCCTCGTGCTTCGGGTTGAGATAGACGAAGCCGAGCAGCCGGTCGGCGTGTTTCGGCAGCACGCTGAGCACCTGGTCGTTCTCCGCGCGGAATTTCTCCGGCGCCGGATCCTGCGACCACGGGAAGCCCATGTAGAGGCACAGCCGCTCGATGCCCATCCGGTCGGCGATGCGGATGAGCTTGTCGGCGCGCTGCTCAGCGGTCGCGCCGCCGGTCGTGGGAAAGTGAGTATGAAGATCCCAAATGCGCATGGCGCGTCACTTCGCTGCGGTTTCGGCGAGCCGCACTTCCATGCCGTCCACGAGCGAGTCGGCGGGATTGAGCACGAGCCGGTCGCTCGCGCTCACGCCGCCGAGCAGTTCGATCTCAGGGCCGAAGTCGCGGCCGAGTTCCACGCGGCGCAGCGCGATGTGGTTGTCCGCGCCGACGGCGGCGACGAAGGCGCCCTCGGTGCGGAAGAGCAGCGTGTTCGCGGGCACGGCGAGCGGGGCTTCGGCTTGCGTGCTGGTGAGGCGCACCTGCGCGAAGCCGCCGGCGAGCAGCTCGCCTCTCGTGTTATCGACTTCGAGTTCCGTGAGCAGCGTGCGCGAGGCGGCGTCGAAGGCGCCCGCGTTGCGCACGATTTTCGCGTCGAACTTTTTCCCGGCCAGCTCGGGCACGGTGAGTTCGGCGGTCTGTCCGATGGTGGCGGCGCGCGCGAGGCCTTGCGGCACGCGAACGAAGACGCGCAGCTTGTCGAGCTGCGCGAGGGTGAAGAGCGGCTCCTTCGCGTCGATGCTCACGAGCTGGCCGATGTCGAGATTGCGGCTGGTGATCGTGCCGGCAAAGGGCGCGGTGATGCGCGAGTAGCCGAACCATTCCTCCAGCCGCTGCACGTTCGCGCGGGCGGCATCGATGGTCGCTTTCTTGAGCTTGAGGTCGGCGAGTTTTTCGTCGGTCTCCTGTGGGCTGACGGTCTTGGCGACGAGCATTTCCTGCCAGCGATGCGCGGTCATCTCGGCGAGCTTTTCGGCGGCTTCGGCCTGCGCCAGCTCGGCCTTCGACTTGACGAGATCCTGGCCCATCTCGGGCGTGTCGAGTTCGGCGAGCGCCTGCCCGGCTTCGACTTTTGCGCCGAGATCGACGCTCCACTTTTTCACGTAGCCGGGGACCCGGGAGAAAATCGGCGCTTCCACGAGCGGCTTCATTTCACCCGAGAGCGCGAGCGGTGGCGCGGCCTTCGCGGGCTGGGGCGAAACGACGGTGACCGTCGGCACGGCGAGGTCGCGTGCTTCGCTCCGGACGCGAGCGCGGTCCTTCAGCCGCGGCATCAGACCGGCGGCGAAGGCGAGCGCGCCGAGCACGAGCGCGACCATGCCGAGCCGGCCGAGGCGGCTGGGCGGGACTACGGCGTCGGCGTCGGGCATGGGCAGGTCGCGGCGGTGGGCATTCATGGCAGTGAAGCGGGTTGGGCGATGATGCCTAGGGGGATTTCAAACGAGCGCGGGCTCGGGCTCGGGTTTGATCTCGACCGCCTCGCCCTGCGGACGCTGGCGGTGGAGCAGGCTGAAGACAGCGGGGACGAAGAGGAGCGTGGCGAGGGTGGCGAGGGCGAGGCCGCCGATGACGGCGCGGCCGAGCGGCGCGTTTTGCTCGCCGCCTTCGCCGAGGCCGAGCGCGAGCGGCGTCATGCCGATGATCATCGCGAAGGCGGTCATCAGCACGGCGCGCAGGCGCGTGGTGCCGGAGTCGAGCGCCGCAGCGGCGGGTGCGATGCCGCGGTGGAGATTCGTGCGGGCGAAGCTGACGATGAGGACGGAGTTCGCGGTGGCGACGCCGAGGCTCATGACGGCACCCATGAGCGCGGGCACGCTGAGCGTCGTGTGCGTGAGCCACAGCGCCCAGACGACGCCGGCGAGCGCGCCGGGCAGCGCGCTGATGATGATGAACGGGTCGAGCCAGCTTTGGAAATTCACGACGAGCATGAGGTAGATGAGCGCGATGGCGACGATGAGGCCGAGGCCGAGGCCGAGGTAGCTCGTGCTCATCGTGTCGGCCTGGCCGCGGGTGAGGATGAAGCTGCCGCGCGGCAGCTCCTTCTTCGCCTCCTCGATGAGTGGCGTGAGGTCGCGGAAGACGCCGCCGAGATCGCGCCCGCTCACGCCGCCGAAGATGTCGATGACGGGAGTCACGTTAAAGTGCGAGACGGTCGCCGGGCCCTGGCTGCGGCTGAGCGAGGCGACGTTCGCGAGAAGCTGGCCGTCGCCCTTGCCGTCGCGGCTGGCCTTCACGGGAATGCTCTCGAGCGCAGCCATGGAATCCATCACGCGCTCGGGCGCTCGGACGTTGACGGTGTATTGCAGGCCGAGCTTCGTGTTCAGCCAGAAGGCGGGCTGCACCTGCCCGCTGCCGCTGAGCGCGAGCAGGACGGAGTTCGCGACGTCGCGCTCGCTGAGATTCATCTCGGCGGCTTTGTCGCGATCGACAGTCACGTTCAGCCGCGGCTGGTCGGCGGGCTGCTGGATGCGGAGATCGACGGCGCCGGGCACGCGGCGGATTTTCTCGACGAGCCGTGCGGCGATGGCGCGGTTCGCGGCCTGGTCGCGGCCGTAGATCTGGATGTCGAAAGGCGCGGGCAGGCCGAGGTTGAGCGTCTGGCTGACGATGTCGGCGGGGAGGAAGTAGAACGTGGTGCCGGGGAAGTCGCGGTTCAGGCGCAGGCGCAGCGCGCGCACGTAGTCGTCGGTGGGGGCGTGATCGGGTGTGAGCGAGACGAGGATGTCGGCGTCGCCGGTGCCGATGAGGCCGCTGTTCGTGTAGCTGAGCGCGATGCCGGAGAAGGGGATGCCGATGTTGTCGAGGATGCCGGCGATCTCGTGCGACGGCACGACTTGCCGGATGGTCTGCTCGACTTGATCGACAAGCCGCGCGGTTTCCTCGATGCGCATCCCGCTGCGCGCGCGGAGGTGGAGGCGGAACTGGCCGGCATCGACCTGCGGGAAGAAGTCCTGCCCGAGCTGGCTGGTGAGCAGCATCGAGCCGCCGCAGAAGGCGAGGAAGGCGAACGCGAAGCCGCGGCGGTGGCAGAGCACGGTGGCGAGGAGCGCGCGGTAACCATCGCGGAAACGCGCGAAGCTGCGCTCGAACGCGATATGCAGCGCGTGAAACGGCGCGGTCCAGCCACGGGGCGCGCGGTCTTCGCCGTAGTGATCCACGTGGCGGTAGAACCACATGACCATCGTCGGCACGAGCGTGCGCGAGAGGAAGTAGCTCGCGAGCATCGCGAAGACGACGGCTTCGGCGAGCGGGACGAAGAGGAACTTCGCGACGCCGGTGAGGAAGAACATCGGGACGAAAACGATGCAGATGCAGAGCGTGCTCACGAGCGCGGGCAGCGCGATTTCCTGCGCGCCGTCGAGGATGGCTTGCTCGAGCGGCTTCCCGCTCGCCATCTGGCGATGCACGTTTTCGATCTCCACGGTGGCGTCATCGACGAGGATGCCGACGGCGAGCGCGAGGCCGCCGAGAGTCATCAAGTTGATCGTCTCGCCGAGCGCGCTGAGCGCGGCCAGCGAGGCGAGCACGGCGAGCGGGATGGAGGTGGCGATGATGATCGTGCTGCGCCACGAGCCGAGGAAGAGCAGGATCATCAGCGCGGTGAGCGCGGCGGCGATGGTGCCTTCTTTCATCACGCCGCTGATCGCGGCGCGGACGAAGAGCGTCTGGTCGGCGAATTCCTTCACGTCGAGCTCCTGCGGCAGGCCGGCGAGCACGCGCGGCAGCTCGGCCTTGATCTTGTCCACGACGGTGAGCGTCGAGGCCATGCCGCTTTTCATGATCGTGAGCAGCGCGCCGCGCTGGCCGTCCATGCGCACGATATTTTGCTGCGGGTTGTAGCCGTCGCGGACCTGCGCCACGTCGCGCAGCGTGATCGTCGCGCCGTTGACGATCTTGACCGGCAGATCGTTGAGGTCTTCGAGCAGGCGCGGGTTGGTGTTCAGCTCGATGCTGTATTCGGTGGCGCCGATCTTCGCCGTGCCACTCGGCAGGATGAGGCTCTGCGAGTTCACGGCCTCGACGACTTCCTGCGCGGTGATGCCCTTCGCCTTCAACGCCGTGAGATCGAGATCGACCGAGACGACGCGCATTCTTCCGCCGTAAGGCCACGGGATCTGCGCGCCCGGCACCGTGGCGAGGCCGACGCGGAGCTGGTTCTGGCCGATGTCGTAGATCGCCTGCTCGGAGAGGGTCTTGCTCGTCATGCTGTATTGCAGGACGGGCACGGTGGAGGCGTTGTAGCGGATGATGAGCGGCGGCGTCTGCCCCGGCGGCATGAGGCGCAGGATGGTCTGCGCGATGGCGGTGAGCTGCGCGACGCCGGCGTCCACGTTTGCGCCGGGCTGGAGGAAGACCTTGATGATGCCGGTGCCGTTGTAGGCGGCGGACTCGATGTGCTCGATGTCGTTCACGGTCGCGGAAAGCGAGCGCTCGTGGACGTAGAGGATGCGTTGTTCGATCTCCGGCGCGCTCAGGCCGGCGTATTGCCAGATGACGGAGATGACCGGGATATTGATCGCCGGGAAGATGTCCGTCGGCGTCCGCAGCAGCACGAAAGGCGTGAGCAGCACGAGCACGAGCGCGAGCACGACGAAGGTGTATGGACGGCGGAGAGCCAGGCGGACGATCCACATGGGCGAAGGACCGCAGGCTAACGCGCGGCGGCGATAATGCACGCGCCCCGAACGACGGGTGTTATTCGGCTGGGTTACAAATCAGCCGGGTCGCCAGCCTCATGCGCTGGAGGCTTCGGGTTCAAGCCCGGCTCCGCAACCACTCGCGCAGGAGGTCGAGGTCCACGGGCTTGACGAGGTATTCGTCGAAGCCGGCGGCTCGCGCCTGGGCACGGTCTTCATCGCTGCCGTAGCCGCTCATCGCCACGAGGAAGGCGCCGGCCAGCGCGGGCATGGCGCGCAGGCGGCGGGCGACTTCGAAGCCATCCATACCGGGCAGGCCGATGTCCAGCAGCACGACTTCGGGCACGAACTCGGCGGCGGCGGTGACGGCGTCGGGGCCGGTGAAGGCGGTGCGCGTCTCGTGGCCGCGCCGGCGCTGGAGGATCGCCATGCTGCGCGTGGAATCTTCGTTGTCATCGACGATGAGGATCCGGCGCGGCGTCTCGCGCGGGGCGGGCGCGGGCGGGGCGGGCGGCGGCGGCGCATGGAGCAGGATCGGGAGGCGCACGATGAATTCGCTGCCGTGGCCGGGGCCCTCGCTGCGCGCCTCGACGCTGCCGCCGTGCAGCTTCACGAGCCGCTGCACGAGCGTGAGGCCGATGCCCAACCCGCCGTGCGCACGATCCAGCGAGCGGGTGGATTGCACGAAAAGATCGAAAATGTGCGGCAATAGCTCGGGCGCGATGCCCATGCCGTCGTCGCGCACGCGCACGATGACCTCAGGCGGCTCGTTGCCATGAACGGCGGCGCGCTCGGCGCTGAATGAGATGTGGCAGCCGGAGTCGCTGTATTTGCAGGCATTGCCGAGGAGATTGCCGAAGACCTGTTCGAGACGCGTGGCGTCGGCATTCAAAAAAACCGGCTCGGCGGGCAGCGAGATCGCCAGCTCCTGACGGCGGGTCGTGATGCCGGACCGCGCGACGCTCGCCGCGGCGG
>VFJQ01000177.1 GCA_009885995.1 Verrucomicrobiota bacterium
CGGAGGCCAGCGTGGCGAAGGAGCCCTCGGAGTTGCGCGGGTTTTCCGGCGTGGGCTCGACGTTGAAGACGATGTCGCTCGTGGCTGCGTGGAGCGTGACGGCGGCGAGAAACGGGAGGAGGGAGAGTTTCATGGTGGTCTCAGCACAATCGCGGATCGGGGCTCCAAATTAGGCGAGCCCACTTCTTGATGGCATCGCAGCGGGCCTTTCGCGAAAAGCCGCGTGTGAACTTTCTCCCGCTCCGTCTCCTCCTCGTCGCGCTCATGCTCCAGGCGTGCCTCGGCGCGGATGATGTCGCCGTCCATAACAACGTGATGGTGTCGATGCGCGACGGCATCAAGCTAGCGACGGACCTTTACCTGCCACCGAGCGAGGGAAAGTTTCCGGTGATCCTCACGCGGCTGCCTTACAACAAGGACGGCGCGAAGACGCTCGGGCGCTACTATGCGGCGCACGGTTACGTCTTCGTGGCGCAGGACACGCGCGGGCGCTTCGGCAGCGAGGGCGTGTGGCACATGATGACGGACGACGGGCGCGATGGCGTCGATTGCGCGGCGTGGATCGGGAAGCAGCCGTGGTCGAACGGGAAGATCGGGATGATCGGCACGTCTTACGTCGGCGGCACGCAGCACGCGATGGCGATGGAGCAGGCGCCGGAATTGGCGACAGTGATTCCCGTCGATGCGGTCTCGAATCCCGGGCGGCAGTCGATGCGCAACGCGGGCGCGTTTGAGATGCGGTTTTGGAATTGGATCATGCTCAACGCGGGCAAGGGCAGCCGCGCGTCGCACGATCCGGCGACGGCAGCGATGCTCGGGGAGATGGCGAAGGAGCGGATGCACTACCTTCCCAACCTCCCGCTGCGGCGCGGGACGACACCGCTGAAGTTTGCACCGGAGTATGAGGACTGGCTCGTGGAAGGAATGCGCCACGGAGCGAACGATTCGTTTTGGGAGCAGAACCACATCCTCGCGCACCCGGAGCGCTACAAGGACATCCCGGTCTATCTCGTCGGCGGCTGGTATGACTCGTGGGCGGGGAATACGACGGCGAATTTCGCCGCGCTGACGAAGGCGCTGAAGAGCCCAGTGTATCTTATCATGGGGGCGTGGATTCACGGGCAGCAGGCGAAGTCGTCGCACGGGCAGGTGGATTTTGGGAAGGACGCGGCGATCGCCGACGAACTCGCGTGGCGGCTCGAATGGTATGACCACTGGCTCAAGGGCGTGGATAATTCAGTCGGCAAAGCCGCGCCGTTCGCGACGAAGGTGCGCGTCTTCGTGATGGGCACGGGCGATGGGAAGAAGACGGAGAAGGGCTTGCTCAACCACGGCGGCGCGTGGCGCGACGAACGCGAGTGGCCGCTCGCTCGGGAGAAGCGCACGCCTTACTACTTCGGCGCAGGCGGCGCGCTCTCGACGAGCAAACCCGCAGCGACCAAGAGCACGACGAGCTTCACCTTCGATCCGCGCCAGCCGGTCCCGACGGTCGGCGGAAACATCTCCAGCGGCGATGGCATCATGTTGCAAGGCGCGTGGGATCAGCGCGGCGGGCCGCACATCTGGAACTGGACGAGTCCCCTGCCCCTCTCCGCGCGCAATGACATCGTCGTCTTCCAAAGCGAACCGCTCGCGAACGACACCGAGGTCACCGGAGAGATCGAGGTGAAGCTGTGGGCTTCATCCTCCGCCACGGACACCGACTTTACCGCGAAGCTCATCGACGTCTATCCCGCGAACGCCGACTGGCCGGGCGGGTTCGATCTGAATATCGGCGACGGCATCGTGCGCGCGCGCTTTCGCGACTCGGATAAGACAGAAAAGCTGATGACGCCGGGCACCGTCTATCCCTTCACCGTCCGGCTCTACCCGACCGCGAACGTTTTCAAGAAAGGCCACCGCATCCGCGTGGACATCTCGTCGAGCAATTTCCCTCGCTTCGACGTGAATCCGAACAGCGGCGAGCCGCTGAACGATCACCGGCGCGTCGTCACCGCGGTGAACACGATCGTCCACGACCGCGAGCATCCCTCGCACATCGTGCTGCCGGTCATCCCTTGAGCGCGTAGAAGAGGACGAACGCGACGAGCAGGACGATCGCGGTGATCCACCACACCGGCTTCACGCCATGCGGTTTCGGCGAAGTGCCGAACTCGTTTTCCACGAACTCGTCGTAGTCGAAATCGCTGCCGCTCACGTCCACGGAGTCCGCGTCCTCGCGCCAGCCGGAGTTGTGATCGGCGCCGCACTCGGGACACGCGAGCGCGTTGCGCGGCACGTCTTCGCCGCACACCGGGCAGGTCTCGGGCGTGTGAGGCTTCACACGTCGCAAATGCCGACCGCCTGGCGCAGCGATGCGAGCGCGTCGGGCTTCGCTGGGATGAACTCCTGCGCGACGTGGCCCTTGAATCCCGTCTCGACGATCGCGCGCATGATGGCGGGGTATTGCAGCTCCTGCGTCTCGTCGATCTCGTGGCGCCCGGGCACGCCGCCGGTGTGGTAGTGCGCGAAGTGCGGATGCTCGCGGCGGATCGTGGCGATCACGTCGCCCTCCATGATCTGCATATGGTAGATGTCGTAGAGCAGCTTGAAATTGGGCGAGCCGATGCGCTTCACCAGCTCGACGCCCCACGCGCTCTTGTCGCACATGTAGTCCTTGTGGTTCACGCGGCTGTTGAGCAGCTCCATCACGAGCGTCACTCCGCGCCTCTCCGCGAGCGGCAGCAGCTTCTTCAAACCGGCTGCGCAATTCTTCAGCCCGGTCTCGTCGTCCATGCCGTCGCGATTTCCGGAGAAGCAGATGAGGTGTTTGAAACCCGCGTCGGCGACTGCGGCGATCTGCGGCTCGTAGGCTTTGCCGAGCAAGTCGTGGTGCTCCGTGCGATTGAACGCGCGCTCGATCGTCCCGAGCTTTTTCCCGTCCGGACCGTCGATCGTCGGAAAGGTCGTCATCGCGCAGCTCAGTCCGTGCTTCTTCAGCGTCGCGAAGTCCGCAGGCGCGACGAGTTCGATCGACTGCAAGCCCATCCCCTTCCCCGCGACGCACAGGTCTTCGAGCGCGATCTTCGGGTAGCACCATTTGCAGACCGAGTGATTGATGCGGCCCTTGAGCGCGGCATCGGCGGCGGCGAGACGCGGAGCGAGTGCGGCAGTCGCAGCGGCGACGCCAGCGGAGCGGAGGAAAGTGCGGCGGGAATTCATGCGCGCAGCGTAGGCTGGCACACGGTTCGGACAAAACATTTCCGCCGAGCTACATCCCCATCATGAACGCCGAGCGCGACTGGCCCCACTGGTAATCGACGACCTTGTGGGTGAGTTCGATCACGCGCCCGGCGGGGTCGTAGGTCAGTGCGGCAGCGGTGCCGTTGGGATTGGCCGCGCCAACCGGGCGGCCCACGGGGTCATACATTTAGTTGGAGGTCCGGTTGTCCCAATCCTTCACCGCCGTCATGCTCCCCACTTCATCGTAGGTGTAAGTCACGACTTTGCTGCCGGGATAGGTGAGCGTGGTGCGATTGCCGGCGGGGTCGTAGAAGTCGGGGAGTCTGCCGGCGCCAACATTGGAATTTCGGACGGCGGCGATGATTTCGCACCCGCGGGCCAGGAGTTCGCCGGGGAGAGCGATGAAGCGAACGCCGGGGGAGTGGAAGGCGCGAGCGTTTGCAGCGGGCGCATTGGCGACGCCATCGAAGCACCGCCAAAGAATCGAAAAACTCCGCCTAAGCCGACGACCGCCGTTCCGCCGTTCCGCCGTTCCGCCGCGATGCCGGGCCCGGGCCATGCGCTTTCCATCACCGCGGTCCTGACCAAGTGCGGTGCCGTCCAATAAGATCGCTGTTGCGTTCATGCCCGGAAGGAAGTGGGCGGGTTTTGAACGCTCGGCGCAAAGCCGTCAACGATTTCTCGGTGATTTTTTGGGCGAGTGTAAGGCGCAAGCTGGCAGCGACGCCTCGTCGCTGAAGGCTCGGGTGACGCCCTCGTCGCCGGTTCGCACGGCACTAAAACGTTCGCAGAGCGCGACGAGGCGTCGCGTCCACCCTCCTGTAGCGAGGCGTCGCCGGCACACGGTTGCGGCGAGGGCGTCGCAGCCACCTTGCCATGCCAAATTCCAAATCAGCGCACACGATGAAGGACGTTCTGGCGCTGCGAGCCCGGCGCTGCGTAGAGTCCATCCATGGAAATCACGACACAACTCTCGGTCTTTCTAGCCAACACACCCGGCACGCTCGCGGCGGTCTGCGACGAACTCGCCAACCACAAGGTCAACATCTACGCGCTCACCATCTCCGACACCATCGATCACGCGGTCGTGCGCATGGTGGTCAGTGACACGCAACTGGCCGTTCACCTTCTCGAAAGCCGCGGTGTGCTCGTCATCGAGAACAAGGTGCTGATGATCAAGAACTCGAACAAACCCGGCTCGCTCTCGCAGATCGCGGCGAAGCTCGCGAAGGTGAAGGTAAACATCGACTACGCCTATCTCGCGACGACGCCCGGCGAGAAGACCGGGCTGCTGATCCTCCGCGCGAGCGACACGAAGAAGGCGTTCAAAGTTCTCTCGAAGAAGTAGCCGGATCCGCGACGCCGGATGACCAAGCATCTCGTCTGGCCAGGACGACCGTATCCGCTCGGCGCCACGCTCGCGCCCGGCGGCGTAAATTTCGCCGTCTTTTCCCTGAACGCGACGGCGGTCTATCTCTGCCTGTTCGACTCGCCCGACGCACCGAAGGAATCGGCGAAGCTGCGCCTGCCTGAGCACACCGGCGGCGTCTGGCACGGGTTCGTGCCGGGGTTGCAGGCTGGGCAGTTCTACGGCTTCCGCGCGACGGGCTCTTACAAACCGCAGCAAGGGCATCGCTTCAACGGCGCGAAGCTGCTGCTCGATCCGTATGCCCGCGCGATCACCGGTGGCATCCGCTGGTGCGAGGAGATGCACAGCTACGACCTCAGCGCCGGCAAGGACTGCGACCTTCATCGCGACCTGCGCGACAACGCGTGGGCGATGCCGAAGTGCGTCGTCGTCGATCCGGCATTCGACTGGTCCGGCGACACGCGGCCGGATACGCCGCTCGCGGCATCGCTGATTTACGAGGTCCACGTGAAGGGCTTCTCGAAGCTGCACCCGGAGATCCCCGAGAACCTGCGCGGCACCTACGCGGCGCTCGGCAGCGATGCGGCCATCGCGTATTTCAAAAAGTTCGGCGTCACGGCGATCGAGTTGCTGCCGGTGCATCATTTCGTGAACGACGAGTTTCTCGAGAAACGCGGACTCACCAACTACTGGGGCTACAACTCGATCGGCTTCTTCGCACCGCACTGGGCCTACGCGGGCGATTCGCTCGGCGGACAGGTGCGCGAGTTCAAGACGATGGTGAAGTCGCTGCACGCGGCCGGCATCGAGGTGATTCTCGACGTCGTGTTCAACCACACCAGCGAAGGCAGTCATCTCGGCCCGACGCTGTGTTTCCGGGGACTCGACAACGCGAGCTACTACTGGCCCGCGCCCGACAGCCCGCGGCACGTGATGGATTTCACCGGCTGCGGCAACTCGCTCAACTTCACGCACCCGCGCGTGCTCCAACTCGTGATGGACTCGCTCCGCTTTTGGGTCGTCGAGATGCACGTGGACGGATTTCGCTTCGACCTCGCGACGACACTCGGCCGCGAGGCACATGGCTTCGATCGCGGGAGTTCATTCTTCGACATCATCCGGCAGGATCCCGTGCTCTCGCAGGTGAAGCTGATCGCCGAGCCGTGGGACGTGGGTATGGGCGGCTACCAAGTTGGCAATTTTCCCGATCCATTTGCCGAGTGGAACGGCAAGTATCGCGACTGTGTGCGCGCTTTCTGGAAGGGCGACGAGGGCATGGTTGGGGAGTTTGCGAACCGGCTCACCGGCAGCAGCGATCTCTACCGCGACGACAACCGCCCGCCGTCGGCGAGCATCAATTTCATCACCGCGCACGACGGCTTCACGCTCGCCGATCTCGTTGCCTACAACGACAAGCACAACGAAGCCAACGGCGAGGAGAACCGGGACGGCGACAGTCACAATCGCTCGTGGAACTGCGGCGCCGAAGGCCCGACCGACGACTCGAAGATCAACGCGCTGCGCCGGCGCCAGCGTCGCAACTTCCTCACCACTCTCCTGCTATCGCAAGGCGTGCCGATGCTCACCGCGGGCGACGAATACGGTCGCTCGCAGCACGGTAACAACAACGCCTACTGCCAGGACAACAAGTTGGGCTGGCTCTCGTGGGTGCGCACCGATGAGCAGCGGCAATTTGAGGATTTCGTGGTGCGCCTTGCCGCCTTCCGTCATGCGCACCCGATCTTTCGCCGGCGCAAATTTTTCTCCGGACGAAAGATCCCCCGAGCCCGGGTGAAGGACATCATCTGGCTCGATGCGGACGGGACCGAGATGGAGGAAGGCGACTGGAACTCGCCGCACATCCGCTGCCTCGGCGTGGTGCTGGTCGGCCATTCGTCGGACGTGATCGATGAACGCGGCAAGCCGCTCGAGGACGCGTCGTTTATGCTGCTTTTCAATGCGTATTACGCGCCGGTGAAGTTCGTGCTCGCAGGCCGCAAAGAGGTCGGCTGGCAACTCCTGCTCGATACGCGGGAGGAGTCCGGCTTTCTCTCCGAGCCGAGTTCGCACCGAGCAGGCGACGAGTTTGAAGTCGAGTCGCGTTCGACGTGCCTTTTCCAACTCGTCCTCGGCAGCGAGCAGGACGCCCGCGCCGCTGCGTGGAAGCCACGCGAGCAGCCGGTCGCGGACTAAGGCAGAGCGAGTGCGAGGAGCGCGAGCATGCGGCCGGTGCGGCCTTTCTCGACGCGGTAGGAGTAGTAGCGGGAGACGTTCGCGCCCGTGCAGGTGCCGCAGTCGTGCACCTCGCGCACGCCGGCCTCGCGTGCCTGCCGGAGGATCTCGACGGCGAAGTCGATCTCGTAGTGCGGCGGTCGGATGCACGGGCCGAGCTGCACGATCATTTCCGCGGGGTCGCAGCCGAACTCGCGTTGCATCGTGCGAATCGCGATCGTCGTGATGGCTTGCTCGGTTCCTTTTCGACCCGAATGCAGGAGCGCGATGACGCGGCGGACGGGATCGACGAGATACACCGGGCCACAATCGGCGACATGGATACCGAGGCAGATGCCGGCCGTGGCGGTGATCAATCCGTCCACGCCGGCAAACGTGCCCGCGGCCCCGCCTTCCACGATCGCAACACCCGCGCCGTGAACCTGCTCGGCGGTGATGAATGCGTGCGTGCCGAGACCGATCTCCGCACGCGTCGCGGCGTGTGCGCGCTCCAGCCGCGCGAGAGAGGTCTCGCGTTCGGCGGTCACATCGAGCGCCGGCACGCGTCCGGTGAAGCCGTGGGTGATTCCTACGGACGCAGCCGTGAGGGCCGGGAAGAACTCAACCGGCGCGGCGTCACTCACTTCGCTTTCTTTTTCGGCGTCGGCGTGGCTTTCGGCTCCTTCGCGCCAAGGACGCGCGCCTCGAGCTTCGCGAGCGGATCGCGGAACTGCTCGATGTAGGTCGTGTCGATGCCGACGGCGCGGTCGAACTCTGCGGCGGCGATGTTGTAATCGCCCCGGGCGAGGAGCTCGGTGGTCCGGGCACGCGTGAGTGCGACGCGCGCATCGAGCACTTCGAGCTGCGTGCCGGCGCCGGCGGCGAGCCGCTCGTTGGCGAGCCGCAATGCTTCGAGCGCCTGCTCGACGTTCTTTTGCTGGCTCTTGATGGTCTCGCGCTGGGTAACGAGGTTCGCGTAGGCCTGCTGCACTTCGAGTTCCACCTGCAGCACGGAGTCGGCGTAGGTGATACGCGCCGCTTCCAACTGTGCGCGCGCCTGCTTCGCCTGCCCGTAGGTCGCGCCGCCATTGAAGATGTCCCACGTGCCGACGACGCCGAAGAACCAGCCATCGACCTGCGACTCGATGTCGTCGGTCAGCCGCGAGTTGCGGAAGAGGTAGCCACCATTCGCCTCGATGCGGGGCTGGTAGCCGGCGAGCGCGACCTTGATGTTCTCGGCCTGAATCTTGATCTGCTGGCGCTGGACCTTGAGGAATGGCCGGCGCGCCTTGGCGAGTTCGAGCGACTGGACGACGGCGAAGGGCCGCTCGGTCACCTTGAGTTCGCCGACGCACTCGAACGTCGGCTTGCCCGCGGGGCCGGGATCGAGGCCGAGAGTCTTGGCGAGGTTGATCTCGGCGATGAGGTATTCGTTCTTCGCGCGAATGAGGTTCGGGATCACGTTGGCCAGTTCGACCTCGGCGCGGAGCACGTTGAACCGCGGCACGGTGCCCGCCTCGAAGCGATTCTTCTGATCCTTCAACAGATCCTCCTGCAACCGCACCGTCTCCTCGGCCACATTGATGAGCGAGTGAGTCGTGAGCACGGCGTAGAATTCCGTCCGCGTGCGCGCGACGATCCGGTCGATCACGTCGCGTAGCTGCCAGTAGGCGCTGTCCTGGCCGAACTTCGCTGCAGCGATTCCCGCGCGGATCGCACCGCCGGCATAGATCGCCTGACGCACTTCAAAGCTCACCTGCCATGTCTTGTCCGGCGCAGTGCCGAATGAATCGTCCTGCGCGCTGAAGAGAGGGCTCAGGTCGAGGACCTGTCCGTTGCTCAGGGGGATCGGAGGAATCTCGGTCACGTTTCCGCCGCCGCGCTCGACGTTCTCCACGAGCGGCTTGGCCTCCTGATTGTAACTGGCGATAGCAGATAAGTGCGGCAACGCCTTCGCCCGGGCCTCGATCACGAGGCCCCGGTTGCGCTCGATCTCCTGGAGTTGCTTGAGGATGTCGGGGTTCTGCTGGAGCGCGAGTTGCACCGCTGCTTCGAGCGTGAGCTTGCCCGTGAGTTGCCGCTTCGCAGGCCGGCCCGCGAGGACGATTTCCTCGGCGCGGCCAGGCGTGACGAGTGTGAGTGCTGTGATGAGGGCGAGGCGGGATATCATGGGTTTTCGATGAATCGGATGACCTTTTCGTAGATGCGGACCCACGCCTTTTGCTCGGCAGGGTCGAGCGCAGCCATGAGCGTGAGGAGGTTGTCCACCATGTCGTCGCGCACGGACATCACCAATCCACGCCCTTCCGGCGTCGGTTTCACGATGACCTTCCTGCGGTCGTCGTGCGCGTGCGTCCGCCGCGCGAGACCGAGCTTCTCGATCCGATCGACGAGTCCGGTCGCAGCTGCGGTGGTGTGACCCATGCGCTGGGCGATCTCGGTCATGGAGAGCTGCTCCTTCTGCACGAGGAAGCCAAGGAGCAGGTATTGCGGAAAGGAGACGTTGCCCTTGGCCAGATCCTTCGAGAGGCGCAGGAGGAAGCACCGCTGCAAGACGGTGAAGATATCGGCGAGTCGCTCGGCGTCGGCTCGGAGTCTGGATGCTGCGCGGGCTTGGGCCATGAAGGTTAAGGCCGCAGATGGTAAAGGAGTCTAAATCTCGGTCAACTTCCCCTTTGTCACCGCCGCGCCGCTTGCCATCGCTCTGAGCACTCCCTAGCCTCCATGCCTCATGGACTCCGAAACTCTTCGCGCCGTCTCCATCTTGCGTGATCTCACGGATACCGAGATCGACGCATTTTCCGGCCTTCTCACAAACCGCGAGGCAAAGAATGGCGAGCGCATCCTCGAGGAGGGCACGATCGTCAACCACCTCTACTTCGTGTGCGAGGGCGTCGTCCATGTGAGGCGGAAGGCGCAGACGCGGGAGGTGCTCCTCGGTCGCCTCGGCGTGGGCGCGTTTTTCGGTGAGATCAATCTTTTCGACCCCGGCACCGCCACCGCAAGCATCTACGCGATGAAGTCGCCGACGCGCCTCGCGGTGACCAGTTACGAGACCCTGCGCGAGTTCATGGGCAGCAATCCAGTCGTCGGCTACAAGATCGTCAGCGCGATGATGACCGGTGTCTGCCAGCGACTCCGCCAGACCAGCGCGCGCCTCGTGAACACGATCTACTGGTCCTCGACCGAAGGCGCAGCGAGCCTCGGTCAGTCGCCGCGCTAACGAAAGACCACGTCGCCGCGGGCGGGCTGACCTGTGACAAAATCAGCGATGACAAACGGTCGCCGCTGCACGGCGCCGGCATGCAGCACGGCGACATCAGCTTCGTTGCGCAGGACTTTCAAAGCGGTCCCGGCCGTCGGGATCACCCCGGTCGTCGTATCGATGAGCACGAAACGCTGCTCTTCGTTCACGAGCACGATGACCCCCACCCGCTCGGGCTCCGGATGAACACGCTCGGCCCGCGGGTGCGGCTTGAAGGGCCAAAGCTTCTTCAGCGTCATGCAGCCGGGCAGCGCCAGCAGCGCGAGTAGCAGGAGGAGTCGGGCGAAATGGTTCACTGCGCCGAACCTACGCAGTGCCATGCGGACCACACAACTCCCGAGCGCTTGGCGAGAAATTGCCTTTGACGCCGCGGGCACCCCGTCTTACCTCCGCGCCTGTTCCGGAGAGGTGGCTGAGTGGTCGAAAGCAGCGCTTTGCTAAAGCGCCGTAGTCCAAAAGGCTACCGGGGGTTCGAATCCCCCCCTCTCCGCCAGTCCCCGCGGAAGCACTCATGTGCTGCGCGAAAGATCGTTCACGATCTGGATGTAATCCTTAAGCGGTTTGGAAGCATTGCTGGCGCGCCACGCGATGGTCGATTCGCGGCGCAGCGGAGAGCGGGCGAAACACCACGCCTTCATGGGACGGTCCGGTGACTTGCTCGGGCATGAACGCCAGACCCAGCCCATCCGCGACAAATCTAATCGCGGTCGGCTCCGCGTCCGCCTCCTGCAGGATCCTCGCGGCGAACCCCGCGCTCTGGCACGTCTCGATCAGACATTCACGGGCGCCGCGGTGCGTTATCTCCGACATGCCGATGAAGAACTGCGAAGCGAACTCAGTGAGCTTGAGCTTCGGCCTCATCGCCAGCGGATGGCCGGATAGCGCAATATCATCGGTATCATTTTTGGATTGGTCTTCCTACTCTACGCACTCCGCGCCTTTGGCATCGTAGCGATCTAGATGTTCCCATGTGGCCATTGAGGCTCTTCAGCCTCTCCGAGGCTGATCGAACTCGCTGCACAACTTTCACGTCCCACCGAGACGGTAATTGTCGCCAATGGCTACAATACGGAAGATCGAGGCGCCACCACGTGGAATAAAGGTTCGGACGCTACAGCCAAACTGACAGCCAGCCCGATAATACCGCGATGAAACAAAACAATCGCTCACTAACCGGCGCTGTCCTTTCGGGGCTCATGCTGATCGCTCTCAACGTCACACTCGCGCAGACGGCCGTGAAGGAGACAACGACAACAATTACTTCCGCCGGAACCATCAGCGAGTTCGGACCGGAAACGATCATGATCCGCTCGGAGACGTCACCGGAGCCGATTCACTACAGCTACAGCAAGACAACGACCTACGTCGATGAAACCGGGGCGCCTGTCTCGATCGCAACTGTGAAGTCCGGACTCCCAGTGACCGTGTATTACATCAAGGTCGGAGACAGGATGGTGGCCTCCAAAGTCATCGTCAGAAAGGCAGTCGTTAAAGTCGTTCCGACAGTCGAGGAGAAGAAGACCAAAACGACCACTACTACGACGGAGAAGTAATCTGAGGTCATACCTTTCGATCTGGCGCGCCAGCCCTGCTCGGCGCGCCAGCAAAGCGATCCTCACAACATCCACAATCAACGAACCAACTAATCACATTATGAAATCACTAATTCTCGCCTGCTTCGCTACCGCTGCGTTTCTCTCGTTCCCCGCCTGCACGACAGTTGAGGATCGACATGAGCCTGCTGTGCATTCGACCACGACCACGACGGAGGAAACAACGACCCGCCATCCCGTGGGAGACACGACGGAGACGCGAACGACACGCTCATATTGATTCCGCAAAACTGACGGCGCTCGATCACCCAAGATAGGCGGCAGTCAGTTTATCGCCCAAATCACCTCTTCCGCACTCAGAAGACCTCAATACTTATGAAACGACTCTATTCCATTCTTGCCGCCACGCTTTTATGCGGGCCGGCTATTCACGCGGCCAGGGCCGCTGTCAGTGTCTCAGTGGATTTTTTCCACGATAACCTCGGCTCCTACGGAGATTGGCGGGAGGTCGGAGACTACGGCTACTGCTGGCAACCGCGGGACGTGGATCGCGACTGGCGACCATACAACGACGGTCGTTGGCTCTACACGGATGCTGGGTGGACGTGGGATTCCGAAGAGCCGTATTCGTGGGCAGTGTATCACTACGGCCGGTGGGTTCGAGTCGATCGAATCGGCTGGGTCTGGGTTCCTGGCACCGAATGGGGACCGGCCTGGGTTTCGTGGCGTCGGAGTGCGCATCACGTCGGCTGGGCTCCCCTTCCGCCAGAGGCAAGGTTCAGCCACTCTATCGGATTCGGTGCCCGGGTGGACGCCGATTTCGACATCGGTCCCACTAACTATAACTTCGTCGAAGTGCGCAACTTCGGAGCGCCGCGCTTGCGGACGGTCATCATCGAGCCTCGGGAGAACATCACGATCATTCACCAAACGACTAACATTACGCGGATCACCTACGTCAATAACGTCGTCTATAATGAAGGGCCTCAGTATGACGTGATCTCACGCGAAAGCGCGCAGCCGATCCAACGCTTGAAGTTGGAGCGACGCGAAGCATTCGACGGAGATCCCCGCACAGTGCGCAGGGAAGACTTCAGGACGAAAGTGGAAGGCGACTCATTGCGAGTGATGGCGCCAAAGTTCGATGCGACACCCGCAACTGCGCCGCGGAAGGTCGCAGCAAAGGTCGAGAAGGCCGAAGTGGATCGTGGATGGAACAATGCCGGGCCGCTGGCGGACGTGGAGAAGCTGCGCACCAAGATCAAGAGCGAGCCTGCGACACCCGCTGAACAGCCGCCGCATCCGAAGGCAGAGAAGACTGCGGTGGCACCCGCTGTATCTCCTGATCCATCGCCCATGCCGGACGAAAAGCAGGCGAAGGGAAAGGCAAACAAGGGCGCCAAGCCGAAGAGTGCCATGGCACCAGTCACGACCGAAGCTGCTCCAGTGTCGCCGGAGCAACCCGTCGCGCTTGATCGGCAGGCGAAGCCCGTGAAGGCGGAAGCTAGCAGTCTGCAGCCCCCGACACCCTCCGCTGAGCGGACCGAGTCGGAAATTCCGCCCAAGAAAGGAAAGGCCAAGGAACGCGAGAAAGTGCGTCATCCGGCGGAGCTTCCGCCCCAGGAGAGCGCTCCCGCGCGAGTGCCAAAGAGCGAGCGCGTCGCACCAGCGCGCAAAATGCCACCCACAGCGACCGAGCCCGTGCGGCAGAAGATTCAGTCTCCGAAGCGGGAAGTCCGGCCCAAACCCGAGCAACCTGCCGCTCGCACTGTTGAACGCAGCGCTCCGAAGAAGCCAGAGCCACTCCCGCAGGCTAAGAAACAGGCACCCCGCAAACAGGCGGCGCCCGCTGTCAAACAGCCGCAAGCACCTCAACCCGCGAAAGGCAAAGGCAAAGGTAAGGATGAGAAGAAAGACGAGGCAAAGCCAGAGGGAACGCTTCAGTAGCTTCGCCCGCTTTACGTCCAGAACATCACCAACGCAGAACGAACTAACAAATATGAAACCCAAGACCACAAGCATCACACATAAGCTCGGGGTGAACCAAAAGGAAGCCGCCGTGAAGGCCGTGAAACTTGACGCCAACTTCAAGCAGTCGCGCGATGTCCGCGAAGACCGGGGCACACGTCAGAGTAAGACCGGCGGTCCGGCCGGCACCCCACATGGCAAATAGCCTGGCGCG
The DNA here is from genome assembly GCA_009885995.1 of Verrucomicrobiota bacterium. Taxonomy (GTDB): domain Bacteria; phylum Verrucomicrobiota; class Verrucomicrobiia; order Chthoniobacterales; family Chthoniobacteraceae; genus VFJQ01. Next base: position 13,803 of record VFJQ01000177.1, read on the forward strand.
AGCCACAGACAGAATCCTGCACACCATATCCATGAAGCCATGAGCGACCTCAAAGAAAAACTAACAGAAGCAGCAACGAGCTTGGGCGAGCGTGCCAGCGGCGTCGCCGAGGATTTACGAGACAGAGCGGAAGACGCATGGGATTCCGCGCAGCGCGGGAGTAAACGGGCGATCCGCAAAGGCTCGACTTACGTTCACAAGAATCCTGTGCCCACGGCACTCGCTGCGTTCGCCTTCGGATTGGTCCTGGGGCTGTTCTTGAGTCGCCGCCACCCCGCCTCTCTCACGGAACGAGTCATCGCGGGGCCACTCCACGAATCCAAAGGCATGTTGCTCGGCCTGCTCATCGCGTGCGGCACAGTGCTCAGCCGTGCCTTTTCGTCCGCGTCCCAAACTACTGGAGAGATCGTTGAGAAAGTCGGCGGCGAATTGCAAGACTCGCTGAAGCCATTGAGAAAGGCCGCTGGAAAACCAGAGCGGCACCTCGCCTTCTAAGATGCGCCTGACTCTACTCCTCGCATCCGGCTTCCTGGCGGTCCTGCCGCTGATCCCGGCGCGCGGTGCGTCCGAGATCGCGGGCGGGACTTTCAGTCTCTACGTGGAGAACGATCTCTTCGCCGGCACTGATCGCCAATACACCAGCGGCGTGAAGCTCGGCTGGAGTTCGGCGGACCTCGAGAACTATAGCGACTCGCCTTACGCCAGCCCGTTCCTGCCGCTGTTCAATCTCCTGCCTTTCATCAACGAGAAGGATTACCAAAAGAACCTCGTCTTCACGCTCGGACAAAACATCTACACGCCAGACGACACGGAGGCTTTCGCCTTGGTGAATGGAGATCGGCCCTACGCTGGCTGGCTCTATCTCGGGGTCGGGGCGGTGTGGAAAAATGCGGACGTGCGCAATTCGCTCGTGCTCAACATCGGGGTGGTCGGCTCGTGGTCTTACGCGCAGGAAGCCCAGCGGCTGGTGCATGACGCTCGCGGGCTGGGCCATCCGAATGGCTGGGACAACCAGCTCCACAATGAACTCGGCGTCGTGGCGACCTATCAGCGTGAATGGCGCTGGCCGAAACACGAGCGGCGGGCGGGGTTCGATTGGGAACTGCTCCCCCACGCGGGCATCGCACTCGGCAACGTGCAGACCTACGCCAATCTAGGCGGTGAGTTTCGCGCCGGCTTGAATTTGCCCGATGACTTCGGCACCGCAGCGATCGACCCGGCAGCCACCACTTCCACACCCGTCGATGGAGCACAGAGCGCCGAGCGATCGCGTTTCGATCTCGGCCTCTACGTCTTCACTCGCGTCGATGGGCGCTTGGTGGCGCACAATATTTTCCTCGATGGAAACACCTTCGGCGACAGCCCGTCGGTCGATCGCAAATGGCTCGTCGCCGACCTCAGTATCGGCGCGGCGGTGAACTACAAGAACACCAAGTTCGCCTACGCGTTCGTCTATCGGACCGAGGAATATGACGAACAAAAAGAAGGCCAGATCTTCGGCACGGTGTCAGTGAACATTGCCTTCTGACTTCGGATTGAAAATGCACGCCGCACGCCGCACGACCGCCCCCGCCGCCAAGCGCGCGCTGCCCCATTTGCTTGCCGGCTTACTCGTTTTGGCGACTACAGCGCCCGCTGCGACCCAAACCAAGTCGAAGAAGAAACCGGCTACCGTCGAGACCTCCCCACCGAAACGAAACGCGCACCCGACGGAGACAACCAAGGCCAAGCCAAAGCCCGCGCAGGCCACCACTCCGCCGAGGATTACCGAGGCGCCCGAAGCCGAGGCGAAGGACTCGCCATCCGCGAGATCCGCAGCCGCTCCAAACGCCAGCATCACGCCCGAGGAGATCACCGAGTTTCACGCGCAGCCGGCGGCCGTGCAAAAGCTCATCGAGTCCTGTCTCGAACTCGCCCGGCAAAATCTCACTTACACCTTCGGCTCCGCCGACCCAGCCAATGGCGGCCTCGATTGCTCCGGCTTCATTTACTACGTCCTGCGTCAGCACGGGCTCACTCAGGTGCCGCGCGACTCGAGCGGGCTCTACCTGTGGGTGCGTCAGGCGCGTGGCTTCCGCGCGGTTATCAGCCGCAAACCCGGCAGCGCCGAACTGGACGAACTCCTCCCGGGCGACCTGCTCTTCTGGATCGGCACGTATGCCACCGACCGTGACCCGCCGATCACCCACGCGATGCTCTACCTCGGCACCGAAAAAGCCACCGGAGCGAAGATCATGATCGGGTCGAGCGACGGACGGACCTACCGCGGCAAGAAGCGGAATGGAGTCAGCGTGTTTGACTTCACAATGCCGCGCACACCCGCCGACGACGGGCAGCGCAGCACCTTCATCGGCTACGCCCGCATCCCCGGCCTGCGCGATTGACTCACAAATACGTTATGAAAAACACACTCATTCTCGGCATCGCCCTCATCCTCATTGGCGCCGGCATCCTCGCTTACGGGCAATTCAGCTATCGCTCGCGCGAGACAGTGCTTGAGATCGGCCCGCTCAAGGCCACCGCCGAAACGACGAAAACCGTGCCGATGCCGCCGATCCTCGGCTGGGCGCTGGTCGCCGGCGGCGCATGCGTGCTCATCTTCTTCACAAAGTCGAAAACGTAGGCGCCCGGCGGCGGCGCACTGATATGTTTCGCGCATGAGCCTCACCGACCGCAAGAATTTCGCCGGACCATTCTGGGTGCTGGCGCTGCTCATCGCGGGAGCAGCGACGCTGCGGCTCGCGCAGGATTTCTTCCTCCCGCTTGTGCTCGCGGGGCTGCTGAGCTTTCTGCTTTCCCCACTCGTCCGGCGGCTTGAACGCTGGCGGTTCGGACGCGTCGGAGCGGTGCTCGCCACGACGGCGCTGGCATTCGTGCTCATCGGCGGACTGACCTATCTCGTCACCAGCCAATTCCTCGATCTCGCCGGGTCGCTGCCGAAATACCGCAGCAATCTGATCGCCCGGGTATCCACGTTGAAGACGCAGGAAAACAATCCGCTGCGCCGCGCAGTGCAGACCATCAGCGAAGTGACCGCCGCGCTGAACAAGCCCGAGGAGCCGGCCTCCACATCCGCATTGGTGGACAAGGCCCGGCCGGTGCGGGTGGAAGTGGTCGGGACGGCAGACAGTTCGATGCAAATGCTCCTGGGCGTGCTTTGGCCGATCGTCGGGCCGCTCGCCAATTCGTTCGTCGTGATCGTGATCGTCATCTTCATGCTGACAGCCGGTGAAGACTTGCGCGACCGGCTGATTCACCTCGTGGGCCGCGGACGACTTCGACTCACGACGCAGGCGCTCGATGAAGCCGGGCAGCGCATCAGCCGCTACCTGCGTGCTCAGTTGTTCGTGAATGCCAGCTTCGGCCTCGCGATCGGCATCGGTCTGTTTTTCATCGGCATCCCGAATGCGGTCTTTTGGGGACTCCTCGGAATGGTCCTTCGATTCCTGCCCTACATCGGCCCGTGGATCGCGGCAGCATTTCCGATCGCGCTCTCGCTTGCCGTCTTCGAATCGTGGACCCAACCGCTGCTCACCGTCGGCCTCTTTATCGTCTGCGAACTCATATCGAACAACGTCGTCGAACCGTGGCTCTACGGCGCGAGCACGGAAATCTCCCCGCTCGCCGTCATCGTCTCCGCGCTCTTTTGGACGTGGCTCTGGGGTGGCGTCGGACTCGTGCTGGCGACCCCGCTGACCGTCTGTCTCGCCGTGGCCGGAAAATATCTGCCCGACCTCGCCTTCCTCGATCTGCTGATGGGCGACAAGCCTTCGATCGCGCCCGGCGACCGCCTCTACCAACGCCTGCTCGCGCTCAACGAAGAGGAGGCGAGCGATATCATCGAACGGCACGTGCGCGAGCAGGGCGCGCTCGCCGCTTTCGACGAGGCCGTGCTTCCGGCGCTGCGCAATGTCGAGGCGGACTTCCGCGCGGGCGTGCTCTCGGAAGTCGCGCGCGCCGACGCCTGCCACATCCTGCGCCAGATCATCGCCGACCTCGCCGAGCCACGCGCCGAATCCGATGCCGCCGCGCCGCAGATCCTTTGCATCCCCGCCAGCCACGAAGGAGACGAACTCGCCGCGCTCTTGCTCGCACAAGTGCTCGCGCAGTCCGGCGTCGCGGCCACCGTGCTTTCATCGAAGCTGCTCGCAGGCGAAGCCCTCGAGCAAGCCGTGGCCCTCGCGCCGTCGATCGTCTGCATCTCGTCGGTGCCACCGGTTTCCACCATCGCCGCGCGGGCGCTCTGCAAACGCCTGCGCGTCCAGTTGCCCTCCGCCCGGATCCTCGTCGGGCTGTGGCAACCGGAGGGCGCCGAATTCACCGCCCGCCGCGAGCGCCTCGGCAAAGCGGGTGCCGACGAAACTTATCCCGACCTCCGCCGCGCCGCCGCCGGCATCGCCGAGTTCGCAGCCTGCACACTGCCGCCTGGCTCGGATCCGCCCGCACCGCCGCCCCGGGAGCCGACTCCCTGAACTGATCCACTGGCGGCGAGATTGACGCTTGCCTCGCAGGCGCTTCGCATTGTGATAAAAGCGTCACATCTCCATGAGCACTCCGAATCCGCGCACGCGCGCCCAACAATCCAAGCGCACCGTCTCCATCATCGGCACCGGCAGCTACCTGCCCGAGCGCGTGCTCACCAATGCCGAACTCACGAAGCTGGTCGAAACCAGCGACGAATGGATCGTCTCGCGCACCGGCATCAAGGAGCGGCGCGTCTGCGCAGAAGGTGAAGCGACGAGCGACCTCGCGGCGAACGCGGCGCAGGCGGCGCTGGAGAATGCGGGCATCGGCGCGGACGAGGTGGACCTGATCATCGTCGCCACCGTCACGCCCGACATGTTCTTCCCGAGCACCGCGTGCTTTGTGCAGCAGAAGATCGGGGCGAAAAACGCGGCCTGCTTCGACGTGAGCGCGGCGTGCGCGGGCTTCCTCTACGCGATCGAGATCGCGCAGCAGTTCATCACCTCGCACACCTACGACACCGTGCTCGTGATCGGCGCGGACAAGCTCACCTCGATCGTGGACTGGACCGATCGCAACACCTGCGTGCTCTTCGGCGACGGCGCCGGCGCGGCGGTGCTGCGGCATCGCGGCGGCGGACACGGCGTCATCAGCACGTTCATGGCGAGCGATGGCGGGCTTTCCGACATCCTCTACATCCCCGGCGGCGGCTCGCGCTTTCCCGCGGTGGATGAAAAGACCGGCGAACGGCTCAACTGCATCAAGATGGCGGGCAAGGAGACCTACAAGCACGCCGTCACCTCGATGCTCGACGCCGCCAACAAAGCGCTCGCCGACGCGAACCTCGATCCCGAAGACCTCGCCTGCATCATCCCGCACCAGGCAAACCTGCGCATCATCGAAGCCATCGCCGACCGCATGAAAGTGCCGATGGAGCGCTTCATGATCAACCTCGACCGCTACGGCAACACGAGCGCCGGCGCCGTGGCCATCGCGCTCGATGAGGCCAATCGCACCGGGCGGATGAAGGTCGGCGATTACGTGCTGCTCGTCGTCTTCGGCGGCGGGCTCACGTGGGCGGCGAGTGTGATCCAGTGGTGAGTGGCCCAGGGAGCGGCGACATTCCTGTCGCCGTCGCACGAGCCGCGCGCAGCGCCACATCTCCATCGGGGGAAGCGCCGCGCTGCGCGCACAGGCCGGACGGCGACAGGAATGTCGCCGCTCCTACGGCACCTCGGTGCGGATGATCGCCGTGCTCTTGTCTTCCTTGAACGTCGCCAGCCACACCACTCGCGCCGCGTCGTTGAAGCTCCGCGTCACGCCCGTGCTGCCGCGCGTAGCATTGAGCAGCGTGAAGCTCTTGAGCGTCTTGCCAGCGATGATGTTCGTGTCGCCGGTGCGGAAGAGCAGGCGCACCGCGCCGGTGAAGTCACACGCCCACACCCCGCTCGCACTCGCCTTGGTCACGTCGCCTTGGCCGGGCACGAGCGTCGCGGCGAAGATCGGCCCGCGACCGCCGCCGGCGATGGCGAGCGAGGTGAACGCCTTCCACTGCGAACCGGGCAGCCCGCTCGCCGGGGCGCCGCCTTGCGCCACCAGGGTGAGCCCGCCGAAGAGCGGCTTCCACCATAGCGTCGCGGTGGCGAGGCCTTTGACCGTGGGCGTGGCCTTGAGCGTGGCGGGGAAAGCGATGCCGTCGCCGTCGGCGAACACCGGATCTTTCAGCACACTGAAAGTCGTGCCGGTCGTGGGCGCGGAATCCGTCACGCGGGCGATCGTCGTGTTCTGCCCCTCGCGCAGCACGAGCCGCAGCGAGTGCGTGCCGTCTTGCAGCCAAATCCCATAGTCATTGGCCGCGCTCGCCCTCTCCGCGCCCGTGCCGCCGCTGAGCTGCGCGAAGATCGCGACCGCATCGCCAGCGATCGCGACCGCCTTGAACGTCTTGAACTTCGCCCCGCCCACCGGCAGCGAGCCGTCGGCGCCCGGCGCGACGGTGCCCGCCTGCGCGATCACCAGCGGCGTGCGGCCCCCGCTCGCATTGCTGAAGACCACCGCCGCCTTCGACTTCGGCACGCCGGAGATCGTGCCGAGCAGCGCGACGTGATCGGCCGAGCCGACCGGATCGCCGAGCGTCTTGACGGCTGCGTCCGGCACGGGCTGCGCATCGCCGCCGAGGCCGAGCAGGCAGGTCGAGTTGTGGAATAGCCCGGCGCTCTTCCCGCCGGCCGCGCTGGTCCACTTCGCGAGGTAGGAGATGTTGCCGTCTTCATCGATGCACGGCACGCCGAAGCTCGCGAGGGTCGCGTCGTTTGGCGGTCCACCCGGGATGCCCAGCGTGTCGCGATCGGGCACGGGCTCGCCCTTGGCAAGGAACTTCTCCGTCACTGCCGCGAGCGGGCGCACATCGAGCAGGAAGGTCGTGCTCGCCTCGTTCCCCTCGGCGTCCTTGGCGGTGAGCGTCACCGTCAGCACGCCGGGCGGCGGCGGCGAGCCGGGCACGGGCGATTGCGTCACCATCGTTGGGTTGGCATCGGTCACCTCGGCGAGGCTGGTGTAGTCCGCCAGCGTCCCCGCGAAGGCGCGGCGTGTGGCCACGGGCACCGTCGGCGTGGCGCTGCTCAGGTCATACACATACGCGCTCCCGGTAGCTCCCGAGTCGTTATTGCGAGCCCCCACCACCACCCGCGTGCCGGAGATCGCCACCGAGGAGCCGAAGCTGTCAAAGTTCGCCGGGCTGGGATTGTTCAGCGTGGCTAAGGGCACCGTCGGCGTCCCGCTGCTCAGGTCATACACATAGGCGCTCCCATCGGTCGCTGCCGTGCCGTCCTTGTGAGCCCCCACCACCACCCACGTGCCGGAGATCGCCACCGAGATGCCGAAGTAGTCACCCTCCGCCGGGCTGGGATTGGCCAGCACGAAGAGCAGCGCCCCGCTCGTCGAATCGAACACCTTCACCACCCCGGCGCCCGCCCCACCGAGGTCATCGTAGGGAGCCCCGGCGACGGTAAAGCCCCCATCCACCGCCACGCTGCTCCCGAGCAGCGCCCCACCCTGCACGCCCACCGGCGGCGCGGGGATGGAGTGCAGCAGCGTCGCCTGCGCCTGCGCGGAGGCAGACAGCCCGGCGGCGAGCAGGGCGAAGAGCGCGAGGGTGAGGTGGCGGATGGTTTGCATGGTCGTGGGTCGCTGAAGCGTGGTGCGGGTGAGTGGATGGTCGAATACCTCCCAGATCGGAGACGCAAACGGCGTCTCCGGATGCTGGTCATCCCATGCAGGCGCGGGCGGGATGTAGGGAATCCGCGTCGGGTGTAACCCTATTTCCGCGCTATCCTTTCCGGGGGGAACGCCTCCCGTCCCAACGTGAATGCGCACAGCCCGGAGGGCGAACGGAACAAGCCCATCCCCCACCCACCCTCCGGGTGAATCGCCACCCGGAGGGTTGGATGAGCGACTGCTGACCTACACGACGGTGAGCGTCCAACTCTGCCACGGGCTCCAACTGCCGAAGTCCTCGCCCTTGTAGATATACATCAGGCGCACCTTGATCATCGCAGCGGTGCCGGTAGCGGGCATCCAGCCGAGGGTGTAGTTCGGGCGCAGGTCGATGTTGTTCTGCGTGCCGGCAGCGCCGAGGTCGAACTGCAGCTTCACCCCGTCGAAGACGCCCTTGGTCCAGACCACCTCCAGCTTGCCGCCGCTGGTGGTGCGCAGGGTGAACTCCGGCGCGGTGGTGCCGGGATCGGGCACGGCCCCGGCGGGCGGCTCGGTGCCGAGGTCCATGCCGATGGCGCCGTCATAGGGGCCGACGATGAGGTCCGAGCTATCGAACCTAAACACCGTGCCCTACCCAAACTGCCCGACGCCAAAGAGCAGCCGCGCTGTGGTGCCGAAAAGATGGTCCCCATCCGCATCGAGCGTCTTCGGCGTGGCCGCCGTGCGCCACTGGGAGATCTGCGCGCCGGAGTCATCCGAGATGACGCCCGCGATTTGCACTGTGGCCGCACGGGCAGCGAAAGCACCAATGGCGAGGAGCGGGAGGAAGCGGGTCTTCATGGAGGGTGCCCCGCAGTGGAGCGCATCCGGGCGGGGGTGCCGAGGGACGGTGGAACGCGCGCTTTGCTCGGCGCTTCCGCGCGCCCCTTCGGGCTGCCTGCGGCAGGCTTTGTCGCTCCGCTCCAATGAGCGCGTTGCTAAAACGGCGCGGGCGTCAGCCCGCCGGACGCTCGGAGTGCCAGGTCGGGAACCCTTTTCCGGTGAGCGGAAACTCGTCCGGCAAAGTCGGGAACGTCTTTCCGGTGACCCGAAACCCATCCGGCATAGTGGGGAACGTCTTTCCGGTAAGCGGAAAACCATTCCTGACTTGGCTGACCCACTTTCCGGTGAGGGGAAAAGCCTTCCCGAGCTGCCTCACCCGGATTTTCGCGATCTTCAGCGTGCCTCCTCAAGCCGAGACGTATTTCCCTGTTGGCATCCTGCGGCAGATCGCCGAGCTGGCCGAGTTCGCCGAGTTCGCCACACGCACACTTCCACCCGGCACGGACACGCCCGCGCCGTTGGCACCAAAGTGAATCGTGAATGGTGAATGGCGTTGCGCTGCTCGCCTCGTTCATCCTCCACTCACCCGTCACCCGCTCCATGCTTCGCTCCCTTCCCTTCCTCATCGTCGCCAGCACACTCGCCTTTGCCGCGGAACCTGTCGTCCGTCCCGTGCCGCCGCCCGGAGTGCCCGTGCCGGATGCGGTGAAGACGGAGCTACAAGCCGGCATCGACGCGCTCGGTGCGGATGTCGCGAAGCTCGGTGCCAATCCCGAAGTGCCGAGCGTGGAGATCTTCCACAAGGCCGTCGCGTGGGCGCTGAAGTATGAGGAATTCCTCGACGTGAAGCAGTTCGACATCGCGCGCGGCTTCCTGCTGCAAGGCCAGGCGCGGGCGAAAGACGCCGCCGGTGGCAAGCCCGCGTGGAACAGCGCGACCGGGCTCGTGGTGCGCGGGTATCGCTCGGCGATCGATGGCTCGGTGCAGCCTTACGGGCTGGTGGTGCCGCCCGACTTCAAGCCCGGCGAGGAGAAGCCGCGCCCGCTGCACTTTTGGTTTCACGGCCGCGGGGAGAAGCTGACGGAGCTGGACTTCATCGCCGGGCGGCAGAAGGACGCGGGTCAGTTCGTGCCGGAAGGCGCGATCGTGTGCCATCTCTACGGCCGCTACTGCTGCGCGAACCACTTCGCCGGCGAGATGGATTTGTTCGAGGCGCTCGCGGACATCCGGAAGCACTACAAGATCGACGAGAATCGCCTCGTCATCCGCGGCTTCTCCATGGGCGGCGCGGCGTGCTGGCACTTCGCGTTTCATCATCCTGGCGACTGGGCGGCCGCGGCGCCGGGCGCGGGCTTCGCGGAGACGGAAGAGTTCTTCGCCCGCACGCTCTACGCGGAAGGCGCCACGCCGCCGCCGTGGTGGGAGCGCCAGCTCTGGCGCTGGTATGACGCGACCATCGTCGCGCGCAACGTCGCCGGGATGCCGGTGATCGCTTACTCCGGCGAGATCGACGGGCAGAAGCAGGCCGCCGACATCATGCTGCGCTACGCCGCGCAGGAGAAGAAGGCCTTCACGCATATCATCGGCCCCGACACGCCGCACAAGTATCACCCCGACGCCATCCCGGTCATCAACAAGGCCGTCGAAGTCGCGCTCGTGAAAGGCCGCGACCCGATGCCGAAGAGCGTGAGCTACACCACCTACTCGCTCATCTATCCGAAACGCGCGTGGGTCGAGATCCTCGGCATGGAGAAGTCGTGGGAGCGCGCGGACATCGACGCGGCGACCGACAAGGACACGCTGACCGTGAAGACGAAGAATATCTCCGCGCTCCGCCTCACCCCCGGCGCGACGGCGAAGAAGCTCGTCATCGATGGCACCGCGCTCGCGCTCGAAAGCGGCGCGGCCACGTTGCGCAAGACCGCGGGCAAATGGCAAAGCGCCGACGCTCCGACCGACGGCAAGCGCCCCGGCATGTGCGGCCCTGTGGATCACGCGTTCATGTCGTCCTTCCTCCACGTGCGCCCCACCGGCCAACCGCTCAACGCCACGGTCGGCGCGTGGGCGAAGAGCGAGCTCGATCATGCGCTCTGGTCCTGGCGCCGCGTCTTCCGCGGCGATGCACCGGTGAAGGACGACAGCGCGATCAGCGACGACGACATCAAGAACAACAACCTCGTGCTGTGGGGCGACCCGTCGTCGAACGCCGTGCTCAAGAAGATCGCCGCCCAGCTCCCGCTCAAGTGGAGCAAGGAGAAGATAGACTTCCGCGGCTACTCGCTCGACGCCGCGCACTACGCCCCGATCCTCATCTTCCCCAACCCGCTCAACCCGCAGAAATACATCGTCATCAACAGCGGCCACACCTTCCGCGAATTCGCGCTGCTGAATAATAGCGACCAGACCCCGAAGCTCCCCGACTGGGCCATCGTCGATGTCCGCACCCCCGCCGACGCGAAGTGGCCCGGGCTGATCTACGACGCGGGGTTCTTCAACGAGGGCTGGAAGTAATCCCCTCCAAGTGGCGCAACTGCTCCAACTTCACGCCAACCTTAGCGGCTTGATGGACCCGCTCGTGAACGCGGTCGCAGCGATACTTCTCTGCCTTACCTACCGGCGTCATCGCCAAGACCAGTTCCTCCTGTTTCTCGCTCTCGGAGCGGCGTGCGGATTCGGTGTTGGGCTCTACTATCTTGCCATGAAGGTCGATGCCGAGTGGCGCATCACCGTTCTTTCCGTCCAGATGCGCCGCGTGTTGTGGCTGACGCAAGCCGTGATGGTTTACATCTCCTACTTCTTCTACCTCGCCGGCATCGTTCTCCTCGTGAAAAGGATCCGGGCGCGCTCGTCTGCGCCTGCCGAATAGGCCCCAAAACTTCCAACCCCCAATTATGTGCCGCACCCTCGCTCTCCTTCTATTCGTCTCTTCCCTGGCCCTCGCTCAGCCGACCACGCAGAAACAAGTCCCGCCCGCCGGCAAGCCGATCCCCGATGCTGACCGCGCGGAGCTGACGCGCGGGGTCGCCGAGCTCGGTGCGCAGATCGATAATCTGCGCAGCAACGCGCTGCTGCCCGACGTGATCATCTTCCACAAGGCCGTCGATTGGGCGCTGCGCTACGACGAGTTCATGGACGTGAAGCACGTGAAGACGGCGCGCGATCTTCTGGCCGAAGGCCGCAAGCGCACAGACGAACTCGCGGCGGGCACGCATTCGTGGACGAGCGCGACGGGGCTCGTGGTGCGCGGCTTCCGCTCACGGATCGACGACTCGGTGCAGCCTTACGGTCTTGTGGTGCCAGCGGATTGGAAAGCGGACGACAAGACGCCGCGGCGGCTGGACATCTGGCACCACGGTCGCGGCGACACGAACACCGAACTGGCCTTCATCGCGGGCCGGATGAAGTCGCCGAGCGAGTTCACGCCCGAGGGCGCGTTCGTGCTGCACCCCTATGGACGCTTTTGCAACGCGACGAAATTTGCCGGCGAGACCGATGCCTTTGAAGCGATGGCGCATGTGCAGCAGCACTATCCGATCGACGCAAACCGGCTCGTGCTGCGCGGCTTCAGCATGGGCGGCGCGAGCGCGTGGCATCTCGGCGTGCATCACGCCGGGCTGTGGGCCGCGATCAATCCCGGCGCGGGCTTCACCGAGACGGCGGAATACGCGGGCGTCTTCAAGGAGGGGAAGCCGTTCGTGCCGTGGTGGGAGCAGGTGCTGTGGCGGCACTACGACGCGGACATCGCGGTGCTGAATCTTTTCAACACGCACCCGGTCGCCTATTCCGGCGAAGACGACGGGCAGAAGGCCGCTGCCGATCGCATGGCCGCCGCCGCGGCGAAAGAAGGCGTGACGATCGAGCACATCATCGGTCCGAAGACCGGCCACAAATACGAGCCCGGCGCGAAGAAGATCGTGGCCGACAAGGTGGATGCGTTCGCCGCGAAAGGCCGCGAGCCGATCCCGTCGCGCGTGCGCTTCGTCACCTACACGCTGCGCTACCACACGATGAAGTGGGTGACGCTCGACGCGCTGGAGAAGCACTGGGAACGCGCGGAGATCGACGCGCAGATCGTGGATGAAGGGACGATCAAAGTGACGACGAAGAATGTCGCCGCCTTCACGCTGAAGATGGAAGGCGCGCCCATCCCGCTCGACAAAACGCACCCGCCGCGAGTGATCATCGACGGCACTGAACTGGTCGGTCCAGCGGTTGGGGACTCATGGATCTTCGCAGTTATGAAGCAAGGCAACTCTTGGGCGGACCCGAACGCGAGAGTCTCGGACAACATGGTTCTGTCGAAAAAACACGGAATGACCGGCCCCATCGACGACGCCTTCTTCGATCGCTTCATCTTCGTCCGCCCGACCGGCAAAGCGCAGAACTCGCTCACGACCGAATGGGCGAAGGTCGAACTCGAGCGTGCGATCACTGAATGGCGCCGCGTCTTTCGTGGCGACGCGATCGTGAAGGACGACACCGCGCTCACGCCCGACGACATCGCCAATGCGAACCTCGTGCTGTGGGGCGATCCGGGCAGCAACGCCGTGCTCGCGAAAGTGCTGCCGGGGCTACCGCTCAGGTGGACAAAAGACACGGTCGAACTCGGCGCTTACCAACTCGACGCGAAGATCTATGCGCCGGTGATTATCTACCCACACCCGCTCCACTGGGGCCGTTACGTTGTCATCAATTCCTCGTTTACCTTCCGCATGGGCGCGCGCACCTCGAACTCGATGCAGACGCCGAAGCTCCCCGACTGGGCGCTGGTCGATCTGCGCACGCCACCCGACGACTCCGCTCCCGGCTTGATCTACGGCGCGGGATTCTTCGACGAGCACTGGCAGGCGCCGAGGTAAACCCTCCGCACTCGCAGGCTTGCCCCGGCGGCAGCGGTTCGCTAGTGTAGTGCTTCGCAATAAGTGTAACGTGTGTCTTTTCTGGAGGGGCGGGAGTGGCGAGAGTAGAAGGATGCGCATCGCTCGTTCTCCTGCACCGTCGGTCGAAGATCTGCAGTGGCTGCGCAAGCAAGCCTCCAGCGC
>VFJQ01000104.1 GCA_009885995.1 Verrucomicrobiota bacterium
GCCGCGTGATGGAGAGCGGAGTGGATGTCTATTGCGCGGTGGCCGCCGAAGCGACCCTGGCGCAACGCCGCTACGACTTTCGACCTGCGGATGGGCGGCGCGAGAACCCCGTCGAGCCCAAAGACCCGCGGCTGGTCGCGATGAAAGCGAAACTCCAAAGCGAGGAAGGCCGGGCCATCTACGCGCGTCGGCAGACGACGCGTGGAACCGGTCTTCGGAATCATCAAACGCGCGCTCGGGTTGCCGGGCGCCTCCGCGCCCGCCCTACGGGCTGCCTGCGGCAGGCGGTCTCGCTCCGCTCGGCTCCGGCAGTTCACACTGCGCGGAGTGGAAAAAGTCAGCGGTGAATGGCAACTGGTGGCGCTGGCCTACAACGGCAAACGGCTGCGCCGGGCCCGGGCGCCGCCCCATCGCCATCCTCACGCCGCGTGCGCAACTCGCGCTCCTCCCGGTGCCGCCGCTGCGTCCTCCGATGCGCTATCGCCGGCAAATATCCTGCGCTGCCTCGCCGTCGCGCTCGCCGCGCTTGGTAAGTCCGACAGGCTCCTAATCTCCGCTTTCCCTCCGGGCCATGAACCGTTTTTGAAACTCGAAGGCGTCGGCACTTCCACCCGCGCTTACGGCTTCGCCGGGAGCGGTGGCACCACGACGGCGGCTTTCGGCTTCCGCCGGAAGAACCCGCCTGCGCTGAAATTCACCCACCCGAGCCGGAGCCAGCGAATGAGCGACGCGGCGAGCCACAGCGCCCACGCGAGCATCGCGAAGCGATACCACCAGATCGAGATGGAGAGCAAAGCCGGGCGCGGGAGGAGCGTGTCGCTGCGGGCTTGGAACCAGCGGAGCGAACTGCTCGTCGATCCATTTCCCGTGATGAACATCTCCGGGCTGCCGGGCAGTCCTTCGCCGACGGCGGTGAGCAGGATGGCGAGCGACGCGGCGGTCAGCGCGATGAGCACGAACTGCCAGAGGTTGTAGCTCCACCGGCCGAGTCGCTGGAAGCCGTCGCTCCCGCGCCACGCGATGAAGAACAGCCAGCCGACGACCGCGAGCGCGGCGGCCAGCGGGACTTGCGTGAGGCCGATCGCGAGCAGCATCCACGCGGTCTTGCTCAGCGGCGAAAGCGCGATGCGCCCGAGCGCGACGGCGGCGAGCAGCGAGCAGACGACAATCACCCAAAACCGCACCGCCGGCCCACGCCTCGGCCCTTCGGCGCACAAGACCCACCGGTCGTCCGGCACGTTGATCGTCGTCTCCACGTTCGCGCTTTCGACCGGCAGCCGCACCTCGCCGGCCTGCGCGCGCAGGCCCAGCGCGACGTTCGTCTTCCATCCGATGCTCACGGTCTGCTCGCCAGGGCGCACCGGGATGATGAGTTTGCCACCGTCCTTGCGCACGGGGATCGCCTTGCCGTTGTGCGTGAGCGCGGTGATCTCGGCGTCGACGGGCAACTCCACGAGGAAGTCTTCGCCAAGACTGCACCGCAGCGAGAGATCGAGCTGCGAAGTGCGCTGGCGCTTGCCGAGCGCGATCGTGTGCGTGCCGCGGCTCACGGTGATCGTCGTGCCCGCGATCGCATCCGGTCGACTGACCGCCAGCTCCACGCTCTCGCCCGGCCACGGCTGCCACGTCGGGATCAAGTCGCCGCCGCTCGCGCGGATGGTTGAGTTGCTGGTCGTCAGCGGCTGCACTTCGGCCTCGAAGACCGGCGCGAGTCCGCTGATCGCGAGATTCCAGACCGGCGAGATGACGAGCCGCCAGCGCTCCACCCACGCATCCTCGGCGCGCGTCGCGAGCTTGAGCACATTCACCGTCGCGAGGCCGCTCTCCCACGATGCCGACTGCTCCTGCGCGCCGAGCCGCACTTCGATGAAGCCGTCCTTCACGATGGCGTTGGAAGACAGCACGTTCTCCCCCGGCAGCAGCGGCACGCGGAGCGCGACCGCTTTCCCCACCGGCGAGAGGCGCGTCACGGTCGTGCGCACCTGCCAGATGAGGCCGAGTTCCAGGCTGCGATCGATCGCAGCGATCGTCTGCACTTCCTGCCGGTCGTAAGTCGCGGCACCGGCGGCGGCCTTTTGTTTCAGCGCGAAGAAGACCTGCGCCTCGGGCACACCGTCCGGCTTCACGCCGCTGATCGTCCAGCCGGGCGCGTCGATCTTCACCTGCCGCGGCTTGAGCGCGAAGGTCCACTCCCACTCGGTCACGTTCGCCAGCGAGCCTTCGACATGGACGCGATGGACGCCTGCTTCGAGCACGAGCCAGAGGAATCCATCATCGCGACGCAGCGCGACCTCGGGCTTGTCGTCCACGAGCACCGTGAGCGGCGACCACGCGGGCAGCTTCCCCGGCAGCGGCACGGCGGTGCGGATCGCCACGTGAATCTCCGCGTCGATCGTGAGCTTTCGGTCCGCAAGCGTGAGCGCGACCGACGGGATGTCCGCGGCATGCGGGTAAGCGTCGGCGATTTCGAGCAACCTCTCGCGCAGAGTGTCGAGCGTGGGCTGATCCGGGATCTCCGTCTGCGCCGACGCGCTCGCGATCGTGAACCCGAACGCGAGCAGCGCCGCCGCCTTCCCGCTCGCGCGGAAGACCGTGCTGCCGAGCTTGCGAGCACCGAGCAACAGCGCCACGAGCGCGAGCAACAGCACGACGCGCAGCACGGTCAGCACCCGCTCCACTGCGAGTGGGATGAGCACGGGCTTCACCTGCTGCGCCGCCGTCACTGGCCCGTTCCAGCCAAAGTAAACCTCTCGCCACTTCCACTCCGGCACACCGGGCCCGGTTTGGATTCGGGCCTTCGCGTCGTAGAGGAGGTTGTCTTTCGAGACTGCCTGCTTGCTGCGGCTGACACTGTCGTAGTCGCTGGTTGTAACAACCTCGTTGATCCGCTGCTTCACGCTCGGTCGCTCGCGATCAACTTGAGCCTCGGCAGGTGCATTGGTAGCTTGCCTTGTCGCATTCGATTCGTCGTCAGGCGCGAATGAATCCGCACTCGTCATCGCCCCCAATCGGCGATCGACTCCGATGCGCTCCATCTGCGGATACAAGGCCTGCTGCACCTGCTGCGCGACAAAGGGGACGAGCACGAGGAGGAAAGCCGCGATGGCAATCCCCTTCCCAATCGTTACGAGGCGTTTGCCCCAGCCTTCCGGAACCACGCGCTGGAGCGCGAGCGGGACGAGCAGGACGAGCCAGAGGTAACGCGGCGCATCGGGTTCGTGATAGGCGAGGCCGAAGGCGATGAAGGCGAGAAGGCCCGCGGCTTTTCCCCACAAACGACCGACGGCGAGGGAGAAGACGAGAAGGAGGAAGAGGTCGAGCAGCGTCCACGCGGTCAGCCAGTCGCCCACCACCCAGTCGGCGCCAAAGAGCGCGAAGAGACGCCAGCCAGGAGGGAGGTTGAGCTCGATGGTCAGCTTGTCGGCGTCGGAGCGCCAGCCGGTGGCGAGGAATTCAGTGGTGCGTGCCATACGACCCGTAGCTTGGAGGACGAGGCTGCGTGTGCGGATTTCGACGCCAGGCGCGCCGGTCTGCGGGTTGCGCGTGATGAGTTGGCCTTGCCCCGTTTTGCCTCTCCCGCTGCGGACCGAACCAAGGTCTTGTCCCTCGGCGGCGTCGAGTCGCCATGTCTGCTGCATGTCACCGATCAAGAAATCGCGGAAGGTGAGAAAGCGCCCGTCTTCGTCGAGCCACAAGTCGCGATAGATCGTGAGCCCCGCGGGCTTTTGATCGCCCATGCCGCGCATCCGCTCCTCGATCCGGAAGGCCGTGCCCGTCTCCCAGCGATACACCGGCAGCTCGCGCCACTTCTCGGGGAAGGTCGTCTGCGACACGTCGATCGACGGCGCGCCCGCGATCTCCACGATCCGGAACTCCGGCCGCGCGCGGAAGGCGACGAGTTGCTCCCCCACCGCCGGCTTCGCGCCCGGCGCGTAGCGGACTTCCTTCGGGTTATCGAAGCGGAACGCGTCGGCGCGCAGCGTCCACTTGCCCGCGCGCACCTGCGCCTTCGCCCGGCCCGCGTCATCGATGGCGAGCGGGATCGCGCTCTCGATCGCCGCGAGCCGCCAGCCTTCCGGCAGGATCGTGCCGAGGTCCTCCTCGCGGCTCTTGCCGGAGACCGTCAGCTCGATCTCTGTGCGCAGCCACAGCGGGATGCCGTCTTCCAGCGCCGCGTAGAGTTTCACCGCGAGGAAGTTCTTGTCCGCCTCCTCGGTCGAGCCGTCCCGCTTCAGCCACAGAAAACCCTGCGCATCCCACACCGGCGCCTCGACCGGCTGCCCGTCGAGCACCAGCGCGAGGATGCCGATCTCGCGCGGGATCGCGATGCGCTGCGGCACTTCGCTCCAGCGATACGCGCCCTCGATCCGCATCGTGCCGGGGAAAAGCCGCACCGCCGGCGCCCCCTCGTGCTCGACCACCGCGACCGGAGCGCCATTCGCCTTCACCTCCTGCGGCCACACCTCCGCGCTCCCCGGCAGCGCCACCCACGTCTCACCGAAGACCGTGACCACGAGGTCGAACTTCCCGCCCGTGCGCTCCGCTTGCAGCCCCATGCGCGACGGCCAGAAGCAGAGCGGCTTCTTCGCATCCGAGTAAGGCGTCGGGCACCAGCGATGTTTGTCGTTCCAGGTCGCCCATTCCTCCCACGGCTTCAGCGCATCGGGGATCGGCGGGGCAGCGTGGGAAACCAGCGTCAGGAGTCCGAGGAGGAGGAGCAGGCGGGTGTTCTTCATGGCAGATTACGCGGCGAGTGAACCGGGTGCCGCCCCGCCGCGCGAGGATTTTGCCAAGATGGAACGCGCGGCCTGCGGAGACGTTCTCAGCTCAAGAAGTTCGACGCCGAGCAGGCTCTGGACGCCATGGTCCTCAAGGAACTGCTGCAAAAAAATTCTGAAGCCCAAAGCACGCCGTTCTGCCATGCACGAGGTCACCGTTCGCTTTGGGCTCTCGCAGCGCCGGATCTGCGGCTAGAGCCAGTGAATTTTATTCCGATGGAGAGGTTCCGCGCTTCGGGGTTGAGCGGCACCCGGGCCGC
Organism: Verrucomicrobiota bacterium; assembly: GCA_009885995.1. GTDB lineage: Bacteria > Verrucomicrobiota > Verrucomicrobiia > Chthoniobacterales > Chthoniobacteraceae > VFJQ01. The sequence continues at coordinate 5,039 of VFJQ01000104.1, forward strand.
TGCTACATCCGCCCTCCCTCGCGCCGAAACCGGTCGAGGCCAGCGAACCGACCACTCACTTCCCAATGCCCAAGCTCTTCATTCCCGGACCCGTCCAAGTCAGCGAGAAAACGTTCCGCGCCTTTTGCCAGCCGATGATCGGTCACCGCAGCGGCGACTTCAAAAAGCTCTACGAACGCATCCATGCGCGGCTCCAGACGCTCTTCGGGACGAAGCAACCGGTCTTCCTATCCACCTCCAGCGCGTGGGGCGTGATGGAGGGATCGATCCGCAATCTCGTCGGCACCGGCAAGGTGCTCAACTGCATGTGCGGCGCGTTTTCCGACAAGTGGTTCGATGTGTCGAAAAAGTGCGGCAAGGACGCGGTGTCGCTGCAAGTCGAGTGGGGCCAGCCGATCCGTCCCGAAGCCGTGCGCGATGCGTTGAAGGCGGGTGGGTTCGATGCGGTCACGCTCATCCACAACGAGACCTCGACCGGCGTGATGTCGCCGCTCGCGGAGATCGCGGCGGCGGTGCGCGAATTCCCGGACGTGATGCTCATCGTCGATAGCGTCTCGTCGTTCAGCGCGATGCCGATCCCGATGGACGAACTCGGTCTCGACGTGCTGCTGACCGGTTCGCAAAAGGCGCTCGCGATGCCGCCGGGGCTCGCGCTCTTCAGCGCCAGCGAGCGCGCCATCGCCCGGGCCGAGCAGGTGAAAGGGCGCGGCTACTACTTCGATTTCATCGAGTTCAAAAAGAACGCCGCCGAGTTCATGACGCCGAGCACGCCGTCGATCAGCCACATCTACGCGCTCGAATCGAAGCTCGACGACATCTTCACCGAAGGCGTCGAGTCCCGCCACGCACGGCACGCGGAGAATAACGCGCTCGTCCACGAGTGGGTGAAGGCGCGCGGGTTGGATTTCTTCGCTCCCGAGGGCTTCCGCTCGAAGTCGCTCACGTGCGTAGCCAACAACCTGAACATCGACGTGGCCGCGATGCTGAAGGTGCTCCGGGACAAGCACGACATCGTGCTCGACGGCGGATACGGGAAGCTCAAGGGCAAGACCTTCCGCATCTCGAACATGGGCGACGAGACGCCCGGCACGATGCGCGCGCTGCTCATGGCGCTCGACTCCGCGCTGGCAGCGTTGCCCGCCGCCGCGAACTAGCGACTCGGGACTTCCGGTTCGTCCACGGGAGTTGCGCCGGCCTTCGGCTTTTGGAGGCTGGTGTCGAAACGCGCCGGTTCGAGGTCGAGGAACTCGCGAAGATCGAGCGCGGCCTGCTCGAAGAGCGGGTCGTTCAGATCGCGATACGCCCGGGCGCGGCGCGCCAGGAAATCTTTCGTCCACTGCGGATACGGACCAAAGTTCGCGAGCGCCGCGCGCAGTTGTGGGTTCGCGCGGTCCGGCGCGGTGTGCGGCGCGATTTCGACCAGGGCTGCGATTCTTGCTTCGCGCACGAGTTCCACGGCAAACGGCTCGCGGAGTGCCCCGAACATGCGCAGCGCGAGCGAACGGTCGCCGCACTTCACGGCGAGGGCTGTTGCAGTCGCGACTGACTTTCGCATGAGTTCCGGCCGCGCCCACGGGTCACTCCGCCATGCGACGAAGGCTTCTGCGAAGCAATCCGCGGCCTCCGCAAAACGATCCTGAGTGCTCAGAAAGATGCCTCGCAGGGCTTCCGCATCGCTCGGGCGGCGGGCGGCGACTTGCTTGATCAGCGGCAGTGCCCGGTCGCTCCCTGCCTGCGCGAGGACCTCGGCAGCGGCGTCGAGAATCAACCCTCTCGGCGGCAGAAGCGGTTTGGAGCGGAGGGTGGCGAACGCGCGCCGTTGCTCATCCGCGACATAGAGGCTGAGGAAGTTCCGCCAATGCGTCCGCGCCTCCGATTCCTTCTCCACGGCCCCGGAGTCGGAGTGATACCACCCCTCGAACGCGACCTCTTCGATGCCGACCTTTTCCCAATCCACTTCCCCGCTCAGCCGCGACGGACGGTTGAGTTTCTCCGACCGCGAGAAGACCACCATCTCGTCCGCGAGGTTGACCCGCCTCGATCGGCCGATTCCACGAGCGAAACCAAACTCGAGCGAGTTGCGATCGTCGGTCGCGACGGCGTGGCCAGAATCGACGATGCGCCGGGCGAGCTGCTCATTGCCGAGGAAGCGCGCGAGCAACCCCTCGAGCGAATCCACGCGCCACACGTCGCGAAGGGCCGCGCTGAATGGCTCCCCAGCGATCCGCGCTCGCAGCGCCGCCGCATCGAGCGCGATCGGCTCGCGCGTGGCGACGAGCAGCAGATCGTTGCCTTGCGTGCGCCACGTCTGGATCTGCGGAAAGACCGAGCCGAGCGTCGCATACACGGTCTGGATCGCTTCGGCGTCGATCTCGTAAGCCTGCACCCATTGGAGGAACATCCCGCCCGGTTTCAGCCGCTCGATCACGGCATGATAGAAATCCTGCGTGAACAGGCTCGCTATGCCGGCGCGGTAGGGATTCGAGGGCTCGGAAAAGATCACATCGTAACGCTCCGGCGTCGCGAGCAGGACTTCGCGCGCATCGCCGATGTGGATGGCAACTTTCGGATTCTCGAGCACGCTGCGGTTCACTGGCGCGCAACGGCGAGCGACCTCGAGAATCGCGGGTTCGAGTTCCACGACATCCACACGCTCCATCGTCGGCACCGCACCGAGCCAGCCACCCGTGCTGCCGGTCCCGAGTCCGATGACCATGCTCCGTCGCACGTCGCCATGCAGCAATGCACCGATGATCCCACTCATCACCTGCGTGCCGGCATCCATGCGGGCATGGCCGTCCACCTTGCCATTGACCACGAACGCAAAGCCGGACTGCGCACTGATCCCGACGCCGCTTTCGACGCCATCGACTTCCCAGAGCACAGCGCGGCGATGAGAGTCCCGGAGGTCGCGCATCAGCACCGGGTTCTCTGTCGCCTTGGCTGCGCGTCCGGCGCCGATGCCGCTGTGGCGCCAACCGGCCGTCGGCCCCGTCGCAAAGAGCAGCAACACCGCGGCCGCAGCAATGCCGACTGACACCACGGCCGAGCGCACCTCGCGGCGAAACTGCTGCACCGCTGCCGCCACGGCGAGCGCGGCGAGGACGAGCGTCACCGCTTTCCAAACGCCGACGGCGCCAAGCAGCGGCATGAGCCCGAAGCCGCCTGCGAGTGAGCCGATGATCGCTCCGAGTGTGTTTGCGGCGTAAGCCTGCCCGGTGTGTTGGGCGACTCCGGTGCGCCCCTCGCCGAGCAGCGCAATGAGCATCGGAAATTGGTAGCCTGCCACCATAGCCGCCGGCAGCACGACGATGCTCGAGACGATGAACCAGCCGAGCACATGGCCACCGAGGCCGAACGTGCCCAGCGGACGCAGGGTCAGCGCGAGCATCGCCAGTCGATCGCCCAGCGCATAGGGCACGGCGAGACACGCCGCCTCGAGCGCACACGTAAGCGCGAAGCCGCTGAGCAGCGCGGGCCGCTGAGCCCCGCGGAGTGAATACGCGGCTCCACCGAGCCCGATGCCGAGCAACGCGACGACGAGGATGAGGCCGAAGGTGAATGTCGAACCGCCGAGGATCGGGCTGAGCATCCGATACCAGACCAGTTCCATGAGCATGAAAGCGAAGCCGACCAGCGCCGCCGCGACGACGACGAACCGGTAGCTCCCTCCGGCGCGACGATCCTCCGCGGTGGAAGGCACACTCGCTTCCACCTCCGGCATCGCGCGACCCAACGCGCGCGCGACGAGGGCCACCAGGACGTTCAACGCACACGCCAACCAGAGCGTCTGACGATTTCCAAAATGCTCAACGAGCCAGAACGTCGAGAGCGCCGCACCGGTGACGGCGCCGAGCGTGTTGCAGCCGTAGAGCAGCGCGAGGCTGCGCCGACCGAGATCCTCTTCGCGCAGCGCCGCGCGCGCCGCGGCCGGCAACGTGCCGCCCATGAGAAAGGTCGGCACGATCAGCACGAGCGACGCGAGGAGCAGCCGCACGAGCGTGCCCGCGCCGTGACCGAGCACCATCGTGCCGCCGGTCGCCGCGTAGAGTTGCCGGACCAGCCACACGAGTCCAGGCGTGATCGCCGCCGCGAGCGCGATGAGCAGTTCGAGATTTGCGTAGTAGAGCAACGGCCGCAACGTGGCTTCGGCGCGTTTTCCCAACCACGCGCTGCCGAGCCCGAGGCCGCCCATGAAAATCCCAAGCACGGCGGCGGACGCAGCCGTCGAGGCGCCGAAGATGAGGCGGAATTCACGAAGCCAGACCGTCTGATAAATCAGCGCGCACAGGCCGGAGCAGAAGAGCAGGCAGGCAATCTGGGTGCGGCGGAGGTCGGGAATCATGAGCCGGGACAAATGTGCAGGACGCGTGCCCTAGGCTGGATTCACGACGTTCTGCAACGCACCCGTTTGCCACGCGCGGATATTCTCCGCCGCGATGGAGAGCAGGCGCGCGCGCGCCTCGCGTGTGGCCCATGCAATGTGCGGCGTGATGAGGCAATTTCTCGCCGTGAGGAGCGGATTGTCCGCGGATGGAGGCTCGATGCTGAGCACGTCGAGGCCAGCGCCAGCGATGCGGCCTTCGTCGAGCGCGGTGGCGAGCGCGGGTTCGTCGATAAGGGGGCCGCGCGCGGTGTTGATGAGGAATGCGCCCGGCTTCATTTGCGCGAGGCGCTCGGCATTCACGAGGTGCTTCGTCTCCGGCGTGAGCGGGCAGTGCAGTGTGAGCACGTCGCTCTCGCGGAAAAGGGTGTCGAAATTCGCGGTCTGTGCCGGTTCGCCAGCGGGGATGCCCGAACGCCGATGCGCTAGCACCTTCATCCCAAACGCCGCGCCGATCCGCGCGACCGCTGCGCCGATGCGTCCGTAGCCGACGATGCCGAGCGTGCGCCCACTCAACTCGACCAGCGGGAAGTCCCAGTAGCACCAGTCGATGCTCCCGCTCCAACGGCCTGCGCGGACGGTGTCGGTATGGTGGCCGGTGCGGTTGGTCAGTTCGAGGATCAGCGCGAAGACCGCCTGCGCGACGTTGGCGGTTCCGTATTCGGGCACGTTGCACACCGGGATGCCGCGGGCGCGGGCGGCGGCGGAATCGACGATGTTGTGCCCCGTGGCGAGCACGCCGATGTAGCGCAGCTTCGGCAGTGCGGCGATCGTCGCGGCGTCGAGCGGAGCCTTATTGGTGAGCACAATCTCCGCGTCACGAGCTTGCTCGGCGATTTGCTCGACCGGCGTGCGATCACGCACGCTCAGCGCGCCGAGCCCGGCGAACTCATCCCAGCTCAGGTCGCCGGGGTTGGCGGTGTAGCCGTCGAGGATGACGAGGTTCACCTCGTCACTCGTTTTCCTTCACCACCACGAAGCGGCTCGCGCCCTTGCTCGAGACGCGCAGCAGGACTTCCTTCGCCTTCTTCAGCTTCTCGCTCATCTCGACGGCTTCGTTCGCGGAGCCGATCGACTTCCGATCGATCTCCATGATCACGTCGCCCATCCGGATGCCTGCTGCGTAGCTCGCGGACTCATCGTCGATCTCCAGCACGACGACGCCCTTGGCGCCCTCGGGAATCTCGAATTTCTTGCGCGCCTCGGCATCGATGTCGCCCACGGTCACTCCGTCGAGCACATCGGGGTCTTTCGATTCCGGCGCATCGGTCGGGGCAGCAGTGCGCTTGTTGGCGGGCAGTTCCGCGAGGATGATCGCCGCCTTTTTTTCGCTGCCGTCGCGCAGGTATTTCACATCCACCGTCGTGCCAGGCGAAAGGCTGCTCACGGTCATGCGCAGTTCGCTCGGGCCGCTGATCTTGTGGCCATTGAGTTCGGTGATCACATCGCCCGCCTCGATGCCGGCCTTCTCCGCCGGGCTCTTCGGCTCGACTGAATTTACGAGCGTGCCGTCCGTGCTGCTGAGCTTGAAGCGGCTCGCCAGCGTCTCATCGAGCGGTTGGATGCCCACACCGAGGTAGCCGCGCACGACGCGTCCTTTCGTGATGAGGCTGTCCATGATCGAATGCGCGAGACTCGACGGCACCGCGAAGCCGATGCCGGCGTTTGTGCCGGTGCGGGAGAAGATCGCGGTGTTGATGCCGATGAGCCGGCCTTCGATATCGACGAGCGCGCCGCCGCTGTTGCCCGGATTGATGCTCGCATCCGTCTGGATGAAATTTTCGTAAGCGACGATCCCCATGTCGTTGCGCCCGATCGACGAGATGATGCCCATCGTCACCGTCTGCGTGAGGCCGAACGGATTGCCCACGGCGATGGCGATGTCGCCCACGCGCAGCTTGTCGCTGTCACCGAAGGTGATCGGCTTGAGGTGCGCGGGTTTCGTTTCGAGCTTCAGCACCGCGAGGTCGGTGCCGGCGTCGTTCGCGATCCGCTTCGCTTTGTATTCGTGTTTGTCGCCCGCGAGCGTCACGAGGATGTCGTCCGCGCCGTCGATCACATGGTTGTTGGTGAGGATGTGACCTTCCGCGGTGACGATGACGCCCGAGCCCAGGCCGAGCGCTTCCTTCTGAGGAGTGCCACGACCGCGACGCTGCGGCGGCGCGGCGTCGGGTTGCTGGTCTTCGTCCTGGTCAGGCAGCCCGAAGAAGCGGCGGAAAAATGGATCGTCGAACTGGCGGTTCCGTCCGCTGTTCGAGCCCGGCTTGATGTTCTTCGAGGTGCTGATCTGCACCACGCTCGGCGCCACTTTCTCCACGATCGGTGCGAAGCTGGTGATGATCCCCGCCTGCGGCTTGACCGGCGCGGAATCGATCTTGATCTCCGGCGCCTTGGCCGCCTCCTGGGCGAGAGCTGGCAGCGTGAGCGTGGCAAAGGTGAGAAGGACGAGCTTTGTATTCATGCGGAATGGCGATGGTAACAGCACGGGAGATACCCTGTTCAATCCGCGGCGCAAACCGGTCTTTCGTCCGGTCCTTCGCCCAGCGCGCCGATCGCCTCCGCGTAGCGCGCCGGCAATTCACCCGTCTCCGAGACGGTGATGCCGAGGTCGCGGATCAGCCCGTCGGAGAGCGAATAGACCCACCCATGCACGCTCACGCTCTGCCCGCGCGCCCACGCATCATGAACCACCGTCGTCTGGCAGACGTTCACGACCTGCTCGATCACGTTCAATTCGCAAAGCCGGTCCTGACGCTGCGCTGCCGGCGTGCGCTCGATGAGGTCGAAGTGCTTGAGCCGCACGTCCTGGATGTGGCGCAGCCAGTTATCGATGAGCCCGAGCCGCCGCTGCTCCAGCGCCGCCTGCACGCCGCCGCAGCCGTAGTGACCGACCACGAGCACGTGTTTCACGCCCAGCACCTCGACGCCAAACTGAAGCACCGAGAGGCAGTTCAGATCGGTATGGACGACCAAGTTCGCCACGTTGCGATGGACGAAGACTTCGCCGGGCTTGAGTCCGACGATCTGATTCGCCGGCACTCGCGAATCGCTGCAACCGATCCAGAGGAACTCCGGGTTCTGTTGCTGCGCGAGTTCGACAAAAAACTCCGGCTCCTTCGAGCGCACGCGGGCGCTCCACACGCGGTTGTTTTCGAGAAGGCGGTCGGCTTGGGGCATGGCGCGCCCGGAGATAGCGTCCTGCGCGGCTTTGCCAATGCACATTTCCGGTTTCGCGACGCTCGCCGCCGACTACGTTCCGCGCCCTTCGCCGATGCCCAAGGTCTTCCTCAAAACTTACGGCTGCCAGATGAACGAGCGCGACTCCGAGCAGGTCGCGCGCGATCTCGTGGCGCGTGGCTACGAGCTGACGCCGGACGAGAAGGCGGCCGACGTGGTCCTCCTCAACACGTGCAGCGTGCGCGACATGGCGGAGCAGAAGGCGCTCGGCAAAATGGGGATGCTCGCGCGGATGCGCACGGGCAAGCCGGAGATGATCTTCGGCTTCCTCGGCTGCATGGCGCAGTCGCGCGGCGAGGAGCTGGTGCGCGACCTCGGCCATGTGGACCTCGTCGTGGGCACGCAGAAGTTTCACCGCGTGGCCGACTACGTGGACCAGCTCTGGCAGCGGAAGACCGCGCTGCGCGACCGGCTCATGGACGATACGCGTTTCTCGATCGTGGACGTGGAGGAGGAAGCCGGCTCGCAGGAGACGATTCGCGAGCACGTGCTGAAGGAGCGGCAGGCCAGCGCGTTTGTATCGATCATGCAGGGCTGCAATATGCACTGCACCTTCTGCATCGTGCCGAGCACGCGCGGCTCCGAGCGCTCGCGGCGGATCGAGGAGATCGTGCGCGAGGTCGAGAGACTGGTGGAAGCGGCGCCCTCGCCGCTTTCGTCGCCCTCAAGCGGCGAGGCGCCGCTTCCACACCGCGGCGTGAAGGAAGTGACGCTGCTCGGGCAGATCGTGAACCTATTCGGTCGGCATGAGTTTGAGAAAATCGACGGCAAGTCCCCCTTCGTGCAGCTCCTCGAAGCCGTCCACGCCGTCCCCGGCCTCCACCGCCTGCGCTTCACCTCCCCTCACCCGATCGGCTTCCGCGAAGACCTCATCGGCGCCTTCACACGGCTGCCGAAGCTCATGCCGCACGTGCATCTCCCGCTCCAGAGCGGCAGCGATCGCATCCTCAAGGCCATGCACCGCACCTACACGGCGGAGAAATTCTGCACGCTCACCGACAAACTGCGCGCCGCTCGCCCGGACATCGCGATCACGACCGATGTCATCGTCGGCTTCCCCGGCGAGACCGACGACGACTTCGCCGCCACGTGCGACCTCGTGCGCCGCGTCGGCTTCGATAACGCCTTCGTTTTCCGCTACAGCCCGCGCCGCGATACGCCCGCCGCGACGATGGACGCGCAGGTGCCCGAGCCGGTGAAGGAGGCGCGGAATCAGGAGATCCTCGCCGTGGTGGACGCCTTCGCGCGGGCCAAAAACGAAGCGCTCGTGGGCCAGCGCGTGGAGGTGCTTTGCGAAGGGCCAAGCAAGCTGAATCCCGACCGCCTCACTGGCCGCACGCCGGGTAACAAAATCGTGAACTTCGAGGGCGGCGAGCGGCACCTTGGCGAGATCTTCGACGTGCAGATCGAGCGCTCCAGCGGCTTCTCCCTCTACGGCACGCCCGCGGTCCTCGGCTGAGGGGAGTTCCGTTTCCTACGGCACCTGGATCCTCACCACCGCCTGCGAGCGGTCCGTAAAGGTCACCAGCACGCTCACCTTCCCCGTGTCGTCGTAACCCCGCGCCGCCCCGATCGAGCCGGGCGCGGCGCTCAGCGCCACGAAGCTCTTCACTGGCTTGAGCAGCGTGCCCGGCCCGGCGGATTCGAGCATATCGCCCGCGCGCAGCAAACGCCTCAGCTCCCCGGTGCTGTCGCGGGCGTAAAGGGCGGCCCGGTTCTTCGCCGTCACGCCCGTCGTCCGATTCACCGCCAGCAGCGCCGAGACCAGCGCGCCATAGCCTTGCCCATCCGGCTTCGCCACGGACACGAAGCGGATAAAGCGCCCCCCCGGCGCTTCGCCGCCGATCCGCGCGAGCTGCCGCAGCTCCCCATCGGCCCGCGCGTCGTAGATCGTATCCCGCGCGCTGCGCTCACCCGGCAGCGTGCTCGACGCCACATAGCTCGACGCCCGCCCGAGCCCGGCCAGCGTCGCCCGGAGCCGCGCCAAGCTCGAGCCTGCCACCGCCGCCCCGGTGGGCGAAGGCACCGGCCTCGATCGCTGCGCCAGCACCCGCAGGCTGATCGGCCCGCGCGTCTCCACCCCCAGCGCGTCGAAGACCGCCCCATTGTTCTTCTTCGTGATCCCGCCCGGCCCGATCTTCAGCAGCGAGTCGAAGACGGTCGCCTCCGGTGCATAGGCAGGCAGGTTGAAGCTGAGCAGCCTCGCCCCCGGCAGATCCGCCCCGGCATCGCTATCCGTCTTCCCAAGCAGCAGCCAGTCGCCCGGACCGGTCGCATCGGCGGGCACCAGGTAGAGCGCCTGCGTCTTGTCCGTGAAAGTCAGCCGCATCCCCAGCGAGTTCGGTCCCCCACGCCAGCGGCCCTCGGCCAGCGTCCCCGCCTGGCCTACCAGCGTCGCTATCGTGCGCACCTTCCTGCCATCAGGCAGGATGTCCCCCTTCCGCAACAGCACTCGCAACCCACTCACCGGCGCGCCGCTCTCGGGCTGGCTCGCCATGCCGCTGATCGGCCCCGCGGCGAGGATCGCCGTGTTGTTGCCGCTATTCACTCCCGTGCCGGATAGCTTGCCGGAGAAGAAAACCGTGTCCCCGTTCCCATCCAGCGTCAGGAAGCTCTTGAGCTTCACCCCCGCCAGCCCGGCGAGCGTCTGCCCCTTCCGCACCATCGCCTTGGGAGCGCCCGCCTTCAGTCCCACGAAGAGCACCTGATCGTTCTCCGCCGTCGCGCCGCTGCGCCGGTCCAGCGTGGCTAACACCGCATCCCCCGTCGGCGGCGCGCGATGGTTGCCGCCCGAAGCCGCCGGACTCCAGAAAGCCGCGCGGCGTTTGGCACAGGCGGCGAGATAGGAGGCGCAGAGTTCGTAGAAGCGAGTGCGGCCCAAGCCGAGTTCGGCGATGGCCTCGCCGCCGGTGAGTTCCTGAGCGCGAAAGCGGCGCAAGACATCGCGCACAAAAGGAGCGGC
>VFJQ01000093.1 GCA_009885995.1 Verrucomicrobiota bacterium
GCCGCCCACGCCGCCGACTTGGCGAAAGGCCACCCCGGCGCCCAATACCGCGACAACGCCCTGAGCAAAGCCCGCTTCGAATTCCGCTGGGAGGATCAGTTCAACCTCGGCCTCGACCCCGAGACCGCCCGCGAATTCCACGACGAAACCCTCCCGCAGGAAGGCGCCAAAACCGCCCACTTCTGCAGCATGTGCGGCCCGCACTTCTGCTCGATGAAGATCACCGAAGACGTCCGCAAATACGCCGCCGAACAGGCGATCTCCGAGGAGGAGGCCTTGAAGAAAGGCATGGAGGAGAAGTCGAAGGAGTTCGTGGAGAAGGGCGCGGAGGTTTATGCGAAGGCGTGACGCACAGTTCTCAATGTGACGTAAAGTCCGTGGACTTTACGTCGACAAAAATGGCTGGCTCTGCTACATGCCTAATGCAGATGCTCTCCTTAAATTTTTCGGTGAAAGAGTCAGAGAACTTCGGAAGCAGAAATCCCTTTCCCAAGAGGATTTCTCCTTCGAGTGCAATCTTGACCGCACATACATTTCCGACATCGAACTCGGGAAGCGAAATATCAGTCTCGTCAACGTTACGTCCATCGCCTCGGCGCTGGAGGTTCCCGTTGCAAAGCTCTTCATTGGTTTTGCGGGTGATAAATCACCAGCCGAAAAATCCCCATCGGCAATATACAAAATCAGAGAGCCTTTTCAGATCAAGTGTGGCTTCACGGTGTCCGGGTCCGATGTTGCTCACGCCGCGACTCTCACATCGGCTCAACTTGAGGCACTACCGTTTACACTATTTCAGAGCATCGATCTCAAGTCGTTAAGCGGTATGGTAGGAGCACTGTTCGCAAGTAACTTAGCAAGGCAAGTAGGCGCGATCGTGAATCCGATTGAAAAAGGACACCCAGATATCCTGCCGCGATCGGCCGCAAATGCTTCGGAACCAAAGCTGCGAAATTATCCTGAAGGTTTGGAGATTAAATGCACAGTCGGGAACGTCGCAAAGGGAAGCAAACTGCTACCCGGCCAACCTCGCTTGGGAGCGCTAAGTGGCATTACCTGGCAGGCTCATCATCGTGAAGTAACAGGCTTTCTTGGATTGGTTATTGATTTCGCTGGTGTAGAGCGGGACGACAAGCGCTTCCCTATGATTACAGCAGCATTCTTTTCAAACGAATTGGCAGTAGAAGATTGGGGTGCGATCAGCGGAACGACCGGTCGGAACACCAAAGTCACAGGCCTGCGCTCGACTGGGAAAGGAAAACTCGCTGCTGGATGGATCATCTCCCTGCGCGAAGATGGCTACGACGTGAAATACCGGAAATATCTCCCCCTCGCCGCGGAGCTTTCCGAAAACGACTAACTTTACCTACGATGTTTTACTACTACGGCCGAAAAAAACAGATAGTCCGACGATACCCTTCGCCAAACTATGATACAATTGTTGAGCCGTTCGCTGGATCGGCGGCATATTCCCTCCATGCCGATAACTGGAAGCGGAACGTTATTTTGGTCGAGAAAGACGAGAAAGTAGCGGGTATTTGGAAATGGCTAATTCATGAAGCCACGCCACGGGAGATAGAAAGCTTGCCGGAACTAGAGGTGGGCCAAAAGAGTTCAGAGTTCCTGCATATCATTCATGCCGCAACGAAGATGGCATTTCATTTTAAGACCATTAAGGTGACCCCGGTGCTGGCGCGAAATTGGGAGATAAGCAGGCGCCACATGCTTCTCAATCTCCACAAGATTAAGCATTGGAAAATTATTTGCGGCGATTACCAAGAGGCGCCGAACTGTCGAGCAACGTGGTTTATTGACCCTCCATATCGCGGCGACTCGGGGTTGGGTTATCGGCACGGCAGTAAAGACCTTGATTACAATCATCTTGCCAGTTGGGCGATCCAACGGAAAGGGGAGGTTCTTTTCTGCGAAGGCTCCGAGGGCAACTATTTGCCATTTAGACCGCTTGTTGAACAAAAAGGGGTGGCCGGAAAAGTGAGCCGTGAGGTTTTGTTTTATCAGAGTTCGATCAAACACCCACAAACGGAAATGCCGTTTGTAGCCAGTCCGACGGTGGCTTCAAGGTAGGACCGCTCGCTCCAGAGTCGCGAGCGTTAACGGAGTCAGTGAGTTGGATGTCGATATCTTCGTGCTGTTCGAGCCGGCTCCATTGATCCTCACGCTGACGCCGATCTATGAAGCATCTGCGAAGCTCGGCTATCCGGCGGAAGGCGATGCCATCCAGAACGAAGGCTGGTCGGTGCAGTTTCTCCCCGCCAGCCAGCCGCTGGTTGCCGAGGCCGTGCGCGAAGCGGCGACGCGCGAAGCCGCCGGCCTGACCACGCGGGTCATGACTGCCTAGCACCTGATGGCCATCGCGTTCCAGACCGGACGCGCCAAGGATCACGCGCGGCTGGTCATGTTCGTCGATGCCGGGATCGCCGACATGGATCGCCTGCGCGACATCCTCGCCCGCCACTCGCTGCTTGATGCGTGGGCGAAGTTCGAGAAACGTTTCCTCCAGCCATGAATCCCGATCTTCAGCACATCATCCAAGCCAAGGAAGCGGAACGCCGCCGCCTGCGGGCGCTGCCGTGGCTGGAGAAGCTGGAGATGCTCGACCGCTTGCGCGAGCGGCACCTTTCGCTCCAGCGGATGCAGCCGCGGCCAGTTTCCAGATGATCTCCCGTTTCCTCGCCCTCTTCGTCCTTGTCGGAACGACCTTCGCGCAGGCGGCGACTCCTCCGGCGGCGGCGACGGTGGAGGTGTGGCCGGAGGGGAAGATGCCGGGCAACGGGGCGAAGGAACCCGAGGCGGAGGTGCCGCGGAAGGACGGCTTTCACCGCATCACCAATGTCAGCCGCCCCACGTTGACGCTATTTCCGGCGCCGCGGAAAGCGGGTGCGGCGGCGGCACCGGCGATGATCGTCTGCCCCGGCGGGGGTTACGGCTACACGGTCATCGACAAGGAGGGCACCGAGATCGCGGCGTGGCTGAACTCCGCCGGGTTCAGCGCGCTGGTGCTGAAGTATCGCACGCCCAACAACCGCGCCGGGGCGCTGCAGGATGCCCAGCGCGCCTTGAGCCTCGCCCGGGAGCGCGCCGCGGAATGGAACATCGATCCGCAGCGGCTCGGCATCATCGGCTTCTCCGCCGGCGGCCATCTCGCGGCGCGGACGAGCACGAGCTTCGGCGAACGGAGCTACCCGGCCATCGATGCGATCGACGCCAAGAGCTGCCTGCCGGACTTCGCCGTGCTCGTTTACCCGGCTTACCTCGACGACAAGGCCGGCGGCGTCTCCCCGGAGCTGAATCTCACCGCCGCGATCCCGCCCACGCTCATCGTCCACAACGAGGACGACAAGACCCACGTGGTCGGCAGCAAGATCTACGACGCCGCGCTCACCGCGGCGAAGGTGCCGCATGAATTTGCCCTCTACCCCACCGGCGGCCACGGCTACGGCTTGCATTGCCAAGGCGACGCCCGCGCCTGGCCGGACGACACGCTGAAGTGGCTGCAGAAAGTCGTGCCGGGCTTCGGAAAATAAGAGCAGGGGAAGAAACTGGCCTCGCTATTCTGGCCACCCCGGCGCCCAATACCGCGACAACGCCCTGAGCAAAGCCCGCTTCGAGTTCCGCTGGGAGGATCAGTTCAACCTCGGCCTCGACCCCGAGCGCGCCCGCGAGTTCCACGACGAAACCCTCCCCCAGGAAGGCGCCAAAACCGCGCACTTCTGCAGCATGTGCGGCCCGCACTTCTGCTCGATGAAGATCACCGAAGACGTCCGCAAATACGCCGCCGAACAGGCGATCTCCGAGGAGGAGGCGTTGAAGAAAGGCATGGAGGAGAAGTCGAAGGAGTTTGTCGAGAAAGGCGCGGAGGTTTACGCGAAGGCGTAGCTGGTGTGCGCCCGTTTGCTTGAATCAACTCGTCCCGGGATTTGGTATCCCTTGGTGGCGTGCGGGAATGAGCAAGAATCCGGGCAGGTGTGGCCACGTGGCCAAAATCATTTACGCGACGATTCAAGTCGCGTATCCGTCTACACTTCGCTCACCCAAGCCCCGGCACCTTCCAGCCGTCGCGGTAGGCGCGGCGGACGAGTTCGGTGGCTTTGGGGTGGTTGGTGAATTTCAGCGCCTCGCGGTCCCACTCCAGCCAGTCGCCGGCGAAACGATCGGCCAGCGCGCCGACGAGCACCGTCTCGGTGAGCGGGCCGCCGTGGGTGAAGTCGTCGCAGGCTTTGCGACCCGCGAGGATGGCGTCCACCCAGTCTTGGTAGTGATTCTGCGGCTTGAGGTCCGAGGGATATTTCTCGACGGGGAAAGATGCCTCGGGCAGAACGACGGGGCGGTGAGCGGCGTATTCTTTGAAGATCGAGCCGTGTTCGCCGATCCAGCACGTGCCGGAATCGGGCAGCTTCTCCACGCCCTTGGGCAGCGTGATCTTGCTGCGGTCCGGTTCGATGCCGCCGTCGTGCCAGGTGAGTTGCACGGTCTTGCCAGCGGTGAAGGTGCTGCCGGGGAAGATCATCTCGACGATGCGCTTTTCGCCCCACAACGGACCGCTGCTGCCGGGTGTGGTCTGGCGCACTTTGAGCGGCGCGGTGAGCTGGAGCGCGTCGAAGCTGGTGTCGAAGTGGTGGCAGCCCATGTCGCCCATCTCGCCGACGCCGAAGTCGAACCACGCGCGCCAGTTTTTCGGATGATAGGTATTCGCGAGATACGGACGCGACTCGCGCACGCCGAGCCACGCGTCCCAATCGAAGCCCTCCGGGATGGGATCGGCTTGCGTGCGCAGTTCGGTGTTCTTCGGCCACCAGTTGAGCGGTTTGTTTTCCCAGAGGAGCACTTCCTTGATTTTCCCGATCGCGCCGCTGCGCAAGAGCGCGACCGTCATGCGGCTCTCGACGCTCGATCGGCCCTGGTTGCCCAGCTGGGTGACGACTCCCGCCTTTGCCGCCTCCTGCGTGATGACGCGGCACTCGTGCAACGTGGGGGCCATGGGCTTCTGCAAATAGAGATGCTTCTTCGCGCGCAACGTCGCGACGGCGGGCGCGGCGTGCATGTGATCCGGCGTGCCGACGGTGACGGCGTCGAACATATCGGCGTGCCCGCTGAGCAACTCGCGCCAGTCCTTATGCCGCGAGGCGTCGGGGTAAGTCTTCGCCACCTCGCCGAGGAAGTTTGCATCCACATCGCAGAGCGCGACGATCTTCACCTTGGTATGGCTGGCGACGCCTTTCATCGTGGCCCCGCCCATGCCCCCCACGCCGATGCTGGCGACCTGGAGCATGGAGTTGGGAGCAGCGCTGCGGAGGATGGCGGGGAAACCGAGCGCTGCAGCGCTGACGGTGGCGGACTGGCGGAGGAACTGTCGGCGTTTCATGGGAGGATGGTGCCGGAGCTGTGCGGAAACGGTCACTTCAATTCCGCGCGGGAGCGTGGGACGCGCGGTCCCTAGTCCACGAAGGCGAATTCGTTCAGGTTGAAGAGCACGCGGCAGAGATTCGGCAGCCCGTTCTTCTCCGCGAACGCGACGAGTTGCGTGCGATCCTGCACCGACGGCGAGTGCCCCAGCGCGAGCCGATACGCGCGCTCGACTTGCGTCGCGAGGCCCGGCTTCTCCTGCTGCACGCGCTCTGCGAAGTGCCGCGCCTGCGTGACCATGAAGCCGTTGTTCAGCAGTGCGAGCGCCTGCAGCGCCGAAAGACTTTCGTTGCGCTTATCCACGCGCATCGACGGGTCCGCGCAGTCGAGCGAAGTCATCCACGGCTGCGTCTGCGAGCGCACGATGAAGCGGTAGATCGAGCGTCGCCACGTCTTCGCATCCTCAGGGTTCGCGAGGCCGTATTCGTAGTGCGGCGAGTGCTCCGGATGCTCGATCACGAAGTCCTGCCAGCCCGGCCCACCCATCGTCAGGTCGAGCTTCCCGCTCACCGCCAGCACCGAGTCGCGCACGGCCTCGGCCTCGAGCTTGCGCCGGTTCTGCCGCCAGAGCAGTGCGTTGCTCGCATCGATCTTCTCCGCCGTCGGATTGCCCGCCGCTGCCTGCCGATACGTCGCGCTCGTCACCATCAGTTTGTGCAGCTGCTTCAGCGATCCGCCGCTGTCGCGAAACTCCGCCGCTAGCCAGTCGAGCAACTCTGGATGCGAGGGCAACGCGCCGTTGCGCCCGAAGTCGTTCGGCGTCTCCACGAGCCCGCGCCCGAAGTGATACTGCCACACACGATTCACGATGCTCCGCCATGTCAGCGGATTCTGCGGATCGGCGATCCACTTCGCCAGCGCCGCGCGTCGCTCGCCTTCTGCTCCCGCTGAGAACCGCGCCGGTTGAAACGCGAGCGCCGAGAGCGCGCCGGGCCCGACTTCGCCCGTCGGCTGCGTCACCTGCCCCCGCGCGAGCAGGAAGATCGGCCGCGGCTTCCCGCCATCCGCGCCCGTGCCACGAAAAGCACCGCTGCCCGTGTGGATGCCGCCGGCATAGACGACGCTCGGCGCCGGCAGCTTCTTCAAATCCGCCTCGACGCGCGCCGCTTCGGTGAGCAGCGCCGCACGCTTCGCCTTCGTCGCGTCATCGGCGAAGCTCAGCAGCAGCGCCTCTCGTTCCTTCAGCAGCTTCTGCTTCTCGTCCGGCGACTGCGCAACCGGCGCGATCCCGTCGGTGAGATTCGTCTTCCGCCAGCGGGGCGGCGCGTCTATCGAATCAAGCGCCGTGACCGGTTGCCCCTGCGCGACATTCTTCCCGGCGAGGTCGAATACCTGCATCTCGGCGAGCGCGAAAATGAAGTCGTCCTTTCGCGGCGCGAGCCTCGTCGCCGTCACTCGCACGTAGCGCCCCGCGATCCCGTCGTCCTTCGCCCCGCCTGTCGTGAAGGCCGCGAGTCCGGGGTTCTTGAAATCGTGCATGAACGTCTCGTCGTGCCGCTTCCAGAGCAGCGTCACGCCAGTCTTGAATTCGGGGTCGTCGCTCGCCTCGACTTTGAACCGCACAGGGAATCCGAAGCCCGCCCCGATCTTGTTGAAGTCGTCGTAGCACGGCAGCAACGCCACTCGCTCGATCTCCACCCGCTGGCCGAGATCGACCTGGACCCATTTCATTGCGTCCTGCGCCTGCGAGATCGCGCTGTGATAGCCGAAATCCGGGCTCGTATTGCCCTGCTTCTGCGCGGCCGCTTTCGACGCCCCGTCGATTCTCCGGGTAAACTCCGCAAACCTCGCGCCCGCCTTCGCCTTCAGCGGCGCTTCGACCCCCTCGACCGCGCTTTCCGCGGCGCGTTGCTCGCGCTGCAATTTCTGGAAGCGCACGTTAAGCGCGTCGTCCCGGTAGTATTTCCGATCCGTCCGATCCAGCGCCGCGAAGACCGCTTGCAGCGAGTAGTAATCCTCCTGCGTGATCGGATCGAACTTGTGGTTATGGCACTGCGCGCAGTGGACGGTGACGCTGCAAAACGTGCCGATCGTATTCGCCACCATGTCGTCGCGGTCGAGATGTCGCGCGATCTTGCCGTCCGTCTTCGTCTCCGGCACCTCCATGTGTCCGATGAGATCCCACGGCCCCGCCGCGATGAAGCCGAGCGCCTCGATGCCATCGTGCGTGCCGGGGAAGAGCACGTCGCCGGCGATCTGCTCCTGCACAAACCGCGCATAGGGTTTGTCGTCATTCAGCGCGCGGATGACGTAGTCGCGATAAGGCCAGGCGTTGTTGCGCTGCTTGTCTTTGTCGTAGCCGTGCGTGTCGCCGTAGTGGACCACATCGAGCCAATGCCGCGCCCATCGCTCGCCGTAGCGCGGCGAAGCGAGCAGTTTGTCCACGAGTTGATCGACCTTGGAGAGATCGAACGCGTCGAGTTCTTCCGGCGTCGGCGGCAGCCCGATGAGATCGAAGTATAGCCGCCGGCAAAGCGTGCGCGCATCGGCCTCCGGCGACATCGCGAGCCCTTTCTCCGCGAGCTTCGCGGCGATGAACGAATCGATGTTTGGTGCCGCCGGATTCACGAGCGGCTTGAGGCTCCACCAATCGAGCGGATCCACCACCTTCGCGCTCGCGCTGTCGGGCCAAACAGCGCCCGCATCAATCCACGCACGCAGCTTCGCGATCTCGCCAGCGGAGAGCGGCTCACCCTTCGGCGGCATCTTCATGTCCTCGTCCAGGCCCGAGACGAACTTCACCAGCGGGCTCTCCGCGGATTTGCCCGGCACGATGTTTGGCGCGTGCTCGTCGCCTCCGGTGAGCGCGACCTGCTTCACATCGAGCCGGTAGCCGCTCTTCTGCTTCTCCGCGCCGTGGCACTTGATGCACTTCGCCTCGAAGACCGGCTGCACATCGCGAACGAAATCCACCGCGCCGGCCGGGGTGGCGACGACGGATGCAACGATGAGCGCGATGTGGAAACGCATCACGCAATCAATCCCCAACTGCCCCAAAAATTGGTTCCCACCTCAACGCTGAAAAACCGTGCGCCCGCCGACGATCGTGCGCAGTGGCTTGATCGCGCGGATTTCGTCCTCGGGACACTCGAGGTAATCGCGGTCGATCACCACGAGGTCGGCGAGCTTGCCGGGTTCGAGCGACCCAAATTTGCCTTCATCGAAACTAAGCCACGCCGCCCACAGCGTGACGCTGCGCAGCGCGTCGAGCCGCGAGAGTTTCTGCTGCTCGCCCCACACGCGGCCGGTGTCGGTCTTCCGCGCGACGGCGATCCAGAGCATGAGCGCTGGGTTGAAGGCGTTCATCGAGTGGTCGGGATCGAGCCCGATCATATGGTCGCTGTTGATCGCCACCGGCACGCCGCCGCGCGCCCATTCCGCCATGCCGATGAAGCGCTCCGCCCAGCTCGCGCCGTAGATTCCCGCGAGGATGTCCGCGTCGCGGAAGTAGAGGTAGCCCTGCGTGTCCACGCCGACGCCGAGTTCCTTTGCGAGCTTCACGATCGCGGGTGTGGGGAAGTAGGAGTGGATCAAGTTGAAGCGCCGCTGCTTGATTGTCGCATCATCCTTCGCGACGGCGGCGACGGCATTGAGCACTTCCTCGGTGCCCGCATCGCCGGTCACGTGCGCGCTCATCGGCCAGCCGAGGCGGTTGCCGGTCGCGAAGACCATCCGCATCTGCTCGGGCGTGAAATTCAGTTCGCCGCGATACGCGGGATCGCTGAGTCGGTAGAACTTCGTGCGCCGCTCGCCATACGGCTCACTCAGCCGCGTGGTGCCCCAATGGATGCCCCCATCGACGGTGATCTTGAGCCGATCCGCGCGCACCCAATCATCGCCTTCGCCCGGCTTGAGCCCGAGCCCGGCGACGTATTTCTCCACCTGCTCCGGCGTTTTCGCCGAGAAGCGGAACGTCGCGCGCACTCGCGTCGTGAGCGCATTCTGCGCGCTGAGTTCGCGGAAGGTGTTGAATCCCACGCGATCCGTCGCGCGCTCGAAGATCGTGGTGATGCCGACTTCATTGTAACGGCGGTGAACCTTCTTCAGCGCCGCGACCAGTTCGTCGCGCGTCTCGGTTTGATCTGGAAAGAACTTGCGAATCGAGGCACTCCCGCCGCCGCGGATCAACAGCGGCTTACCGTCCGTATCGCGGACGACTTCGCCGTCGGGCAGCTTGCTGTCCGGTGCGAGAAGTCCGAGCGCGCGCCAACCGGCGGTGTTCAGCACGTGCTTCGTCACCGACGTGTAGAGCACCGCATGATCCGTTGTGGCCGCGTCGAGTTCCTCCGGCGTCGGGTGCCGATGCTCCTTCAGCCGCGTGATCTCGTTGCGCGGCACTTCGATCCATGTGCCCGGCGGCAGCGCCTTCGCTCGCTGGCGAATCCACTCCTGCATCTCGCCGATACTGTGCAGCTCCGCGTATTCGTTGTGCAGTGAGTCGCGCGCGACGCCGATCGAGTGGCAATGCGATTCGATAAACCCCGGCAGCACCATCTTCCCGCCGAGTCGGATCACCTCCGCGTCCGCGCCCGTCTGCTTCTCGATCTCCGCCGTCGTGCCGGTGGCGAGGATGCGCCCGTCGCGGATCAAGAGCGCCTCGATGATGCGCTCCTGCGGATCGAGCGTGACGATCTTCCCTCCGAACAGCGCCGTGTCGGCAGCCCAGACTCGCGTCGCGGCGAGAGCGAGTGCGGCGAATGTTCGGAGCTTCACGGGACGATCGCCGTTGGGTCCGCGGGGCGATGTCGCGGAATCTCCGCCTTGAAATCGCCGAGGCTCGGCCAGTGCAGGCGCTTGCCGAGATCGACTTCCGCCACGGCGACGGTGCCCCATTCTTTCGCTTGTGCGAGCAGCTTGCCGTCGTGGCCAAAGACCGCGGACACCATCCAGTCCTGCTTCACGTCGGTGTGCGTGCTGCTGACGATATAGACGTGGTTTTCACACGCGCGTGCCGCACCGAGCATCGGATTGCAGCCCATCACCGGCCACGCGATCACCTCCGCGCCGCGGTTGCTCAACTCGCGCGCGACCTCGGGAAAAAAGCCGTCGTAGCAGACCATCATCCCAACCTTGCCGAAGCGAGTGTCGAACACCGGATACTCGTGCCCCGGCGTGACACCGCCTTCGATCTCGCTGCGCGGCAGGCAGACTTTGCGATACTTGCCCGCGACATTTCCATCCGGCCCGATGAGCACGGCGACATTGTAGATGAGCGGCCCGTCGCGCTCGACGAGGCCGGGCACGAGGTAGAGCCCGTGCTTCTTCGCGAGCGCGCCGAAGAACTCCGTCGATGGTCCCGGCACCGGCTCCGCGACATCGAGGTAAGTCGAGCCGGTGCCATACGTCACCACCTCGGGCAGCGTCACGAGGTCGGCCTTCTGCTTCGCCGCTTCCTCGATCATCGGCACGAACGCCAGCCGCCGCTCGTCAGGCGTCTTCGTATTGCGCGGGACGAAATGCACCGCAGCGAGCCGCACCGTGCGCGGCACCGGCGCGGGCACTTGGGTGAGCGTCACCGATGCCCACTCGAGTCGCGCGCGCGCAGCCCAGCGAAACTCCAACTCGACGATCGCCTGCGTCGCCGCCGACGGCGCGCGATACACGTCGCTGAGCATCGTCCAGCCCTGCGCGTCGGTCGGCCCATCCATCGGATACTCCGGCTCGGCGCGCGGCTTCTGCCCGTTTGCATACGACGCATACGAAGGCTCGTCGTGGAGCACGGCTTTGCCCTTCGCATCGCACCACAGCACGCGCGCGACACCGCTGCGCCGCGGCGAGTCGGTGCCGGTAAATTTGCGCAGCACGCTGAAGCGGTAGTGCTGCCCGCCCGTCATCGCGAAGGTCTTCATCCACTTCCCCATCTGCCCTTCGCGCGGGCCGGACTCGATCACGAAGCTGCCGCTGCGATCGGGGCCGCCGCTCAGAATGTAAGTGAAGACCGGCTTGATCTCGTCCCGTGGCGAAGCGTTAGTCCAGCCTTCCGGAGCCTCGGACGCGAAGGCTGCGGTGCAGAAGAGGAGGGCGAGAGTTTTCATCGGCGATTCATTTTTCCAGCGCCCAAGCGACGCCGTTCACGAGCAAGCGGCGGAACTCGGGATTCTGGAAGTCGCCGGGATTGCCGAGCGACGTGTAGAAAACCCGCGCGCGGTTGCTTCCGTAGGAATGCGTCCACGCGATCGGCTCCGCGGGCTGGCCGGGGATCGTGCCAATCAGCAGAGGTGTGGCTGCTTTCTCGATCGGGCTGACTTTGTAGAGCGAGCAAGTGCTGCTCAGCTTCGCCGCCGACACGCCCTTTAGAATCGGGTGCGTATCCGCGCCCGGCGCGACGGCTACGGTGGTCGTCGGCCCGTTGCCGTGATGATTCGTATAGCGCCCGCCGAGCACTTCAGGGTCGAACTCCTGCCACGCTGCGAGCTTCGGGTCAGCGAGCTTGTCTTTCTCCCGTAGCGCAAATGCGTGGCTCGCGGTGCGAATGCCGACGAGCGGCTTGCCCATCGCGAGATGCGCGCGCACTGCGTCGAGTTGTTCCTTCATCGGCGTCCGTCGGCGGACGCTGACAAAGAGCAGGTCGGTGTCCTTCAGCGCTGCGACGAGCCCGGCGAAGTTGTTTTTGTCCGCCGCGTCCGCGTTGACGATCGTCGTGCGATAGCCCGCGGTCTTGAGATCCTTCGCGGCGAAATCGGGCAGCGTTTCCCACGTCCTGTATTCGTCTTCGCCGATCATGAAAACGATCTGCGGCTCAGCGGCGAAAGCCGCGGTGGCGAGGAGTGCGAGGAGGATGATGAGGCGTTGGATCATGGTGTGTATTGGATGATGAGGTGAGTGGGTCAGCCTCGCAGCCACTCGTCGCGGTGGCTGGCGACAAACTCGTCGTCGTTCAGATGAGGGTAGGCGCGATGCACGCGGTCAATCTCCTCGCGCTGGCCGGGGCTCAGCGTCTCGGCGGGATCGAGGCACCACGTGCCTTCGAGCAATCCTTGCCGACGCAAGACTTCGTGCAGCCCGGCGATGCAGCCTCGGAAGCCGTTCGCCGCATCGAAAAACGCCGCGTTGCAGTCGGTCACCTCCACGCCGAGCCGCAGCAACTCCGGCGAAGCGGGCTCGCGATGGCAGCGATCGAACAGATCGACCGCGCGCCGCGTCCACACCGACCAGTGCCCGAGCAACCCGCCGACAAAGCGGCGTCCCCAAAACGGCGTGAGCAGGTCGCCGACGATATTGTCGTCGTTCCCCGTATAGAGCGCGATGTCGTCGCGCCCGGCGTCGATCACGGCGCGCACTACGTCGAGCGTTTGGTAGCGGTTGAAGGCCGCGATCTTGATCGCCACCACCGCATCGATCTCCGCGAAGCGCCGCCAGAACGAATATGGCAGCACGCGCCCGCCGACGGCCGGCTGGAGATAGAAGCCGATGACGGGAATCACGCTCGCGACAGCGCGGCAGTGCGCGATCAACTTATCCTCTTCCGCCTCGCGCAGCGCGCCGAGGCTGAGCAAGCCCGCGTGGTAGCCGAGCCGCCGCAGTGTCTCCGCTTCGGCGACCGCCTGCTTCGTCGCGCCGCAGATGCCGCCGATGCGCACGACACTCCGCGCTTCTTCCGCAGCGAGCGCGAGCACCGGCTCAAACAAACCGGCGTCGCGAATCGCGAACTGCGTCGTATGCACGCCGACTGCGATACCGCCCACTCCCGCCGCGAGGTAGTAGCGCGTGAGCGCGCGCTGCCGCCGCTCGTCGAGCCGCCTCTGCGCATCGAGCGCGAGCGGGTGCGCGGGGATGACCACACCACGCTGGAGTTGTGCGCGGAAATCAGAACTGTCCATCGCGCGTTTCAAAATGCGTCGGCTTGCCGAGGCTTGCGCCGCCGTGCTGCACCCAGCGCGCGGTCGCCTCGATCATCTCATCCAGCGAAACGCTCACCGGCCCGAGCAACTCGAACGAGCGCGCCGCGTCGAACAGCCACGCCGTCGGCGCTTCCTCGCCGGTGATGATTGGCGCGCGTCCGAGCAGTTTGCCGAAGTGGCGCGCGAGGTCTCGGATCGAGACGCGCTCGCGTCCGGTCACATTCAGCGCGACCGGTGGGGTGGCGGTGTGCGCGAGACATTGGAGCGCGCGTGCGTTTGCGTCGCCCTGCCAGATCACGTGCGCGTAGCCCATCGTCACATCCACCGGCTCGCCGCTCGCGACCTTGCGCGCTACGTCGTGCAGCACGCCGTAGCGCAGATCGATCGCGTAGCTGAGCCGGAAGAGCAGCGCGGGTGTGCCGTTGAGTTTCGAGAAGTGGGTGAACACGCGCTCGCGTCCGACGCACGAGTTCGCGTAATCGCCCGGGGGCCCGAGCAGGTCGTCTTCGTGTGAGCCTGGTCCGCTGACGGGCGCGAGCGGATACACGCAGCCGGTCGAGAACACTACGATGCGCGACTTCGTGTAGCGCTCGGCGACGATGGCGGGAACGAGCGTATTCATCACCCACGTCAGCTCGGGCGAATCGCTCGTGCCGAATTTCTGCCCGGCCATGAAAATCACGTTCGGCGCGTCGGGCAGCCGCGCGACGGCGTCGCGATCGAGTAAGTCGCACGCGATCGGCTCGATGCCGTGCGCTCGCAGATCATCCGCCGCGCCCTCCACCGAAAAGCGCGATATTGCGATCACGCGTCGCGACGGGGCACACGCGCGGCGTGCCATCCGCGCGAGCGTCGGCCCCATCTTTCCGCCCGCGCCGAGCACGAGGATGTCGCCGTCGATCGCGCGCATCGTTTCCATCAAGCTGGGGGGCGGCTGGCTCAAGCGGTCCTCGAGATTGGCAAGCGAGTCGATCATGGCTTGCTCGCGTGCAGCTTGAACGCCGACTGGCTCCGCAGCGGGAACGGCGGAGGCGCATCTGCGGGCAGCGACTTCAGCGTTGCGCCGAGCCGCTCGCGCGCGGCGACGTGCTCCGGCTCCGTGCTCGCAGTGAGGTCGCGCGTTTCGTCTGGGTCGCTCTCCATGTCGAAGAGTCCGCCGGTCGAGTAGAGCTTGAAGCGCGCATCGCGCACGCAGCGCACGGCGCCGTATTGATTGAAGATCCACTCGCGCGCGGGTTTTTGATTTGGTTCGCCGCGCAGCACGGCTGCGTGCGAGCGGCCATCGAGCACGATGTCTTTCGGACGGGGCACGCCGGTGAGATCGCAGAGCGTCGGGAGGACGTCGGAGAAGTCGGCGAGTGCGATCGTGCGTCCGCCGGGGATGAGCTTCGGCGAGTGGGCGAGCAGGGCTACGTCGCTGCCCGCTTCGTTGAGTTGGTAAAGGCCGCCGGTCACTTCGCGTCCATTTCGGCGCGCCTTGGTTTCCTTTTCCGTTCCGTTGTCGCTCGCGATGAAGAGCAGCGTGTTGTCGCGCAGTTTCAACTCATCGAGCGTGCGCGCGACTTCGCCCACGAGCCGGTCCGCGTAGCGCACCATATCGGCATACATCTCGTGGTGCGGGCGGTTCGCGTCCTTGTTTAGCGGCGTGGGCACGACGGGTTCGGTGAAGCTCTGCCCGTGCGTGAGCACCATCGGGTAGTAGAGCAGGAATGGTTTGTCGCGCTGCTGGCGGATGAACTCGAGCGCCGCGGCCTGCATCACGTAGGGACCAAACTCTCCCGCGTGCGTCTCGCGCTTGCCGTTGCGGATCAGCACCGGATCCCAATACCGGCTCTCGATGAACGGCATGAACTTCACCGTGCCTTCGACCGAGCGCGCGCGCACCGCTGCGAGATAGCTCTCATGGTCAGCGCGGCTGATGCGGTCCGTGTCGATGCTGCCCGGCCACGCGAGATGCTGGTCGAAGCCGTGCCGCCGCAGCACGTCGGGCTCGTCGTAGAGATTGTTGATCTGCCACTTCCCGACGATCCCTGTCGCGTAGCCCGCCTCGCGAAACTGCCTCGCAAAGACGACCTCGCGTGCCGGATCGAACCCACCACCGCTGTAGAGCGCCGCGTCGTGGTGCATCGTGAATCCCGATCGCAGCAGGTAGCGCCCGGTGAGCAGCACCATGCGGCTTGGCCCGCAGACCGGCGGCGTGTAGCAGTGCTCGAAGCGCACGCCTTCGCGCGCGAGTCGGTCGATCTCCGGCGTGCAGCCTTCCTCGCTGCCGTAGCAGCCGAACCACTCCTGCCCGCAGTTGTCGATGAGGATGAAGACGACGTTCGGCGGACGATCCGCGAGCGCAGAAACCGCGAGCGCGAGAAGCAGCGTGAGGGATCTGATGACGTTCACGCGAGAATGGGTTTCACGATTTCACCATGCACATCGGTGAGCCGGAAGTAGCGGCCCTGGAACTTGAACGTGAGCCGTGTGTGATCGAGGCCGAGCAGGTGCAGGAGCGTCGCGTTGAGGTCATGCACGTGGACGGGATCGCGCGCGACATTGTAGCAAAACTCGTCGGTTTCGCCGTGCAGCACGCCGCCCTTCACTCCGCCGCCGGCGAGCCACATCGTGAAGCAACGGCCGTGGTGATCGCGTCCGTAGTTGGACGCTTCGAGTTTGCCCTGGCTATAGGTCGTGCGGCCGAATTCGCCGCCCCAGATCACGAGCGTCTCGTCGAGCAGGCCGCGGTCGCGCAGATCGCGGATGAGCGCGGCGCAGGGCTGATCGACGTCCTGCGACTGCAGGCGCAGGTCGCTCGGCAGGTTGTAGTGCTGATCCCAGCCGCGGTGGTAGAGCTGGATGAAGCGCACGCCGCGCTCGGCCATGCGGCGCGCGAGCAGGCAGTTCGCGGCGAAGGTGCCCGGCACGCGTGCTTGCGGACCGTAGGCGGTGAAAGTCGCGTCGGTTTCGTCGCGCAGGCTCGTGAGTTCCGGCACGCTCGATTGCATCCGGAAGGCCATCTCGTATTGCGCGATGCGCGTCTCGATCTCGGGATCGATCTCGCGCGCGAGCGACGCGCGGTTCAGCGCGCCGATCGCGTCGAGTTGTTCGCGGCGCGCGCTCGCATCGAGGCCCGGCGGATTCGACAGATAGAGCACGGGATCGCCGCTGCTGCGGAACGCCACGCCTTGATGACTCGACGGCAGAAAGCCCGGGCCCCACAGCCGCGCGTAGAGCGGATCGGCGGGCCGCGCCGCGCTGCCACGCGAGATGAGCACGACGAATGCGGGGAGGTTTTCATTCTCGCTGCCGAGCCCGTAGCTCGTCCATGAGCCGAGGCTCGGGCGGCCTGGCTGTTGGTGTCCGGTCTGGAGGAAAGTGACTGCGGGATCGTGATTGATCGCCTCCGTGTGCATCGAGCGGATGAAGCACAACTCGTCCACGACGCCCGCCGTGTGCGGCATCAACTCGCTCACCCACGCGCCGTTTTGCCCGTGCTGCTTGAAGTCGAAGATCGACGACGTAACTGGCAGCGTCTTCTGCCCGCTCGTCATGCCGGTAAGCCGCTGCGTGCCGCGCACGGAGTCCGGCAATTCCTTGCCGTGCAACGCGCGCAGGCCGGGCTTGTGATCGAAGAGATCGAGCTGCGACGGCCCGCCGTGCTGGAAAAGATAGATCACGCGCTTCGCCTTCGGCGCGAAGTGCGGCTGTCCGGCTGCGCGCCCGAGCAGCGAAGCGAGCGCTGCCGCGCCGATGCCGGTGGCGGTGCGGCCGAAAAACTGTCGGCGCGAGACGAGGAATGGATTCATGGCGAACGGCGGAATTCCGTTCCGCCGATGAAGACCCGTTGCACCGCGAGCGCTTTGTTAAGCACGAGCACGTCGGCGCACTTGCCTTTCTCGAGGCTGCCGACTTTCCGCGCGACGCCGACGCGTTCGGCGGGCGTGAGCGTGGCGATGCGAAATACGTCCGGCAGCGGAGCCTTCGTGGCGCGCGCCATCGTGCGGACCATGTGGTCCATCCCGACGATCGAGCTGGCGAGCGCGGTGCTGTTCGGCATCCGGCCCACGAGTCCGTCGCTGTGAAACAGCGAGCCATCCTTTTGCGGGCCGATGCGGTAATCGCCCGGCGGCATATCGAGCGCGCGGTTCGCGTCGGTGACGAGGCAGAGCCGCTTCGGTCCTTTGATCGCGAGCGCGTATCGCAGTAGCTCCGGCGAGAGATGATGGCCGTCGGCGATCACCTCGGTGCTCATCTCCGGCTGCGCGAGGACGAACTCCGCCATGCTCGCTTGCATCGGCGTGCCGAGCCGCGCAATCAGCGACGGCACCGAACTCATCGCGCACCAGAAATGATCTACGTGTCGCATCCCGGCGCGAAACGCGCGCTCCATTTCGATCCACGACGAGTTCGAGTGTCCGCATGTGACGAGGCAGCCGCTGCGCTTGGCCGCGCGATAGTAGTCCGCCGCGCCCGGCAACTCCGCCGCGCACGTCGCGATCTTGATGATCCCGCGGCTGAAATACTCGCGATACTCCGCCACGACCGGATCGCGCCGGCCCGCCGCTGCGTGAGCGCCGAGTTTATCCTCCGCAAAATACGGCCCGTAGAAATGCACGCCCATCAACCGCGCGCCATCGGTGCTCTGCCATTCGTGCTGCACAGCGGCGCACGCTTTCAACATCGCGTCGATCTGCGCAGGCGAGCCGGTGGTCGTCGTCGGGAAGATCGAAGTCGTGCCGTGCCGCGTGTG
Organism: Verrucomicrobiota bacterium; assembly: GCA_009885995.1. Taxonomy (GTDB): domain Bacteria; phylum Verrucomicrobiota; class Verrucomicrobiia; order Chthoniobacterales; family Chthoniobacteraceae; genus VFJQ01. The sequence goes on from VFJQ01000093.1 coordinate 18,001, forward strand.
CGCGCGGATCGCAGTGCGCACCGCGTCCGTCGTCCCGTCCATGAAGTCCGCCCCGTCGCCACCGTGAACGTGCATCTCGACAAAGCCTGGCGAGATGTAGCCACCGCGCGCGTCGATCTTCTCCGCGTCGCGGGGAGCGCGCACTTTTCGCGCCGGCCCGACCGTCACGATCTTTCCGCCGCGGCAAACAACCGCGGCATCCGGCAGCAGCCGATCCGGCAGAATCGCGGTGCCGTTGCAGATGATCGTCGTGCTCATTTCGTGATTCCGCTCATCGGATGCACCGCCACAGTTTCCCACGCGATGCGCTGGAGTAGAGGCTTGAGATCCGGACTGATGCGGTCGAGCTCCGGCTGCGGATCGGTGAGGCCGACCGGGCTCGTGCGGTAGATGCACGCGAAGTGGCAGTAGGTCGCGAGTGCGACCACGGGTGCCTTTGCGTGACCGATCTGATCGTTAAAAAGCTCGGACTGTTTCGCGATGCCCGGCGCCTTCCCGGCGACGACGAGTTCGCGCAACTTGAGCACCGCATCGCCGACGGGCACGGCGTTGATCACTTCACGTCCGAGCTTTGCGTTCAGTGCGCGAAGCTGCGGTTCGAGCAGACCCTTCCAACGAGCGTTGGCCGTCTTGACGATGTCGAGCGGGCGCGCGTCGCGCGCTTCGTTGTTTGGCACTTTTTCCTCCGGCAGCCAGCCGTCCCACGGCATCCACGAGAGCTGCACCAGCACGCGCAGCTTCGGATTGTGCGCGAGCCCCAGCTCGACAAACTTCTCAATCCCCTCGTCCGGCACGACCCAGTTTGGCGACATCGTGAGCACGTCCACCTTGCCCTCCCTCAGCGCCTTCTTCGCCTCGTTCTTTTCGTCCGGCAGATCCCAATGCTGCTGCACACGCGAACCGCCGATCATCTGCCGACCCGCGAGCATGTGTCCCTTGATGCCCGCCGCCGCGACGACCGGTGGCAAGGCCTGCGCGACGAAAATGTGAAAGCTGTGCGCCATGATAAATACGCGCAGTCCGGCGGGCCGTGCGTCGGAGGCGCAGAGGCGCGGCAGTTTCGCCGCACCCAGGGCGAGTGCGGTGCGGGTGAGGAATTGGCGACGTGTGAGGGTGGTATTCATAGTGGGGCGAAAATCATCGACGTGTGATGGTTTCATCGAGATTTAAGATGGTATGAGTAGTCACGCTCCACGCGGCGAGCTCAATGGGGTCGAGCTTGCGCCCGACGGGCGAGGCGCCGACGGCGAGCAGTTGCCTCGCCGCTTCACGGTCGTGCGAAAAGCGCGTCCGCTGCTGCGCGAGCAAGCGCTGCAACACCGCTAATTCCCCGGTCTGCGGGGCGCGGGCGGTGACGCGGCGGAAGGCGAAACGAAGGCGTGCGTCGTCATCTCCCGGTTGGGCGAGCGAGAGCGCGGCGAGAGCGCGGGCTGCTTCGATGTAAGTCGTGTCGTTGAGCAGCACGAGCGCTTGCAACGGCGTGTTCGTGCGCGCGCGGCGGACGACGCACGTCTCGCGCGTCGGGCCGTCGAAGGTGAGCAGTGCGGGCGGCGGGGACTGGCGTTTCCAAAACGTGTAGAGGCTGCGCCGCCACAGGCCTTCGCCGCGATCTTGTTCGTAGCGCAGTTCGCCGTCGTAAGACACCGCTTCCCACAAGCCGGACGGCTGATATGGCTTCACGCTCGGCCCGCCGATCTTCTCGACGAGCAGGCCCGATGCAGCGAGCGCCTGGTCGCGGATGGTCTCGGCGGGAAGGCGGAAGCGCGGGCCGCGGGCGAGCAGACGATTCTCGGGATCGCGTGCGAGCAAAGCCGGCGTAGGCGCGGACGATTGCCGGTAGGTCGCACTTGTGAGGATCAGCTTCAGCATCGCCTTCACATCCCAACCACTTTCGACGAAGCGCACAGCCAGCCAGTCGAGCAGCGCGGCGTGCGTCGGCGCTTCACCTTGCGCGCCGAAGTCGTTGGTCGTGCGCACGAGTCCCTCGCCGAAGCATTGCTGCCAGAGCCGGTTCACCTCGACGCGTGCGGTCAGCGGATGCGCTGGCGAGACGAGCCAGCGCGCGAAGCCGAGGCGGTTGCGCGGTGCGTCCGCGGGCATCGGCGGCAGGCTCGCAGGCACGTCGGCGTGGACCTCGTCGCCGGGTTGGTCGTATTGCCCGCGCTTGAGGAGATGCGACATGCGTGGCTTCGGCAGTTCCTGCATCACGAGCGTCTTGGGCAACTGCGCGCGGAACCTCTCCTCCGCCTCGCGTGCGTCGTCCGCGGCGTCGTGTGCCGCGCGCGTGGCTGCGTCGGTGTGATGATCCACGTAGTAATCGAGCAGTAGATCCTTCTGCTTCGCGTCGCGCTTCTCCGGCGCGACGGCGAGGATGCCGCGCAGGCGGTCGCTCCAATACCACGCCTTCGCTTCGTCGCCGCTGATCGTGCGCCGAAACATTCGCAGTTCGTCGAGGTGGCCGTAGTAGCCGAGCCCATTGTCGCGGCGTCCGATGCGCAGCGGCTGTGAATTTCCGGTCGGCCCGTTGAGCGTGTCGCGCACGATGTTCAGCGGAGCCGCGACGCCATCGACGAACACACGCACGCCCGCAGCCTTGCGCGAGCCGTCGTAGCTCACGATGACCTGGCGCCAGTCGGACTTCTTCATCGGCTCCTTCGTGATGACCTCGATGGCGCTCGCGACCCAGCGATGCACGAGGTTGATCTGCAACTGGCCCTTCTGCCAGATCAGTTCGAAGCCGCGCCGCTCACCGGTCGGGTCGATCTTCGAGAGCACGCAGTTGAGCGAACCGGTCGGCTTCATCCACAGCCCGATGCTCCACGGTTGGTCCGCCTCGATCGCGAGTTCGGCGGGCAATTCGATGTGCTGCATCGCGTCGAACTGCGCGGCACGGCCGAGCACGCCAGCCTCGTAGGTCACGTTGCCGCCTTTTACCTCGCCGGTGCCATCGGGCTCGAATTCGACGTGCGCCGCGAGCTTGTCGGTGAGAGGCGCGAGTTCCGCGCCCGCGGTCTTCTCCCATTCCGCCATCGACACACCGAGGGGCTCGGCGAGTTGCTTGAACTTCGCGTCCGCACCTTGCCGCACCTCGTGCAGCCGCTCCAGTTCGGTGCGTTGCTGCGGCGTCGCCACGTCGAGCGTGGGCAGCGGATCATCTTCCTTCACGAGCCCGGTCTCGGGGCCGTTGTTGAAGAACGCGAAGAGCTGGAAATACTCGCGCTGCGTGATGGCGTCGAACTTGTGATCGTGGCAACGGCAGCAGCCGAAGGTGAGGCCCATCCAGACCGTGCTCGTCGTCTCGATCCGGTCGGCGACGTATTCGACGCGATACTCTTCGTCGATGATCCCGCTTTCGTTCGTGACCATGTGGTTGCGGTTGAAACCGGTCGCGATCTTCTGCTCGGTCGTCGCGCCCGGCAGCAGGTCGCCGGCGAGTTGTTCGATCGTGAATTGGTCGAACGGCAGGTTGCGATTGAACGCATTGATCACCCACTCGCGCCACGGCCACGCCTGCCGTTCCTTGTCGCTGAAGTAGCCATTCGTGTCCGCGTAGCGCGCCCCGTCGAGCCAATCCAACGCCATGCGCTCGCCGTAGCGCGGCGACGCGAGCAGGCGATCGACGACGCGCTCGAACGCTTGCGGCGACGCGTCGGCGAGAAAGGCGTCCACTTCCTCCGGCGTCGGCGGCAGGCCGGTGAGATCGAGCGAAACGCGGCGGATGAGCGTGGGCTTGTCGGCCGCAGATGAAGGTTGCAGTCCGTCCTGCGCGAGACGTTCGTGGACGAAGGTATCGATGGAGCCGGTGAGTGCCTTCGGCGCGACGAACGACCAGTGCGGCTGATATTCCGCGCCTTCCGCAACCCAGCGCCGCAGCACGGCGATCTCGTCCTTCGAGAGACGCAGATTCGATTTCCGCGGCGGCATTTGCTCGTCGGGGTCCGACGATTCGGCGCGGAGAACGAGTTCGCTCACGTCCGGCTTGCCCGGCACGATCGCGCGCACGCCGTCGAGTTCGGTGAGAGCCGCCTCCCGCACGTCGAGCCGGCGGTCAGCCTTGCGCGCCGCGGAGTCCGGGCCGTGGCACTTGAAGCATTTGTCCGAGAGGATCGGCCGCACGTCGCGGTTGTATTCGAGCTTCGCGGCGTGGAGCGACGAAGCGAGGAGCAGGAGGAAGGCGGCGGTCTTCATGCGTGCAGAGCAGTTTCATCCACTTCGACACCGAGGCCGGGACCGGTGGGGACTTCGGCCTGGTCGCCGCGGATGTTGATCGGTCTGCGCAAGATCGTGGCGGTGAGGAACTGCGGCCCGTTAAGTGCAGCGGGCCGTTCGAGTCCACTCTCGCTAAACAGCCGGAGGCTCGCGGCAAGCGAGATGTCGGGATCAGTGAGTCCGCTCGCAAAGAGCAGCAGGCCGTGCTGCTTCATGTATTCAATGATGCGTCGTGCTTCGGTCAGGCCGCCGCAGCGCGAGACTTTCATGGCCACGCCATCGAGCAGGCCAAACTCGTGGAACGCGCGGAGGTCGGCGAGCGAGACGATCGGCTCATCCATGAGGATCGGCAACGCGCGCTGCTCGCTGAGTTTGCGGAAACCGGTGAGATGATTTGCGGGTAGCGGCTGTTCAAGCGCAGCGATGCCGAGATCGGCGAACTTCGGCGCGATGGCGAGCGCGGCGTCGAGATCGTAGCCGCCGTTTGCGTCCACCCACACGAACGCTTCCGGCGCGAGCCGGCGAATCTCGCGGCACATCTCCACGTCGAACGCGGCATCGCTGCCGACCTTCACGTTGAAGTTCCGATAACTGCGCGAGTGCGCTTCGGCTACGCTGGCGTTCACCTCGTCGAGCGTGTGCGCGTCGAGCGTCCAGCTCAGCTTCACGGGATTGCGGCTTGGGCCGAGGCTGTCGGCGGTGAGATCGAAGAGCGCGAGGTCGATGCCCGCCTTGCAGATCGGCTGCCCGGTCGAGAAGGACGGCGCGATCACGCGGTTCATCACGCGCCACACTTTCTCCCCGTCGAAGGCATCGAGCCCGACGAGCGCGGGTGCGAGGTGGTGGTCGATCGTCGTGCGCACCGTCTCGATCGTCTCATAACTCCACGTCGGCGAAGGCACGCTCTGTCCCCAGCCGACGTGGCCCGCATCGTCGGTGATTTTCACCACGATCGTGTCGCGCGTCGGTTGGCGGAAGAACTTGAACTGCCCGACGACGGGATAACTCGCCACGAACGTTTCCACGCTGGCGATGCGCGCGTTCATGCGGCGTGGATGGCTTCGGCGACGCGATTGGCCGTGCGCGTCGCGGCGTCCATGCCGTGCGGCATGTTGTCGTAGGCCGCACCGGCGAAATGAATGCGGCCGACCGGAGCGCCGATGTGCGGCCAGAATTTCGCGAGTTGCCCGAATGGAAGCGCCAGCCGCTCGCACCCGAAGCACGTCGGCTCTTCCTTCCACCACTGGTGCACGATCACGCGCTCGATCGTGTCCTTCGCCTGGCCGGGGTAAAATTTACGGAACGCCGCGAGCGCATCCTCCTCGGTCTGCACGGGCGCGCCGCTGCCCATGAGCACGCAGCTTTCGCCGGGCACGTCGTCCGCGGTTTCATAGACGAGCACCATGTTCTTGTCGCCGGTCTCGAGGTTGATGCTCGGCACGTCGCCTTTCCAAAACGGCGTGCGCGCTTGCAGCAACACGCGCGACTGCATCCCGATTTTCACGTTCGCGAGCGCGTAGGCTTTCTCCGCGGGCAACGCGGGCGTGAGTGTGACACCCGTGAAGAGCAGCGGCGACATGCACACGACGAGAAAATCCGCAGCGAGTTGCTGCGGCTTTTCGTTTTCGGTGAAGGTCACGCGCACCCCAGAGTCGTTGTGCTCGATCGCGGTGACGGGACAGTTCTTCCGCACGCGCTCGCCGAGCTTCGCGGCGAAGGTGTCGGGCAGGAGTTGGTTGCCGCCTTTGAGGTGAAAGACATCGCGCGAGAAGGCCGGGATGCCGCGCAACTTGCGGATGCCGTCCTGCCACAGGCGAAAGAGCGCGGAGACATCGCTACTCGTCGGCGGTTTGCCCGGCGCGCTGCGGCGTCCGCCGATGAAACGGAGCGCCACGTCGGACGCTCCGTCTTGCGCGAGCAAATCGCCGAGCAGCACTTCGTCGAGACGATCGAGGCCGACGCCGAACGGCTGGAACTCGTCGGTGAATTTCGCGACGTAGGGCGCGAAGTAGAGCGTGCTCAAGTCGGTCCAGCCGTGATCGAGTATGTGCGCGGTCTCCCGCTCGTTGAAGCCGAACGATTTCACCACGTCGCGATCAGCGAGCTGTGCCTCGGTGAACCATTTTCCGTCGATGTGGCGATACATGTTTTGCCGGCGATTCCACGGTAGGAACGGCAGGTCGAACTTCTCGACGTAGCGGCGATACTGCACGTAGCCGGGATTGGTGAAGTGCTCGGCGCCTACGTCGGCGTAGAGGCCGTCGGGCAGCGGATCGCGGATCGTCTTCACATGTCCGCCGGTGCGGCGCGAGGCTTCGAGCAGTGTGACTTCGTGCCCGCGCTCCATCAGTTCATAGGCGCAGCACAGCCCACCGATGCCGCCGCCCGCGACGATGATGCGCTTCGGCTTCGCCGCTGCGGAGACTGCACCTGCGAGCAGCGCGAGGCTGGTGGTTTTCAGGACTTCGCGTCGTGTATTCATTTCAGTGCGGCGAGTTGCGGTGCGCGGTGCGCCACGACGGCGAACATCTCCGCGATCTGCTCGCCCATTTGCGCGAGCACCTGGCGGAAGCCAGCGCGCTTGGTCGCGTCGAGCATCTCGGCGTAGCTGAGGCCAGAGGTCTCTCGCTGCGCGTCAGTGCATTCGGGGCCGTGAGGAGTGTCGTGCAGTTCCATGCTCGCGAGCACATCGAGCGCGTGCTGGCGGACGTAGCGGCGATTCTCCGCGAGCACAGCGCGCAGCGTGGCTTCGGTCTCGGGTCGCCAGCCGTCGGGGAAAAGTTTCGTGAGTTCACCTCTCGGTGCAGTGGCGCGCATGTAGTGAAGCTGGAATGGCTCGACCGGCGTGTCCGCGAGGTCGGCGAAGATCGAGGGCCAGCGCAGGCGAAACTCCTTCACGCCGTATTCGTGGAAGGTGACGAGATCCTGCACGGGTCGGTTGCGCGGCGTGTATTTGCCATCGATGAGCGTGAGGTCGAGGCCGGGCTGGATGGACTTGATGAGGCTGTCACTCACGACGTGGACGATCCAGCCGAGCGCATAGGCGAGTGGTCGCTCGCCGGGGAATAGCGCGAACGCGTCGTCGATCGCGGCGGCAAAGTAGTCGGCGAGATGATCCCACGGCACGCGCAGCTCGGCGTCGTGTTTCGTCCAGCCGAATACGAGATGCGAGCGTCCGTAGAAGCGCTCGTGGACTTGATGCGCGGTGAGCGGGCCGTCGGGCGTTGCGAGTCGGAACTGCCGCACCGCGCCGCCGGTGAGCGGGCTCTTCTCCAGGGGCACGGTGCCGAAGCCGACCTCGCGGCCGGTATCCACGCAGATCGCTTCGGGCATCACCTGGATGTCGCAGCCGAGATACGCGCCGGCGGTGTAGCTCGCGAAGTGCCGCTGCGCGATCGCGACGAGCGGGAGCTTGCGCTCAGCGGCGGCTTTTAGCCCGAGCACAGCGGCAAAGGTGTGTCCGACGATGCCGCTCATGACCTAGATGCGGAGAAAGATCTTCCGTCGATACATCCAGACCAGGATGAGCCACAGCACGAGCAGCGTCGCGCCGCCGAAGAGCAGCGACTCGTAAGCTTTGCCGAAGAAGAGGAAGGCATTTTTGCCGAGATGCGTCGTGAGCGTGGAGCGGATGAAGCTGAGCCAGAGGTGATCCATGCAGTAGGCGGCGATGGAGTTCGAGCCGATGACGAGCAGTGGAAACGTCCACGCCTTCCAGCCGCGCATCTCGACGGTGAAGTAGAACGCGGCGAGCAGCAGCAGGCACCAACCGCCGCTGAAGAGAACCCAACTCGGCGTCCAGATGCGCTTCACGACCGGGCACACGCCGAATGCGCCGAGCAGCCAGCCGCTGGCGAGCGCGATCACCGCGGCGACGATCAACCAGCGGAGTTTCTGTGCGGGCGCGCGTTCGCTGCGCAGCGTCTCGCCGGCGATGAGGCCGAGCGTCATCGTTGCGAGCGTGGGGATGAAACTGAGTGTCGCATAGCCGCCGAGGTTGCACACCCACGGCTTCTCGCGCGGGAGGAGATTGAGGAACCAGTGGTCGAAGGCCCACGCGAAGTTGCTGTTCTTCTGCCAGTGCGCTGCGAAGCCGGTGAGGCCGTATTTTTGCAGCCAGTCGGCGCTCACGTTCACCCTCGCGTAGTCGAAGTCCGGCGGCGGCAGAGGATGCACCACGAACGCCGCCCAATACCCCGCGAGCAGCAGTGCGAACGCGATCCACTGGTCGCGCACGGGACGGAAGCCGAGCAGGAAGAGAAAGCCGTAGCCGAGGCCGATCTGCGAGAGTGTATCCTCAAAGGTGAAGGTCGTCTCCGACTTCCCGACGCTGCGCAGGAAGACGCCGAGCGCTATGAGGATGAACGCGCGACCGAAAGCGTGAAGCGAAAGCTGCGCACGACTTTGGTCCCGAGCCATGCGCGTCGCGATCGAGAACGGCAGCGCGACGCCGACGATGAACGAGAACGACGGCTGGATGAGATCGTGCAGCGAGCAACCGATCCATTCGACGTGCGACTGGTGCCAGCCGACGAAGGACCAGAACGCGCTGTCTGACACGGCCTGCGCGACCGACTTGAACCGCAGCACCTCGGCCATCATCAGCAGCATCACGAAGCCGCGATAGGCATCGAGCGAGGTGAGGCGCTGCGGGACGGGGGATGCTTCGGGGGGCATGGCGTGGAGCTATTGCAGCGTCTTGATGAACATGATGATCGAGTCGATCTGCGCGTCGTTGAGGACGCCGGAATAGACCGGCATCCCGGCTTCGATCTTCTCGTAGCCCTTCACGATTTTCGCCGCCGGCGTGAGGATCGACTCACGTAGATAATCCTCGGTGGCCTCGGTGGGCTGGCCTTTGAAGATGTCGCGTTTCTTGCCGTAGAGACCTTTCCACGACGGGCCGATCTTGAGTTGCACGGATTCGTCCGTCGCGTGGCAGGCGAGGCAACCCATCATCGCGTAGAGCCGTTTGCCTTCCTCCACGCTCGCGGGCGCGGTGGCAGGTGCGAGCGATTGCTTCGGTGTGAGATCGACTTCGATCTTCCCGAAGCCTTCCTTCTCCGGTTCGAACTTCGCTAGCTCGTAAGGTGTGAAGTAGGCGTTGCCCTCGACCTTCACGCCATCGGGCGTCGCGAGCCCCCAGCCGATGCGCATCTGCTGGACGGGCTTCATGTCGGGCAGCGCGACGAAGACGCTGCGTTTGTCCTGCGAGAGATACGCGCTGCTCGGCGTGAGCCAGTCCTGGCCGGGTTTGTCGTCGGCCTTGAGATGCGGGGAGCCGTATTGCCACGTGCGGCGGTAGTGCCAGCTCTCCATTGTGAAGCTCGCGCGCTCGGCGGCGGTGTGTGCATCGAGCGGCACGTCGAAGCGCATCAGCACGCCCTTGTCCATCGGCACGACTTCGCGCGGCAGCGTGACAGGCGCGCCGGTGTAGCGCACGCGGGCGAGACCGCTCAGCGCCTTCGACGTGGTGCCCCATCCGACGACCTGGAAGCCGGTGACGTAGAGCGCGCCGTCGGCGGGATTCACCGCGGCGTTCAGCGCGGGCACGTCGAAGTCGCGCACGACGCTCACGATCGCGGCCTGCGGGCGCGAGCCGCGTTCGTTCAGCAGCACGCGGAAAAGCTCGGGCCGGTTGAAGCCGACGTGGATGAGCGCGTCGTTGAGCGGCCCGAACTTCGCGCCGTAGAGCCACACCTGCGAAATCGCCGAGGCATTCACCTGATGCGGAATCCACGTCAGCGGTTCAGCGATCGGCTCGGGATACTTTTCCTTCGGGATCAAGGCGCTGAGGAAGCCGTGAAACTCCGGCTTGTTCAAAATGTAGAGCGGCGTGGTCGGCGTGTATTGACCTTCCTGGTCGCTCGCGGTGACGAGTCCGGTGCGCGGATTCACGCCCGCGTAGGGCTGGCGGAAACCGGTGCCGAGCACGCTGTAGCTGCGCCCATCCGCCGCGACGCGCAGCACGCTGCCGTTGAGTGTGCTGATCGTCGAATCCTGTTGCCCGCCCTTCGCGATCACAAACGAACCGTCCGGCGCGAGCTTGAGCGAGTTGGGAAATTCGCGCGTCTCCGCCGACTGCGGGAAGACGTTTGAGAACAACTCGTGCGTGTCTGCCTCGCCGTCGCCATTCGTGTCGCGCAGGTGCCAGATACCGTTGCGGTCGAAGACGTAAATCTGCTCGTCGCGGATCGCGATCGACATCGGCTCGTTCAGCCCGGAGGCGAAGCGCCGCCACTTCACTTCGCCGTCCTTCTTCGCCAGCTCGCGGACGAGCCACACGTCGCCGTCGAACGTGGACGCAGCCGCGGTGCCGTCCTTGAAAAACGCGATGTCGCACAGCCGCACGTTGCGCTTCCACGGGTTCGCAAACGGCAGCGCGATGTCGTCCACGACGTAGGCGTCCTTCGCGGTCGAGAGCGTGGGCTTCGTGGTGACCTCCTGCGGCAAGCGGGTCGCGGCGACTGAGTCGAACGCTGGCAGGTTCTCGAAATGAAACGACTTACCCGGAGTGATCGAACCGACGAAGACGCGGATTTCCATTTGCGCGCGGTTCGCCGGAACTTGTGCGATCCACACGCGCGCGTCGTCCACCAGTCTCGCCTTCGCGAACGAGACGGACGGCGCTCCCTCTTTCAACCCGATCACGAGTGAGCGCGGTTGCTCGCAGGGTGCCAGCCGCAGGTGTCTTTTCACCACTACGTGCCCATCGTGGAGAGTCGCGGCCAGCGTTTCCTCCACGAGCGCGCCGGCGACTTCGTATGCGAGCACGACGCCGTTCTTCACGAGCCGCACCGCCTTGAATCGTGCATCCTTCAGCGGCCCGCGTCCAGGCTCCTCCGCGCTCGGTTGCGGCTCGCGCGGGTCTTTGAGCGACACCTGCTCGCCGGTCTGCCAGCCGGGATACACGCCATTCGTCAGCAGCAGCTTGCCGTCGGGCTTCGGCAATTTGCTCTGCCCGCCGAGCGTTTTGAAATTCCCCGCCTCCTGATACGACAGCGGCCCGAGCGCCTCGGGCGTCACGCCCTTACCGGTCCAGATCGCGGAGACGCGCAGCAACTCGGTGTCGAAGCACGCCCAGCAATCGTGGCCGAGATTCAGCACGATGCCGCGCGGCGTGACGTTCATCGGCACCGAGTTCGGATCGGCGTCGCGCAGGTCGAGCGACGACGAGAAGAACGGGAACGTAGGCTCGATCCACGGCGCCCATTTTGAATCCGCGAGCGCGGGGGCGGCGATGAAAGCGAGTGCGACGAGAAGCTTTGGGATCATTTGGCCATCAAGTAAGCAAACAAATCCCGCGTCTGCTCCGCCGTCAGCGCGTTGAGCAGCCCCTCGGGCATGAGCGACATCGGCGAGGCGACGAGCGACTTGATGTCCTGCCGCGCGATCTTCGATTTGTTGCCGAGCGCATCGAGCATCGTGACGAACTGCGGCGTGGTCTCGGCGACGAAGCCGGCGAGGATCTGGCCGTCCTTCGTCTCGAGATTGAAGAGCGTGAACTCCTCGCGGATGCCGAGGTTCGGATCGACGATCGCGGGGAGCATGAAGTCGAGATTGTCGCGCTCGTAGCCGCTGAGGTCGGGGCCGATCTTGCCGCCCTCGCCTTTCAGGGCGTGGCACACGGCGCACGACACTTTGAAAAGCTTGCGTCCCTTCGCCGCGTCGCCGCCGGGGCGCGTGACTGCGATGCGCAGGTTCTTGATCAGCTCCTCCTTTTCCTGCGTTGAAGCGCGGAGATTGCCCCAGTGCTTTTTGATCAGCTTATCGGCCTGCGCGTCGCCGAGTTTCTGCATCGCGAGCAAGTTGCTTACGGACACGTGCTCCTTTTTCACCTCGCCGCGATCGACGAGATCGAGAAGCGACCGCGCCCAGTCGGCGCGGCTGCTCAGCGCGGTGATCGCGGCGGCGCGGACTTTCGTGCTGAACTTGGGAAAGAGATCGAGGATCGTCTGGCCGATCTCGGGGGTGTTGAAGCGCGAGAGCGCGTTGAGCAGATCGAGGCGCGCGTCGTCGGCCTTCGCGGCTTTCAACTGCGCAGTGATGATCGGCACCGCGGCGTCGATGCGGCGCTCGGCGACGAGTTCGAGCAGGCTCTTGCGCGCGGCGGCGGGAGTCTTCGGGTCGGCGAGAAGCTCGACGGCGGAGGGCGCGGCGGCCGCGTGATTTAAGCGCAGCGCGAAGCTCACGAGCGCGGGCGTGTGCGGGCGCGAATCCCACACCGCGGCGACCTGCCTGCTCAGCGCGGCGGGCACGCTCGCGACGCGGTCGCCTTGCAGGCCGGCTTCCATGCCTTTCACGAGTTCGTCCACAAACTCCGGTGCGGGCGCCATCGCGAGGAGTTGCGCGGCGGTTGCGAAGTTTTCGTCGGTGCGCTCGGCGGTGTAGCGCTGGCCGAGACGCGACGCGATGAACTTGCTGAAGATCGGCGTGCGCCACAGAGCGGAGTCCTTGAGCAGGTCCATGATCTGCGCGCGGTCGCTCGTCGCCTTGCTCTCCAGCGCCCACCATTCGAGCAGCGGCAGATGTTTGTCGGCTGCGTCTTCCGCGCGATACATCGCCTCGCGCAGGATCGGCAGCGCGTTCTCGCCGGGCAGGCGCTTCGCGGAGCTGGCGAGTTGCACGCGGACCTGCGCTTCGGCTTCTTTGCGGGCGAGTTCGATGAGCTTCTTCTCGATCGCGGCAGGCAGCGGCTTGGGCTTCGCCGTGGAACTGCTGAAGCGTGCAACGGGGTAGCGGTCGCCGAGCAGGCGGATGGTCCAGTAGCGGATGAACTCGTCTTTGTGCTCCAGCGTTTGCAGCGCGACTTCGTCGGTGAAGCCGCCGCTCGCGTTCAGCGCCCAGAAACATTCGAGCGCGAACTGCCCGGTGTTTTCGCTCACGAGCTTGCGCAGCTTCGGCGCGAGCTTCGCGTCGTGGCGGTCGTGGAAGACGCGGATCGCGGTCTGGCGGAAAAACTTGTTCGGGTGCCGCAGCGTTTCGATCAGTTCGTGATCCGAGAGCTTCGCGAGATCGATCGACTTCGCGGGCTTCGACCCCTCGGCGGCGAGGCGATAGATGCGGCCACGCTCCTTGTCCCACGTGTCGCGCGGATCGACGTGCGTGAGGCGGCTGTCATACCAATCGGCCATGTAGATCGCGCCGTCGGGGCCGACCTTCGTGTCCACCGGGCGGAACCAGCGGTCGTCGGTCGTCACGAGCGGATCGGTGTCGTCGGTGCGATACGTCGAGGTATCGCGCGACATCTTCGCGGCCATCACGCGGTTCATCAGCGACATCGGCGAGATGAGGAAACCTTCGAGCTGCGGGATCGCGCCGCCTTCGTAGATCACCATCGTCTGCGTGAAGCGCGGCTCGAAACCCTTGTGCTCCATGTGCTCGAACCAGCCGAACGAATACGGATTCATCAGCGGCCCGTGTTTGCCCCAGCCTTTGATGCCGGCGCTGCCCTGCGGATAAAACATGCCGCGAGTGTTGCCGTGGTTCGTGCCGGAGAACGCGCGGCCTTTCGCGTCGAACTCGAAGCTGAACGTGTTGCCGCCGCCTTCCGCGAAGACCTCGAAGTCTTCCGTCACCGGGTTGTAGCGCCAGATCGCCTGACCGAGAAATTTCACGCCCTTGATGTCCGCCGTGCAGGTGCTGCCGTGCGCGCCGTAGAGCCAGCCGTCGGGGCCCCACGCGAGCGAGTTCGCGCCGCTGTGCGTGTCTTCGAGACCGAATCCGCTGAGCGCCACCTTGGGATCGCCGTCGGGGATGTCGTCGCGGTTTTTGTCCGGGTAGAAAAGCAGGTAAGGCGGGTTCAAGATCCACACGCCGTCGCGGCCGGTGACGACGCTGCGCGCGATGTTGAGGTCGCTCACGAAATCCTTCGCCTTGTCGAACACGCCATCGCCCTTCGTGCTCTCGAGGATCGTGACGCGGTCCTTGCCCTTGAAATGATTCGGCGGTGGCGGTGGCACCTTGTCGAAAACTGCGCGCAGATACTGATCGTATTTCACGACCTTCAGCCCGGCGGGGAAGGGATACTGGAGATACTGCACGACCCACATCCGCCCGCGTTCGTCGAAGTGCATATTCAGCGGCTGCGAGACGATCGGTTCATGCGCGACGACTTCCATTTTCAAGCCGGGCGCGATCTTGAAGTGCTTGAGCGTTTCTTCCGGCGTGAGCGGCTTCGAGCCGTCGTTGAGCGCGCCTTTGCCCTTGAAGCTTTGGACGAAGGCTTCGATGGATGGGTCGAAGGTTTGCGCAAAGGCGGCTAACGATGTGCAAAGCGCGGCACCGAGAAGGATGGTGGAACGCGACCTCCGGGCGCGTTTTTTTTGATCACGGGCGAAGCCCGCCATCTTTCCGAGAGATTGGCCGGCTCCGCCGGGGCTGGGAGAAAACGCGCCCGGAGGTCGCGTTCCACCATCTGTTCGCTGAGTGCGTGTTTTCATATAGCGCCCAGGCCGTTTCCGTTGAGGCAGCTTGTGTCCATGCTGCCGTCGCGGACTTTGAAGATGCCGGGGAAGCGATCCTCCCAGCCGCGGTTGGCGACGGGACAGTATTGTCGTGAGTTCGATTCGATCGCCGCGACGCCGGGCACGTGCGCGGCGAGGCTCGCGGAGTGGATGAGCGACGCACCGGGACAGGTGAGGTCCTGCACGCAGAGGAACATCCCGAGCTTCTGCGCCGCGGCGGCCATGAGCAGCGATTGGCTCTGGCCCTTGCACGCCTTGAGCGCGGCGCCGGTGTAGCCCATCTCGTGTGCGAGCAGCAGCGTTTCGAGGTCGGTGAGCGATTCGTCGATCACCACCGGCTTGAGCTTCGCGGCTTCGTGCATCCGGTTCTGCGGATTCGCGCGCAGGTCGCGGGAAGTCGGCTGCTCGATGTATTGCACGCGGTCGAAGCCGGCGGGCGCGCGCTCGTGCAGTTTGCGGATCAACTCGATGAGGTATTCGACGTTCTGGCAGCGCTCGTTGAAATCGAGCGAGTAGTTCCACGCGGTCACGCCGAGTTCGCGCTGAGTCTCGGTAGCGATGCGATCGACCTTCACGATGCGCTCCAAGTCCCACGCGAGTTCGTCGCCGTTGAGCTTGATCTTCATGTGCGTCAGCCCGTTGAAGCGAATCCAGTCACCGAGCGTCTCCGGCAGGCCGTCGCCGACGGGCTTCGTCAGCTCCGCGGTGTCGAGCGGATCGAGCGCGCCGACGAGGTGGTAAAGCGGCATCTTCGCCTTCGGCTCGCGCAGCACGTAGGCATCCAGCGATTCACCCGCGTAATCGCTGCCGAGATACGCGCCGAGATCGCGGTTCATGAAGTCCGGGCCGTAGGTATGAAAGCAACTCACGCCATGCACCTTGCCGAACGCATCGTGCAGCGCCGCGTCGAACGGGCTGCCGACGACGAGCGTCGCGAGCTTCGGGATCGGCTGCGCGAGGCCGACGGAAATCTCGTCAGCAGCAGCGAGGAACTTCTCCTCCAGTTCCA
Source organism: Verrucomicrobiota bacterium (assembly GCA_009885995.1). Lineage (GTDB taxonomy): Bacteria > Verrucomicrobiota > Verrucomicrobiia > Chthoniobacterales > Chthoniobacteraceae > VFJQ01. The sequence continues at coordinate 33,685 of VFJQ01000093.1, forward strand.
CGCCGAGATCGACGGGGTGCGCGGTCTCGTGATGCTCGCCGGCGATCTTTGCGCAGCGCTCGGCGAGCGCGGTCATCGCGGCGAGCGTCTGGTCGTAGTTCATCACCTTCGATGGAAAGCCCCAGATGTTCGAGAGCGGCATCGAGCCGAAGCCGCGCGCGGTTTTACCGGCGCGTGTAGCGACTTCGATTTCGACGTTGAGGATTGTCGCCTTGTCCACGGCGACGCCGCCGAATTTGATCGGCGCGCGGTAGAGATGGTCTTCGTAGCTGATCCGCACCTCGGCGATGCGGATGTCGGTGGGTTTGGTTTGGGTCATGTGGAAGTGGCGTGAGTTGAATCAGCGCTTGGCGGCTGAAGCTGCGAGCTCGCCGGGGACCGGTGGGCGGTGGCGCGGGACCATGGAGCGGAAGTCGCCGAGGTTGTAAGGACCGACGTAAGGCTGATTCAGCGTCACTTCCGCGACGGCGACGGTGCCCCACTTGCCGGACTGCGCGATTGGCTTGCCGCCGCGATCGAACACCGCGGAGATCATCCAGCCGGCGTCTGAATTCATGAACGTGCTGCTGACGAGATAGACGTGGTTTTCGCACGCGCGCGCCTCAGCGAGCAGCGGATTGCAGCCCCACACCGGCCACGCGATTACTTCCGCGCCGCGGTTCGCCAGTTCGCGGGCGACTTCGGGAAAAAAGCCGTCGTAGCAGACCATCATGCCGACTTTGCCGAACGCAGTGTCGAACACCGGGAAGTCCTTGCCAGGCGCGATGCCTTTCGCGGCTTCGCCGGGTGGCAGAGAGACTTTGCGATACTTGCCGATGAGCGCGCCGTCGGGTCCGAGAAGAACCGCGGTGTTGTAGATAAGATGCGCGTCGCGCTCGTAGAGACTGAGCACGATGTGGAGTCGGTGCTCTTTCGCGAGCGAGCCGAAATACTTCGTCGCGGGTCCGGGTATCGTCTCCGCGACTTCCTCCGGCTTCGCCTTCACGTTGGCCGAGGGCACGGTTTCGCCAAGCACGACGAGATCGGCCCGCTGCTTCGCCGCCTCGGCGATGAGGGGTGCGAACTCTTCGCAGTTCTCGCGCGGCGATTTGCCGGCCGGTTTGTGATGCACTGCGGCCAATCGCACCTTGCGCTCGGTCGGTGGTGTGGTCTGCGCAAACTCCGGCCCGCGCCATTCCACGCGACCGCCCGGCGCCCATTGCAGGTGAAGCTCCACGATGGCGCGCGCGGCCTTCGATGGGCTCTTGTAAATGCCGCCGACGGTGGTCCAGCCCTGCGCGTCGATCGCGCCATCGGTCGGGTATTCCGGCTCAGCGCTCGGGATAGGCAGCTTGGGGTCGGTGTGCTCCGGCGGCGCGTCGATGTGGACCATCTTGCCAGCTTCATCTTGCCACGAGACGCGCACGAGGCAGCTCTGCCGTGGCAAGGCGACGCCGCTGATTTGACGCCGTGCTTGGAAACGGTAGAAGTCGCCGCCTTTCACCGGGAACGACTTTTGAAACCAGCCATCGAGTCCTTCGCGCCGATCGTGGGTGATAATGAGACTGCCGTGTGCGTCGGTGGAAAACTGCGGGCGAATCTCCCCGCGCGGGCTTTCGAGCGACCAGCCTTGATAATCTGTGGCGCGTGTCGTCGGGTGCAGCATGAGCATGAGCGCGGCGAGGGACAGGAGTTGGTTGCGAGTCATGGGGTGAGAGCGTTCTCGCGCAGCCAGGCGAGGTAGGTGCGGGCGCAGGCGTCGAGGTTGTCGAGTGAGCCGCCGCCGCGGATGGGCGAGCAGATTTCGTAAACGGCGAGGCCGTCGAAGCCGCCGTCGCGCAGGCCGCGGAAGAAGGCGGGGTAGTCGATGAAGCCGGTGCCGAAGGGGACGGCGCGCACCCAGTCGGTGGGCTGGCGTTCGTAGTTCACGAGCGCAGGTTGGTAGCGGTAGCGCGGCACGCGGATGTAGTCGGCGTTCGTGGTGAGGACGGTGTGCGGCGCGGCTTTGCGTGCGGACTCGTAGAGATCTTCGCCGCGCAGCGCTGGCGACCACGCGTCGAAGCCGAGCTTCGCGTTCGGGCGGTCGATGTCGGCGAGCAGTTCGAGCAGCGCGTCGGTGTGGAGTGCGAGGTCGTGGTGATTCTGGATCGCAATCGTCACGCCGTGCGCAGCGGCGCGGTCGCACATCTCGCGCAGCGCGGCGACGACGCGCTGCCACTGCGCTTGCAGGTCGGGCGTGTCGCTCTCGTAGGCGGTGAAGACGCGCACGATCTTCGCGCCGAGCGCGGCGGCGATGCGGGCGAGGCTTTCCACGTAAGCGATCTGCATCTCGACCGCAGGCACTTCTGCCGCTCGGCCCGGCGCGAGGTCGGTGTAAGCGGCGACGACTTCGCAGCGCGCGCCGGCTTTCGCGAGCGAGGCGAGCGACTCGGGCGTCGCATCGAGCGGCGAGAGGTGCGGGCGTTTGCCGGCGAGCATCACGGCGGGGAAGCCGAGCTTTTCCGCGTGCGCGACGAACTCAGGCAGCGGGAGCGCCGCCTGGCCCCAGAGGCCCGCGTAGCCGACGGAAAATAGACACGGCTTCATCGCATTTGATCACTCGGGCAGCGGTTGGCCTTTTGTCTCCGGGCCGATCCAGACGATGCATATGCCGACGAGGTAAATGGCGGCCATGACGGACGCAGCGTTTGGGAAGCTGCCGCCGAAGAAGCCCATCAAGTTTGCCGTCTGCAGCCCGCCGATCGCCGCGACGATGCGGCCGAAGTTGAACGCGAAACCTTGTCCCGTCGCGCGCACAGCGGTGGGGAAAAGCTCCGGCAGATAGAGCGGGAAGAAGCCGTAGAACGACGCGGTGAACGCGCCGGCGACGAACGCGCAGAAAAGGAAGTAGGCACTGTAGCTGTCGTTCGTCTGGTAGAGGAGCAGCGAGCCGCCGATCGACGTGATGCAGAGCACGGCGTAGGTAATTCGCCGACCGAATCGGCCCGCGGCGAGCGCGGCGGCCATCGTGCCGACGATCGCGCCGATCGAGAGCCAGAACAGTGTCCATTCCTTCGCGTGCTTGGAAGGATCGGGCTCCAGTTCGATCGCCCAGCGCGACGCCCACTGCGTGGAGCCCCACGTGCCGAGCAGCGCCACGGCGGCGAGGCCGGCGCCGAAGAGCATCATCTTCACCGTGGCCTCGCCGTGGGCGGCGGAAAGCGATCCGCTGCTTTCGGCCCGGCGCAGGTATTGCCGCACGGGATAGAGGTAGCCGAGCAGCGCGATGCCGAGTCCCACGATGGTGACGAGCGTGGCGAGACCCGGCTTCACGCCCATCGGAGACCACGCCCAGATGATCGCAATCGCCGCCGCACTGCCGCCGAGCACGCCGAGCAGGTCCACCTTCGCCCAGTGCGAAGTTGCGCCGCGATCGTGCTCGTGCTGCCACTTCTCCGACTCGGGGACGAAGAGCCGGACGAAGAAAACGAGCAGCGCCGGCACCGCGCCGCTGATCATCAGGAAACGCCAGCCGGAGTTTCGGAGCAGATATTCAGTGGACCCCTCGCTGAGACCGACGCCGAGCATGAGGCCGCGCACGTCGCCCATGAAGGCGAGCAGATTCATGCTCAGCACCGCGACAAGCAGGTAGCCGATATTCGCCGCGGCACCGATGAGCCCGGCGATGAGCGCGCGCGATTTGCCCGGCCAGATTTCATTCACGAGCGCCACGCCGAGCGACCATTCGCCGCCCATGCCGAGCGACGCGATGAAGCGCAGCGCCGCGACGTGCCACGCCTCGGTCGCGAAGCCGCACAGGCCGGTGAAGATCGCGTAGGTGAAGATGCTCAGGCTCATCGCGCGGACGCGGCCGATCTTGTCTCCCAGCCAGCCGAAGACCACACCACCGCTCGCTGCGCCGACGAGGAAGACGGCGATGATCGCGCCGAACCACTTGCTCGCATCGTCGGGCGACGCACTCGCACCGAGCAAGTCCTTGAGCGCCGGTTGGCCGATCAACGGGAAGAGTCCCATCTCGAACCCGTCGAACAGCCAGCCGAGAAAGGCGGCGACGAGGGTCATGATTTGGGCGCGTTTGTTCGGCGAGGTGGGAGCTTGTGTCATGGTAGGAGTGAACCCGGAGTTATCGCCGGGGGCGGCTTTGTCTCTCCCTCAAGCCTCCGGGGCAATCCGACTTCGTATAAAAAAACACCACTTTTTAGCCGGGCGGGTTTTGCTACCCTCTCGGTCATCCTGAGCGAAGCGCCGCTTCGCGCAGCGAAAGGCGCGGAGTCGAAGGACCCCGCACTGCTACGAGTGGCTCTCGCTGCGAGAGTCGCCCGACGCTCCACGGGGTCCTTCGACTGCGCACCTCGCCGCCTTCGCCCGCCGAGGCGCTCCGCTCAGGATGACCCGCAAATTATGCCCACTCTCCGCGTCGCCCTGCTCATCGAAACGTCCCGCGAATACGGGCGCGGGTTGCTGCGCGGGATCGTGCGTTACCAGCGCGAGCACGGGCCGTGGTCGCTGTATTTCAAGCCGCACGGCCTCGGCCAGCCGCCGCCGGACTGGCTCGCCTCGTGGTGCGGCGATGGGATTCTCGCGCGCATCAATGACCGCGCGATGGCGCAGGCGGTGCAGCGCGCGGGCGTGCCGGCGATCGACCTGCGCAGCTCGCTCGGCGACCTCGGCCTGCCGATCGTGGGCATCGACAATGTGCCGGTGGTTCGGCTCGCGGTGGAGCACTTCCTCGAGCGCGGGTTCCGGCATTTTGGTTTTTGCGGCACGCCGTATGGCGAGCATCGCTATCAGGACGAGCGCTCGGATCGTTTCGCGAAAGCGATCCGCTTACGCGGTTTCGAGTGCGACGTGTATCAGCATCCCGCGTGCGCCGCGTTGTCGTGGGACGAGGAGCAGGAGCACATCGCGCAGTGGCTGCGCAATCTACCGAAGCCCGCGGCGGTGATGACGTGCCACGATGACCGCGGCCAGCAAGTGCTCGACGCCTGCCTTCGCGCCGCACTCGTGGTGCCCGACGACGTGGCGATCCTCGGCGTCGATAACGACGAATTCCTCTGCAACCTCTCGACACCGCCGCTCACGAGCATCGACGTGGACCCCGAGCGCATCGGCTACGAAGCCGCGGCACTGCTCGACCGCATGATGCGCGGCGCGAAACCGCCGAAACGCTCGCGGCTTTTCCCTCCGCGCGGCATCGTGGTGCGGAAATCGACCGACATCACCGCGATCGGCGATCCGCACGTGGCGAAGACGGCGCGGCTCATCCGCGATCACGCCCTCGCCGGGCGGAAGATCGAGGACTTGATGCAGGAGGTGCCCGTCTCCCGCAGCGCGCTGTTCCGGCGGTTCAAGGAACACCTCGGTCGTTCGCCGAAAAAGGAAGCCACCCGCGTGCGCCTCGAGCGCGCCAAGGAACTCCTGCGCGAAACCACGCTCTCCGTCGCGCAGATTGCCGAGCGCGTCGGCTACGCGGAGGCGAAGTATTTCATCGCCGTCTTCCACCGCGCCGTGGGCACCACGCCGCTGCGCTACCGGCGGCAGAGCAAGGTGTAGTGGCTCACGTTGTCCTCAACGTGAAACGCTGATCGTAGCGCCGCCCTATGCCAGCACCAGCCCGTGAGGCACGAATGGCTGAAAGTCGTCCCGATTCCCCGTCGCGACGCGGGCGCCGAGCCGCAGCGCCACCGCGGCGATCAGGCAGTCCGCCAGCGAGCGGGAGCGCCGGCCCGTCGCGTTGAAAAGCTCCGCGCCCTTCGCCGAGTCGGCCGGCATCAGCGGCTCGACGACTGGAAACAACGCCTCCGCAAATTCCCGATCGCCGGCACTGAGCGGCCCGCACAAAAACTCCGCCCAAGTCATCGCAGATATCCCCACCGATTCCTCCGCTGACAGCCACGCCCGCAACGCGGCGTCCTCATTCGTGCCGGGCTGGAGCGCGTGGATGAGAAAATTCGTGTCGAGATGAATCATGCGCCGTCACCGTCGCGCCTCGCGCACCGCCGCGACCCACGCCTCGACCTTGTGCGCGTCGAGAGCCAGCCGCGCCTGGAGAGTGTCGAGTGCTTGCAGCCGCGGATTGCCTTTCGGTGCAGCGGCCTGACCACGCTGGATGCGACGCAGCAGTGCCTCCACGCGCAGCAATTCCTCCTTCGTCAACTTCGGCAGTGCTTCTTCGATTTCGGCAAGCGTGCTCATGGCCGGAGGATGCACGCGCCGGCAGGGCGCGTCAACGCGGGCGGGACGGCAAGAATATTCTCACGACCCCTGCTCCCCGTCACCCATGCCTGCACGGCGGCTGTCACGTCCACACTCACAAAGCGCTTACTCCTCAGCGTCAGCGCCCCAATCGTCGCGGCTACCGCAGGGTCGTGACTCGGCTCGGCGGTGGGCACTGCTTCATCCCACGGGCTGGTGACGACGTGGACCGTGAGGCCGCCGCCGTTCGCAGTGACCTTTGGCAAATAGAGCCGGAGGCGTGCGTAGCGAATTTGCGCCGCCGTGTTCGCCGGCACGGCGGCGAGGTCGAAATAGATGTATCCGCTGTGCGTCGCGTTTACGCGCAGCGTGGTTGCCCTATTGGTGGCAGCGGTGAGCTTGCCCCGTGAGGAACTGCTGTCTTCCGCCGCCGGGAGCGTGGCAGCGCGGGCGATAGTGGTCGCGCTGGCGAGAATGGCGAGCAGGAGGAGGGGGAGGAGACGGGTGGTGTTCATGGGCGCGGTGCGAGGGTGGACCTCTTTTGCGCGGCGGCAACGCGGGAGGAACGTGGCTCACGCCGTCCCGGGGTGAAGCGAAAGCCCGACCGCGCGCAGCGCAGGGTGGAAGCGACGCCCTCGTCGCTTCTCCGCAGGTGCGGCGGGGCGCCGCAGGCGGTGAACTGGAAGCGGCGAGGCGCCGCTTCCACCTTCGCCTCACGCCGGGGGCGGCGTGAGCCACCTCGCGGCGGCGCGGGCTTCACTCCACGCGGTGCTCGCGGTGGGGGTGAACTCCCGCAGCGTCTCGCTGGCGCGGATGACTTCGCGCGCGTCGGCGAGGGTGGCGATCTCGCCGCGGGCGCGGAGTTGCATGAGGAGGTTGCCGAGGACGGTGGCTTCGACGGGGCCGGCGATGACGGGGCGCGCGCAGGCGTCGGCGGTGAATTGGTTGAGCAGGTCATTGCGCGAGCCGCCACCGACGATGTGGATCGCCTCGGCGCGCGTGCCGGTGATCGTGTCGATGGAGTCGAGCACCTGCGCGTATTTGAGGGCGAGGCTTTCGAGCGCGCAGCGGATGACGGCGGCGTCGGTGTCGGGCACGGGCTGGTTCGTCTCGCGGCAGAAATCGCGGATGGCCTCGGGCATCGACGGGGGATTGAGGAAGCGCGCGTCGTCGGGATCGACGAGGCTGCGCAGCGCGGGGGCTTCGGCGGCGAGGCGGACGAGTTCGGCGTAGTCGTATTCGCGGGTGAAGGCGCGGCGGCATTGCTGCACGAGCCAGAGGCCCATGATGTTTTTCAGCAGCCGCACGGTGCCATCGACGCCGCCTTCGTTGGTGAGGTTCGCTGCGAGCGCGGCGTCGGTGAGGATGGGCGAGGGGAGTTCGACGCCGAGCAGCGACCACGTGCCGGAGCTGAGATACGCGCAGCGCTCGCGCATCGGCACGGCGACGACGGCGGAGCCGGTGTCGTGCGTCGCGGGGGCGATGACGGGGATGCCGTGGTAAGCGCCGAGTTTCGTGCCGGGTGCGACGATCTGCGGGAAGACGCGCGTGGGCAGACCGAACCGCGCGAGCATTCCGTGCGACCAGTCGCGCGTGACGGGATGCACGCATTGCGTCGTCGTCGCGTTGGTGAACTCGCACGCGCGCTCGCCGGTGAGGCACCAGTTGAAGAAGTCCGGGATGGTGAGGAATGTCTCCGCGGCGTCGAACAGCTCCGGGCTCTGCTCCGCGATGGCGAGGAGCTGGTAGAGCGTGTTGATGCCCATGAACTGGATGCCCGTCTGCGCGAAGATCTCCTCGCGCGGCACCTTCGCGAACGCGCGCTCCATCACGCCGTGCGTGCGCGAGTCGCGATACGTGCAGGGCAGGCCGAGCAGTTCGCCGCTGTGCGAGAGGAGCACGAAATCCACGCCCCACGTATCGACGCCGATGGAAGCGATGGACTTGCCGTAGCGCTTCTCCGCGAGCGCGAGGCCATTCTGGATTTCCTGCCAGAGCCGCAGCACGTCCCAGCGCAGCGAGCCGCGCATCTCGATGCCGCCATTTGGGAAGCGATGCACTTCCTCCAACCGCAGGTGCTTCCCGTCCCACAGGCCGGCGGCCACGCGGCCGCTTTCCGCGCCGAGGTCGATGCCGAGGATGACTTGTATGGACATGGCTGCTGTGTCTGAGATTCCGCGTCCAAATTGCAAGTCATCCTGAGCGGAGCGCCGCGCGGGCGAAGGCGGGGCGGTGCGCAGTCGAAGGACCCCGTGATCAGTCGTGCGACTCCCGCATCGAGAGCCCCTCGGCGTTCCACGGGGTCCTTCGACTGCGCGCCTTTCGCTGCGCGAAGCGGCGCTTCGCTCAGGATGACCCGTATGGGGAGCAACGCGTGCGCAGTCTTGCGCAAAATCGGTGTTTCACCCCGCGCCTCCCGCGCGTAAATCAGCGCCCCTATGAATCTCACCCGCACCGCTTTCGGCACCTGGAATGGGGGCCGCTTCATGCACTTCGGCACTCCGATCGAGGAAGGCCACTTCGCCGAACTCATCCGCCGCGCCTACGAAAAGGGCATCCGCACCTTCATGACCGCCGACGCCTACGGCAGCGGTGCCGCGGACGAAGCGCTCGGCGCCGCGCTCGCCGGTGTGCCGCGCGAGAGCTACTGCCTCGTCGGGATGATCGGTCACGATTTCTACGCCGGGCTGCGCGACGGGCAGAAGGGCTTCCCGCGCTTCACCGACCCGCGCTACCGCCAGTCGCGCGACTTCGCCGACTACGTGCGCATGGCCACCGACAAGGCGCTCGCCCGCTGCCGCACCGATCACTTCGACTGCCTGATGCTGCACAACCCCGACTCCATCGGCTACTCCAGCGACGCCGTGTGGACCGCGATGCAGCGCATGCAGGATGAAAAGATGACCGACCTGCTCGGCGTCGCGCCGGGACCGGCGAATGGTTTCACGCTCGATCTCATCCTGTGCTTCGAGCGCTTCGCCGCGCTGCTCGACTGGGCCATGATCATCCTCAATCCCCTCGAGCCGTGGCCCGGTGGCCTCGCGCTCGCGGCGGCGGAGAAGGCGAAGATCGATCTCATCACTCGCGTCGTCGATCACGGCGGGCTCTTTCACGACGACGTGAAGCCGGGGCACGTGTTTGGCGAGAGGGATCACCGCACCTTCCGCCCCGCGGGCTGGGTGGAAGCGGGGAGCGCGAAGGTGGAGCAGATGCGCCACATCGCCGAGCGGCACAGCATCACGCTGCTCCAGCTCGCGTGCCTGTGGAACCTCGCGCACACGCCGGTGAAGTCGGTCGTGCCCACGCTCATCCAGGAAGTCGGCGCCGCCGCCAAGCCGATCGAGGCGAAGCTCGACGAACTCGCCGCGCTCCCGCCGCTCGCGCTCAGCGCGGAGGAAGTCGAGATCATCACCGCCATCGGCAACAACAAGGGCTGCATGGCGCTCAAGGGCGGCAGCCCCGAGCACGCCGGCGACGCGCTGCCCGACCGCTGGGCGCTCACCGACGATCTGCGCGACGTGGCGCAGCGCTGGAAGATCGTGCCCGAGGCCGACCTCGTCTGCACGCACACGCCCGCGGCGGCGTAGCGGAACCAAGCCTCTCCTCGCGGTCATCCTGAGCGGAGCGCCGCCAGGCGCGAAGTCGAAGGACCCCGTGATGCCACGAGGACTCCCGCATTGAGAGCCGCACGGACCTTCTACGGGGTCCTTCGACTCCGCTTCGCTCCGCTCAGGATGACCGCGAGTGGGAGTGAAGCTCCTCTCGACAACTTTTCCTCCGCCCGCCAACTTCGCCGCCATGTGGCACGGCATCACCCGGCGAGCATTCGTCTTTCTCAGCCTCGGCTCTGCGATCGCGTGGGCACTGGAGCGCACGCCCGTCGTCTCCTCCAGCATCGCGAGCGTCGGTTACGATGCGGCGGCGCGGGCGCTGGAGATCGAGTTCCGCAACGGCGGCCTCTACCGCTACCGCGCCGTGCCGCGCGAGGTCTTCGACGGGCTGATCAGCGCGGCGTCGAAGGGCCGCTTCTTCATCGAGCGCATCCGGGGGAAGTTCGAGTTCGAGCGCGTGCCGGAGGGGAAGCCGTGAAGCTGACGCCTGAGGAGATCCTCATCGTCGTCTTCATCCTGCTCGCCCTCGTGGTGGGCAGCGTGGTGAAGCACTACCGCCATCGCGGTGCGCCGCCGGCCGTGGAAGCGGGGGCGCGTTAGCGGCGGGGAGGGCTTTGATTTACCACCAAGGCACCAAGGCACCAAGGGCCGAAGGGGCACTGCGTGAGAAGCCCGGTGCGATCGATTTTGAACCTCCCCTTCGACTGTTCCCTTTGGTGCCTTGGTGCCTTGGTGGTTACCCACCGCGCCGTCACCCGGAGCGGCCGCAAAAATCTCCTCGCCTTTACCGCGTCGCGCGATTGGTAAAGGACCATGCCTTCCGCCCTGCGCATCCTCCTCGTCCTCACTCTCCTCGCCGCCGTTGGTGGAAGCGACGCCCTCGTCGCTTCGGCTGCCGCGCAAAGCGGCGAGGGCGCCGCTTCCACCTTCGAGATCAAGGACGGCGACCGCGTGCTGCTCCTCGGCGACACGCTCCTCGAGCGGGAGAATAGCTACGGCTACCTCGAGCTGCGGATGCACGAGCAGTTCCCCGACCGGAAGTTCAGCGTGCGCAATCTCTCGTGGGCCGGCGAGACCCCGCGCGGCATCTCCCGCGCCAGCTTCGATCCGCCGGAGAAAGGCTTCGAGCGGCTCAAGGAGCAGATCGCGCTGGTGAAGCCGACCGTCGTCTTCCTCGGCTTCGGCATGGCCGCGAGCCTCCAGGAGATGACGGACCGCGCCAAGGACTGGACCCTCAACCCCGACCCGGCGCGGTATGGCGCGGAGCCGATGAGCGCGGGGCGGTTTAAGCGGGAGTTGGGGGAGCTGATGAATGCGATTCAGGAGTCAGGGGGCAGGGGGCAGGAGGCAGGAAAGACTCCCGCAGCGAACCTGACACCTGACTCCCGACCCCTGACTCCTGCGTCCGTCCGCTTCGTCCTGCTCTCGCCGATCCGGCACGAAGACCTGCGCGCCACCCGCCCCGGCCTGCCCGACCCGGCCGCGCACAATGCGCTGCTCGTGCAATATAGTAAGGCCATCGAGGAGCTGGCGAAGGAGAGGGGGGGGCGGTTCGTAAGCCTGTTCGATGCACAGTTCACGGTGGCCTCGTCGGCTGGCACGTCACGGGAGCAGCTTACCGATAACGGCATCCTCCCCAACCAATCGGGCTCCGAAAATGTGGCCGCCGCAGTTGGAAACGCCGTCGGTTGGGGCCTCCCGAAGAAGAACAGCTTGGAGACGCAGATCGGCACGGCAGCTCACGCTTTCAATTATCCCGTGATGGAGGCCGCCATCCTCCGCAAGAACGCCCTCTGGTTCCACCGCACCCGGCCGGCGAACGAGACCTACCTCACCGGCTTCCGCAAACACGAGCAGGGGCAGAACGCCAAGGAGATCCCCGAGTTCGACCCGCTGGTCGAGCAGGCCGACGCCGAGATCGACCGCCTGAAGCGGGCCGGGGCCAGCGGGGGGCCGAAGAAGAGCGCCGGGGCCGCCCCGGACGCCAACAGAAGCGCCCTTCCTGAGAAATCGGCATCCCCCTCCCAAAATGGGGGCACCCCCATCGCGGATGGGGGCGGGAAAATCGCAAAAGGGGGCACCCCCGTCCAAAAAGGGGGAACCCCCGCTGCCGAAGGGGGCGCCCCCATTGTGAATTCCGGTGCCCCCATCCAAAAAGGGGGGGCCGACTTTCAAAAAGGGGGAGTCCCCGTCGCCAATGGGGGCACCCCCATTGCCAGTTCCGCCGCCCCCATTCAGGCTGGGGGAGCCCCCGTTCCGAAGGATTCCGCCCCCATCGAGAAAGGGGGCGCCGGTTCGGCCGCGCCGGACCTTCCCGTTCCGCAGTTCGACCTCGGCGAGAACCTCGAAATCACCCTCTGGGCCGAGAACCCCCTCCTCGTGAAGCCGACCCAGATGAACTGGGACGCCCTCGGCCGCCTCTGGGTCTGCGGCACCGCCCACTACCCCCAGATCGCCCCCGGCGAGATCGAGAAGGACCAGATTTTCATCCTCGAAGACACGGACCGGGACGGGAAGGCGGACAAATCGACGGTGTTTGCGGGCGGGATGCTGCTGCCGACGTGCATCGTGCCGGACCTTGTAGCCACGGCCCTCCGGGCCGTGTCCCCCGATGTGGATACTGCCCCCGCGCGCCCCAGAGGGGCGCGGCTACAGAGCGCCTGCTACGTCGGCGCCAGCACCGAGATGCTCCACTTCGCCGATACCGATGGAGACGGCCTCGCCGATGAGAAACGCATCGTCTTCACCGGCTTCGGCACCGAGGACACGCATCACAACGTCCACACCCTGAAGTGGGGCCCGGACGGGCGGCTTTACTTCGACCAATCCATCTACACCCACACCCACCTCGAGACGCCCTACGGCATGGTGCGGCTCAATGCGGGCGGCGTCTTCGCCTACGATCCGCGCACCGAGCGCGTGGAGGTCTTTTGCAAGGGGCTCTGGAATCCGTGGGGGCACGTCATCGACCGCAACGGCCAGCACTTCCTCACCGATGGCGCCGGGCGCGACGGCATCGCGTGGGCCTTCCCCGGCGCGGTCTTCGCCCCGAGCGAAGGCGCGCGGCAGACCATGCCGCTGATCAGCCCCGGCACGTATCCGAAGTTCGCCGGCCTCGAGCTGATCCACAGCCCGCACTTCCCCGACGACTGGCAGGGCACGGCGGTCACGTGCGACTTCCGCGCGCATCGGATCGTCCGTTTCGCCATCAAGGATCTTAACGCAGAGGGCGCAAAGGGCACAGAGGAACGCAGAGAAGGGACTGATGCAAAAACCTCTGCGCTCTCCGCGAACTCTGCGGCCTCTGCGTTAAAAAAGAGCGGCTTCGTGACGGCGGACCTGCCCGACGTGGCCCGCACCGCGGACATCGCCTTCCGCCCCATCGACGTGAAGCTCGGCCCCGACGGCGCGCTCTACATCGCCGACTGGACCAACCCGGTGATCAACCACGGCGAAGTCGATTTCCGCGACCCGCGCCGGGATAAGACGCATGGGCGGATTTGGAGGATTACTTACAAGGGGAGGGAGACGGTGAAGTGGGAGGCGATGGCGGGGAAGAAGAACGAGGAGCTGGTCGGGAAGCTGCGCGCCGATAGTCATTGGGAGAGTGAGCAGGCGAGCCGTGTATTGTTGTCACGAGCGGCTGCGGACGAAGTTCGTGCAGCCTCGCCGTCGCCGGAATTGAAGCCGGGTGAAGCCGCTGGGCGTCCGCGTTCTGTCTTCCACGAACTTTCGCTTCTTACCGATAGCCCGAAGAGTGACGTAGAGAAGGTCGATGGTCTCCGGCTGCGAGATGCGATCGGGTGCTTCGACAGTCAGCAGCGGCAAGAACTGCTGAAGTCTTCCGATTCCAGAATCCGTGCAGGTGTCGCTCGTTCTGTCGGCAATGACCTCCCGCTTACTCTCGATCTCGACGGACGGCTCGTGATGGCGACTCCGTTGTCAGCAACTTCGATGGAGGTTATGACATTGCAGTCTTGCGTGGCCGACTCCGCACCGCGCGTTCGGATCGAAGCGATGCGTTCATTGGCGCGAATTCCGATCATGCGCAGTGCCGACCTCATCCTCAGCGCCGCCGTGAACGCCCCCGCCGACGATCCCTACTACGCCTTCGCCGCGTGGCGCTCGATCAATGATGTGGCGGACGTGTGGGTGGACGCGGTGCTCAAGGGCGAATGGAAGCCGGAGGGGCGCGAGAAGCAGCTCGAATTCGCGCTCAAGGCCATCGAGCCCGCGCTCGCCGGCAAGGTGCTCGCGCAACTCGTCGCCAGCGGCAAGGTGCCGCTCGACGGCTCCGGCCCTTGGTTTGAGCTGATCGGCCTCGCCGGCAGCGGCAAGGAACTGCGCGTGCTGCTCGATGCCATCGCCGGCGGCAAAGTCCCCGCCGCTGCGGAAGCCCGCGCGCTCGGCGCGCTCGTGGAGGCCACGCGCAATCGCAACACGCGCCCCGAAGGCGAACTCAAGCCCGCGACCGAACTGCTGCGCACCCGCCTCACCCAAGCGGACGCCGTCCGCTTGCTCGGCCTGTGGAAGCTGACCGACCCGATGCCGGAAGTCGCCGCGCTCGCCCGCGAAGGCAAGACGCCGCAACCGATCCGCACCGCCGCCTTCGACGCGCTGAAGGCTTACGGGGATGCATCGGCGATGCGCTTCCTCGATGAGATGACGCGCCCCGAATTCCCGCTCGGCCTGCGCCGCCACGCGCTCGTGACCATCGTGCAGGTGAAGCTCGACGCCGGCCTGCTCAAGTCGCGCGAAGTGCTGCGCGACATCAAGAACCCCGACGACGCGATCGAAACATGGCGCGCGCTGCTCTCGATCCAAGGCGCACCGGTCGCCTTCGCGCACCGGATGCCGCAGGATCTGCCCCCGGCCATTTACGCCGCCGGTCTCCGCGCCGCGCGCGAGGTCGGGCGCAAGGGCCAGGAACTCGTCGCCGTGCTCACGCCGCTCGCCGGTGCCACCGCCCAGTCGGCGCCGCCCGCGGATTACAGCGACCTCGCCTCGCAGACGCTTTCGCAGGGCGATCCCGCCGCGGGCGAGGAAGTCTATCGCCGCGTGGGCCTCGCCTGCACCGTCTGCCACGCCATCGGCGGCGCGGGCGGCAAGGTGGGCCCCGAGCTCGGCACCATCGGCGCGAGCGCGCCGCTCGATTACATCATCGAGAGCCTGCTCAACCCGAACGCGAAGGTGAAGGAGGGTTACAACGCCGTGAGCCTCACGCAGAAGGACGGCAACGTGTCGATGGGCGTGATCGTGCGCGAGAGCGCGAACGACATCGTGATCCGCACCGCGACCGGCCAGGAGCAGAAGATCGCGGCGGAGATCATCAAGCAGAAGGACAACCTCGGCTCGATCATGCCGATGGGCCTCGTCGAGCAGCTCAAGCCGCGCGAGAAGCTGAACCTCTACGCCTTCCTCGCGCAGCTCGGGAAGAAGGGCGTCTATGATGCGAGCCGCGGCCACATCGCGCGGACGTGGTGGCTCTCCGACACGCCAGACGCGAAGGCTGCCAAGGCCGCCGTCTTCCCGAACGTCGATGGCCGCCTGCCGCGTGAGCGCCTCGCCGAGAGCGTGGCGATCTTCGCCGGGGCGCACGCCGTCTTCGCCTCCACGAAGCTCACCGTCGCCGCGCCCACCAAGACGCAGCTCCTCCTCACCGGCGTGCGCGAAGCGTGGCTCGACGGGAAACCGCTCGCCGTCGCCAGCGAACCGTCGCCGAGCGTGGAGCTGAGCGCGGGCGATCACACCTTCACCGTGAAGCTCGACGCAAAGCAGCTCCCCGAAGTGCTGCGCGCCGAAGCGGCGAACACGCGCTTCCTCACCGAGTAGGCGGCGTCCCGGTAGGACGGTTTCAGTAAAAGCGGAGCCGAGGAAATGTCCCGGAGGGACAACGGAAATTAGCCGGTGGTGCCAACCACCGGACCAAACCCCCATCAATGATCGCGCCCCGGCAGGGGCGGGGGAATTCCATCGCCCCTGCCGGGGCGGGCGCGTTTTTTCGTTTGTGAGATCCGGTGGTTCCCGCTCGCGGACTCGCTTCACCACTAATATCCATTGCCCCTCCGGGGCATCGCCGCTTGCTGGCTACACCGTCACCACGCGCTTCCACCCATTGCTGCGGGCGGGGACGAAGCCGGCTTCGAGTTTCGTGAGCAGGCTCAGCGGCGGATAATTCCCGTCGATCGTCAGGCGCGGGAGCGCGTGGAGTTTCCAGGCGTGGTCCTTGAAGAGGTTCGCGCACCGCGTCGTGACCGCCGTCGTGTAGTCGGCCTGCATCGCGGCCTCGATCTCCCGCGGCCCCGCCGACTCGCGCCCGCCGAAGGGATACGCGAAGTGCTGCACGCGCTTGCCCAGCCGCGCCTCGATCTGGGTCTTCGACTCCCGCAGCTCGCGCGCGAGGTCTTCATCGCTGAGCTGCGCGAGCGAGTGATGCCCGATGGAGTGCGAGCCGACGGTGACGTGCCAGTGCCCCGCGAGCTGGCGCAGGCCTTCCCACGAGAGGGTCAGCTCGCGGGTCCGGGCGAGCAGGTCGATCCCGGCGGCTTCGGCGATGGTTTGCAGCAGCACATCGCGGCTGAGCGCATCCTGCGCGCGGATGAGCGCGGCGATTTGCGAGAAGGCGATGACGCGCTGCTCCGGCGTGGTCCAGGCCCACGCGAACGGCTCGCCGCCCCAGAGAAACGCCAGCTTGTTCAGCCGCGCGAGCACGTCCTCGAGGAAATACCACCACGCGCTCGCGGTGCGATCGAGGAAGCCGGTGACGACGTTGACCGCGAACGGGTGGCCGAAATCGCGGAAGATCGGCAGCGCCTCGGTGAGCGTGTCGCGGTAGCCGTCGTCGAAGGTGAAGCACACGAACTTCGCGCCGCGCGGCTCGGCGAGCCGGCTGCGGATTTCATCGAGGCGGATCACGTCGAAGCGGTGACGGCTCACCCATTCGAGGATGGAGCGGAGCGCCTTGGGGCGGATCTCCAGCGCGCGGTTTTGCGGCAGCGGCGAGCGGCCTTCGTCGGGCACGATGCGGTGCAGCGAGACGATGCAGCCGATGCCGCCGAACCAGGGCCGGAGCAGGGTGCCGAGCGTCGAGGTGGTGCGACTCGCCAGCCAGCGGCTCATGCGGGCAGCCTCGCTCCGCGCGGGGTGGCGCTGCGGTTCGTGGCTCGGGGTTCGCGGCTGGTAATCATTTTGGCGGCGAGCAATCGGCGACCTGTGCGAGTCGGCAAGCGGAAAGGCAGGGATGAAAAAAGGTAGGGACGGCTGTCCCCAGCCGTCCGGGGTGAACGCGTGATCCGTAGCGCGGCGCGGTGGGACACCGCGCCCTACCAAAGCCATCCCTGCCCTACAGGATCGTCAGCGAGTAGTTGCCGCTCGCGCCGATCACGGCGGGCTGGGTGAGGCTCAGCTTGGTTTTGCTGCCGCTCGACGCGTAGCTGTTGACCTTGTCGGCCACGAATCCGAACGCGCTGTCGCCGCTCGTGCCGTCGATGCCCTTGACCACGATCTTCGCGATGGTCGAGGCGGCGACCTGCGAGTCGGCGAAGAAGAGGGTGCCGGCATTCGCGACGCCCGTGATGGTGAACTTGTTGATCGTCCGCTTCGCGGTGAAATCTTCGAGCGAGTCGGGCCGCGCGGTCGTGCCGGCGAAGAAGTTCGAGTCGAACATCCCACCGAGCTTCACGGAGCCGACGTTGCCCGGCGTGGTGACCGTCGAGTCGTTGAGGAAGCCTTTCACGGTGAACGATGAAATCTTCGTCGCGAGGAGAACCTCCACGTCGGCCTCGAGGTCGCCGCGGATGCCCGCCTCGGCGCTGCCGGTGATGTTGAGTTTCGTGAGCGTCGGAGCGGTGATGCGGTCGCGCGCCGAGTCAGCCGTGTTGAGCCATTCGATGGCGGTCAGCGACTTGATGCGCTGGTCGGATTCGATGCTGAGGTCCGACACCCTGCCGAAGGAGAGCTTGGCTGGCGTCGTGTTCAGCGCGCCGAATCCGCCGAGGACGAACGTCCGATTCTGGCCTGTTACGTCACCGAATTTCGCGACCTTCACCCCGCTGCTCATGGTGATGTAACCATCCACGTCGGCCTGCGCGAAGTTGAGCGTGCCGAGCGGGCTGACGACGTCGATGTGGTGAAACTCCGCGCGGGTCGGTGTCTTGTCCGTGGCGGAGAGGGCGGTGCCGAGGTTGACGACCGAGGCGGGGTTGGTGCCCGAGATGGTGAGGTTCACGCCGCCATCGTTCGCGCTCGCCTTGCCGACGCCCGCGCCCGTGATGCTCAGCGTCACCACGTTGCCGTCCGCCTCGGTGTAGTTGAGTTTCGCGACGCGGCTGCCAAAGCCGGCGATCGTGATGAGGCCGAACTGATTGGCGTAGGAGTGGCCGTTGCCGTCGGGCGCGACGTTGTCGTCGGTGAAAAGCTCCGTCGGCGCGCCCGAGGCCGGGATGACCTCGGCGATCAACCGGTAAGCGCCGTCCGGTTTGTCGAGCCGCGCGCCGAGATTGAAGCTCTGGCTCAGCGTCACCGTGCCGTCGCTGGCGACGGTGACCGGGGTGTCGCTGAACGAGCCGATCAGGATGTCGTCCGCATCGCGCAATCTCCCATCGGTATCCGTGCCCGTGGGCGGCGAGAGGTAGAAATTCACATCCACCGTGCCGTTGAAGGCCGCGCCGCCGGTGTTGAAGAGCGTGATCGTCGGCTTCACCACGTCGCCGGGAACGACGATGGCGGGCAGCGTCTCGCCGGTGAGGCTCGCGATGAGATTCGGCCGCACCGTCACGCGGAAGGTGTCCTCGCTCGCCTCGCCGTTCAGCGTCACCCTCACCGTCACGTCGGCCACGCCATTCTTGCCGGCCACGTAGGTGAGCGGGAGGAGCGAAGTCGCGAGATCGCCGGTCGGCGCCGTCACCACATCGCTCGCCAGGCCGGTCGCCGGGTCGGTGATGGTGAGGACTCTAAACGTCTGCCCGGTGGTGTTCCCCGGCTGCGGCTTGATGACCTCGACGCCGGTGATCGCGATGAGGTTCTCGGTCTTCAGGCCCGCCGTGGCGGAGAAATTTTGGACTGGCAGTTCGCCGAGTGCGGAGCCCGATGCGCTCGCATTGAGCTTCTGGAGCGCCGCGATCCGATCGAAGTATTCCATCCCCGCGATCACCTCGCCGAACACGGTGAAGCCGCCGTTATTATTGCCGCCGAGGATCGAGGTGTTGTCGGTGGTGTTCACGAACCACTCGCTGCTGCCCGTATGCGGACTGATCCCGGTCTTCGCCATCGCGAGCGTGCCGCGGACATTCGGGTGCGCGGCGCTGAATTCGTTGTGCAGCGTGGCGAAGGTCGGGATGTGCGTGGAGATCGCGGTCGTCGCGAAGCCGCCGCCTTGCACGATGTCGATCTCGGGTGTGGTGCCGCCGAAAGAAGTCATCCGGTGCAGGAAGGTGCCCGTGTAGTCGTTCTCGAACTGCGTGCCGTTCGTCGAGTTCACGGCGTAGCGCAGGAAGTTTGCGACCGTCAGCGGCGTGTCGTCGTCGAAGAGCTCGAAGATGACAGTCGGAAGCTGGTCGCCCGGCGTGTTCGGGTCGGTGTCGAGCTGGATGCCCGCCGTGTTCGGATCGAGGTCGAGGCTCAGCGTGAACTTCACGAGCGTGTGCCCCGGCATCTGCGTGAACGGATCGATCAACTGGCCGAGTTCGACCGACGCGCCGGTCTGCGCGGGGCCGGCGATGAGGTCGGCGAGGGGATTGATGATCGCAGGCGCGAGGCGGGTTTCGAGCGTCTCGATGAACGAGGGGCGGAGCATGGCGAGGCTGTGGTTACGGCAAGTCATCGCGGGAGGAAAGTTAAAGGTATGTAAGGTCGGAGGGCGGGAAACTTACACGGCGACTTCGTGAATACGCACGTCGCCGGTGGCACCGACGGGCTGGTCGTCATTGCTGGAACCGGGCGTGAGCGCGGTCGCGACACCACCCGATTTGAAAGCGCCGATGCGCTGCGCCGTGAAGCCGAAATGGTCGGTGCCGCCCACGGTGCCCGCGACGGTGCCGTTGATGATGATCGACGCGATCTTCGAGATGAATCCGGCGCGGTCGGTGCCGAGCGTGATCTTCGAGTCGTCGGCGTTGCCGAAGCCGTCGCCGCTCACGTCCTGCACACCGGCGACGATGTCGCTCGCGGTCCAGTTGCCCGTCACGTTCACGGCGCCGATCGACGCGTCGGCGTTCACCGGTGTGCCGGTGAGGTCGGTGCCGGCGAGGATCTGCGAGCCGCTCACGGCGCCCTTGATCGTGAGTTTGCCGATCGCGACGTCGCCGAGCAGTCGATCGGGCGCGGCCTTGCCGACGGCGCTGATCGTCGAGTCGGTGACGTTCCCGTTCACGGTCGCCGAGGCGAGGTCGCGACCGACGCGCACCACGGCATCGGTGAGGCTGCCGGCGGAGAAAGCGGTGAGCTTGCCGCGCACGGCGACCATCGAATCGACCGCGCCGGCGATCGTGATCTTGCCCGCGTTCCCGGCGCCGAGGAAGCCCGCGCCGGCGACGATCGCGCCCGATCCAACGCCGCTGCCTTCGCTGAGCGAAGCGGCGCTGAGCGCGGTGAGATTGCCGCTCGCTTCGACCCGGCCGGAGTTCGCGCCGGTGCCGCCGGCGATGCTGCCGCCGACCGTCACCTTGCCGAGGCCAGCAGCGGTGCCGAGGAAGTCTTCATCGATGATTTCCTGCGCCCGCACTCCGCCGCTGAAGTCGCCGCCGCCGCCGGTGAGATTGCCGGTGATGGTGACGGTGCTGATCGTGCCGTTCGCCTCGATCGCGCCGGAGTGGTCGCCGTCGTCGCCCACGGCGGAGCCGAAGACGTGCGCGAGCTTGATCGTGGAGGTGGAGATGATCGAGCCGCTGAAGTCGCCGTCGCCGCCGGTGATGCTCGCGGTTTGCAACGCCGAGCCAACACGCACCGTGCCGATCTTGTTCGCGATGATCGCGCCGGAGCTGATGCCGCCGCCGCCGAGCAATCCGTTCGCGATCGTCGCGGTGCCGAGGGTGCCCTTGAGCAACGGGTCCGCGCCCGCGAGGATCGAGCCGCTGTTTGCGCCGATGCCGCCGACGAGCTTGCCGACGGAGACGGATGAGATCTTGCCCGCGCTGATGATCGTGCCGGAGCGATCCGCCGTGCCGCCCGTCACGTCGCCCGCGACTTTCACGACGGCGAGCGAGGTGAGCCCGTGGATCGAGCCGCTCGCGAAGCCCGCGCCGCCGATGAGATCGCCGCCGACCGAGATCGTCGTCAGCCCGCCGGTGGCGGGGAGCACGCTGCCGAAGACGATGCCGCCGGAGCCGGTGCCGCCGCCGCCGATCACGTCGCCGCCGACCGTGACGCTCGCGATGGTGTCGGTGATTTTCACCGTGCCGCTGACCGCGCCCATGCCGCCCGCGATGTCGCCGGTGATCGTGGCCTTCGAGAGCTTCGCGGCCTGGATGCTCCCGGAGCCGATGCCGCCGCCGCCCGTCACGTCGTCGCCGATGTTC
Organism: Verrucomicrobiota bacterium; assembly: GCA_009885995.1. Taxonomy (GTDB): domain Bacteria; phylum Verrucomicrobiota; class Verrucomicrobiia; order Chthoniobacterales; family Chthoniobacteraceae; genus VFJQ01. Next base: position 54,983 of record VFJQ01000093.1, read on the forward strand.
ACGAGCCGCAGGCTGGTGCCCGCGACGATCGCGCCGCTGGTCTGACCGGCGCCGCCGATGAGTGAGTCGGCGATGGTGATCGAGCCGATGCTCGTGCTCGCGATCACGCTGCCGCTGTTCTTTCCGCCCGCGCCGACGAGGCCCGCGGTGTCGCCGACGCCGAGAATTTGCACGCTGCCGATGCTGCGCACGCTGGAGATTGAGCCGGAATTTTCAGCCGTGCCGCCACGCAGCGAGCCGAGCACTTTCACCGTGCCGATCTTCGCGGGTGCGGTGGTCTTGAAATCGCCGTCGACCAAGGAACTCCCATCGACGGCGTGGATGTAGCCGAAGAGGTCGGTCTTCACTTCGAGGCTCGTGAGCTCGCCGGTGATCCTGCTTTCGAGCCGGTCAGCCGCGGTGCCCGTCACGAGCTGCGTCGCGTCGCCGAATTTGTAGAGCGAGTCCACGACGAGCGCCTTGAGGCCGATCTTCACGCCGCCGCGACCGCAGTCGATCTGCCCGAGGTCGCCGTCGATCTCGACGCGTCCGAGCGCGAGGTTCGTCGCCTTGATCGCGCCGATCTTCGTGAGGTCGTCGCCCACATCGCCCGCGCCCTTGACGGCGGTGACGGTGAGCGACACGCCCTCGGCTTTGCTGATGAACGTGTCGATGTTCACCGGCACGCGGTTTAAGTCGATGAGCTGGAGCTGCTGCGGGACTTGGGCGGTGAAGTCGGAGGCCAGCGTGCCGTTGGTAAACTTGAAGATGTCGCTGACGTTGGTCGCGGTGAGGAAGTCCTTGGAAAAGTGAACGGTGACGACGTCGCCATCGAGGTCGTTGAAGGAGATGGTTTGGCCGTCGATGAACGTCGCCGGGGCGATGCGGCCTTCGAGCGGTTCGATGCTGCGGCCCTTCGGTTCCTTCGGTGGTCGCTGCGGCGGGGTCGGCTCCGGCTTCACCGTGCGGCGGCGGCGGAAGAGCGAGGCGATGCGGCTGAGGAGCGATTGACGCGGCTTCACGGGGCGGCCTGGTGTTTTGCGGTTACGAAGACATCGGCCGGATCGAGTCCGTGGAAACGGATGTCCGTGGTGCCGGTCGATGCGGTGGCCGGTTGGAGCTGGATGAGGAGGGCGTGGTCGCCGGTCTCACCGTCGTCCTTGGCGGTGACGGTGACGGTCTGATCGGCGTTCCAGTTCGCGCTCGTGAAGGTGAGCGAGGTCTTGTCCACGAGCACCCGCTTCTGCGCGTCGGTGCTGAGCACGAGCGCGATGACGACATCGGTGCGCGGCTGCTTCGAGAGCTTCACCTTGAACTGCGCCGACGCGCCCGCGCCCGCCGCTTCCTGCACCTCGAGCGAAGTCGGCGAGACGACGAACGGGTCATACGGGCCGAAGACGACGGTGCGCTCGATCGGCAGATTGTCGGCGAGCGGGTCGAGGTAGATGAACTGCGCGAGCAGGTTCAGCCCGCCTCCGGTTTCGCCGGAGGGGAAGCGCAGACGAGCATCGCCGCCGCTGCCCTGGTCGAGCGTGAAGTTGAGCCCGCGACCCGCGGGGAACGCCGGCAGCGAGACCGCGGCGAGCTTGCTGGCACCGACGAGGATTGGCTGGTCTTTCGGATTCGGCATGGTCTGGCCGGGGTGGAGCGGATCGGGCACGGTCCCGTCCGCGGTGTTCAGCTCCGTGTCTTCGGAGAGGTAAAAGCGCACCGAGCCGGGCTTGCTCGCTTTGTTGCCGGCATTGAGCGCGACGAACTGGCCGATGCCGAACGTCTGGCTGCCGCTCGTGGTGCGCAGCGGACGGGTGCCGGTTTGCCCGAACTGACCGATGAGGTTCGGATTCGTGAAGGGCGGCAGATGCACCGGGGCCTTGAAGCTGCGTGCTTCTGCGAGGCTCCAAGCGGTGCCGTCCGTCGCGGGGTCGGCGCCGAATTTATGGATGCGCACGACGACCGAGTAGTCCTCCGGGTCGGGGAAGACGTGCGTGCCGAGCACCTGAAAATCGCCGGTCGGCCCGCGCCGCACGGAGCCATCGCTGTGCGTGCCGTCGCCCCACGCGATCTTCACTGTGTAGGCCAGCGGCGAAAGCGGGGCGTCATCCTTGAAGGTGGCGATGATGCCGTTGGTGAGTTTCGCGCCTTTCGTGCGGAAGGTGCGCCCGAACGGACGCAGCGGGCCGTTCGTGATGACGGCGAGGCCGCGCAGCGTGGCGCGATTCCCCTGCGTGGACGCGAGTTCGACCACGAGCGGATACGTGCCCGCATTTGCGTAGGTGTGGGTGCCGGTGACGGCGAAGGCCGTGGGTAGCGGGCTCGCGGGATTGCGCACGATGACGCCGGCGGTCGGTGCGGCGCCGTCGCCCCAGTTGATCGTGGCGGTGAATTGCGAGCCCTGCGCGAGCGCGTCGGTATCGATGAAAGTCGCCACGACTTGCCCCGTCAGCATCGCGCCCGGTGCTGCGCTGAAGCTCGCGATCCGGGCGTCGATCGCTTTGTCGCCGACGGCGATTTTCACCGGTGTGCGGTCATCCACCGGGCGCGCAGCACCGTCGAATCTCTCGCCGCGATACGTCATGTCGTATTGCTGCACGCCGAGCCCGAGGTCGAGCTGGCCGGAGTAGCCGGCATTGCCCTGGATGCGCACCGGATTGCCGAAGCTCCGCACGCTGCCATTCGCCTGGAATGTCGGCGGCAGCTTCAGCATTTCATTCACCGGGAAAAGGTAGTCGTGCTCGAGGTCCACGACCTTGAACGGGATCGAGAGCGATTTGTCCTTCGCGACCGATTGGTTCGCGACCGGCATCACAAAGGGCGGATCGTTCGTCTCGTCCTTGAACGCCGTGACGGTGAACGTTTTCGTGTCCGTGCCGCCATTCCCGTCGGTGGCGGTCACGGTGATCATCGCAGTGCCCGGCGCGGTGGCGCTGATGAGCAGGAGCGCGTCGGCGAAGTCCGGCTCGACCGTCGCCGAGACGAAGCGCAGCGGCACTTTCGGCGAGTCCTTGGCGGGCAGATCCGCCGGCGGTGTCGGTGCCGGGTTGCGCGGCACCGCGGTCATCTTTGCGAGGGTATCCCAGCCCCTCAGGAGCTGGCCCCAGATCGTGTGGTTGAAGTCGAGGAAACGTGGCTGGCCGGCGGTGATGAAAAACTGCGAGCCGTTGGTCGCGCGGTAGGTTTCGAGGGGTTGGCCGTTGAAAGGGTTGATCAGCTTCGCGAAGCCGGAGTTGGCCATCGCGAGCTGCCCGCGTCCGGCGAAGATCAGCGGAGTGCGGAACTCATTCTCGAACGTGAATCCCGGCCCACCCTTGCCGGCATTTTCCGGGTCCGTCTCGGCGGTGGGATCGCCGGTTTGCACGATGAAAGAGCCGTCCGCATCCTCGAAGGGATTCAGGTCGGCGATGCGGTGGGAGATCTGGTTGTTGAAATACCCGGCCTGCGCAAACCCGCCCATGAACGCCGCCGTGATCGGCGTGAGGTCGCTCAGTAGCGCAAACTCCAGCACGCCGGTGAACGCCGGGTCCGCCGCCGTCCCGTCGCCGGCGTGATCGACCTGCATCTTGAGCTTCGGATGCCCGGTGCGGACCCGCACCTTCACGGAAGGCTGGTCGCTCGTCACAGTGAAGGTCAGCCGGTCGCCGTCAGCGTCGCTGGCGGTGATGGGCAGGAGCAGCACCTTCCCGATCGGGACGTTCGGCGCGACTTTCGCCGGGTCCGGCGGATCGAGCACCGGCACGGCCGCCCACCCCGAGGCAGTGGCGAGCAGGAGAGAGAGAAAAAAGCGGGCGATCTTCATCGAGGAGGCAGGAGGCTGAGGCGGGAAGTATGGGGACTTGGACCCGCTTCGCAAGCGGACGTTGAAACTTTTATCAAATCAGGCGTGTCTGGAGCCTCGCCTAGAGTAAATCCGCCATAAAGCCCCCCTGCCGGCGCGCGCTAGTCGCGGTGATACGGCAGCCCCGCCTTGATCGTGTAGGCGCGGTAGAGCTGCTCGAGCGCGACGACCAACGCCAGCTCATGCTGGAGGGTGTGTTTGCCGAGGCTCCAGCACCAGCCCGCCGCTTGTCGGAGCTCCTCGCTGTGCCCATCCGCGCCGCCGATGATCAGCGCGAGGTCGCGCTTCGAGTGCTGCTCCCATTCGCCGATCTTCTTCGCGAGTCCGAGGCTGGTCGGATGCTCGCCGCGCTCATCGAGAACGATGCGAAACATCGCCTTGCTCCGCTCCAGCAGCGCTGCGCTTTCGTTCCCCGCCGACGCCTTGAGAAAGCTGATTTCCGCGGGCACGAACGGCTTCAGCCGCCCGACATATTCCTGCACGCCGAGCCGCGCGTATTCGAGCTTCGGCTTTCCGATCGCGAGGATGTGCCAGCGCATACCGCCCTACGCCACCGGCGCGAAATCGATCTGGCCTTTGTAGCGATCGACGCGCGCGACGATCACCGTCAGTTCGTCACCGAGCGTGTAGCGCTTTCGTCCGCGGCGGCTGACGAAGGACTGCCGCGCCTGGTCGAACTGGAAAAATTCGTCGCCGAGCGAACTGACGCGGATCACACCGCTCTGCCCCGCGTCCGGCAGCTCGACGATGACGCCGAAGACGCGCACTTCCGTGATCACCGCGCGGAACTCCATCGGCTTGCGGCTCGTGACCTGCCGCTCGAAGAACTCCATCTTCTTGAGCCGCACGCTCTCGGATTCCGCCTCGGAGCTGGTGCGCTCGGTTTTCGAAATGTGCTCGGCGATCTGGCCAAGCGAGCGCAGGTGCTGCGGCTTCGCATCGGGCCCGCGCAGCGCGAAGGCGAGCGAGCGATGCACGATGAGATCCGCATAACGCCGGATCGGGCTCGTGAAGTGCGTGTAGTTTCCCTTCGCCAGCCCGTAGTGGCCGAGCGGCTGCGTGTCGTAGCGGGCGCGCATGAGGCGGCGTAGCAGCGCGAGCTTCACGCTGAATTCCTCCGGCTGTCCGCGCACCGCCCGCAGCGCCTTCTGCAGTTCGCTGCGCAGTTCGGGGTTGCCGATGCGCACGCCGTGCGTCGCCGCGATCTCGCGAAACTCCCGCAACCGGTCCGGCGCGGGCTTCTCGTGGACGCGATAGACCGTCGGGATCGTGCGATGCGTGAGCACCTGCGCGACGGCTTCGTTCGCGGCGAGCATGAACTCCTCGATGAGCTGGTGTGAAATGTCGTTCTCGATCCGCTCGATGCGCTCGGCGTTGCCCTCGTCGTCGAGCCGCACTTTCACCTCGGGGAAATCGAGCTCGAGCGAGCCGGCAGCGAAGCGGTTTTTGCGCAGTAGCGAGGCGAGTTCCCACGCGGTGTGGAGGCGCTTGTCGAGCGGCGACTTCGGCGTGCGCTGGAGCGCGGCGAAGGCTTCCTTGTAAGTGAATCGGTGCGCGCTGCGAATGACCGCGCGGGCGAAGCGCGAACGCGTCGGCTTGCCTGCGGAGTCGAACTCGATGAACGCCGCAAACGTGAGCCGGTCGACCTGCGGCTTGAGCGAGCAGATGCCGTTGCTCAGCCGCTCGGGCAGCATCGGGATCACGCGATCGACGAGGTAGGTCGAGTTCCCGCGCACCGCCGCCTCCCGGTCGAGTTCATTGCCCGGCGCCACGTAGTGCGACACGTCGGCGATGTGAACCTGCAACTGCCAGCCATGCGCCGTGCGCTCGACGTGGATCGCGTCGTCGAAGTCCTTCGCGTCGTCGGGATCGATCGTCACGATCTCGAACTCGCGGCAGTCTTCCCGCCGCGCGATTTCCTCCTCGTCGATCTTGTCATCGATGCGATCGGCTTCCGCGAGCACGGCGTCGGGGAAGCGTTCGGGAAGGTCGTGCTTGCGGAGGATCGCGAGCATATCGACCCCTGGCGCGCCAGCCGGTCCGAGCACCTCGACGATCGTGCCCTCGGGATTGGCGTGGCGCGACTTCCACTCGTCGAGCCGCACGACGACTTTGTAGCCGAGCCGCGCGGCGGGTGTCGCTTCGACGTAGATGTCGTGCGGCATCCGCGCGTCGTCGGGCACGACGTAGAAAAATTTCTCAGAGCGCTGGAGCGTGCCGACGATGCGCTGCGTGCCGCGATCGACGATGCGGATGACGCTGCCTTCGCGGCGCTCGCGTGCGCGTTCGTCGAGCCGCACGACCACGCGGTCGCCATGCAGGGCGGTGTCGGAATTCTCCGCGGCAACGAACACGTCGCCATCCTCGCGCCGCTCGCTGATGACGTGCGCGCTGCCGTTGCGATGAAACTCGATCCGGCCGGTGACGAGCTGCGCCGTCTGCGGCAGGACGTAGCGATCTTTGCGAATGCGGACGATGACGCCGTCACGCTCGAGCGCGTCGAGCGCATCGCGGATCAGCCGCCGCTCGGAGCTGTGAATGCCGAGCGCTTTCGACAGGCCGACCTTGTCGAGTGGCTGGTAGTCGTCGTGCTGGAGCACGGCGACGATGCGCTCGGGCAGGGGAGTGCTCTCGCCTTCACGCTCATCCCCGGCGGGGCGAAGCGGAGCCGTGGGCCCGCGCGGCGCTGCTGGCGGCTTTCGTTGCGGCCGCGCTCCAGACTTCCCGCGGGATCCTTCGACCGCTGCGGTGTCGCGCCTCCGCTCAGGTTGACCGGAAGCTGCGCGCTGGCCGCTCTTCGGGCGCTGGCCTCGTGGGGACTTCGGCATCAGCCCGCGAGACTGAAGACGCGCACAGTCTGTTGCTTCCCTTTGAGCGACTGGTCACCGTGGTCTTCGAAATCACCACTCAGGCTGAGGTGTTCGGAGAAGTCGCTGGAGAAAATGAGCGAGCGTCCGAGTTGCTTCGAGAGCGCCTCAAGGCGGAAGACGGTGTTCACCGCGTCGCCGATGATGGTCGCGTCGCGTTCCGCGGCGACGCCGACATTGCTGCACGTCACGTTGCCGAAATGGAGTGCGACGGCGATGCGGAAGGGTTCGCCGGTGGGCCATGTGCGCACGGCGGCTTTCGCGAGCATCTTGCGCCCGGCGTCGAAGGCCGCGCTGCAATCCACCGGTGCGTCCTGCGCGGTGCCCCAGTAGGCGAGCATCGCGTCGCCGATGAACTTATCGATCGTGCCGTTGGTCTCGGTCACGAGATTGCCCGTCTCGCGGAACCACGCGCCGAGCACCTGCGCCACATCGTTTGGCGCGGTCTTCTCGCTCATTGCGCTGAAGCCGCGGATGTCGCACACGAGCAGGGCGACGGGGCGGGTGGTGATGGCGTGCCCGACGCCGGAGCCAGCCACAGTCATCTGCAAATGCTCGCCGGTGGTGTCGGGCGTCTCTTCGGTGAAGGTCATCACGTTATCCGCGATGCGGATGCGCGCGCCGTTGGTGAGCGTCATTGGCACGATGACACGCTGGTCGTTGACGAAGGTGCCGTTGCGGCTGCCGAGGTCGATGATCTGATACTGGTATCCGTTGTGGCAACGGAGGACGGCGTGCTGCCGCGAGACGAGCGGGCTGACGTTTAGGCAGACGGTATTCTCGCGGGTGCGACCAATGGTTGCCGTGTTGCCGATCGGCACATCAAACGGTTCTCCTTGGGCTGGTTGAACAAAAAGCTTGGCTCCCATTCGGGTTTATTTGGCCAGCGGAAGCCGCCGGCGCGAGGGCAGAGCAAATGCAATCACAGGGCTCGGTGCAAGCACTCAATCGCCGCGCGCATTCGCGGCATCGGCGGCGATCTGTGCGCGGAGGGTGTCGAGCGATGGGAATTTCTGCTCGGCGCGGATGAAGCGGCGGAAGACGACTTCGAGGTCCACGCCGTAGAGGTCTCCGGAAAAATCGAGCACATGCACCTCGAGCAGTCGCTCGCCAGTCGCGTGCTCGATGGTGGGGCGGACGCCGATGTTTGCGACGCCGCGCCACACCCGGCCGTCGAGATTCACATCGACCGAATAAACGCCATTGGGCGGTAACTGCTCGTTGTGCGCGGCGAGATTCGCGGTGGGGAAGCCGAGCTTGCGGCCGAGTTGTGCGCCGCGCTTTACCGTGCCGAGGATCGAATACTCGCGCCCGAGCAAACGCGCGGCTTTGGCGAGATCGCCCTGCTCGATCGCGGCGCGGATCACGGTGCTGCTGACGACTTCGCCGTCCAGTTCCACGGCGGGGACACCGACTTCGTCGAAGCCCAGCTCGTGGCCGAGCCGGTCGAGCAACGCGAGATTTCCCGCGCGGTCCTTTCCGAAAGCCCACTCGTGGCCGACGCAAATTTCCCGGAGCTGACACGCCGCGGCGAGTTCACGGATGAAGCTGGCAGGCTCCGTGGCGGCGAATTGGTGCGTGAATGGCAGCGCGAGAATATGCCCGGCGCCGAGGGAGCGGATGATGCGCAGTTTGTGTGGCGTGGAGGTGAGAAGGTGCGGCGCTTTCTCCGGGCGCAGGACCTTCGCCGGGTGCGGGTCGAAGGTCACCACGGCCGCGCTACCGCCACGAACTTTCGCGTCGGCGTTGGCGCGGGCGATCACGGCGCGATGGCCGAGATGCACGCCGTCGAACACGCCGATCGCGAGGACGACCGGGCCTGGGATCGCGGCGAGATCGGCTACGCTCTGCATCAGGCACCGCGCATGCGCGACACGGTGGGCAGGTCGAGCAGCTTTGCGCGGATGGCGTTGGGGTCGCCGTCCTTGAGATCTGCGACGGTCACCGCGTGTTCGAGTGTGAAGCGGCCGCTTTTCGTGCGGCGCAGGCTCTGGAGATGCGCGCCGCAGCCGAGGTCGAGGCCGATGTCGTGCGCGTAAGTGCGGACGTAGAAGCCCTTCGAGCACGTCACGCGAAAGTCGATCTCGGGAAGTCGCACGGCATTAACCTCGTGGCCGAAGACGTGGACGAAGCGCGGCTCGCGCTCCACGGTCTTACCTTGGCGGGCGAGTTTGTAGAGCGGCACACCTTCTTTTTTGATCGCGCTGACCATGGGCGGCATCTGGTAAAAATCGCCCTGATACTTCGCGAAGGCGGCGTCGATTTGCTCGCGCGTGAGTTCGGGCACGGGCCGCGTCTCGATCACTTCACCGTCGGCGTCCTGGCTGGCGGTGATCTCGCCGAGCTTCATCGTGCCGACGTATTCCTTGTCCTCGGCCATGAGCAGATCCTGAATCTTCGTGGCGCGACCGACGACGATGATAAGCAGGCCGGTTGCGAGCGGGTCGAGCGTGCCGCAGTGGCCGACTTTCTTCGTGTTGAGTGTGCGGCGCGTGATGGCGACGACGTCGTGCGACGTCATGCCGGTCGCCTTGTCCACGAGGAGAACGCCGTCAATTTCCGGTGATTGCATGATCGATAGCTGAGAGAACTTTTTCCTGCACTTCGGCGAGCGCGCCGTTGATGCGCGCGCCCGCGGCGAGTGGGTGACCGCCGCCACCGAATTGCGCGCACAGCGCACTCGCGTTGAAGCGCTCGTCCTTGGAGCGAAGGCTGAGCCGCACTTTGCCCTCGGGCAGTTCTTCAAAAAACGCTGCGACCTGCACGCCCTGGATGGCGCGGATGTGGTCGATGAGGCCTTCGTTGTCCTCGGGCAGTGCGCCGAGTTGCGCAGCGACGGCCTGCGTGAGCGCGATGCTCGCGCAACGGTCGGCGCTGGTGAAGCGCAGCGTGTTGAGCAGCGCGCGCAGCAGCTCGAGCCGGCGGCGCGGGTAGTTCTCATACATCTTGCGCGAGAGGTCGGCTACGTTGACGCCGGCGCGGATCAGTTCCGCGGCGATCTCGTAGGTTCGCGCGGTGGTGCCGGAGTATTGGAAGCTGCCGGTGTCGGTGCTGATGGCGACGTAGAGATTGTCGGCCATCTCGTAGGTGAGCGGGAGGTCGCAGCCGCGGAAGAGTTCGTAGAGAATCTGCCCGGTCGCGGGGGCGGAGGGGTCGATGTGGACGAGGTCGCCGAAGCGCGGGTTGGTGACGTGGTGGTCGATATTGATCCACACGTCGGCGTGCTTCACCGCGGGCAGGCAGCGGCCGATGCGATCCTGCACGCTGGTGTCGAGGACGATGGCGACTTCGACCTCCTGCGGTTCGGCGGGCGGCTGCGTGACGATCTCGTGGCCGGGCAGGTAGTGAAATTTTTCCAGCACGCCTTCCTCGTTCCAGGCGACGACATCCTTGCCGAGCTGCCGCAGGCAAAGCGCCATCGCGATGGTGCAGCCGAGCGCGTCGCCATCGGGGCGCACGTGCGACATGATGGCGAACCGCTGCCGCGTGCGAAGCACCTCGGCGATCTCCGCGAGAGGCGTGTCAGTCTTCATCCTGATCGGCGGGAGTGGGCGGGGTCGGCTCGGGCATGCCCAACTCGCTCAGGATATTGAGCACGCGGTCGCCGCGCACGCCGGTTGCGTCGAGCTTGAAGTGGAGCTTCGGCGTGAACTTCAACACGACGCGTTTCGAGAGCATCGACTGGAGGGTCTTTCGGTGTGCGTGGAGGCGCGCCATCGAGGCGTGCTGTTCCTCTGCGGTGCCGATGACACCCATCCACACGGACGCGTGCTTGAGGTCCGCCGAGATGTCCACTTCGCGCACGGTCACGAGTTTGCCCGGCATAACGCCGACTTCGCGGCGGATGAGGGTGTCGAGTTCCCGCTTGATGAGTTCGTTGACGCGGTCGAGGCGATTGATCACGAGGAGTATGTGGTGGATGGCCGATGGAGACGCCGATGGCGATGGCGAGGCCATCGATCATCTGCCCTCAACCATCAATTTGGATCGCTACAGCTTCTGCGGGAACTTCTCCAGCAGGTAGCACTCGATGATATCCCCAGGCTCGTAGTCGTTGAAGTCGCCGAGCTTGATGCCGCACTCGAGGCCGGTCCGGACTTCTTTCACGTCGTCCTGGAAGCGCTTGAGCGTCTGGAAGCCGCCGTCGTAGATCGGCGTGCGCCCGCGGAGGACGCGGGCGCGTGCGTTGCGCTGCATGCGGCCGTCGATGACGCCGCAGCCGGCGACGGTGCCCTTCGTGAGATCGAACACTTTCTTGATCTCGGCGTGGCCGATGACCTGTTCGCGTGTCTCCGGATCGAGCAAGCCGGCCATGGCTTCTTTCACTTGGTCGATGAGTTCGTAGATGATCGAGAAGAGTTTGATCTGCACGCCCTCGCGCTTGGCGGTGTTCGCGGCGACGTTCTCGACCTTCACGTTGAAGCCGATGATGACGGCGTTCGATGCGGTGGCGAGGAGCACGTCGTTCTCGCTGATCGGGCCGACGGCGGTGTGGACGAAGTCGATTTCGACCTTCCTGCTGTCGATCTGTTTCAGCGAGCCTTCGATCGCTTCGATGGAGCCCTGCACGTCGGCCTTGATGACGACCTTGAGTGTCGGCTTCTTCCCGGCGGCGATGGATTCAAAGAGATTCTCGAGCGTGGCGCGCTGTGGCGCGGCGAGCTTCTCCATGCGCTGCGAGGCCTGGCGTTCGGCGGCGAGTAGTTTGGCTTCCCGCTCGCTCTTCAAGACGACGAGTTCGTCGCCGGCATCGGGCATGCCGGTGTAGCCGAGAATCTTGCAGGGCGTGCTGGGGCCGGCCGATTTCATCGGCTTGCCGCAGTCGTCGAGCAGGCCTTTCACTTTGCCGTCGATGCTTCCGCAGATGAATGGGTCGCCGATCTTAAGCGTGCCGGTGCGGACGATGGCCGTCGCAGTCGGCCCGCGGCCTTGCTCGATCTGTGCCTCGATGACGGTGGCGCGAGCTGGCCCGGTCTCGGTCGCCTTGATTTCCATGACCTCAGCTTCGAGCAGGATGCGCTCGATCAGTTCGGTCACGCCCTGAGCCTTGACGGCGGAAACCGGGCAGACGCCGGTCTCGCCGCCCCAGTCCTCGGCCTGAAGTCCGCGATCCTGAAGCTGGCCCTTGACCTTGTCCACGTTCGCGCCGGGCACGTCGATCTTGGTAATCGCGACGATGATCTTCACCTTCGCGGCCTTGGCGTGATTGATCGCCTCGATGGTCTGCGGCATGATGCCGTCATCCGCAGCGACGATGAGCACGACGATGTCGGTGACCGTCGCACCGCGGGCGCGCATGGCGGTGAAGGCGGCGTGGCCGGGCGTGTCGAGGAAGGTGATGTGCTGGCCTTTGTAATCGACCGAGTAGGCGCCGATGTGCTGGGTGATGCCGCCAGCTTCACCCGCGGCGACGCGCGCCTTGCGGATGGCGTCCATGAGGGTGGTCTTGCCGTGATCGACGTGGCCCATGAAGGTCACGATCGGGGCGCGCAGCTTGAACTCGATCGGCTTGTCCTTGCTCTCCTCTTCCTTCTCGGCCGCCTTGACCTCCTCGGGTTTGGTGGGAGTCGCCGTCGGCACCTCGATCTTTGCTTCCGGCTTGTGGACGCCCTCGCCCTTGTGGCGCTTATCCCTCTCGAAGACGAAGCCGTGCTTCTCGCAGATCTTCGTCGCGATTTCGGCATCGATCGACTGGGTGAGGTTGACGAAAATGTTCATGCCCATCAGGTCGCCGATGACCTGGAAGGGCTTCACTCCCATCGCGCTCGCGAGGTCGCGGACGATGATCGGCGGTTTGAGATGGATGATCTTCTTCCCGTCTTCCTCGATGATGTCGGCGCCCTCCGGGACGATGGACACGACGGGTGGGGGCAAGGCTGCGATGGCGGCCTTGACCTGCTCCGCCTCGATGATTTTCGAGATGGGAGCAAACATCGACTTCTTGCTCTCTGCGGAAGGATCCCTCTTTGCCCGCTTCGGCTTCTCGGCCAGAAGATCGAGCGCCTCTTTCGGTTTCGCCGGCTCCTTCGGAGGTTCGGGCTTTGCTGCCTCGGGTTCCGGCTTTTCAGCGACTTTGGGCGCCGCTGCACGTGCGGTGATCTTCGGAAGCAGGGACTTCACCACGCCGGTGCCGCCTTTCCCTGTGGGTTTCCGTGCGGCCTTGGCCTTCGCTTCAGCGTCGGCTTCGGCGGGTTTTTTCGTGGCGGTCTTGCTGGTGGCTTTGATGGGCATCGAGGCGATTCATGGCGCGCTAAGCGGAGGCCATATTCTTTTGGTGGGCCGCCTGCGCTGCGGCAAAAATATTGGCGGCTTTCTCCTCGTCGCAGCCGAGGATGCCGGCGATATCGCTGGCTTCGGCACCGGTGGCGATGACTTCGATCGAGTTCATGCCCGCGGCCACGAGCGACGTCGTCTCGCCTTCGGTGATCCCGAGCACGTCGGCCATCGAATGTGCGGCGGCGCCTTTCTTGCCTTCGAATTCTTCCTTCGCCGTCTCGTCGCGCTCGATCACGGTCTTGTAACCGGTGAGCTTGTCGGTGAGCCGGACGTTCTGCCCGCGCTTGCCGATGGCGAGCGAGAGCTGGTCTTCGTCCACCTTGATCAGGATGCGGCGACCCGGTTCATCGACCGTGACCGACTTGATCCTCGCGGGCTTGAGCGCCTCCTGGGCGAACTCGCGGAGGTCCGCGCTCCAGCGGATGATATCGACCTTCTCGTTGTTGAGCTCGCGCACGATGTTCTTCACGCGCGAACCCTTCATCCCCACGCACGCGCCGACAGGATCGACTTTTTCGTTGCCACTCCAGACGGCGACCTTCGTGCGGTAGCCGGGCTCCCGCGCGATGCCTTTGATCTCGACCGTGCGGTCGGCGATCTCGTTGACCTCGGTCTCGAACAGTCGGCGGACGAAGTTCGGGTGGCTGCGCGAAAGGATGATCTGCGGTCCACGGATGCCATTTTCCACCGCGACCACATAGGCGCGGATCCGGTCGCCGATGGCATAGTCCTCGGTCTGCACTCGTTCACGGTTCGGCAGGATAGCTTCGGCCTTTCCGAGATCGACGATCACGTCTGAGCGGTCGAAGCGGCGCACCGTGCCGTTGACGATCTCGCCCGCGCGGTCGCGGTATTCGTCGAGGATGATATCGCGCTCGGCGGCGCGCAGCTTTTGCATGATGGCCTGCTTGGCCGTCTGTGCGGCGATGCGGCCGAGTTCCTTGGGCGTGACCTCGATTTCAATTTCCTCGCCGAGTTGCACGTCGGGCTTGACCTTGCGTGCCGTGGCGAGGCCCACTTCGTCGTGTTTATTTTGCACACGCTCGACGACGACCAGCTTCGCAAACGCCCTGATGTTACCCGACTTCCGATCGATCTCGACACGCAGATCGCGCCCGGCCTCGACCGCTTTCTTGGCGGCAGAGACGAGTGCTGTCTCGACCGCTTCGATGAGGACATCACGTTTGATGCCCCTCTCGCGTTCGAGGTGATCCAGCATGGCAATGAATTCAGCGTTCATAAAAATGGCGAAGTCTCCGGGGACAAAAAAAGCGGGCTGTAATGGCCCACTTTTCTGGTGCCGGAGATTTGGCCCAAGGTAGGAGCGCAATCAGGAGCGTCAAGACCGGACTCGCGCCGTGCGTGTATTACAGTCCCATCCATGGCCAACATTCGTGTGATCTTTTTTGACGCCGCCGGCACGCTCATCGGCCTGCCGCGCGGCGTGGCGCATCACTATTGCGAAGTCGCCCTCCGACACGGGCTCGAACTGGACCCGCTCGCCGCGACCGAGGCATTCCGGATGACCTGGCGGGAAATGCCGACGCCCGAGCCGACCCGTCTGCCGCGCGAGGACGACGACCGCGGCTGGTGGGCGGAGTTCGTCGATCGCGTGCTGGACAAGAGTGCCGTGCCCCGTCGGGGCGCGTTCGACCGCCGGGCGTATTTCGCCGAGCTCTACGACGAGTTCACCCGACCCGGTGTCTGGGAGCTCTTCCCGGAAGTCCGCACCGTCCTCGCCCGGCTATCCGGGCGCTACGAACTAGGCATCATCTCAAACTTCGACCGCCGCCTGCGCGTCATCCTCGACGAACTCGCCCTCACTCCGCTCTTCCGCCACGTGGTCATCTCCAGCGAAGTCGGCGCCGACAAGCCGGACGCGTGGATCTTCCAGGAGGCGCTCCGGTTGGCCGGGGCCGAGCCGCACGAAGCGCTGCACGTCGGCGACGAACCGGCCGCGGACTGGGAAGGCGCCGAGCGGGCCGGGCTGCACGTCTTCCGCCTCAAGCGCCCGGACCTCACGCTCGAACACCTGCTCAACGTCCTCCCGCCACCCGCTTGATCTGTTGGAGGAGCTCGTCGGCAAACTGCCGCTGCTCCCGCGGCAGCGTCGTATCGAGCAGGGCGAGCGTGACCTGATCCATCGCGTTGTCCGAGTCGTTTGCCGCGGCGTATGCCTGCGCGAGATAGACACGGTAGCCGGAGACATTTGCCCCCGCCTTTTCCGCGTGAGCGATCAGCTTGCTCAGCGATGCGATCTCGGCCGTGAAGGCCCGCGCCTCGTGCGCGAGCTTCGCGTGATAAAAGAGCATTGCCGGGTCATCCGGCTGCGTCGCGAGGAGGCGCTCGGCTTCATTCCAGGCGGCGGAGAAGCGCTTGGTCGCATAAAGGCACTGCGCCCGGCAGGCGATGGCGGGAGTGAAATTCGGATCGATCGCGAGCGCCTTTTCCGCGGCCTCCATCGCCTCGTTCCACAGCCCCTTGCTCATCCGATACGCGGACCAGCCCGACCACACCTCGGGCACCTTCGGCGACGCGCTCTCCGCCGCCTGGAGAAGCTTCAGCGCCGGCTCGGCCTGGCGCACCGCGAGCAGCTTTGCCGCCGCCAGAGCCTGCGCGTAGGCGCGCTCCCGCGGATCGGTGATGGCCTGCGTCGTCCTCTCCAACTCCCGCTCCGACCAACCCTCGCCGTCGCGGCGCAGGATCAGGCTCGTGTGATCGATATACGTCAGCGTGAAGTCCTTGGTCTCCAACAGATGATCGAGCAGCGGCTTGTAACCGCTCGGCTCGCCTGTCAGCCACACCTCATCAAAGCGTTTCTCGCGGTCGAGCTGGCGGAAAAGCTGCGGATCCTGCGTCGCCTGCGCCAGCTTCGGGTGAAGCTCCCGCGCCGGCATCAGTGCTGGCTTCTCCCGTTCCAGCCAAGTCAACCCCGCGCCATTCGCATACGTCGCCGGTCCGCGCAGCACGGCCAGCGCGAGGCGCGGCTCCGTGAGGTCGCGGCTCGTCGGCCGCCACGGCTTGTTCGCCCATTTCCAACTCCACCAACCCGCGGCGCCCACGACGACGAGCACGAGCAGAGGCTTGGCGAGGCGGGCGAGGCGGGGCATGGGATCGCGACGCTAGGCCCGCCGCCCGCCCGGCGCAACCGGCGCATCATTTCCAAAACATCCGCTTGCCAAGCGCCAGCCCCGGAACATAGTCCGCGCCCCAATTTCTACGCACATGGCCGACACCACCGTCATCGATTCACTCCGACTCAACCCGAAAGACACAGGGAGCTCGGACGTGCAGATCGCGATCCTCACGCAGCGCATTAACGACATTTCCGAGCATCTCAAGCTGTATGCCAAGGATCACTCCTCGCGTCGCGGCCTGCTCATCATGGTCGCCCGCCGGCGCAAGCATCTCGATTACTTGAAGCGCACCGCGCCGGATCGCTACACCGCGATCCTTCAAAAACTCAACCTGCGCAAGTAGCGCAGCGAAGCCTTTCCCGATCCATTCGCCCGCGATGAACTCGCGGGCGAATCGTTTCCGGGGATCCCCAAAAAAACAAACCAGCCGTTCGCCTCGTTCGATCCGGTCTGGACTTAGCCCCGAGCGCTCAGGCCCCCATGCGGGCCGCGAGCGTTCCGAGCTACGAGCCAGAGTCGGATGAGTGATGGCGGGCGGCGCATCACACACAAAGCAATGATCCACACTGTTACGGCCCACGTCGGGTCGAATCCCATCGTCATCGAAACCGGCAAGATCGCCAACCTCGCTGACGGCGCTGTTACCGTCGCCTACGGCGAAACCATCGTCATGGTCTCCGCCGTCTCCGCCACCAAGATCAAGGAAGGCCAGGACTGGTTCCCCCTCACGGTCGATTACCGCGAGAAAGCCGCCGCCGTCGGCAAGATCCCCGGCAGCTACTTCCGCCGCGAAGGCCGCCCCTCGGAGAAGGAAATCCTCACCTGCCGCATGACCGACCGCCCCCTGCGGCCGCTCTTCCCAAAAGGCTATCTCTACGACACCCAGCTCATCTCCATCGTCCTCAGCGCCGACGGCGAAAACGACCCCGACATCCTCTGCATCAACGGCGCCAGCGCCGCGCTGATGGTGAGCGACATCCCCTTCGCCGGTCCGGTCGGCGCGGTCCGCGTCGGGCGCGTCGGCGGTGAATTCGTCGTCAACCCCACCCACGCCCAGATGGCCGAGAGCGATCTCGACCTCGTTTATGCTGGCATCGAGGGGAAGGTCATCATGATCGAAGGCAGCGCGAAGCAGCTCCCCGAGGCCGAGTTCATCAAGGCCCTCGCCTTCGCCGAGCAGCAGGTGCAGATCCTCATCGACGCGCAGAAGGAACTCGCCGCCAAGGTCGGCAAGACCAAGCGCGTCATGCCCCTCTTCACCGTCCGCGACGAGATCATGGAGATCGCCTATCAAGTCGCCGGCGCCCGCATCGAAGGCGCCATCTACACGCCGAGCAAGGTCGATCGCAACAAGGCCGTCGCCGCCCTCAAGGACGAAGTCAGCGCTGCCATCCTCGCCAAGTTCCCCGAGGCCGCCCCCTTCGAGATCAGCCAGGCCTTCGACTACCTCCAAAAGAAAGCCTTCCGCGTCAGCATCCTCGACAAGGGCGTCCGCGCCGACGGTCGCGGCACCGACGACATCCGCCAGCTCAGCGCCGAAGTCGGCCTGCTCCCGCGCAGCCACGGCAGCTCCCTCTTCTCCCGCGGTGAGACGCAGGCCCTCTGCCTCGCGACGCTAGCGACTACCGAGGAAGCCCAGGAGATCGACGCCTACACCGGCGGCGCCAGCGAGAAGCACTTCCTCCTCCACTACAACTTCCCGCCCTTCTCCGTCGGCGAGACCGGCCGCACCGGCTCCCCGGGCCGCCGCGAAATCGGCCACGGCGCCCTCGCCGAGCGCTCCATCGAGCAGGTCCTCCCGAGCCGCGAAGACTTCCCCTATGCCATCCGCATCTCCTCGGAAGTCATGGCCTCCAACGGCTCCACCAGCATGGCCAGCGTCTGCGGCGGCGTGCTCGCCCTCATGGATGCAGGCGTCCCGCTGCTGGCCCCCGTCGCTGGCATCAGCGCCGGCCTCGTCACCGAGTTCGAGGGTGAAACGATGAAGCGTTACAAGATGCTCACCGACATCATCGGCAGCGAAGATCACTTCGGCGACATGGACTGGAAACTCTGCGGCAGCCGCACGGGCCTCACCGGCTTCCAGCTCGACCTGAAGCTCCCCGGCATCCCGCTCAGCCTGATGAACGAAGCCGTCCACCGCGCCGCCGCTGACCGCCTGAAGGTTCTCGACGCCATGGAAGCCTGCCTCCCGGCCCCGCGCGCCGAGCTGAACAAATACGCCCCGCGCATCGAGACCATCAAGATCAACCCCGACAAGATCGGCATGCTCATTGGGCCTCAGGGCAAGAATATCAAAGCCATCGTCGCGGAGACCGGCTGCGAGATCAACGTCGAGGACGACGGCACCGTGCATATCTACTCGAACAACCCCGACGGCATGGCCCGCGCCAAGCAGATCATCGACGGGATGTTCGCCGAGATGGAGATCGGCAAGATCTACGAAGGCCGCGTCGTCACCCTCAAGGAGTTCGGCTGCTTCGTCGAAGTCCTCCCCGGTAAGGACGGCCTCTGCCACATCAGCGAGCTGGCTGACTTCCGCGTCAACCGCACCGAAGACGTGGTCAAGATGGGCGACATGATCAAGGTCAAGGTCATCGGCATCGATGACAAGGGCCGCGTGAAGCTCTCCCGCAAGGCCGCCATGAAGGAAGCCGACCAGGCTGCCAAGGCCGAAGTCCCCGCCGAGGCCACGGCATAGTTCGCTAACAATTCCCACTAGACCGCGGTGCGTGAGGGCCCCCAAGTCCCTTGCGCACCGCGGTTATTTTTTGCCCGCATTTCTCCGCCAGACGCGGGGGGCTGTGGCGCTTGCTCTCCAGAACTGGCATCGGGTAGAAGGGCCGTCGCCTATATGCCGCTCGACCGAATATGCATCACCTGTGGCTCGCCTTTGCCTCACGACGGTTCCGAGGGTGTGGTGTGCCCCGAGTGTGTGGCCGCGACGCAGCGGACTGTCATCGCCTCCACCCTCGCCGGCGCCACCATCGCGCCGCGCGTGCTGGAGACCATCGGCGACTTCGAGATCCTCGATAAGCTCGGCCAGGGCGGCATGGGCGCCGTCTATCGCGCCCGGCAGGTCTCGCTCGACCGCATCGTTGCGCTGAAGGTGCTGCCCTCGCAGTTCGCGGACGACCCCGACTACATCGGCCGCTTCCAGCGCGAGGCCAAGGTCGCCTCCGGTCTCCACCACGATAATCTCGTCGGCGTTTACAACTACGGCTCAGCCGATGGCGTTCACTACATCGCGATGGAGTTGGTCGAGGGCGAGAACCTCCACCAGCTTCTCCGCCACCGGCGCGTGGACATGGCCGAGGCGCTGAGCATCACCGCCTACGTGGCGCAGGGGCTCAAGTGCGGGTGGGAGACGGCGCAGCTCGTCCATCGCGACATCAAGCCGAGCAACATCTACCTCTCCTTCGACGGGAAGGTGAAGGTGGGCGACCTCGGCCTCGCCAAGAGCCTCCTCTCCAATACCACCGGCATCACCCAGACCGGGACGATGATGGGCACACCGCACTACATGAGCCCGGAGCAGTGCCGCGGGGACAAGACGATCGACTTCCGCGCCGACATCTACTCGCTCGGCTGCATGCTCTACGAGATGCTCACCCAGCATCCGCCGTATCCCGGCAGCGACCCGGTCGCCATCGTCCACAAGCACCTGAACGCGCCGCCGCCGGGCTTGCTCAAGGCGCTGCCCGGCTGCCCGATGCCGGTCGCGCTGCTGGTGGGGCGGATGCTGAAGAAAGCGGCGCGCGAGCGGCACGCGAGCTACGACGAACTCATCGCCGAGATCGAAGCGCTGTATGAGCACCTCGAGCGCGGCGAGTCGCTGGACCCGGCGCAGTTTCGCCGGCCGGTGCAGCGAACGGTGCCGGCGACCACAGTCAGCGAGGGGATGCCGGAATGGGTCTGGTGGACCGTCGTCGCGCTCATCGGCATCGCGCTCGCGCTCGTCTTCTGGCCGAGTGCGAAGACGAAGCCGCCCGTGGCTGCGGCCACACCTGCAAGGGCCACCGCCACACCGCGCCCATCACCCATCGCCGTGGCGACTCCGCAGCCAGCGACGCCCGCACCCGCACCCGCGACCGCCTCCACCGCCGCCTCCGACTCATGGCAGCAGCTCTTCGCCCGCGACAAATGGATTGCGCCGGTGCATTTGACTAACAACTTCGTGTTCCGGACGGAACTCGTGGCGGATCGCTTTATCCGGGCTCGCATCCGGTGGCAGGACGGCTCGGCGGGGGTCGGGCTGCTGGCCCGTGCGACGAGGGATGCGGGCAGCTATCATCTCGAAGTGCAGACGAGCGATACGGTGCGGCTCGCTTACTTCCCAGCCGGCAGCCGCGGCGAGAACATCACCGTCCTGGGCAGCCATTCCTTGCCCAAGCCGCTCCAGCCCGGCGACACCGCGTTGCTCGAGCTGCACGTGCAAGGTGACCGCCTGACCGCCCTCGTGGATGGCGCCGTGGTCATCGAAGCGCGCGATTCGCGCCTTCCCGGTCCCGGCGTATGGGGCATCGTTGCGGGCGACGGCTGGTTCGAGTCCGTGGAAGTGCAGACGCCGCTGCCCGCCGCCACCGACGGCTGGGAAGACGTCTTCGCGAAGCTCACGCCCGAACTCGTCGCGCAGACCGGCCGCGGGTGGAGCCTGAAAGACGGCGAGCTTTTCTGCCCGGACACGAAATACGCGATGCTGCCGCTGCCCGGCAATTTGTCCGGCACCAGCCACCGGGTGCGCGTGAAGCTGCGGCAGATCACCGGGACGAATACTTTCCACGTCGTCCTCCCCGTCGCGGACCGAATGTGTGGATTCGAGCTGGATGGCTATGCTGGGACATACACCGGGCTGCAGCTCGTCAATGGCAAGAAGGGCACCGACGTGCCCGGCATTCTCAAGGGCAAACAGGTGAAGGACTCCGAGCCGCACGACCTGGAAGTGACCGTGCGCCTCGACGGCGCGAACGCGACCATCACCACCACGCTCGACACCCGCCCGCTCTACGAATGGACCGGCCCCACCGCCGCCCTCAGCCAGAATATGACTTGGCCCACCACCGAGCCCGGCGCCCTCGCCCTCGGCACCTCCGCCGGCGGCTGGGCGGTGTCGGAGGTGAAGGTGAAGCGGCTGGGCGCGGCTGTAGCGTCCGCCGTCCCGGCGGATAGTGCGCCGGGGACGGCGCACGCTACAACTGCCACGAAAGACGCGCCGTTCTCGAACACCCTCGGCATGAAGTTCGTCCCCGTGCCGATCGTCGGCGGGCCGACGGCGGGGAAGACGGTGCTCTTCAGCGTGTGGGACACGCGCGAGCAGGACTACAAGGTCTATATCCGCGAGACTGAGCGTCCGTGGACGGATTCGAACGCCCGGGGCCCGACGCATCCGGTCGTCGTGAACTGGGACGAAGCCACCGCCTTCTGCGCGTGGCTCACCGAGCGCGACCGCAAGGCGGGCAGGCTCGGTGCGAACGATCGCTACCGCCTGCCGAGCGATCACGAGTGGAGCTGTGCGGCCGGCATCGGCGAACTCGAAGACGCGACGAAGCTACCGTCCGATAAGGATGGAAAGCTCAAAGATATCTTCGCGTGGGGCAGCGCCTGGCCGCCGCCGGAGAAGGCGGGCAACTACGCGGGTGAAGAACTCCAGCCCGCCATCGCCTCTGGCAAAGTGACCTTCATCAAGACCATCATCGCCGGCTACCACGACGGCTTCACGCTCAGCTCGCCCGTCGGCAGCTTCCCCGCAAACCGGTTCGGCCTCTACGACATGGGTGGCAACATCTGGCAGTGGTGCCAGGATTGGTTTGACCCCACGCAGACCAAGCGCGTCGTCCGCGGTGGGGCCTGGGACAACAGCAAGCCGGCCGACTTGCTGTTGTCGCATCGCGTCGCGGCCAGCCCCAACGCCGCCGCCGGCATCCGCGGCTTCCGCTGCGTGCTGGAGGTGGCCGCGCCGCCCACCGCCGCGAGCGCGCCTTCGGCTCCCGCCGCCGATGGCTGGGAAGACCTCCTCGCCCGGCTCACCCCGGCGCAGGTCGAGAAGACCGGCCACGGGTGGGGCCTGAAAGACGGCGAGCTTCTCAGCCCGGACACGAAATACGCGACGCTGCCGCTGCCCGGCAACTTGTCCGGCACCAGCTACCAGGTGCGCGTGAAGCTGCGGCAGCTCCCCGCGAAGGGTGTCTTCTACGTCACCCTCCCCGTCGCGGACCGCATGTGCGGGTTCGAGCTGGAAGGGCGTCTCCAAGGCGGCATCTACACGGGCCTGTCACTGGTGAACGGCATGAAGGGCAAAGACGTGCCCGGATTCGTGCAGGGCAAACAGGTGAACGACACCGAGCCGCACGACCTGGAAGTGACCGTGCGCCTCGACGGCGCGAACGCGACCATCACCACCACGTTCGACACCCGCCCGCTCTACGAATGGACCGGCCCCACCGCCGCCCTCA
>VFJQ01000112.1 GCA_009885995.1 Verrucomicrobiota bacterium
ACGGGGATTTCCGTGATCGAATACACGACCCCGGTGAGGGATTGCAGACCGAGCAGACTTTTCATCTGCTCGCGCGCGGTGCGCGGCGTGTCGGCCTCGATGCGATCATCGAAGACGACTTTGCCCGCTTTGGATGCGATGAGTTTGAACAACTCATCACCAGTCTTTCAGGCTCAAGCACTTACGTCGCGAGACGCACTGTGCCTGACAGAAATCCTGACAAGTGAGTTTGACGCGGTGGCTGGAACGACACCATGCCAACTCCACAAACCTTCACGAATGGCCGCAACGAAGTGAAGCTCTACACCACGCAGGGACGCAGCGGCGCGTCCTACCAAGCCTGCTACTACGCGGGCGGCAAACGGGAGCGGAAGACCTTCGCCGATCTCGCCGAAGCGCGACGGTTCGCACGGCAGAAGCTCAACGACCTCGCGACCACCACACACGAGGCCGAGGCGGTGAGCACGCCGGAGCTTGAGAGCTACCTCGCGGCCAAGCGCATCGTCGCACCGTCGGGCCTGCCGCTGCACAATGTCTGCGAAACCTTCATGGCCGCGCGCGAGCTACTCGGCGACACGCCTCTGCTCGATGCGGTTCGGCGTTACCTGCGGCAGAACAAGGGCGTCGAGGCGGTGCCCATCAAGCAATCGGCGCAGGAGTTCCTGGAGGCGCGCGAGCGCATGGGCGTGTGCTGGCGTTACATGGCGCAGCTCCGGTGCGACCTGAACCGGTTCACTGCGGCTTTCGCTGGGCGGCAGCTCGCGGACATCACCACGCGCGATCTGGACGAATGGATTTGCCGCGACACGAGCCGCGCGCAGATCACGCGGACGAACGCGCGCCAGCGGTTGATGACCTTCGCCCGCTGGTGCCGGAAGCGCGGCTATCTGGCGCGCGAGTGCCGTGCCTTCGAGGACATGGCGACCTACACCGTGCCCCCGGCTCCCATCCTCATCTACACGCCCGAGGAAATGCGGAAGCTCATGGGCGCGGTGCATGATTGGGTCGCCCCTTTCTTTGCGATCTGGGGCTTCGCGGGGCTGCGGTCTGAGGAAATTCGGCGGCTCGACTGGCGCGACGTGAGCCTCGACCGCGGCTTCATCGTCATTGAGGCCGCGAAGGCGAAGACCAAGCGGCGGCGTCTCGTGCCGATCTCCGACAACCTAGCGGCGTGG
This sequence comes from Verrucomicrobiota bacterium, assembly GCA_009885995.1. Classification (GTDB taxonomy): domain Bacteria; phylum Verrucomicrobiota; class Verrucomicrobiia; order Chthoniobacterales; family Chthoniobacteraceae; genus VFJQ01. The sequence continues at coordinate 1,176 of VFJQ01000112.1, forward strand.
CTGCGGCCCATCGCGCGCGAGTCCGGTCCCGTGCTCGGTCTCTACAACACGCACGTCGGCTGCCACATTGTTTGCAAGCGCGCTGGCGTCGAGTGGAAGCGAAACGCTTTCCGACACAGCTACGTGTCGTATCGGCTCGCGCTCACGAGTGACGCCGCGAAAGTCGCGCTCGAAGCCGGCCACGACGCGCAGGTGATGTTCGCGCACTACCGGGAAGTGGTGAGGCCGGATCAGGCGCAGGAGTGGTTCAACATCTTTCCCGGCGCTGACTATCCGCAGTGCCTTCTGACGCGCCGGAGCAGGAAAGGCCGGAAGCCGGTGAAGGTGAAGGGGGGATAGTCGTTTCGGCACGATTATCCCGGCGTTCGTGTCGAAACGAACGGTGTGGCGCTCACCCGCGTTGACAGCGCGGAGTGGGCATGAACAACACCACTCCTTCTCTCTCCACCGTCGCCGTGCCCGGCTGGGTCACAGAGCAGCAACTCGCGCTGCATTTGCAGGTGAGCACGCGGCATCTCATCAACCTGCGCAAGCGCGGCCTGCCCTTCATCCAGCTCGGGAGCACGGTGCGCTACGACCTCGAAGAGGTTGAGGCGTATCTGCGGACCAATCGCCGGCTCAGCTCGCACGTCGAGCGCCAGAAACGCCGCGCCGCCATCGCCGCGCAATGAGTCCCGACACGCGAAAACCGGTCGCCCCTTGCGAGACGACCGGCTCCCATCACACTGAAATCCCCAACGCCGAGGACTCCACATGAGTGGCGCTGTCAACGACTCGACCCGGCTCCCGCGTTTCGTGCGCGATCTGCTCGCAGCGTGCCCTGCGGCGGGCTCGGGCGTGCATAACCACTTGTTCCGCGTCGCGCGTGTGCTGCACGCGTTCTACCCCGACAAAGGCGAGATGTCGGCGCTCATTGCCGCGTCGGTGGCCGGCTGCGGGCGTGACGTGCCCGCGAGCGAGATCGAGGAAGCCATTGCCAATTCGGCCGCGTGCGCGTGGACGCCAGGGCAGAAGACGACGCACGCGCCCGCGTCCGGCTCGCGCTGGCCGTTGCGCAACGAGGAGCAGATCGAGGCTGCGGTCGCCGCGAGTGACGTGACCGCGCTCGTGGATCTGTGGGAGGCATCGCCCGTTCGTTTCGACGATGCACCCGCGACCGAGGCGCTCGTGGATGCGCTCTTTCCCGGCAATCCGCTGCTGTGCTGTGGGCGCAAGGTGAACGATCACTACGGCACCGGCACGCGCGCAGAGTGGCGCGGCCAGCTCGCGGAGATGCAATTCATCGTGCCGTCGCCGATGACGGCAGAGGAAGGGCGCACGCAGGACGGCAAGATGTCGCCGCGCTGTCTGGAGAACACCGGGCCGCGCCGGTTTCTCGTCATCGAGTTTGATCGCGGCGCGACGGACACGCACGCCGCCGTGCTCTGGCATCTCGCGCGCCTGGCTCCGCTCGTCCTCGCCGTCCACAGCGGCGGGAAGTCGCTGCACGGGTGGTTCGCCTGCGCGGGCGCGGATGAGGACACGCTGCTGCGGTTCATGCGCTACGCCGTCTCGCTCGGCGCGGACCCGGCGACCTGGACGCGCTGCCAGTTCGTGAGGATGCCCGATGGCCTGCGCCCGCGGGCCGATGGCTGGCCGGTGCGCCAGCAAGTTTTCCATTTCAACCCACACAACCTGCCATGACCAAAACGCCCTGGGCCGACAAGGCCGCCATTCCTGAAGTCCAACCGCCGCCCGCTCCCGCGAAGCGCGGCACGTCTGCCCAGCCCGAGGACAAGCCGGTGATGCCGCCGCCCGTCGTGCTGTGCATCGGCCAGCTCGAAACACCGCCGAAGGACGACCCGAACGAACTCATTCGGCACCGCTACCTGTGCAGGGGCAGCGGGATGCTCGTGGTCGGGCCGACGGGCGTCGGCAAATCCACCTTCACCCTGCAAGCCGCGCTCTGCTGGTCGGTGGGGCGCGAACACTTCGGGCTCGTGCCCGCGCGTCCGCTGCGCTCGCTCATCATCCAGAGCGAGAACGATCACGGCGACCTCGCGGAAATGCGCGACGGCATCTACGCCGGGCTCAACTTCACCGAGCGCGAGCGGCGCGACGCGAATGAGCGTGTGCTGGTGGCGCGCGAGGATTGCCGCACGGGAGCGGAGTTCTGCGCCCAGGTCATCGCGCCGCTGCTCGCCGAGCATCAGATTGATCTGCTGTGGATCGACCCGGCGCTCGCCTACATCGGCGGCGAGGCGAACTCGCAGAAGGACGTGGGCGGGTTCCTGCGCAACCATCTGAACCCGCTCGTTCACAAGCACGGGTGCGCCGTCATCGTCGTGCATCACACGAACAAGCCGCCATCGGGCAGCGAGAAGCCCGACTGGAGCGGCAGCGATTTCGCCTATCTCGGCAGCGGCAGCGCGGAGTGGTCGAACTGGCCGCGCGCCATCCTCGCCGTGCGCTCACTCGGCAGCCACGACATCTACGAGTTGCGCGCCGGCAAGCGCGGAGGACGCCTGCGCTGGCAGGACGAGCAAGGCGAGCGCATCTACAGCAAGCTCATCGCGCACGCGAAGCAGGACGGCTTTTGCTGGCGTGAGGCCACGCGCGCCGAGCTGGAGCTGGAGCGCGGCGGATCGAGCGAGGTCCGCATCCGGCGCTACAAGCCGAGCCTTGACGAGTTCATGGCGATGTTCCCGCCTTCGTTTCGCAACGAACCTCGTGAGGCGCTGCTGTCCGCCGAACAGATCAAGAACGCGTTCCATGAGCGCGGCTGGCACAAGGACTTCTACAAGGGGCTGTGCGACGAGGCGGAATCCACGGGCAAGCTCAAGACGACCGCGGCGGGGCGCTACAACCAGATCTTGCGCGGCCTGCCTGGGCACGTCGAGGCGTTCGAGACCAAGCAGGCCGAGGCGGGTTCGATGATGGCGCAGGTGCCGCTCGCCGCGCCTTCCATCACGCGGGCGAAGCGTGGCCGAAAGCGGTAGTCGTCTCAGTCGTCCCAAGTCGTCCCGAGACGACTGGATTTAGTCGTCCTAGTCAGTCGTCCCTTATTTATAAGGGACGACTAAGACGACTACGGTGAGTTTTGGCAGTAGTCCCACAGGACGACAAACGACTCAACTCCCGCGCCACCCGCGCCCTCTCCGCGCAAATGGTGAAAACTTTGGCGCGGGCGTTTCGACCATCAGCGATGGTTCCCCGCGAGCATCGGCTGGCAAAAAATTGGGGTGAAACGCATCACACCAAAACAAACGCCAACGCCGGACAAAGCCGGCTCGCGCGCGACGAGCATCGCGCA
>VFJQ01000132.1 GCA_009885995.1 Verrucomicrobiota bacterium
ATCTCGCGTGGAAGAAGCGCGCGAGCAGCCGGGCGCGCTTCCACAGCAGCGGGGTGGAGACGGTGCTGTCGCTCTCGGGCGTGGCGTATCCGGTGGTGGCGCGCGGTGGGCTGCCGGCGATCGGCCTCGGCACGGGGAGCCCGAATGCGCGCCTGCGGCTGAGCGGCGGCGGGCTCGTGGGCACGTATCGCGACCTGCTGCTGAACATCGTGCCGGGCAGCGTGACAATCGTCGGCCCCGACCCGGCGCAGACCGGCGCGGACATTCCGCTGAACAAGCTGGCGGTGAAAGTGGACGGCGCGAAGGCGGCGTTCAGCGGACGCTTCCTCGACCCGGAGACCAGCAAGCTGACGAAGTTCGAGGGCGCGTTCCGCGTGCCGTTCGACACGCAGCCCGGCCAGGGCCGCGGCGTCTTCCGCGGGCCGGGCGCGTCAGGGGCGGTGCGGATCGAGGCGGAGTGAGGTAGGGCGCGATGTCCCTATCGCGCCGCCAGGGTAGCTGCGACGCCCTCGTCGCAGGAGGTCCCGGCGGCGCCCTCGCCGCCGGGCGCGGGTGAATCAAACGGTGCGCTGCGGAAACCGCGGCGGGACGTCAGCCCGCCGTTGACCACCCATTGCTCCACTGCCACCCTCCCGCGCCCGCGCCCCTCGCGCCACGAAGCCGATACGTCGTCACCCCGCCTTATGAATACCCGCCTGATCTTTGCCCTGCTCTCTGTCCTGATCACGCTCCTTCTCCCCGCCCCTGCCCGTGCGCAGGTGTATGAAAAGGTCTTCGACTTCACCGCTGCGCGGATCGTGGATTTCGCCAATACGCCGAACAAGGGCAGTCTGCCGAGCGGCTTGGTGCAGGGGAGCGATGGCCACTTTTACGGCACGACTTCGTCTGGCGGCGCGGAGAGCGATGGGACGGTGTTCAAGCTGTCGCCGGACGGGGTATTCACGACGCTGGTGGAGTTCACCGACAACGGGGCGTCGAACAAGGGGAAGAGTCCCCGCGGTATGGTGCAAGCCCCGGATGGCAACTTCTACGGCACGACGTTCCAAGGCGGCGCGAACGGCGATGGGACGGTGTTTCGTATGACGCTGGCGGGGGTGCTGACCACGCTGGTGGAGTTCACAGGCAACGGGCCCACCAACAAGGGCGATCTCCCCGGCACGATGGTGCGCGGCAGCGATGGGAACTTCTACGGCACGACTTCGGAGGGCGGCGCGAACAACTTCGGCACGGTCTTCAAAATGACGCCGGCGGGGGTGCTGACGACGCTGGTGCAGTTCACCGGCAATGGGGCCTCTAACAAGGGCAGTGACCCGGAGGATCTGGTGGAGGGGAGCGACGGGAACTTCTACGGGACGACCCAGAAGGGCGGGGCGAGCGATTGCGGGACGGTGTTCAAGATGACGCCGGCTGGAGTGCTGACGACGCTGGTGCAGTTCACCGGCGACGGGGCATCGAACAAGGGCAGGAGTCCCAATACACTTGTGGCGGGGACCGACGGGAACTTCTATGGGACGACGGAATTCGGCGCCACCGGCTATACGGGGAGCAACTTCACCGGGCATGGCACCGTGTTTAAGGTGACGCCGGCCGGGGTGCTGACGACGCTGGTGCTGTTCACCGACAACGGCGCGTCGAACAAGGGGCGGTTTCCCAATAGTTTGGTGCTCGGCCGCGATGGAGTCTTTTACGGCATCACCGGGGACGGTGCGGCGAACGGTTTCGGCACGGCGTTTAAGGTGACGGCGGCGGGGGCGTTGACGACCTTGGTGCAGTTCACCGACGAAGAAGGAGGCGGCCTTAGGTTTCAAGGCAGCGACGGCAACTTTTACGGGATTAAGGGTTTCGGCGGCGCGAACGATGCCGGTTTGGTCTTTAAGATGACGGCGGCAGGGATGGTGACCACGGTGGTGGAGTTCTCGGGCTTTGGGACTTCGGAGACCGGGCGCTCTCCCCGCGGGTTGTGCCGGGGCACCGACGGGAACTTCTACGGGACGACGTTTAACGGAGGCGGGAACAACGATGGCACGGTCTTCAGGATCACGACCGGCGGCGCGTTGACGACGCTGGTGGAGTTCGCCGCCGACGGATCGCTGAATAAGGGCGAGAACCCCGAGTCGGGCTTGGTGCAGAGCAGCGATGGCAGCTTCTACGGGACGACGTCCCGTGGTGGCGCGAACAGCTTCGGCACGGTATTTAAGGTGACGCCTGCGGGAGTGCTGACGACGCTGGTGGAGTTCACGGGCAACGTCGCGCCGAACAAGGGCCGGCTGCCGTTCGGGGGGCTCATCCAAGGGAGCGATGGCAACTTCTACGGCACGACTATTGTCGGCGGCGGATCGGGCACGGAACTCGGAAACGGCACCGTTTTCAAAATGACGCCCGCGGGGGCGCTGACCACGTTGGTGCAGTTCACCGACAATGGATCCTCCAACAAAGGGCTCAACCCGCAGGGGAGTCTGGTGCAGGGCACGGATGGAAATTTCTACGGCACCACGGGCTCCGGTGGCGCGGATAGCGCCGGCACGGTCTTCCGGATGACACCGGCGGGAGTGCTCACGACCTTGGTGCAGTTCACCGGCAATGGTTCGTCGAACAAGGGGGCGTTTCCGCTGGCCAGCCTGGTGCAGAGCACGGATGGCAATTTCTACGGGACGACCAGCGGGGGCGGCGCAAGCGACGCGGGCACTGTCTTCCGGATGACCCCGGCGGGGGTGCTGACGACCTTGGTGCAGTTCACCGACAATGCGGCGTCCAACAAAGGACGTTTCCCGCAAGCGCCGTTGCTGCGGGGCAGCGACGGAAACTTTTACGGGACGACGAGCGGGGGCGGCGCGAACGACGCGGGCACGATCTTCCGGACGACCTCGGCGGGGGTGCTGACCACCTTGCTGGAGTTCGTCCGGGAGGAAGAGGGAAATCCACTAGCGGGATTGGTCGCGGCAGCAGACGGCAATTTATACGGCACGACGACCGGTGGAGATGGCTCGGTGTATCGACTGGTCTTCTCCGGAGCCCCCACCGCTGCGGTGACCCGGGTGGGGTCGGAAGGGACGGGGGGCGCAGTGGTGGAGGCGCAGGTCAATCCGCGCGGGGCGAGCACAACCGTGGTGCTGGAATACGGGACGGACGGAGTGACCTTCCCGCCGGCGAATAACATCACCATCGTCACGGGCCTGACCGGTATGCAAACCCGGCTGGTCGGCACCACCGTGACGGGGCTCGCCACGGCCACGGCTTACTATTTTCGGTTCCGCGCCACGAGTAGCGCCGGGACGACCGTGACGCCCGTGCAGAGCTTTTCCACGCTCGCGGAGCCGGTCGCGAACGCCGCCGCCGCCAGCGCGATCCTGCCCACCAGCGCCCGTTTTAACGGCACCGTGAATGCACGGAGCTTCAGCACCTCGGTTGTCTTCGAGTGGGGCACCGATGGGAACAGCTTCCCGAACGTTGCCGCCGCCACACCGGGCATTGTCACCGGCAGCACCGATGTGCCGGTCAGCGCGGATGTGGCGGGATTGCAAGTGGGGGCGACCTATTTCTACCGGATCAAGGCAACCAACGTGGCGGGCACAACGGTGAGCGGAGCGCGCAGCTTCATCACCCTCATCGCCCCCTTGCCCACGCTCGGCGCGGCGAGCGGGGTGGCCGCGAATAGCGTGCAGGTAGCCGGCACGGTGAATGCGCGCGGGACCAGCACGGCGGCGGTCTTCGACTACGGCACGGACGGCGTCAATTTCCCCAACAGCGTCGCCGCGGTGCCCGCGACCATCACCGGCACGAGCGCAACGGCCGTCGCCGCCACGCTGAGTGGCTTGACCCAGGGCACGACTTACTTTTTCCGCCTGCGGGCGACGAGTGCGGGCGGCGTAGCGCAAACCACGGCGGCGAGTTTCGCCACCCTGGCTCTGCCCGTGGTCGCGACTCAGGCGGCCAACGGCGTGGGCCAGACTTTCGCGACCCTCAATGGCACCGTGAACGCCCTCGGCCTCACGACCAGCGTCGTCTTCGACTACGGCATCGATGCCGGCAGCCTGAGCAACACCGTCGCGGCGTTGCCGGGGAGCGCCACGGGCAGCAGTGTTACCGCCGTGAGCCGCGGGTTGGCAGGGCTCACGCTCGACACGGTGTATTTCTTCCGCGTGCGCGCCACGAGCAGTGCGGGGACGAGTGCGGGAGAAGTGCAGAGCTTCCGCACCGGCCAGTCGGCCATCAGCGTGCAGACGGGCGCGGCCTCGGAGATCAGTTCCACGTCCGCGCGGCTGGCTGGCACGGTGAACGCGCAGGGATTGGCGACGACCGTGGCCTTCGAGGTGGGCACGGCGGCGGATCTGTCGGATGCGGTTGGCTTCGCCTCGACACCGCAAACCGTCAGCGAGGCGGCAGCCGTGCCCGTGAGCGCACGCCTGAGCGGATTGAACGAGGGCGTGCGGTATTTCTATCGCCTCACGGCGACGAATGTCGAAGGCACCACCGTTGGGAGCATTCTGGATTTTGTCTCCGAAGCGAATGTTCTCCCCATCGCCGCGCCGGACGTGATTTTCTACGCCGGGCAGGTGGTCGTCGATCCGTTGGAAAACGATACAGATGCCAACAACACGCCGCCGGTGCCTGCCAATGAAGGGCTGCTACTCGACCCGACGCTGGTAACGCCGCCGAATGCCTCGCTGGGGGTGGCGAGCGTGACGGGGGACCGGCGGTTCATCAGCTACAATCCGCAGTTCAACGTGCGCGATGATGACGCGCTCACCTATCGGGTCGTCGATCCGCTCGGGGCGAGCGCGGAGGCGCAGGTGCGGCTCATCGCTTTCTCCAAACGCGCGGGGCTTTACGGCGGGAGGATCGTGGCGGGGACGCGCGAACTGTCGGTGGCGCTGCAAATGGGCAGCGGCGGGGCGATCAGCACGTCGTTCATGGACTGGAGCGACGAGAGCTTTGTGCTCAAGGGGGTGTTCGATCAGCACGGCACGCTCACACGCACGCTCAATAGCCCGGGCGGCGCGGTGCTCACGATCACGCTCACGCTCGATGCGGACTTGCCGCAGATCCGCGGGAGCTTCGAGGAGCGGGTGGGAGGGATGGTGACGGCCAGCGCGCCGAGCTTCGTGCTGACGAAGGACGCGGGCACGGGCGGGTTGGCGGAGAGCGGGCTGCGCACGGGCTTCCTGAGTCCGCCCTCGGCGCAGGCGGCGGTGATGGCGGATGGTTTTCTGCGGATGACGGTGGGCAAGGACTCGCGGCGCGGGGCACGGTTCGCCGGGCGGCTGCCGGATGGGGAGCCCTTCCTCGCGAGCGCACGGGCGCAGGGGCGCAGCTACGATCTCACGAAGGCGTTGGAACAAGGCGGCGTCTTCACCGGACTGGTGCGGGCGATCGATACGTCGGCGGGTGCGGGCGGGATGATGGGGAATCTCGCGTGGAGGAAGCGCGCGAGCAGCCGGGCGCGGTATCACCGCAGTGGAGTGGAGACGGTGCTGTCGCTCGCAGGCGTGGCGTATCCGGTGGTGGCGCGCGGCGAGTTGCCGCCGATCGGGCTCGGCGTGGCGAGTCCGAATGCGCGGCTGCGACTGAGCGGCGGGGACTTCGTGGGCACGTATCGCGACCTGCTGCTGAACATCGTGCCGGGCAGCGTGCAGATCATCGGCCCGGACGCGGCGCAGAGCGGCGCAGACATTTCGCTGAACAAGCTGCAGGTGAAAGTGGACGGTGCGAAGGCGGTGTTCAGCGGGCGCTTCCTCCACCCGGAGACGGGTAAGCTGGTGCCGTTCAGCGGCGGCTTTCGCGTGCCCTTCGACACGCAGCCGGGCCAGGGTCGCGGCGTCTTCCGCGGACCGGGTGCGGCGGGAGCGGTGCGGATCGAGGCGGAGTGAGGTAGGGCGCGATGTCCTTATCGCGCCGCGAGGGTAGCTGCGACGCCCTCGTCGCAGGACGTTCCGGCGGCGCCCTCGCCGCCGGGCGCGGGTGAATCAAACGGTGCGCTGCGGAAACCGCGGCGGGGCGCCGCGGGCACTTTCTGCGACGGGGCGTCGCAGCTACCCTACGCTTTCCAGCGCGAGGGTCTTGCAGCCGGCAAGGTCGAGCTTGCCGCTGGCGAGGTGCGGGATGGATTCGACGCGCTTGATCGTCTTGGGAATCCAGAGGTTCGGCACGCCGAGGGCGGAGAGTTTTTCGCGGAGCACTTTGCTATCGATCTCGCGCGTGGTGAGGACGACGAGGGCTTCGCCTTTGGCTTCGTCGGGGATGCCGGCGATGGCGATGGTGCGCTCGTCGCGCGGGAGTTCGAGGGCTTCGATGATGCGCTGCTCGACGGTCTCGTGCGGGACCATCTCGCCGGCGATCTTGGAGAAGCGGCTGAGGCGGCCTTCGATGAAGAGGAAGCCGTCTTCGTCGAAGCGCGCGAGGTCGCCGGTCTTGAACCAGCCGGCTTCGAGCACGCCGGCGGTGCGCTCCGGGTCGTCGAGGTAACCGCCGAAGATGTTCACGCCCCGCAGCCAGAGGATGCCGGTCTCGTGCAGGGTGCGGGGCGCGCCGGTGTCGGGACAGGAGATGCGCGCGGCGATGCCGGGGGCGAGCTTGCCGACGCTGCCTTCGCGGCTGCTCGGCTGCACGGCGTCGTCGGGTTTGCCGGGCTTGGGCTCGGGGAGGTTCACGGCGGCGACGGGGCTCGTCTCGGTGAGGCCGTAGCCTTGCAGGATGCGGACCTTGAATTTCTCGAAGAAGGCGTCGGCGAGATCCTGGGGGAGCTTCTCGGCGCCGGTGACGAGGAGCTTGAGGCTGGCGAGTTGCGCAGGCTCAGCCTTGCGCAGGAAGCTGCGGAGGAATGTCGGCGTGCTGACGAAGAGCGCGATGCGGTAGCGCTCGATGAGCGCGGCGAGTTTGCCGACTTCGAGCGGGCTCGGGTAGGTGACGAGCGGGATGCCTTCGATGATCGGGAAGAGGACGGTGACCGTGGCGCCGAAGCTATGGAAGAGCGGCAGGCAGCCGAGGATCGTCTCGCGGTGGCCCATGCCGAGCATCTCGCCGAATTGCGCGACGTTGCCGAGCAGGTTGCGATGCGTGAGCGCGACGCCTTTCGGCTCGCCGCTCGATCCGCTGGTGAAGAGGAGCACGGCCTCCGCGGTGTCGCCGGTGCGCGGGATGTCGAGCAGCCAGGCGATGACGGCGGTGGGCAGCACGGCGACGAGGAGGCGCCAGAGCATGATGTGCGGTTTGAGTTTCGGCAGGACTTCCTCGAGCCGCACGATGCGCTCGGGCCACGGGAAGTCGGGGAGCTTTTTCAACATCGGCCCGGCAGTGAGGCAGTCGCTGACGCCGGCCTTGCGGATGCTCGCTTCGAGCGCGGTGCGGCCGGCGGTGAAGTTGAGATTCACCGGGATGCGGTCGGCGAGGATGACGGCGAGATTCGCGATGAGCCCGGCCTTGCCCGGCGGCATCACGATGCTGATGCGCGCGGCGCCAGTGTTCGCCGTGAGCCAGCGGCTGAGCGCGATGCCGGCGGCGAGGAGAAAGCCGCGCGAGAGCTTGCTATGGTCGAGTCCGTCGGTGATGGCGGTGGTGAACTGATGCCGCCGCAGCCCGCGGATGCAGGCGCGCCCGAGGTGGCCGCGCAGCGGCTCGCGCTGCTGATAGCAAAATTCGCCGAGCTCGAGGAAGCGCTCGCGCACATGGGCGATGTCGGCTTCCTCGTGCGCGATCGGCGCGCCGAATGCGACGGTGACAGGATAGGGAAGGCGGCGCGGCATCTTGAAGAAATACCGCCCGCTCTCGAAGGAGAAGATGCTGCCCCAGAGCTGGTCGAGCCACACGGGCACGACCGGGCATTTCGCGCCGCGGGCGATGAGTTCGTAGCCGCGCTTGAGCCGCAGCAGCATGCCGCTGCGCGAAAGCTCTCCCTCGGGGAAGAGGCACACGACTTCACCCTGCTCGATGAGCTCGATGGCGGTGCGCACGGCGTCCTTGGCGCGTTTCGGCGAGATGGGGATGGCGCCGACGCAGCGGAAGATCGGGTAGAGCAGCGGCAGCTTGTAGATCGCCTCGAAGACGATGAACCGGATCGGGCGCGGGCACGCGAGCTGGAGCACGATCGCATCGACCCACGTGAGGTGATTCGGCAGCAGCAGGAATCCGCCGGCAGGCAGGCGATCGGTGAAGTGCGCGCTGACGCGGTAGATGAGCCGGCCGAGCAGTTGGCCAAGGCCGCGCAGGAGGCGTTCGGTGAAGGGAAGTGGTTTCGCGGAGTCCAAGGTGGGCAAGGTTCGAGAAACGACTTTCCAAGCCAAGCGCAAAGCAGTGGAGTGCGCGCGCTCTTTCCGGGTCACATGGCCAATCAATCGCAGCACGCTCTCAATGCCCGCCGCGCGCTCGCGCTGCTGCTGGCGATCAATCTCTTCAACTACATCGACCGCTACATCCTCGCGGCGGTCGAGCCGTTGATCGCCGCGCAGTTCTTCGACGCGACCGATGAGACGGCGATGGCGAAGACGGGCTCGCTGGCGACGGCGTTTCTCGTCAGCTATATGGTGCTCGCGCCGCTGTTCGGAATGCTGGCGGACCGGATGTCGCGCTGGGTGATCATCGGCGCGGGCGTGGCGGTGTGGAGCATCGCGAGCGGGTGGTCGGGAATGGCGGGGACGTTCGCAGCGCTGCTCATCTCGCGCATCTTCGTCGGCGTGGGCGAAGCGGCTTACGGCCCGGCTGCGCCGACGATCATCTCGGACCTCTACCCGGCGGAGAAACGCGGGCGGATGCTCGCGTATTTCTACATCGCGATCCCGGTGGGCAGCGCGCTGGGTTACGTCTTCGGCGGCGCGATCGGCGGGAGCTTTGGCTGGCGCTGGCCGTTCTACCTCGTTGTCGTGCCGGGCCTGCTGCTCGGCGCGTCGTGCCTCTTTATGCGCGATCCGCGCACGGCGCGCATGGCGGCTGAGCGACCGAAGATGCGCATGGCCGATGTGGTCGCGCTCTTCCGCATTCCCTCCTACGTGCTGAACACCGCGGCGATGACCGCGATGACCTTCGCGATCGGCGGCATCTCGTTCTGGCTGCCGCGGTATTTGTTCAAGGATCGCGCGGCGGACTTCGGCGGCGCACCGGACCTCGGGCATATCAACATGATCTTCGGCGCGATCACCGTCGCCGCCGGTCTCTCGGCGACGCTGCTCGGCGGCTGGTGCGGCGACTGGGTGCGGCGCAAGCGGGCCAGCGCCTACTTCCTCGTCTCAGGCGTGGCGATGCTCTTCGCCTTCCCCGCGACGATGCTGATGCTCAAGACGCCATTCCCCGCCGCGTGGGTGCTCGTCTTCCTCGCGGAGTTTTTCCTCTTCTTCAATACCGGCCCCGCGAACGCCGCGCTCGCAAATGTGACTTCACCCGCAGTGCGCTCGACCGCCTTCGCGCTGAACATCCTCATGATCCACGCGCTCGGCGACGCGATCTCCCCGCCGCTCATCGGCTGGATCGCAGGGCAGACGAGCATGAACACCGCGTTCCTCCTCGTCTCCGCGATGATGGTGCTGGCGAGCGCGTTCTGGCTGATCGGCACGCGCTACCTCGGCCGCGACACCGCAGCGGTCGAGCAGGCGACTGCGGGCAGTTAGGGCGGAACGATTCAATTCGGGCGCGGCGTTGGAAACGCAGAGGCGCGGAGGAACGCAGAGTTCTTTTGTCGAGACGGGGCGCGCCGTTCGGTGCCCGCAAATCTCCACTCTGCGATCCCTTTGCGCCCTCTGCGCCTCTGCGTTTAACCACCCGCTCGCCTTCGACCGATGGCATCGCTCCGGCTAAGGCTTCCAGCCGAACGCCGCGCGCGCAGCCGCCACGAGCGCAGCGGTCGCCTGTTCGTGAGTGAGCTCCGATGTGTCGAGCGTCCAGTGCGCGGCGGCCTCGTAGGCCGGGCGCCGCTCGGCGAGCAAGTGCTCGATCGTCGCGCGCGGATCCGGCGTGTGAAGCAGCGGTCGCTTCGAGTGCCGCGCCACGCGCTCCAGGATGATTTCCTCCCGCGCCACGAGCAGCACCACGAAGCCGAGAGCGCGCAAATGCGTGCGATTCTCCTCGCGCAATACCGCGCCGCCGCCCGTCGCGATCACGTAACGCTCACGGGCCGCGAGCGATTCGATCGCCCGCGTTTCCAAGTCGCGAAAGTGCGCCTCGCCGTGCTTTGCGAAGATCTCGCTGATTTCCATCCCCGCGCGCTCGATCACGATCGCGTCCGTATCGACGAATTGGAACCGTAGCCGCTGAGCCGCCATCCGACCGATCGACGACTTCCCGCTTCCCATGAAACCGACAAGGATGAGATTGGGCCGCGAAGACATGCTGCCTTCTACGCGTGCCCCCGCCGCGATGGGAAGCCCTCACGACAAACAGGAAACGCTCGACACGCAGCGCAACCGGGTCCCCTCCTCAACGCATGACCACACAACGTCGAAGCGCCGCCAAACAAGCCATCGTCACACGCGCCGTGTGGCTGAGCATCTGTGTTGCAGCAGCGATTGCGTGCGGCGGATGCGGCATCCTTCACCTCTTCTGATACCGCCAGCCTGGCGCTCGCGCCGGGCACGTGAAAGACGCAGCTCTCAGAGCGGATACGAAGCGGGACGCTGATGACCCGATCAAAAGTGATCGCATCCGATTTGACTCTTTCGCTCGCGACCCAGTTCAGTTTCTCCTTCTTCCACCAGCCATGATCCAACACATCATCCGAACTGTCGTCGTCGCCGCCCTCGCCGCGTCCGCGCTCGCGCAAGACGTTCTCCACTTCCCACCGAAACCCGGCGGCGGCGCGGGGAATGGCAAACGCATCGTGCTCGTCGCGGGGGACGAGGAGTATCGCACCGAGGAGTCGTGCCCGATGCTCGCGAAGATCCTCAGCCAGCGGCATGGGTTCGATTGCACGGTGCTTTTCTCGACTGACCCGGCGGCGGGCTTCATCGATCCGAACAACCAGAAAAATATCCGCGGCACGGCAGCGCTCGACTCGGCGGATCTGATGATCATCGGCACGCGGTTCCGGCAGTTGCCGGACGACCAACTCGCGCCGTTCGCGCGCTTTCTCGATGCGGGGAAGCCGGTGATCGGCTTTCGCACGGCGACGCACGCGTTCACGGGCGGGGCGAAGACGGGCGATTTCAAGTGGGCGGACTTCGGGTTGAAGATCCTCGGCGAGAAATGGGTGAACCATCACGGCGCGCACAAGAAGGAAGGCACACGCAGCGTGGTGGAGAAGGCGAATGGCTCGCACGAGGTGTTGCGCGGCGTGGGTGAGATCTTTGCGACGACCGATGTGTATGGCATCGCGAATCTCGACCCGAAGGCCGCGACGATTCTACTGCGCGGTGCGGTGACGGAGTCGCTCGATCCGAAGTCGAAGGCGGTCGCGGGGAAGAAGAACGAGCCGATGATGCCGCTGGCGTGGCTGCGCGAATACACCGCGCCGAACGGTAGCGCGAAGGGCCGCGCGTTCTGCACGACGCTGGGTGCGTCGGTGGATTTCGCGGACGAGGATCTGCGCCGTCTCGTCGTGAATGTGACGCATCATCTGCTCAGCCTGCCTGTGCCCGCCAAGGCGGACGTGAGCTACGTCGATCCGTTCGAGCCGACGTTTTACTCCGGCCTCAAGAGCGACCACTACAAGAAGCTGAACCGCAAGCCCGCCGACTACGCGCTCGGCAAGAGTCCGGCGACAGGCGGGGCATCACTCCCTGCGAAGCAGGAAGAAAAAGCGGAAGCGCCCGCGGCACCGCACGCGCCGAAAGCGGAGCCGCCGACGGCGACGAGCGCTCGCTCGCAAAGCGTCGCGCCGCCGGCAAAGGGCGAGCGTATCGTGCTGCTCGGCAACGGGCTCGCGGAGCGCGACGTGTATTACAGCCGGATAGAAACGGAGTTGCACCTGCGCTACCCGGAGCACGCACTCTTTTTCCGCAATATGGGCAAGCCCGGCGACACGCCGGCATTTCGTCCGCACCCGGCGCGCGTGTCGCAGTGGGCGTTTCCGGGCGGTGAGAAATTTCATCCCGAGCTGAACGTGCATCACGGCAAAGGCTTCTTCCCGACGCCGGACCAGTGGCTCACGCATTTGCAGGCCGACACGATCGTCGCGTTCTTCGGCTACAACGAATCCTTCGACGGCGCGAACCGCACGGCGAACTTCGAGGCGGAACTCGACGCGTGGGTGCAGCACACGTTGACGAAGGCTTACAACGGCAACGCCGCGCCGCGCGTCGTGCTCTTATCGCCGATCGCCTACGAGGATCAGAGCGCGAAGCGCGACCTGCCGAAGGGCGACGCGGAGAACGCGAACCTCACGCTCTACGCCGCGGCGATGGAGCGCGTGGCGAAGAAACGCGGGCTCACGTTCATCGATCTCTTCACACCGACGAAGGCGATCTACGCGAAGGCACAGCAGCCGTTCACGACCGGCGGATTCGTCCCGACCGAGGCGGGCTACGCACAGCTCGCGGAGATCCTCGCGGACGGCATCTATGGGCATCAGTCGCGCGCCTCGAAGGCTGATCCCGCCAAGGTCCACGCGGCGGTGAAGCAGAAGGATTGGTTTTGGAACAACGACTACAACATCCTCAACGGCGTCCACACGCACGGGCAGCGCTACAATCCCTACGGGCCGCAGAATTACCCCGACGAGGTGAAGAAGACACGCGAGATGGCCGCGCTGCGCGATGCGCTCATCCACAACGTCGCGAGCGGCCAGACGACCTCGCTCGCGGTGGACGACTCGAAGACGCACAAGCTGCCGCCGGTGCCGACGAACTACCAGCCGAGCGTGAAGAACGGCAGCGAGAAGTATCTCTACGGCGAGGACGCGGTGAAGTCGCTTACCGTGCCCGAGGGCTACAAGGTCGAGATGTTCGCGAGCGAGAAGGAGTTCCCGAATCTCGCGAACCCGATGCAGATCTCCTTCGACGACAAAGGCCGGCTGTGGGTCGCGGTGATGCCGACGTATCCGCACTACCGGCCCGGCGATGCGATGCCGGACGACAAGATCTTGATCTACGAGGACACGAACGGCGACGGGAAGGCGGACAAGGAGACCGTCTTCGCGGATCATCTGCACCTGCCGATCGGTTTCGAGTTCGCGCCGGAGGGTGTCTATGTCACGCAGGAGCCGAACCTCGTGCTGCTGCGCGACACGAATGGTGACGACAAGGCGGACAGCAGCGAAATCGTGCTCGGCGGCTTCGACACGCACGACACGCATCACGCGATCAGCGCGTTTTGCGCCGATCCGAGTGGCGCGTTCATTCTCTGCGAGGGCGTTTTCTTGCACAGCAATGTGGAGACGCCCTACGGCCCGGTGCGCTGCGTCGATGGCGGTTTCCTGCGCTACAGCCCGCAGCGCGGCCATCTCGAACGCACCGCGCAACTCAGCATCCCGAACCCGTGGGGAGTGGCGTTCGATCGCTGGGGGCAGGACTTCTTCCTCCACACCTCGGGCACGAGCATGAACTGGATGCTGCCCGTGTCGGTGAAGCCGGCCTTTGGCAGCAAGACCCCCTCGACGCCCGACCTCGTGCCGAAGGGCCAGAGCGTGCGCCCGACTTCGGGGCTCGAAGTCGTCTCATCGCGCCACTTCCCCGACGAAGTGCAGGGCGACCTCATCCTGTGCAACGCGATCGGTTTCCTCGGCATCAAGCAGCACCAGATCGAGGACGACGGCACGGGGTGGAAGACGACGTTCCGGCAGGACTTGCTGAAAAGCAGCGACGGGAACTTCCGCCCGGTCGATCTTGAGTTCGCGCCGGATGGATCGCTCTACGTCATCGACTGGCACAACGTGCTGATCGGCCACATGCAACACAACGCCCGCGACCCGCTGCGCGACCATGTGCATGGGCGCATCTACCGCATCACGTATCCGTCGCGCCCGCTCGTGAAGCCCGCGCAGGTCGAGGGCGCGCCCGTCGCGACGCTGTTGGAGAATTTGAAGCAGCCTGAACTGCGCACACGCTATCGCAGCCGGCGCGAGCTGCGCGCGCATCCCGCGAGCGAAGTGCTGCCCGCGGTGAAAGCGTGGGTCGCTTCACTCGACACGAAGGACACGCACTTCGAGCACCACGTGCTCGAAGCGCTCTGGACCACGTGGGGCCTCAACCAACCCGACGACGCGCTGCTGCGGCAGCTTTTGCAGGCGAAGGATTTCCACGCCCGCGCCGCTGCCGTGCGCGTGCTGCGCTACAACACTCATCGCGTCGCCGATCACGTCGCGCTGCTGGAGAAGGCCGCGAACGATCCGCACGGCCGCGTGCGGCTGGAAGCAATCGTCGCCGCGTCGTGGCTGCCGAACATTCCTGCGGCGAAAAACATCGTGGCGATCGCCTCGAAACAACCGCTCGACGAATGGAGCAAGAACGCCGCGAAGACTGCGGCGGATCGGCTCGCGGGTATCGCCGAGGTAGCGCAGGCGGATTACGTCGCAGTGCCCGCGCCGGCACATCTCAGCGCCGAGGCGAAGAAGCAATTCATGCTCGGGCAGGAGGTCTATAATCGCGAAGGACACTGCATGACCTGCCATCGCGGCGACGGCGGCGGACTCCCGCCCGCCTTCCCGCCGATCTCGAGCAGCCCGTGGGTGACCCAGGATAGCGAGCGGCTCATCAAGCTCGCGCTCTACGGACTGATGGGGCCGCTCGAGGTGAAGGGGCAGAAGTTCGACGGGCAGGTGCCGATGACGCCCTTCGCCGGGATGCTCAAGGATGACGAGATGGCCGCGGTGCTCACGTTCGTGCGCAATCACTTCGGCAACAAAGCCGACCCCATCACCGCCGCGCAGGTGAAAGCCGTGCGCGCCGCGAATCCGGACCGCATGATGTTTTACACCGTGGATGAGTTGCTGAAGCAGCACCCGATGAAGTAACCCCCGAACCACACGCAGACATCGCCACCTGGCTCGATGACATCGATCTCGGGCATCCTCCACATCCGACCGACCTTCTTCCTGCTCCGACGAATCCCGATATCTCCCCGGCTAAGATCGTTGGAGCATTTTCGCGTAGTGGTCACGCTCTGGCATGGTCCACGTCGTCGCCATCATCACCACGAAGCCGGATCAGCGTGACGCTGTGCTGGAAGCATTTCGAGCCAATCGCCCCAGCGTCCTAGTGGAGTCCGTCACAATGAGCGCGGAATAAGTGTTTTTGGGAGTTTCTTTCGGGCGCGTTTCACTTTCATGAGAAAATCCCGAGCCTTTGCAGTCCAGACGAAGGGGGCGGGTTGGCGGTTACTGTCTAGTCCGTAGCATAGACTACACTCTTACCCATAAAAAAGGATCGGACCAGAGGTTTGTTCGCCTTGATGTTCGCGAGGTCTTGGGTCACGCGGGCCTTGAGCGACTCATTCTGGCGCAAGGGTTTCTTGGCGGCACCGTTGGTCTTGGCATGCTGCCAGACAAACTCATCGGGGTTGAGATCGGGCGCGTAGGGCGGAAGGAAATGAAGTTCCAACTTTCCACGGCAGTTCTGCACATAGTCTTGGACCAGCTTCGCCTTGTGGCTCGGGTGACCATCGACGATCAGGAAGATCTTCTCCCGGCGGCCCCGGCGAAAGTCCCCGAGGAACTCCACAAACCGGGTGGCATTGAGCAGGCCCGTATAAACCGTGCTCCAAAATCCGCCGCGCGCACTGATCGCACTCATCGCGCTGACTTTCTGCCGCTGGCCGCTCGTCGCAACCACCGGAGTCTGGCCGCGCAACCCGTAGGTGCGGCCCAACGCAGGCTCCGAACTAAAGCCCGCCTCATCGAGAAAGAAGATCGTTGCGCCCACGGCGCGCGCCCGCCGGCGCAACCGGGGGTAATCCTTCTTGACCCACTGGGCGACCGCCTCGGGATCGCGTTCGTAAGCCCGGCGCAAGGGCTTTTGCGGGGTGATTTCCAAGCTCGCCAGCAACCGGCCCACTGCCGTCAGGCCCAGCGTGATGCCAAACTTCTCGCCAATGAGCGCGGCGACGATCTGCCGCGTCCAGAGACCGAACTCGAACCCATACTGTCGGGGATCCTTGCCAACGATCCAGCCCCGCACTTTGCGCCGTTGTGGGTCGGTAAGCTTGTGTTGCGGGCCGGTGGATTTGCGGGCGCGCAGCCCCGCCTCGCCCTTGCGGACATGCCGCCGCAGCCAAGGGTAGATGCTCGTGCGGCAGAGTCCGAGCGAACGCATGACTTCGCTGGGTGCTTCGCCCTCTTCCACCACGCGGCGCACCGCGAGCAAACGCAGATGTTCGAGAGTATCATGATCAATCTTCCGGCCGTCTGTCTTCGACATTCTCGACTCTAACACTCCTTGACTACTGTAGTCTCTACCAAAGACTGTTCAGTAGGTCTTAACCTTTGTCTTCGAACTGAGAGGTATCGATCGTGAGTAATTGACAGAGTTGCTCAAGCCGAATATCCCCAAGCCATGCGAACCAATATTTCTTCCGTCGATCAACTCAAACGCGCCATCACTCTCGCAGAGCAGATTGAAAAGCTCCAAGCGGAGCTGAATCAGATCCTCTGCAACGTCGGTGGTAAAGTTGCCACCACCGCATCCGTAGCGCCCAAGGCGGCGAAGACGAACAAACGGTCACCTGAAGTTCGTAAGCGGATGGCAGAGGCACAGAAAGCTCGCTGGGCCAAGGTTAACGCGGCGAAGACTCCAGCGACTCCGGCACCCGCTAAAATTGCTGCTCCTGCCAAGGCCGCACCGGCATTAAAAGCCAAAGCCAGGAAGGTCATTAGTCCTGCGGCGCGTGCGAAAATGGTGGCGGGTATCAAAGCACGGTGGGCGAAGATCAGGGCTGCAAAAGCTGCTAGCCAAAAGAAGGCAACTCCCGCCAAAGTGACCCCGGCGGTTAAGATGAAGATCGCTGCCGTTGGACAGCCGAAGTTCCGCGTCATTTAGTTCGCTGCTCGTTCGAGCAGTGACTCTCACCTATCCGTCAAGTATTCAGCAAAGCAGAAAGGCATGCGTTGAAACATTGGAGCTTACTGTGTCTACTTGGCTCCTTGCTCCTGACTGGCTGCGCTACTGACGATCCAGAGGCTGATGCATTCTTTCGGCGTGGTTGGATACGTCCGAAGGATTTGGACACACCCTACGAACAGCCACCGCCCACTGATGATGCAGCGCCGGTGAAGCGCTGATGAAATCGTAAAAGCGACTTGTGTCTGGCGCTACGCCTTCACATGTCCTGAGACGAGCTTGGTCATCTCGAACATGGTGACCTGGCTCTTGCCATTGAATACCGGTTTCAACGCAGCATCCGCATTGATGTTGCGTTTGTTCTGAGCATCCTGCAGTCCGTTCTTCTTGATGTAATCCCAAAGCTTCTTGGTCAGTTCACCACGAGACAGCGGTGTGGAACCAACGATGGCAGAGAGGGCTTCATCGGGCTGCACCGGTTTCATCAGGGCAGCGTTGGGTTTGCGGGCGGGTTTATCGGGCATGGATCGAAGTCTTTAGATTTGGGTGCTGGCTGTCGAGCAGTCCTTTTGCTCTACTTCCCCATCAACAGACAGATCCCGGCGGCGACGGCGAGGATTGGCACGAGGATGCTCAGACCACCCAGACTGACGCCGAAGATGGCAAGCACGCCAACCACGATGAGGTAGATGGCGAGGAGAAGCATACCGACATTGCTGGGGGAGGATGAATGAACCACGTCGCGGCATCAACGCCATTCATAAAGCTCGCAGGAATACGCGCTGGGCGTTTAAGCGGCATGCACGGGCCATCCAGACACTCCGCCCCGTCTCATCCACCATGTATGGGGCAGGTCGTTCACGCAGATCTGGTTCGTGCATCGTGCATTTGGCGTCCCCGAGCCTCTGTCCCGCTTCTGTTGCCGTGCAAGTGCTCGAATCGGCCTCAAAAGCCCGCAGCCCGGAGCAACGGTGCCAAAAACGAGGGGGGGGTTAGAGCGTGGAGAGGAGGATAGACTTGGGGCCTCGCCGGCCCCAAACCCCGGCGTTCGGGGGAACGCTTACTGCGCGAGTTTGAACTGAGGCTTACGCAGCATCCGGTTGAGCAGCACCACCAGCTTGCGCATTGCTGCGGTCAACGCCACGAGCGGTTTTTTGCCTGCGGCGCAAAGCCGGGTGTAGAACTCGCGCAGGATGCGGTCGTGCCGCACGGCGCTCAGCGCGGCCATGTAGAGCGCGCAGCGCAGCGGCGCGCGTCCACCTCGGATGCGGCGCACGCCTCGGTGCGGGCCGCTGTCGCGGTTGTAAGGTGCCAGCCCGGCCAGCGCAGCGGCTTCGCCGTCGCTGAGCGTGCCCAGCTCGGGCATCTGGGCCTGGAGCACGGCGGCGACCACGGGGCCGATGCCGGGGACTTGCTGGACGCGCTCGGCCCGCTCGGCCATCGGTGGCTCGGCGGCGATCTGCGCGGCGATGGCGCGCTCGCATTGGCCGATCCGCAAGGCGACCAAGGCCCGCAGGGGATTCAAGGTCCGCAGGGCGATCCTGGCGGGCCGCAAGGTCCACAGGGAGCGAAAGGCATTCAAGGTGCGCCGGGAGAGGTGACGATCGCCGACTTGAACGCCGCGCTCGCCAACGCCATCGCGGGCACTTCCGCAAATACGAACGCCGTCGCGACGTTCGACACGCCATTTGCCAACGACCCGCTCAGCCTCGCCGATGGCGAACTGCTGCGCGCGAAGATCAACGAACTGATTCTCAACGGGCGGCGCTAGTGTAGCCCGTCATGAATGGCACTAAGATAAGGCTGCTTATGGATGAGATTCACTCTGTTGCGATCCTGATCTCTCCGGGCTTGCGGGCGACCGGGCACATTCTCGGCAATGCGCTTCTGTTCATGAGCTGGACGCTACGCGCCAGTGCCGCCGTCATCGGCTTCCACGCTTGGCTACAGGGGCGGTCATCCAGAGTAAAACGCATCATAAAAGCTCCTTATCTTAGTGCCATTCTAGCCCGTCATCATTAGTTTGGAATATACTGGATCGCTGTTAGGAAGGTGTTAGCCTTTGGACATGCGCAAGGCCCTGTCTATCTCACTGACTGACGTTGATCGAGCGTGGCTGCAGACAACACTCCAGAGTGCGCTGACGCCACGGCGCCTTGCGGAACGTTGCCGGATTGTCTTGCTGGCGGCCGGCGGGGAGAGGAATGAGCAGA